>JBDHVW010000037.1:0-70495 GCA_039809865.1 Vulcanimicrobiota bacterium
GAGGGCGGAGCGCGAGTGCCAGGGCAAGTCGTGCCGGCATGCCAGGGCGACTCGATCCGGCAGGCCGGTGGGTGACTCGGGCGGCAAGCGAGAGGGCGGAGCGCGAGTGCCAGGGCAAGTCGTGCCGGCATGCCAGGGCGACTCGGTCCGGCAAGCCGGTGGGCGGCTCGGGGCGGCAAGCGAGAGGGCGGAGCGCGAGTGCCAGGGCAAGTCGTGCCGGCATGCCAGGGCGACTCGATCCGGCAGGCCGGTGGGCGGCTCGGGGCGGCAAGCGAGAGGGCGGAGCGCGAGTGCCAGGGCAAGTCGTGCCGGCATGCCAGGGCGACTCGGTCCGGCAAGCCGGTGGGCGGCCCGGTCCAGGCGCCCCAGGTCAGCGCCGGGGCAGCACGCGCAGCACCGGCACGGTCTGCACCTCCGCCAGCCCGCGCTGTACCAGCTCCTCCACCGGGGCGGGCAGGCGGGATAGGGACTGGTAGTCCCCCGCGCACAGGCGCACGGCGGTCACCGCCAGCTCGGCCGAGCCCAACAAGCCGCGCAGACCGTGCTGCAACCGCTGGATGCGCTCGCCCAGCGGCAGAGAGGCGTCGTCCAGGGCGGCCCGCAAGAACGCGTCCGGCGCCTTCCCGCCCAGCGCCAACAAAAGCGCCTCGCGATGATGGGTCAGCTCCTCCAGGGCCAGCTGCTCCTCCTCGGAACGGGCCTCGGACAGCCCATCCACCGGACGCTGCGTGCCCGAGCCCGACCACGCCCCCCCCGAAGCCGGCAACGAGCCCCCCCGCGCCGCCACGAGCGAGGGCTCCGGACGCAGAGGGCGCAGCGGACCATGGCGCGACATCGAAGCATCCAGCGGCATCAAGACCGGGCCGGACACGCTCTCCAACAGCGCCAGCGCAAACAAGTGGTCGGGACGGTCGACCCGGCCCTCGTCCAGCGCCCACCCGGTCGCGATCAGGCACGGCACGCCGGCATGGCGCAAAAGCTCGCAAACCATCACGTTCAGCTCGTAACAGATGCCGTGCCCCAGAAATCCAGCGGCAACCGGTGTCCGGGCGTGCAGCAACGCCAGGTGGTGATTGCCCTGCCCGGGACGCAGCGCGCCCAGCTTGCGGCGGGCCTCGGGATGCTCCAGGTGGTCAGGGTCGTAGGCGTAGTGCAGCGTTACGAACTCCTCGGCGGCCAGCGCCTTCTCCCAGGGCGACAACGAGCGGACCCGCGCCAGCCAGTCCGCGACCTTGCGCGGCAGCTCCTCCAGTGCCACGGTCGGAGCCAGCCACGACGGGGACGACTTGACCACGCCCCCCGTCAGGCGCGGGGGGGCGAGCAATTCCAACTGGTAACGCACCGCCGAGGGCGCCGCCAGTTTCAACAGCAGCTCGCCCGGGCCGCCCTGCGAGGAACCGCCCAGCTTGCTGGCCAGGCGCGTGAAGAACGGCAGCGGAATGCGATTCACACCCGGCCCCAACCGCCCCTGGAACGTGATCATCCGCCCCGAGGGTTGACCCTCGGCCAGCTTCGGGAGCGTGGCCGGGAGCCAGCGCTGCGTGGCGGCGTCGAAGCTGCCGGCCAGGCAGTGGGCCGCGTACAGCTGAGGACGCGGCACCGGATAGGGAGAGAACTCCAGCCCCACGGGACTGGGCTGGCCCATCAGCCGCTCCAGCGCGCCGCGCGTCGCCCAGAACTGCGTCCCCACCGCGGTCAGGGGCGCGAACGGGTTGCCCCCGGAAGCCCACGAAGGCAAAAGCGACTTGACGGGCTCGGGCGCCTTCAGGTCGGAGAACCAGCCCACCAGCCGATCCCAGAGCGAAGGATCGGACGGCGCCGCCATCTGCACCACCGGAGCCTGCTCGGGCGCCACCGGCAACGCCGGAGCCACCAGGCGGTCCAGCGAGGGGGCGCTCAACAGGTCGTGCACCGCCTGCCGCGCCTCGTCGTCCGCATCCCGGGCGACGAGCTCCACGGCCTCGTCCACGGTCAGCCCCGCGGGCAACTCCCAGGAGGCCGAGGACAGCGACGGAAACCGCGCCGCCAGACGACGGTCCAGCCCGAAATCGAGGATCTCGCCCACGCGCTCCGCCACCCGATCGACCTCATCCGACCCGCGCGGGAAATGCCGGGCGTCCAGGTAGGCGTCCATTCGCTCGCGCGTGCCCAGCGGCAAGAGGATCTCCAGGATGTCCACCAGTTGCTCCTCGCCGGGACCCTGGTAGACACAGGGCACGATGCCCTGGGCCAAGCCGGTCAGGGGAGCGCCCGGCACGGCCAGGGCCTCATCCACCAGCAGCTCCCGCGAGCCCGGATGGTAGGCGCCGCAGGCCTGCACCCGCACCGTGCCCACCCCCTCGAGGCGATACTGCACCTTCAGCCCCTGGATCACCCGCACCTTGCCGCTCTGGGCCAGCGGACGCAGCCGCTGGTCGTCCACCCAGTGATCGGGCGAGAGCTGGGTGCGCTGGCGCTTGATCCGGTCGAGCACACCCACCAGCGCGCGCAAGCTCCCCCGCAGGCGCTGGACGCCCTCGGCGCAGTCCGCGGTGCGCTCCTTGCCGCCGGCCTCGAGCTCGACCGTGAAGGCCTCCCGCAGGACCCGGAGGCCCATGGCCGTGTGAAAAGCCTCCACCTCCTCGCGCGCCTCGACTCCGCCGGGAACGGCCACGTAGAGCCGCGGGAAAAGGCTCTCCAGGGTGGGCGTGTCGGACATCACCAGGGCCGGATGGTTGGCGGGCAGCAAGACCCGCTCTCCGCCGGGACGCTGCTCGGCCAGGATCACGCGCAGCGAGGGGTCGATCGGGTAGGGGCCCAGGTTCACGAGCTTGCGATAGCAGGCCAGCAGCATGCGCGCCAGGGGACGCTCGCGCTTGAGCTGGTCGGCCGGGCCCTCGGCCACCTCGTGCAAGAACTCGCGCACGACATCCGGCGAGACCGCGCCCGGGATACCGAAGGCGGCGCAGAGCTCGGGACAGTTGGCAAAACCGCGCTCCCAGTAGCCGCGTCGCTCGCCGAACAGGGGGAAGGCGTGCACGCCCAGCACCCGCGCGTGATGCATCCAGACGCCGTCGTCCGTGAAGATCCAGCGCCGATCGCCCAGGCGCCGCCGCAGCTCGTCACGGGAGACCTCGGCCGCCTGCAGGCGGGCCTCCAGCCAGAGGTAAACCCGAAACGACAGGGAGCGCTGGGCCTGCGAGGCCGCCTCCAGGTTGGCCAGCACCGCGTCCAGATCGACCGCCTGGCGCAGACCCAGCGCGGCCATCAGCTCGTCGCCCAGCACCAGCGCCAGCTCGCGCTGAGGATACAGGCGCGGATGGTCGCCGATCAGCGCCTCCACCTCGGCGTCCGGCAGGTAGAGCTCGCCGGGACGGCGGGCCGCGCCCAGGCCATCGGGCAACCAGGGTTCCTGCCGGAACCGGGCATCCAGCCAGGCAGGCCCGTGCCGGCGCGTCATCACGCTGGCCAGCAGGGCCAGCCCGCGCGCGGAGTCCTGCCGGCGGCGGGCAAACGCCGCCGCCAGCTGCGACAGCGGAGGTATCTCCGCCAGGGGCAACAGGCGGGCCTGGGCGCGCGTGTAGCGCTCGCTCAGGAGGTGGTCGCCCGGGTCGAAAACGAGCTGCAGAGCCTCGTCCAGCTCCGGATCGGGGCGGGCGACCTCGCGGGCGGGACGGAAACGGCCGCGCCGGTCCTCCACCGGGAAGTCGTCCGCCAGCGGCGCCGGATGCTCGGCCAGGAACTCGAAGAGCTGCCAGGCACGCTCTCTCTGACCCTGGCGCACCGCCTCGCGATAAGCCGGCAGAACGTGTGTCTGCACGAGCTCCTCCGCTTGAGGGAGCCCGATCCCGAGCTGGCGCTCGAGCACCTTCAGCAGAGCCGTCGGGATCTCGGCGTGCGGACGCCAGTCCACGCCCAGATCGGGCAGGCGCGGGTCCAGGACCAGCTGATCGGCCCGCAGCAGGGCGCCCTTCTCGGTGCGCCAGAAGGCATGCTCGGCCAGGGCGGCGCGACCCTCGGTGAAGACCTCCGCCTCGCGCTCGAGCAGCCACGCATAAAAGCGCAGGCGGCGCGGCTCGTCGGCCAGCCATTCGCGCGGGGGCAGCGCGCTGAGAGCCTCGAGCACCTGCACCGGCGCCAGCCGGGTCAGGCCCGGCAGGTCGAGCGGCGTGACCGCCTGACGCATCACCACGGGCAGAAGCTCGATGACGTCGCAGGTCATCAGGGGCTCCAGCCGCAGGCGCCCCAGCCCGTCCACCAGCGGGAACGGGGTCTTGAGATAGAGCGCCACCGCCCGCACGCGCTCGGGGGTCGAGAGAAAAGCCGGCTGGTCGACCAGCGGCTGGCCCGGGCGCGCCCGCGCGAACAGCGTCTCGCGCACCAGCTCCAGCGGATCGCGGACGCGCGCGAGTCGCGGCAGCAGCTCGGCGGCGCCTGGCAGCAGCAGGCGTCGTTCGAAGAGCAGGCGCTCGCTGGAGCCTTCCGGGAAGAGATCGGGCAACTCCACCACGGCCTCGGCGGCCGAGGTCGCCCCGTGCGCCGTGGGCCAGATCCGCAGGCGGTCGAAATCCGGCACCGTCACGGGGTCCTCGGCCAACAGCTCCAACAGGCCGAGCAGGTCGGCCGGGGGGTGCGTGCGGCAGAGCTCCAGCACGGCTACCGCGTCGTGGGGCTTCAGCTGGACGTCCTCGGCCGAGCCCTCCAGCAGGCGCAGCTCGGGGAAGAGCCTGCCGAAACGCTCCTCCAGCCACCAGACGCGGTCGCCCGGCGTCAGCGCGCCGGTGCCCAGACGGCCCAGCCGTCCGGAGCGATCGCACCACAGCTCGAGCTCGGCGAAGCCGCGCATCTGGGCGGGCGTGAGCGGGGGCAGCCAGTCGCGAATCGCGCGCGCGTGCTCGACCTCGAGCCGCCCCACGCGAGACAGGTCTTCCAGCAGCTCGGCGACCCCGACGCGGGGCCGCTCCTGGCCGACGCGCTCGAGCAGGCGTCCGCCGGGGCTTGCCGGGTCGAGGAACCGCCGGTCCAGCGGAGGTCGGTAGAGGGCGCGCAGGCCGGCGTCGACCGGCAGCACCAGTTGATCGACGCGCGTGGGCCGCCCGCGGTCGTCGGGAAGCTCGCACTGCAGCAGCTGCCAGACCGCCAGGTTGGTCATCTCCTCGGCGTGCTCGAGCAGAAAGTCGAGCGCCTCGGGACGGCCCACCAGCGCATCCACGCCCACCGGGACGGGGGTCAGGAAGACCACGTGCTCCAGGGCGCACAGGGCGGGCTCGAGCCAGATCTCGTCGGGCAGCAAGGCGACCATCTCCGCATACCGGGGACGCCGGGCCTGCTCCAGCGTGCGCGGCACGCCCCGCGCATCGCTCCAGAGCGGACGCCGGGCCAATTCGCGCAGGGAACGCTCGGGCACGTCCCGATAGCCCTCGGCCAGCAAGTCGTGGGGGATTTCGCGCAACCGGCCAGCCACCAGGTCGTCGACCAGGGCGCTGAAATCGAGCGCCACGGGCCGCCAGGCGGGCATCGGATGGGCCAGCAGAGGGCGTAATCCCACGTACAGCGCGGCCAGGTCCTCGTCCACGACGGCCACCGCGCCTTCCCAGTCGGCAGCCTGCAGGGACAGGGGGTGGCGCTTGCCATCCCGTCCCGGAAAGAGCGGCAGGCGGCAGGCCCGCAGGCGCACCTCGGAGGGAGCCTCGGAGAGCACCGCCAACGCCGTCTCGGGCTCTTCGAGCTCCAGTCCGGCCTCCAGATCCGCGATCAGGTCCACGGCGGTCAGCGAAAGCACGCCCTGCTCGGCCAGAAAGCGGTTCCCCTCCAGGAATGGAGCCACGAAACGCGCGGCGGGATAGAGCCGCCTTAGCTCGGGCGTTCCGAAGCGCAAAGCCCGAGGCGCGCGGGCCGCCCCGGTCGCATCGGGCACGAAAGCGATCTGCGCGACGTCGCGCCCGGCCAGCAAAGCGAACAGCGTCTCCCAGCGCGGGTCGTCGCCCCAACCCGGAAACGTCAGCGAAGCCACCAGCTCCTCCACGCCGAAGAGCGGCACCCCCAGCGTCTTCTCGGCCACCTCGCGGCGCCGTCCGGTCCAGCTGCGATGGCGCGGATCGAGGGCCAGCGAGGCGATCTCCGGCGTGGTCAGGAGCAACTCGCCCGGACGATGCCCCTCGAGGCACGGAACGTCTTGTAATTGCGAGCGCAGAGCTTCCGTCAGGAAGGCATACGGACCCGTGGGCTCGCCCGGCAGCGGCAGCACCTCCAGCAAGTCGCGGCGCACGGCCAGCCGGGCCAGCGCGGGCGGCACGTGGGAGAGGACCCAGCGGTTCCAGGCCGATTCGGGGTTGATCCGCTCGCGGTCCACCGGCAGATCGAAGTGACCGTGCAGCAGGAAACGCAATCCGCTGGGCTCGGACGTGGGCAGGTAGCTGTAGACGCTGGGCGCCCCCTCGGGCAGGGGCACCGCCCGGCCCTGGTCGAGGTAGACGCCCACCAGCAGCCGCGTGCGGTCGGGGCGTCCCTTTTCGCGCTGCTGATCCCACTCGTGCTCGCTCTCGTCGAGCAAGAAGTCCTGACCGCTGACCGCATCGCCCTCGCGCTCGATGCGGTAGCCGTCGCCGAGATCGAGCGAGCGCAGGTGGGTCAGCGTCAGCAGCAGACACGGATCGAGCTGCGAGCGCAGCAGGGCCGACAAATCGCCCACCCCGGCCCGCAAGGGCAGCACCAGAGTGGTGCCGGGCGTGCCCGGATGCTCCAGCCGGCGTGGAATGGAGACGTCCACGATTTCGAACGCGTAGACGTCTGAATAGATCCGGGGACGCTCGGTGACCTCGTAGACCGACTTGAAACCCACGCCGAAAAAGCCGATCTGGTTCTTGCGCTTGGTGGTCTGGCCGATCGAGGTCACGCCCACCAGGTCGCGCAGATCGAACGGCAGGCCGTCGTGCCAGACTTCGATGCGGTCGGGGTGAAAGCTCACTCGGAACGTGCGCGCGCGGGCATCCTCGGCGTTCTGCAAGAGCTCGAACAGGAAGTGGCCGGGCTGCGTGTAGACGCGGCGCGACAGAAGCTCCTCGGCGTGGCTCAGCGACACCGCCTTGGGAACGTTGGCGAGTTGCTCCAGCGCGGCGCAAGCCAGCTCCTGGCGCCGTGCCCGCCAGGCGTCGAGTTGCCCGAGGATGCGCGCGGGAGCCAGCGCCAGGGCGCGATCGGACGGATCCGGTCCCAGACAATCGCGCTCGAGCGCAGCCAGGTAATCGTCGTAGGCCGCCGGATCGGACTGCTTGAGCTGGCGGTCCAAAATGGCCATCACGGCCAACCGCTCCAGCGGCACCAGCTCCAGAGCGCGCCGCAGCACGGTGGCGGGCGGATCGCACGTCTTGAGCACCTTCAGCAGCGAGGTCTCGGGCCACCGGACCATCTCCTCGGCGAAGCCCTCGGTCTCCATGACGCCGGGCCGCGCGCAGAGCCACGCCAGGGGAGTGGGGTCGGGGAGGTCGCGCACCCTTTCCAGCAACTCGGAGGTCGGCACGCCGCCGGCCAGCGAGCGCTCCAGCAGCGACTGCTGCTCGGACAGGGGAAGGGTGGCGAAGTCGTGTGTCAGCCGGCCGCCTTCAAGCGATTGGTGGCGTGCCAGGCCCAGTAGCTCTCGCTGTCGGTGCCCATGGCCGCGATGTAGAAGTCGCGCGCGGCGTTCTCGTCCCCGATCGAGCGGGCCAGATCGCCCGCGTGCAGGCAGGGCTCTCCGGCCGGATACTTGCTGTCCAGGCAGCGCTGGAACTCGGTCAGGGCGCGCCGGGGCTCGTGGCGGGCCTCCAGGATGAAGGCGTTGGCCATCGGCCGGAGGAACCGGCTGCGCGGTGATTCGTACGAGAATTTGCGCTCGAGGATCTGCTCGGCTTCCTCCAGCACGCCGCAGCGCGCCAGCAGGTAGGCGCGGTTGAGCTCGACATCCGCCTGGTAAATCGGGGGGAGCTCGCGGAACTGACCTGTGGAGAGGTGGTTCAGCGCCGCCTCGAAATCTTGCGTGGCCACGGCCTGGCGCGCGCGGGCCAGGTGCAGGGCGGTGGCCACCACCACCTGGCGCGATTTGCGCCTCGCGGCCTCGTCCAGCGCCCAGGCGGCTTCCTCCCACTTGCCCAGGTCGAAAAGGCAAGCGGCCCGGTTGATGTAGAGCAGCATCTCGCAATCTTCGGCGCCGGCCGCCTGCGAGGGCGCGCCTCGCCATTCGGTGACCTTGAGCCCCTCGGCATATTTGCCACGGTAATACAGCGACGCCGCATAGCACGACTGCAGCAGCGGCGCGTAGGGACCGGCCTTGTCCAGCTTGGGCTGCACGTTCTGCCACTCGCGATCGACCTCGTCGTAGCGGCCCGAGCAGTGCAGCGCCGCCATCAGGTTGCCCCGCAGGATGACCCGCAGCTTGGGGTTGAGCGTCAGCTGGGTGGCCAGGCGAAACCAGGTGACGGCGCGCTCGGGCTTACCCGCGTGGTGGAGGGAAAGACCCAGCTGTTGCACGCTGAGCAAGCCGGTGAGGTAGCTGGCTCCGAAAAAGAGCCCCATGAGGAAGGGGTCCATCTAACCTGTAGTGGTTTCTGGCCTTGCGCCGCTCATCCCTACCATCTCCTTGATGTACACGTCGTTCTGACGGTTGGGCATCGTCACCCCGTGCTTGCGGAAGAGCTTCAGGATCAAGAAATTGAGCCGCGACTCGAGGTTGTCGTGGCTGCGCACGTCGGCCTCGTTCCAGACGCGCAACTCGAAGGTGAGGCCGTCGGCGGCGAAATCGTTCAGCAGAACCTGTGGCTTCGGCTCCTTCAGCACCCCGGGATCGTGATCGGCGGCCTCTAGAAGCAGCCGGACGACCAGGTCCTCGTCCGAGTCGCCGGCCACGGTCACGAACGTGCTGAAGCGCACCCGCGGATCCATGGTGCTCCAGTTGATGACGCCGTTGGTCACGAGCTTGTTGTTGGGGATGACGTGAGCCTTCTTCTCGTTGGTCATCACGATGGTGGTGCGGTAGCCCACGTTCACGACGTCGCCGTTCACCCCGTCCACCTCGACCCGGTCGCCGACCTTGATGGAGCGCTCGAACAAGAGCAACAGGCCCGAGAAGAAGTCGGTCACCACGAATTGCAGGCCCAGGCCGATGCCCACGCCCAGGGCCCCGGCGAACAGGTGGAAGGCCGTCAGCTGAACGCCCGACTCCTCCATCACCGCCAGCACGCCACCTCCGATGAGAAGGTAGCGGACGATGGCGACCAGCGCATGGCGCGACCCGGTGTCCAGCTTGGTGCGCGACACCCCGCGCAGTAACAGGCGCGAGATGATGTCCGAGAGCACCAGCACCAGCAAGATGCCGATCGGCACCGCCAGAATCGCTTGCGGAGTGATGGGAGAGTCGCCCACCTTGAACAGCGGCTTCGTCAGCCAGCTCTCATGCATCGAGGATGGTTGGATGCGCCCGGCGTGATTCCCTGGTATACTCGCGCGATGCTGGCCCTGTTCGTGGGAGTGCTGGCCGTCTCCGGGGCCGCCATCCTCATCAAGCTGTCAACCCTGCCCAAGCTCACCCTGGCGGCCTGGAGGCTGGGACTGGCCGCCCTGGTGGTGCTGGCCTGGAAGCGCAAGCTGGCCCGTGATCGCTGGGCCGCCGTGGCGGGTGTCTTTCTGGGGCTGCACTTCGCCACCTGGATCTCCTCGCTCAGCTACACCTCGGTCGCCAGCTCGGTGGTGCTGGTGACCACCAATCCCCTGTTCGTCGGGCTCGGCTCGGCCCTCTTGCTGCGCGAGCGCGTCAGCCCGCGGCTCTGGCTGGGGGTGCTGCTCTCCATCCTGGGTGGTGTCATTATCGCGCTGGGCGACAGGTCGGGCGTTGGGAGCAATCCGCTGCTGGGGGACGCGCTGGCCCTGGCGGGGGCGGTGGCCGGGTCGGCCTACCTGCTGGTGGGCCGCTACGTGCGCGAGCGGCTCGAGT
This sequence comes from Vulcanimicrobiota bacterium, assembly GCA_039809865.1. Taxonomy (GTDB): domain Bacteria; phylum Vulcanimicrobiota; class Xenobia; order Xenobiales; family QWHO01; genus QWHO01. Next base: position 9,944 of record JBDHVW010000037.1, read on the forward strand.
TCTGGGAGTATGTCACCACCGTCTACACCTTCGCGGCCCTCACCCTGGTGACGCTGAGCCTGCTGCTGCGCGTCCCGCTGGGAGGACCCTTCAGCCCGCACGAATGGGCGCTGATCGTGGCCCTGGCGGTGGTTCCGCAGCTGATCGGCCACACGCTGATCAACTTTGCGCTGCGGCGCGTCTCGGCCGCGATGGTGGCGGCCTCCATCCTGGGCGAGCCGGTGGGAGCCTGCATCCTGGCGATGCTGGTGCTGCACGAGGGGCTCGGGTGGAAGCAGGCCGCGGGCGCGGCGTTCGTGCTGGCGGGGGTCTATCTCTCCAGCCGGAGCTCCCGAAAATAGAAAGAAGACGCCATCGCTGGCGTCTTCTGACGGGCCCGGGCGGTCTCTTCCTTACCGCCCGAACGAGGGGAGCCCTAGTGAGCCGAGGGGGACGCGCTCGGGGAGGCGCCGCCGGCTTCGCCACCGGTGGCGGCGGGAGACGCGGGGGACGAGCCACCCGTGGTCGTCGTGGTGCCGGTGGTTGCGCCGGTGCCGCTCTCGGGCGAGCTGCCACAACCGGTCATGAAAAGGGTTCCGCTGGCAACGGCCGCCAGCAAGGCCAGGGCGAGAAACTTCTGCATTTGATGCTCCTTCTTTACCTACAATGGTAATTGGACGCGCCATCGGGGACGCCAACCGAACAAGAATATACTTCAAACTTTTCCAAAACCCTGCCAGAATGGGAAAGCTTTTTCAGAGGAACCCGACCGGGTGAACAGAATGGCGTCCCCGTCGTGCATCCCATAGCATTTAGTATCGGAGGCCTGGAAATCCACTGGTACGGCATCACCCTGTCGCTGGCGATGGCGCTGGGCGTGACTTTGTTTGGCTATTTTGGCCAGCGGCGCGGCTTCCAGGCCGACTTCCTGGCAGATGTCAGCCTCTGGATGCTGATCGGAGGCATTCTGGGGGCCCGCCTCGACTCGGCCATCCACGGTTGGGAGCGTTTTCACGACAACCCCTTCTGGGTCTTCAACCTCCGCGAGGGTGGGTTCGCCATTCACGGCGCCATCTTCGGAGGCATGCTGGGCAACATCTTGCGCTTTCGCAAGAGCGGTTTCCCGCCCCTGGAAGGATTGGACCTGGCCATGGCCATTTTGCTGCCTTCCATGGCGCTCGGCCGCGTCGGCTGCCTGATGCAGGGGTGCTGCTACGGCAGCGTCTGTGAGGTGCCCTGGGCGATCGAGATCCCCGGCATTCCCGGCTCGCGCCACCCCGTCCAGGTCTACGAGGCGGCCCTCGACCTGTTGCTCTGGCCGCTGGTGCTGTATGTTTTCGTCCACGCGAAAAGACAGGGACAGACCGTGTGCGCGATGCTCATGACCTACGCCTGCATCCGTTTCACCGCCGAGTTCTTTCGCCAGACCACCATGTGGGGCGTCCTGAGTCGCGAGCAGTGGGGCTCGCTCACGATCTTCGTCTTGGCCGGACTCGTTTTGTTGCTCTACAAAGGTCCTCCGCGCTATCGTCCGGAGGGGGTGGGGGAGGAACCTCGAATTCTTTCCTCAGCTAAAAACAAGGGGGCATAAGTGAATGCAGGTTATCGACAGCCTCACGGCTCCTCTCAAAGATAAGAACTGGCCCGTCAAGGTGCTGATCGGGGGCGTCATGTCGTTCCTGACCATCCTGTTCGGGCTGGGCTCGATTCTCACCGGCGGTTACGCTCTGCGCACCATCCGCGATGCGGCTGAGGGCGTGGACAAGCTGCCCGAGTGGGACAACTGGGGCGACCTCCTCTGGCAGGGCTTGATGCTCTTCGTGGTGGCCCTGGTGGCGTTCATCATTCCGGGGGGCATGATCGCGTTCGGATTCGGCTCGCTGCTCGTCGGCCTCATCTCGGCCGGCAACAACGAGGCCTTCTCGCACCTGCTGGCGGGCGCAGGCGTGGGCATGGCGGTCGGCGGCGCGGGCGTGCTCTTGATGTTCGTGATCGGCTTCTTCTTCCCGATGATGATGCTGCGAGTGGCCATCCACCGCGGCCTGGGCGCGGCTTTCGACATCGGCGCCGTGCTGCGTGACATCATGAAGATCGGCACCGAGTACGTGCTGATGTACATCATCCTCTGGGTGGTCTCCGGCGCGGCCGGGTCGGCCCTCGCGTTCCTGTCTTTCATCCCCATCCTGCCCCAGATTCTGGGCGCCGCCATCGGGTTCTACCTGACGCTGGTCTGCGCGCATACCCTGGGTACGCTCTACCGCAAGCGGTTGGCGCAGCAAGACTAAGCTTTATTTACCCGAGGACAACTTGAAGACACTCCGTATCGTAGCCATCTTTGGCGTCATTCTCTGTTTGCTTTACGCCTGCGGGAGTGACACCTCGAGTGGCACGACCCCCGCCCCCAATATCGTCTCGGAGGGGTTCGACTACATCGTCAAGCGCGGCGATACCGTCCGCATCGGCTCCAACACCGTGATCATCGCCGACTATATCCAGGTTGACGGGCAGATCCTGGTGGCGCCGAATACCTCTCTCTGGCTCCTCAGTCTGGGGCAGCTCTACATCTTCGGGACGGGCAGCATCGCGCCCGATCCTTCCTTCGGAGCGCGCCCCGAGTCGCCGTTCGAGAAAGTCGCCCGCTTCTTCGAGCCGGGTGGTCCGCGCGCGGCCTACGCCCAGAGCGGTAGCCCCACGGGCGGCCCGCTGGTGGTGCTGGCCGGCGTGGCGGTGGGTGTCTACGGTCCGGTCACCGCTCCGCGCGGCCCCGCCAACGGCCCCGGAGGCCACGTGCACCTGATCAACTTCGAGGACGACGAGAACAACTCCGACACCGACGTCAACATGGAGATCACCTCGGTCATCACGGGCGGCGTCGGACGCGATGGCGATGCGGGCGCTCCCAACGGCGGGCGCGGCGGCGACGTGACCATGGCCAGCTCCGAGGGCCAGGTGGCCGTTCAGGACGCGTTTGCCAGCTCCAACACCATTCGTCCGGGCTACGGACTGACCAACCTGCGACTCAGCGGCGTCATCCGTGGCGGGGCGGGCGGACGCGGTTTCTCCGACACCGCCGGCAGCATGCAGGGCGGCACTTTGCTCTGCACGGGCGGCCTGGGCGGCGACGGCGGCAACGTCTTTTTGATTCCCCAGAACGCGCGGGCCGGTGGCTCGCTTATCGCGGGCGGCGATGGGGGCAACGGGGGCGACGCCGGCAGTCCCAACGCCCGCGCTCAGGACGGCACGGCCCAGGGCGAAGCGGGGCTGCCCTTCAACGGGCGCTCGGGCGCGGGCGGCAGCGGGGGGCGCGGCGAGTTCTCGCCGTCCGTCCTCCAACTGACCGGACCCCCCACCCAGTATGGCGGCCTTCCCGGCGTGGCAGGCTCGGTCATCGGCGCGGCCGGCCGCGGAGGTCCGGGCGGCCCCGGCGGCTCGTTCACGGCCACGGTCGGCCTGCGCGGCCAGGATGGCCTGCCCGTGCCCCAGACGCCCCAGACAGGCAAGCCCACCGTCCAGGTCCTGACGGACAGCGGGCGAGGCGGCGACTCCGCCTTCGCGGGTCAGGACGGCGGAGCCGGGGGCAGCGTCATCCTCGAGCTCTTCTCCGAGGCGGACATCACCCTGTTCGCGGGCAGCCTGAGCGGGGGTGCCGGCTTCAACGGCGCCGCGGCCACGCCCAAGGTGCCCGGCACCAACGGCGGGAACGGCGGCACGCTCTCTTACACGCGCGAGATCCGCTCGCCGTTCGTGGCCAATGACGCGGCCCATGGCGGTCGCGGCGGCGACGGCTTCCCCACGGCCGGTGCCGGCGGGGCAGCGGGCACCGACGATACCGGGGCGGCCATCGGCACGCCCGGCCAGCCCGGGCAGGTCGTTCCCTGACGACCGTGCGCACCGTGCTGTTGCTCTGGCTCTTCCTCGCAACCAGCGGGCTCGCGCAGGAGCTGGGCGTGGTGGGCCCGGAGCTTCCGAGCCAGATCGGAGTGTTCAGCCTGAAGCTCCTCCCGGGCGCCAGCGTGAAGCCTGGCGATATCGTGAGCGTCCAGCGGGACGGGGCCAAACTCGGGGAAGCCACGGTGCTGCGCGTGGATGGCCCCGAAAGCGCGGTCATCTCGCTCAAAGGCGTGTTCGCGACCCGAGCGGGCGATCGGGTCGAGTTTGCCCGGTCGGCGGTCGCTCCCGCGCCGACCGCCTCGACGTCCCCGCTTCCCACGGGCCTGGCCACCAAAATGTTGACGAGTTGCCCCACGTGCCACGGGAAGCTCACTTTCGTCCGGATATCGCCCAACCAGAAACTGAAGAACCCCATGGCGATGGACTACTACGTGTGCCCCAAGGGGCACCGCTTCTGGCCTAAAGACCTCATGCGAATCTAGCGGGTGAAGCGGGTGGCGCTGGTGGGGAAATCCTTCTCGCGCCAGGCGATGGCGCTTTCGACCTCGACGCGGAACAAGGCCACGTCGCCCGGAACCTCGGACTGGCGAACGCCGTACTTGGCGTGGTAAGCGTCGTCCAGGGCCAGAATCTCGTCGGAGAGGGACGCGGTGCCCTCCAGGGACAGCACCTCGTCGCCGCTCTCGAGGTGCACGCACACGCGCGGGTTGGACAGCAGGTTGCGCGCCTTGCGCGAGCCCCGGTCGGTCGTGAACCAGAAGGCGCCCTCGCGCCACAATCCCCACACGGGGATGGAGTGCGGCCGTCCTTCGGGAGAAGCGGTCACCACCCAGTAGTTGCGCGCCTCCGAAAAACGCAGCGCCTGCTCGTCCCAGGTCAGCGGACCCTCGCCCTGAGCCAGTCCGTAGCCTCCCGGCATGATGGGTCGTCCGGCACGTTTCATAGATACTCCCCGTAAGACTCGATCTTGCGCGCCAGGCGCTCCCCCAGGAACGGGCAGGCAGGTGCCAGGGCCGCGTGGATGGCCCGCGCCTCCTCGCGATACCGGGTGCGCTTCTCGGCCTTCCAGAACGCCGGAGGCTCCTGCAGGTTGGTGATGCGGTCGGCCAGCTTGACGGCGGCGACCTCGGGGGGACACGCCTGGATGCGGCGCAGGCTATCGGCCATCGCCTCGGGCTTGGGCAGATCCGCCCGCTTGGTCAGCGCCTGTACGCCCTGCAGCACGGCGGGCCCGAAGGCGGCCTCCAGAGCCTCGGCGGAGCAGTCGGTGTCCTCCAGCGTGTCGTGCAGCAGCGCGCACTGCAGGGCCAGGTCGGTGTCCAGGCCGGGCGCCTGCAGAACCTCCGCGCAGACCATGCAGACGTGCACGACGTAGGGGTGGCCCGTCCCCGGCACCTTTTGCGAGCCGTGGGCCGAGGCCGCGAAGCGCAGCGCCCGCTGATACAGATCGGCGTCCCAGGTCATGCGAAACAGAGCTCCTCGTGCAACAATCCGTTACTGGCCAGAAAATCGCCCGTGACCAATCGCGCGGGGGTTCCATCCAGACGGGTGAACCTCCCCCCGGCTTCGGTCACGATCAGAGCACCCGCGGCGATATCCCAGGGCTGCAGGTCCCATTCGTAATAGCCCTCCAGGCGGCCGGCAGCCACCCAGCAGAGGTCCAACGAGCAGCAGCCCGAGCGGCGCACGCCGTGGCAGCCTCCGTTCAGAGCTCGAAAGCGCTCGTACTCGTTCAGGTGGCTGTCGGGGCCGAAGCCGGTGCTGAGCAGCGCGTCCTGCAAGTGGTCCACGCTACTCACGCCGATGGGACGCCCGTTCAAGCGGGCCCCCGCTCCCCGGCGTGCCGTAAACAGCTCGCGCCGGTAGAGGTCGTAGACGATTCCGAGCCGGACCTCGTCGCGGAACGCCAGCGCCAGCGAGACCGCGCTGTGGGGATAGCGGTGAGCAAAGTTCGTGGTGCCGTCCAGCGGGTCGACGATCCAGCACCAGTCGGCCAGCAACGAACGGCCCGTCTCCTCGCCCCAGAAAGCGGCCGCGGGTAGATTCTCGCGCAGCATCCGCTCGGCGCGGCTATCGGCCCGGGTCACCAGATCGCCTCGCTTCTTCAAGAAAAACTTGCGTGACTTCTCGGCGCGCAGCCTGCGCCCCAGGTCGCGCAGCAGCACAACGGCAGCTCTCTCGGCTTCGTCCAGGTTCACAGGCGGTGGCGGTAGCAGCAGTCGGTGCTGTGGGTGGTGAAACCCAGGCCGGAGTAGAGCTGACAGGCGGCCTCGTTGGAGCCGTTCACGAAGACCGAGGCCGTCAGCGCGCGCCTCCAGGCCAGCTCGTGCAGGCCCCAGGTCACCAGCCAGCGACCCAGGCCGCGACCCCGCGCGCCGGGGGACACCGCCATCATGTAGATCTCGCCCTGGCTCTGCAGTCGGGGATGCTTGAGCCAGACATAGCCGAGCGTCTGGCCACCGAGCCGCGCCAGGCGCAGCAGCGACGGGTCGAACCAGGCCTCCTCGCGGCGCAGCCGGAAGCTCTCCTCGCTCCAGGCCCGCGACGGGTCGGTCTGCACCGAACGGTGCAGGGTCATCCAGTCGCCCACGTCGCTCTCGCAAAACGGCTCCAGCTCCACCTCGGAGGCGCTCAAAGCGGGGAGATCCGTCAATCCGCGGGACTGAAACAGCAGGCGCCGCAACGGCTCGAACCCGAGCTGGGCGCCCAGGCGAGCACCGCTGGCGCGATCGCCGAAGCACCAGACGTCCAGATGGGCGGCCCCGCGCTCGCGGGCGGAGGCCACGCAGGCGCTCAGCAGCTGCCGACCCAGTCCCTGGCGCCGCGCCGCGGGATCGACCAGCAGCTCCCCCCAAGCGCCCTCGCCCTTGAGGTGGAGCTGGGCGTAACCGCGCCATCCCTCCGCTCCCGGCACCCAGCGGGCCCAGGTATCGCCGGCGCCGCTCTTCAGGCGCAGCAGCAACTCCTCGGAAAGACAACGGGAGCGGTCCTCGGTAGAGCAGCGCTCGATCAACCGATCCAGCCGGGACAGGCTCTCGGCAGACAGGCGGTCGTTCCACGAGACCGAAGGGGGGCTCGTGTGGACCTTCGACCGATCGCTCGACTCGGTAAACGACACAGACTGGACGCGGCTCCTTCAGGCGAGCTCGCGGCCCACCCCGTTCTTGTCCCGCGGCTTTTTGGCTCCGTGGGCGGCGTCGTTTGCCGCCGACCGACCCCTGAAGGTGGGACGCTATGAGCATAACGACGGCGTCAAGGCCCTGGTCTTCCTTTACGATGCGGGCGAGCGCTGGGAATTGCTGGGCGGCCAGGACGTGGCCGACCGGCTGGACATCCTGGTGGAGCCCGGGTACGAGGAGGAGGCGGTCAGGGCCCTGCTCGAGCAAAGCTGGGAAAAGCCCCTGCGGCTTCCCAACCTGGCCCCCGACGCGACCCTCTACCGCTGGGTCCCGCGCTTGACCGAGCGCTGGCGCAAGGAGCAGACCGACTCCAACCCGGTGTTGCCCCTGCCCAGGAGCTTCGAGGAGTATCTCCGCGGCCTCTCCAAACACCAGCGCCACGAGCTGCGCCGCAAGATGCGGCGCGCCGAACGCCTGGGCGGTCCCCTCACGTTCGTGCTCGACAAGACCGGCGCCCGCACCGATGATTTTCTGCGCCTGCACCGCGCCAGCCATCCCGACAAGCACGCCTTCATGGACGACCGCATGGAGGGCTTTTTCCGCATTCTCCTTTCCAGCTGGGCGCGCGAGGGCACGCTCAACCTCGCGCTGCTGGAGGCGCGGGGACAGGCCCTGGCGGCCATGCTCCAGGTGGCCTGCGGACCGGTGCTGCACCTCTACAACTCGGGCTTCGACCCGGGGCACCGCGAGCTGGCCCCGGGAGTGGTGCTGCTCGGCTTCTGCCTCAAGGACGCGATCGACCGGGGCTTCGGTGAATACGACCTGCTCCGCGGCACCGAGCGTTACAAGTATGACCTCGGCGGGCAGGACCGGCCCGTGTGGAGCCTCGAGGTGGCGTGAGGCACCTGGTCTTCTCCTACCATACCGACCCGCTCGAGGAGCCCGGCACCGAGCTGGCCGGCGGAATGAACATCTATCTGCGCGGGTTGCTCTCGAGCCTGCAACTCGACACGCTGGTGCTGACGAGTGGCCGGAAATTCGAAGAGCTTCAGCTCGGGCGCGCTGTGATCTGGAGAATTCCCTGTCGAGGCAAGCGCTGGGACCGCGAGGCCGCTTACGCCGCCTTGCCCCGCTTCATCGACGATTGCCGCGAGCGCCTGGACGGATTCTACCCCAGTCTCTCAGCTCACTACTGGATGTCCGGGCTGGCAGCCCGCGCCCTGTTTCCCGACCGGCCCCCGGTGATGATGTTTCACTCGCTCGATCCGGGAGGCAACGAGCGCCGCGCCGAGGCTGAGCGCGAGCTGGCCGCCGCGTGTCCGACCGTGTTCAGCTCGGCGCTCGATCGGGCCGTGAGCGCAAGCAAGCTTCCAGGTTTGCAGTCCGTCCACGTGATCCGGCCCGGCTGCGACCCGGCTTTCGTGCCGCACGACCAGGCCCGGGCCCGCCAGCGCCTGGGGCTACCCCTCCGCGGCACACTGGTGGGCCTGCCCGCGCGTGACGACCCCGCCAAGAACGCCGCTCTGGCCCGCCAGGCCTGCCACGAGTCCGGGGTGACGCTGATCCAGACCCCCGGGCCGCTCTGGCCCGACGGTCTGCCGCACAGCGAGATGCCCTGGTTCTACTCCGCCATGGACGCGGTGCTGTCGCTATCGGAATACGAGACTTTCGGCCTGAGCGTGCTCGAGGCCCTGGCCTGCGGTTGCCGCGTGCTGGTCGCCCCGCGGGGCTATTGGAGCGGCATCGCGCGCCACACCGGTTTGCTGCGCGTGGCCAGCGACGACCCCGGGCGCGACCTCGCGGCCCTGCTGCGCGACCCGCCACCCGACCCGGCTCTGGCACGCCACCACTTCAGCTGGGAGCGAGCGGCGCGGCGTTGGAAAGCCTTGCTCAACCTCGTCAAGGGATAATCACCTCGTTCGGCGGGGGCGGGCAGGCGTAGTCATACAGGGAGATCGGCGTGGTGACAAGCGGCTGACCCGGCAGCGGAGTGGGCTCGGAGAGGTAGACCAGCTGCACCCGCCTCACGCGCTCCGGACCAGGATGTCCCTCGTTCCAGGCTCCGGCCAGGTAGGCCGCGAAGCTCTCGTTGACGCGCGGATCGTTACGGCTGCTCAGGTTGTGCAGCCAGCAACGCCAACGCTGGTTGGGGGGCTCCGCGGGCAGCAGTGCGACCGTCTGGCCGTCGACCAGCTCGCCACGGGCTTCGTAACGACCGTCGTCCGTGCCGGGGGAAGGGGCGAACATGGTCCAGTCCTGCTGCTGGCGCAGGAAGTAGCCCCACAGCTTGATCGGCATCGGCACCACCACGTCCGGGTGGGCCAGGGCCCAGTTCAGGTGCACGATGTAGAGGCAGTTCAGCGCCAGCAATGCCTGCGTGGGGCGCGCCAGGCGCGGGGCCGGCTCCCCGGCTCGGGGTCGGGGGAGCGGCCAGAGGCCCAGGGTAACGACCACGCTGATCAACGGGATCAATCCCAGGCTCATCGTCAGCACGATCCCCAGATGCAGCAGCGCGATCAGCAGACAGGCCAGCGCCCGGGCGTACGGGATCCAGAGCAGCACGAAGATGGCCAGCTCGGCGTAGAGAACCACCGAAGTCAGGGTCCGCAACAGCTCTGGCTGGCTCAGCAGCTGCCTGCCCAGAGGCGTGGCGAACTTGTCGTAGCTGAGGCAGTAGTAGAGCGCCAGGCCGTTCTCACGCCACTCGGGGCCGCTCTTGTTGAGAAAGCCCATCAGGTAGATGAGCCCGATCTGCAGCTGGTAGCCGAACGTGGCCACGCTGGCCCAGCGGTCGGCGAGCTCCGGGCGAGGGCGCAGCGAGAAACGGGCGCCGCAAGGAAGAAAAACGAGCCAGAACAGCGCGAGCCCGAGCTCCAGGTCGCCCACGTCCAGGACGAGCGGATTGCGGTGCTTCAGCGCGATGTGCAGCAGCCAGGTGGCCAGCGCGCACCAACGGGGGTGCCATCCCAGCGTGAGACCCAGGGCCGCGGCCGCTGTCAGCAGCATCAGAAACCCGACGCCCAGGACCGAGCCGGCCGCCATGTACAGGCTGAGATAGGTTGGGTGGGGGATCTGCAGCAGCGTGATCCGGGGCAGCGCTCCCTGGTCGGTGTAGAAGGCCGTCAGATCGCGCGCGCGCAGAGCCAGGTCGAGCAGCACCAGCAGTCCGACGCCGATACGCAACGCTGCCAGGGCGCGCAGATCGAGTCGAAAAAGGTCAGTTACGCGGGCTGACATCCGAGTGCAGCTCGATACCGTAGCGGCTGGTGTCGGTCATGGTGCCGACGGTGACGTCGATCGACCACAGCGGCGGAGTGGCCGTCACCAGCTGGATATCGAAGCGCGTGAAGTCGTTTCCGAGCATTTTCGCCACGGGCACACCGCCGAAGCTGGACGGAGCCGGCGGCGCGCCCGGGCTGGAGGAGGGCGTGGCGATGTCCAGCTCGCGGCGCGTCAGCACGGGCGGGGCGTAGTAGTAGCAGACCCACTTGCGCCACTCGAGCTTGTTGTCGGTGACGTCGAACGCTACCGTGCCGTCCGGCTTGAAGGGGGAGGCGAACACGACCCCGCTGGCATCGGTGCGGATCAAGTCCTGGCGAGAGTTCTGCAGGCCCGCCCCGAGCTGGCTCATGGTCGCCAGCCCGCTACGCTGGGCGTCGATGGCCAGCTGGTTGAGGCGCAGATACTGGCTTCCCTCCACCATGATGCGAAAGGCGATAATGGAGATCAGCCCCATGATGAACGCCGCCACCATGAGCTCGATGAGGCTGACTCCCCTATTGGGTCTTGAAGAGAACTGTCTCATAAGTAAGCGATTTCGGGCCGCTGTCCTCGGTCCACTCGACCGTCACCTGGAGGTTGCGCAGATCGGGCGTGAGGGCGCTGTCCTTGGCCAGGAACGTGGTCTTGAAGTCGACGTTGACGAAGCGCCCGCGTACCTGGCTGCGCGAGGTGGTCGTCTGCACCTGGGGGCTGTTCAGGATCATCGTGAGGCTGCCGTAACCGCCGGCCACCCGCTGCTCCAACACCGAGCGCGCCAGGCTGGTGGCCACCAGACGATTCTTGGACTGGTTCAGAGCCGAGTGATACAGGCTCCACAGGCCCAGCATGAAAACGACCATGGTGCACAGGATCGTGGACGCCACGATGACTTCGAGCAGATTGTGGCCTGAGGCGCGCCCTGGCTTCAGTACAGCATGCATCGGGGGGGACCGCAGCTGTAATCGAGGCAGCATAACGCGCGAGGAGGGCGGCCTCCGGAGGTTCCGCCTGTCGTGGAGCTGCCCGTGGTGCTCGAGCCTCCGGTCGTGGTGCTGCCGGTGGTCGTGCCCCCGGTCGTGGTCGTTCCCCCCGTGGTGGTCGAGCCCCCGGTCGTGGTGGAGCCCCCGGTCGTGGTGGAGCCCCCGGTCGTGGTGGAGCCACCCGTCGTGGTGGAGCCCCCGGTCGTGGTGGAGCCGCCCGTCGTGGTGGAGCCACCCGTCGTGGTGCTGCCCCCCGTGGTGCTCGAGCCTCCGGTCGTCGTCGTGCCGGTGCTCGAGCCGCCCGTGGCGCCGCCGCTGGTGGCCAGCGGGTCGGAGGGCGGCCCGCCCGAGGGGATCGTGATCGCCAGCTGCTGGGTGGTGGACTGGTTGAGGAACGAGTCGGTCACCCAGGCGCTCGAGCCGAAGAACTGCGTGGAAACGGCCGTGTCATAGTGCAGCTTGGAGTTGGTCAGGCTGACTTTGTTGGCCAGCACGGCTCCGAACAGCTCCGAGTCGACCATCGTGGCCGTGACATCCGAGCCGGCCAGCAAGATGCTGGCCTGGCTGTTGGCACTCATGTCGACGACGGTACTGGGGCCGCCGGTCATGTAAATCTGCAGGTCGGACGGCTTGCCGGTGATGTTGAGCTTGGCGCCCGTGGCCCGGAAGTCTCCGTCCACGTAGATCACGGTGGGGCCCGTCACCACCAGGTCGGCCCCGGCATACAAGAGCAGGTCGCCGTTGACCCGATAGGTGCCCGCCGCCAGGGTCGCGGTGCCCGTGGGGAAGATGGCATCGGCGCCGCCACCCAGGGTGATGGCGGTGGCGGAAGGCAGCACGTTGTTGGTGTCCTTGGCCGAAGGCAGCGAGCCGTCGGTGCCGGTGATGGTGCCGCCGTAATAACCGATGGCGCCCAGCGGCGAGTTGGGGCCGCTGTAAACGTTGCCGTCCACTTTGGTGGTGGCGTCGAACTGGATCGAGTTGATGGCCACGTTGTTGCTGGCGATAGTGGCTCCGCGCACGGGCACCGCGGCCAGGTTGTAGGGGGCGTAGCTCGCGGGGGTCCATCCGGCCACGTTGGAGTCGATGCAGTCGACCAGGGTGCCCAGCACGCGCACCTCGGCCGCGCCGAACACGGCCTTATCGAAGGAGATACCGGCTGGACGGGCCAGGGCCGCCACCGTGGTGGAGCGGCGGGCGCTGTCGCTGTCGTAGATACCCGAGGAGACCAGCAAAATCCGACCGTCGGGGATGGCGATGCCGTCGGGTCCCGTGGCGGTGCGCTCGAACGCGCTGGGGGTGTTGTTGTAGGCGATGACGTAGGCGTGGAGATTGGGGCGGCTCGAGGACCACAGTCCGAGGTGGTCATAGGCATAGTTGTAGTTGACGTAAGACCATACCTCTCCGCGCCCGTAGGGGGAGCCGGCCGTGGGCCAGCTGCGCGGCTCGCTCAAGCGGGCCAGGCCCGCCTGGATACCCGCGGCCGCCATGAAGCGCGCCTGATCGTCTTGCGCCTCGCGTGTCATGTTCTGGAGATTGGTCAGCGCGCCGATGCCGACCGCGCCCGTGAAAAGGGCCAACACGCCGGCGATGGCGAGGATCAGGAACAGCGCGCTGCCGCGTTTAATTTTCTTCAACCTGGTCACGAAGAACCTCCGGGAATTCCCTTATCAGCAAGGGTATCATCCCGAGAGGCCCTTTTCAACGCGTTTCGAGATAGACCGAGCGGTACAAAGAGGAGAAAAATTCACCGGCAAAATCCTTGTAACATTTTGGCAAAGCTGATACTATGCCCCCTGATGATCCGCAAGGCCGTCCGGAAAGACCTTCGGAATGTGACGCTGGAAGGCTCCGCTTACTCGGTCATGGCCGGGCTGGGGGAGGCTTCGTTTCCCGCTTACGTCCTGGCCCTGGGCCACTCGCAGGTCAGCGCCGGCCTCGTCACCACGCTGCCGTTGTTCCTGGGCAGCCTGCTCCAGAACCTCTGCCCGCCCCTGCTCAAGCGCGTCGGCTCGCTGCGCCGCTGGATGGTGGGAGCCGTGTTGTTACAGGGTTTTTTCCTGCTGGCCCTGGCGGGGGCGTCCAGCAGTCTGGCGCTCATCTTTCTGGCGATCAGCCTGTACTGGGCGGCCAACTGGGCTTGCGGGCCCGCCTTCAACACCTGGGTCGAGACGCTCGTCCCCCGCGGGGTGCGCCCCAACTACTTCGCTCGCCGCACCGCCCTGTGCAAGCTGGTGGAGTTCAGCTGCATGCTGGCGGCCGGCTGGATCCTGACCCGCGGAAAAGCTTCCGGACACGTCATCGAGACCTTCATGCTGCTTTTCGTGCTGGCTGGCCTGGCCCGTCTGACCAGCGCCTTCTTCGTCAGCCAGCAGACGGACGCGCGCCTGCCACAAGGGTTCCGCGTGTTGAGCTTCCGCCAGGCTTATCAGGTGGTGCACGCCAGCCCGCAGGCGCGTGCCCTCTTCTACCTGCTGGGCGCGCAGTTCTCCCTGCAGATGGCCGTGCCGCTCGTCAGCCCGTTCCTGCTGGCCGTGCACAAGCTCGAGTACCTGCCCTACATGGCGGTCGTCAGCACGCTCGTCGCCTCGCGCATCGTGGCTCTGCGCTTTCTCGGCACCCAGGTGCGGCGGATCGGACCGCGCAAGATGTTCTGGCTGAGTGGCGCGGGTCTCGTGCCGGTGCCGTTGCTATGGCTGATGATCGGTCCGCATGTGGCCCTGATGGTGTTGCTGCAAGCCTACACGGGCTTCTTGATGGCCGCCTACGACCTGGCCGTGATGATGACCTATATGGAGGCCATCCCGGCGGCCGAGCGCACCAGTGTGCTGACGCGTTTCTCGGTGGTCCAGACCCTGGCCATGCTGGGCGGCTCCGGAGTGGGCAGCCTGGTGTTGCTGACGGTCGGCTCCACCTACGCGGGCTACGCGGTCGCCTTCGGTTTGAGCGTGGTGGCGCGCATCGCCGCCCTGAAGGTGCTCGAGCTGGTGCCCGTGCAGGCCCCGCGCGTCGAGTTCCTGGCCATTCCCCCCCGGCCCAAGACCGAAGCGCAAGGAGCGGTGCCCGGGCTCGCCGCGGGCACCCTGCTTACCAGGGTGGCGGTGCGCGCCGAGACGCGTCCCCGCGAAGTGGCCCTGACCGAGCTCGAGGTCAAGGCGCCGTCGCGCAACTAAAGGCGTGGCTCGACTTCTCGTCTTGATGGGGTCGGGGGAGACGACGCCGACGATGACCACCACGCACCGCGAGGCCTTTGCCCGCGTCGGCGGTCCGGCGGTCTTGCTGGATACGCCCTACGGCTTTCAGGAGAATGCCTCCGTCATCACCGGCAAAGCTTTGCAGTATTTCGAGCGCAGCTGCGGGATGCGGATGGAGGTGGCTTCCTGGCCCGACCCGCAGGCCCTGTCACTGGCCCGGAAGGCTGGATTCCTTTTCAGCGGACCCGGCAGTCCCACCTACGCCCTCAAGCAGTGGCTCGGGACCCCGCTGGCCGAAGTGCTCCGCGAGCGGCTGGAGCGGCCCGGAGCCCTGGTCTTCGCCAGCGCCGCGGCCTGTACGCTGGGCTCGCTGGTGGTACCGGTCTACGAGATCTACAAATGCGGCGCCGACCCCTACTGGCTGCCGGGCCTGGATCTCCTGACGCCGCTGGGCTTCCCGGCCGTGGTGGTGCCCCACTGGAACATCGCCGTGGGCGAGGACCACGACACGCGCTACTGCATGCTGGGCGAGAGGCGCCTGAAGGTGATGGAGACGATGGTGCCGGAAGGCCAGTTCTTGCTGGGCCTGGACGAGCATACGGCCCTGACCCTGGACCTGGACTCGCTCACCGGCCAGATCACCGGAAAGGGCACCGTGGTCGTGCGCCAGGCAGGCCAGACCACCACTTTCCACGTGGGGGAAACCTTCAGCCTGGGCGCAAAGGCGCCCGAGTCGTCGGTCGAGAGGTCGGCCGTGGTGAAGCGCGTGGCCCCCCTTCAGGAGGAGGCCGAACGGCTGGAGGAGGTCTTTGCTCAGGCGCTCGCCTCGCACGATGCCGAGCAGGCCGTGGCCACCGCCCTGCAGCTCGAGGAGACCATCACGCAATGGTGGAGCGATACCGATGCCGCCTCTCAGCAGCGGGGTCGCGCGGCTTTGCGCTCCATGCTGGTCCAATTGGGACGGCAGGCGCAAGACCCCTCCCTGTTCGTGGCTCCGCTGGTGGAGAAGCTGCTGGAGCTGCGGCGCGAGGCGCGCGCCCGGCGCGAGTGGAGCCAGGCCGACCAGATCCGCCTCGACCTCGAACGTGCCGGCATCGAGGTCCAGGATACCCCCGAGGGCACTCGCTGGCAGCTTAGCGCCGGCGCGTCTGGATGAACTTGTCCGCGGCCCGGTCGAATTGACCCCCGCTCAGAGCCGCCAGGAGCTGCGCCGACCACTGCTCGACCTGAGCCGAGTCGGAAGCTGACGTGGCCTGTCTGACCAACTCGGCGCACGGCCAGAGACCGATCAGCTCGAACCCCTCGACGGCTTCCGGGGCCAGACGGCCCCAGGGACCCGACAGGAAGTGGCGCAAGCCGCCCTTGAGCACCTCGTGCTCGCAGCGTCCGGCCGCGGTCAGCAGCCCGATGTGGCGCGGGTAGTGATCGAAATGGGCCTGCGGGTCGTCGGGGTCCAGCTCCTCCCACAGAGCCTCGATCGCGTTCCAATCATCGCTCATGTTCGGGTCGACTTTCGCCGTCGGTCCGGAATAAACTTCAGGGGATTTCGACAACGCACCGTGGAACGCACCCAGTGCATTTATATAGACTCGAGGAACGTCCCGACATGAAACGGCGTCTACTGATCCTCCTCACGATATTCCTGACCGCTTGCGGCCCCGCCCCTCAGTCCGGGCCTTCGATGAAGCTCCCGGAAGGAAAACCCAGACCAGTCGAGGTCACCTTCGCCTCCCCCCTGCGCGAGATTGACAGTCTGGATGACGCGGCCACCATCATGGTCGGCTTCAATCAGCCGATGACGATGCTCCAGCCGATTCCGGTGGACAAGTCGACCGGGCCGCTCTATCTCGAGCCCTCCGTGCCCGGCAAGTTCCGCTGGAAAGGCACCGCCACGCTGGTTTTCATCCCTGACAAGCCGCTGCCTTACGCCACCAAATTCAAGGGCACCGTGCCGGCCCAGACGCCCTCGCTGAACGGGCAGGTCCTGGCCAAGGACTACACGTTCGAGTTCGAGACCCCGCGCCCGCGCATGGTCAAGTCGGAACCGGCCGACGATTCCAAGTGGCAGCCGCTCGACCCCGTTTGCTTGCTGCTCTTCAACCAGCCGATGGATCCGGCCAGGCTCGCCGGGCAGTTCGAGTTCAAGACCTTCCCCGAAGAGGGCAAGAGCAACGCCACCATCGACGGCACCGTGCGCGCTCCCGACGCCAAGGAGCTGGAGCGCTTCTTTGGACCCGAGCCCACCGACGAAACCCGCGAGCAGTTCTCCCGCCTGGTGGCGGTCCTGCCCCAGAAGCCGCTCGAGACCGGCCGCAGCTACGGGCTCAACCTGAAGAAGGGTATGGTGGGCACGGGCGGACCGCTCGGCTCGAACGACGAGCAGACCATCGTCTTCTCGACCATCAACAAGTTCGAGTCCACCGCCCTGGACGAGAACGGCAAAAAGGACCTGCGGCCCGACGAGTCGCTCACGTTCCAGTTCAGCAACCCCGTCACCTACGCCGAGCTGGCCAAGAACATCACCTTCGAGCCCGCCGTCAAGATGTCCGAGGGTTATCTGGAGGACTCAGACTATTCCTCCGACAGCCTGTACCTGTATCTACAGATGCAGCCGCGCACCGCCTACAAGGTGCACCTGGGCGCCGACCTGAAGGACCAGTTTGGCAACAAGCTCGGTAAGGCGGTCGATTACAGCTTCAAGACGGGCGACTACGCTCCGGGAATTCGCATGCCCGAGGGCACCGCGGTCCTCGAGACGGCCACTCCCGAGCCGCGCATCCCCATCGGGATGCTGAACGTCCAGAAGGCCACGCTCAACGTCTGGCCGCTGAACGCCGATCAGGTCGTGAAGGCCGCTCAGGATATCGGCGAGTTCAAGCCGCCCGCCAACAAGATCACCGTCAACCTCGAGCCCAACGACAAGCCCAACGTCATGCAAGACCGTTACTACAAGGTCGAGTCGGCGCTGGGCGGCAAGAAGTCCGGCTGGCTCTATCTCGAGCTCGGTCACGACAAGAACGACTATCCGCGCCACCTGCTCGTCCAGGTAACCAACCTCGGCCTGACCGCCAAGTTCTCACCCGAGAATACCGTGGGCTGGGTGACCGCGCTGGATACCGGCAAGCCGGTGGCGGGCGCCACCGTGGAGCTGCGCGACGAGAGCAACAAGCTGCTGGACACGGCCACCTCGGGGCCGGACGGCACCGTCAGTTTCCGCGGGTGGAGCACCTACGGTCTCAAGCAAGAGAACCGCTGGAGCCAACCCCAGATGTTCCTGTTCGCCAGATCGGGGCCCGATGTGGCCATGATCGGCAATAACTACAGCTGGAACATCGACCCCTGGACCTTCAACCTGGACTACGACTACTCGCCCGAGCTGCCGACCCGGGTCGGCATGGCGTTCACCGAGCGCGGTCTCTACCGTGCCGGCGACGAGGTCTACGTCAAGGGCGCCCTGCGCGAGATCAACAACGGCCGCTACCAGATGTCCGAGCTCAAACAGCTCGACTACAAGCTGCTCGACTCGCGCGACCAGCTCGTCTCCATGGGCGTCGTCGACCTGGGCAATTTCGGCTCGTTCGACCAGACGCTCAAGCTCCCCCGGAGCGCCGCCACGGGCTGGTACAGCCTGTACTACTACCAGCCCGGTGACGCTCGCAAGAGTCTCAAGAACGAGAACCTCGCGCCGCTCTTCAGCGAGTCGTTCCGGGTGGAGGCCTTCCGCCCGGCGCAGTTCGAGGTCAAGGTCGACGTCAGCGAGCCCAGCTACGGCTACGGGGACAAGCTCAAGTCCGAGATCCTGGGCCGCTATCTCTTCGGCGGGCTGATGAAGGGCGATGCGCTCGAGTGGACCGTGCGCGCCGCCCCCACCAGCTGGCAGCCGCCGGGCTGGGACGGCTACGACTTCGAAACCTCGAGCTGGTTGCAAGATGACGACGCCAAGCCCGAAGAGGCCAAGATCCTGAGCTCCGGCAAGGGTCAGCTCGACGCCGAGGGCAAGAAGAAGCTTGAAGTCGACCTGGCGCTCAAGTATCGCGGCAGTGCCGCGATTACGGTCGAAGGCACCGTGACCTCGGCGTCGCGCCAGCAGATCAGCGGACGCGCCACGGTGATGGCGCATCCGGGCAGCTTCCTGATCGGACTGCGTCCCAAGAGCATGTTCCTCACGGCCGGCTCCCCGGCCCCGCTGGATGTGGTCACGGTCAAGTCGGACGGAAAGGCGGACGCGGGTCGCAAGGTCAACCTCGAGCTGTTCCGCCGCCAGTGGAACTCGGTTCGCCGGGCCGGGACCGGAGGCGGCTACGAGTGGGTCGTGACCCACACCGACGAGAAGGTCGGCGAGCCCGTGGTCGTGACGACGGGCGACGCCGCCGTGCCCGCCAGCGTCAAGCCGGACAAGTCCGGATTCTACGTGGTCAAGGCCACGTCGCAGGACGAGAAGGGCCGCAAGATCGAGAGTTGGACGAGCTTCTACGCCGAGGGCACGGAATACGTGGCCTGGGCGCGAGGCGAAAACGACTCGGTCGAGCTGGTGCCCGACAAGAAGAGCTACAAGCCGGGCGACACCGCCCACATCCTGGTCAAGTCTCCCTACGAGAGCTGCCAGGCGCTGGTGACGGTGGAGCGCGAGCTGGTGATGCGCCGCTTCGTGGTGGAGCTCAAGGGCAGCACCCCGACGGTCGAGGTCCCCATCAAGTCCGAGGACCTGCCCAACGCGTTCATCTCGGTGGTCCTGGTCTCGGGCCGTATCCCGGACAAAGGCCAGGACGATTCCGGCGAGGACCTGGGCAAGCCTTCGTTCCGCCTGGGCTATGTCAACTTGCCGGTGGACACGGGCGAGCGGCATCTGACCGTGACCGTGAAGACGGACAAAGAGGAATACCAGCCGCGCCAGACCGTGACCATCGACCTGGAGCTCAAGGATTCCCAGGGCCGCCCGGTTCAGGGCGAGGTGGACGTGGCCGTGGTGGACCGCGGCGTGCTCAACCTGATCGACTACCAGACGCCTGACTTCTTCGGACCGTTCTACGGCCCGCGCTCCCTGCGCGTGCGCACGGCCGAGCTACGGCGCGACGTCATCGGAATGCGCTCTTACGGCACCAAGGGTGATCCCAGCGGTGGTGGCGGCGGCGAGTCCTCGGGCGAGACGCGTGAGGACTTCAAGGCCACCCCGTTCTGGAATCCGACCGTGCTGACCGACGCGCAGGGCAAGGCCCAGTTGACGTTTACGCTGCCTGACAGTCTCACCTCGTTCCGCGTCATGGCGACCGCGCTCACCAAGAGCTCGGAGTTCGGGGCGGGCGAGTCCGAGTTCCGCGTCAACAAGCCGTTGCAGATGCTGCCGTCGGTGCCGCGGTTCGTGCGCGTGCACGATACCTTCAAGGCCGGCGTGCTCGTCTCGAACAACACCAAGCAGTCGGGCTCGGTGGAAGTGCGCGTCCAGGCCGAGGGCGTCGACCTGACCGGTCAGCCCAGCACCACCGTCAACGTGGCGGCGGGCGATCAGAAGGAAGTTCTGTTCGACTTCGCGGCCAAGAAGCCGGGCCAGGGCTCGCTTGTCTTCCAGGCCTCCATGGGTGCCGACAAAGACGGGTTGCGCCTGCCGCTGCCCGTGCAGGTGCCGCTGGCGACCGAGACGGTGGCCACCACGGGCGATTTCACCGAGGGCGTGCACAAGGAGGTCCTGGACCTGCAGAGCAAGCCCGCGCCGGGCGTGGGCGGCCTGACCGTCACGCTATCCTCCTCGCTCCTTTCGGGGCTCGAGGGCGCCCTGAGCTACCTCGAGACCTATCCCTACGGTTGCCTGGAGCAGCGTCTGAGCAAGATGGCGCCCCAGATCGAGCTGTCTGACCTGCTGAAGGCCTACGGGGTGGGCGACCCCAAGAACGCTCGCCAGCTGGTCCAGCAGGGTCTCGACGACCTGGCCGCCTTCCAGGCGCCCAGCGGCGGCATGCGGCTCTGGCCGAGCAGCCAGTGGGTCAATGACTACCTCTCGGTTTACGCGCTCGACCTGTTCGCGGCCGCCAAAGAGCAGGGCTATCACGTGGACGAGAAGCTGAGCAACGACCTGCGCGCCTACGTCAAGAAGATCCCCAACGCCGAGAAGTTCGACTATCCCTACAACGACCAGGAGAAGATGATCGTCAAGACCTACGCCGTCTCGGTGCTCGCCAGCCTGGGCGTCAAGGATCGTGGCGCTTTCGACAACCTCTACGCCAACCGCAAGAATGCTCCGATGGAAGCCCGCGTGTGGCTCTATCGCGCTGCTCGCCAGCTGGCCGTCGGCCGCGACAAGGTGCAGGGGCTGCGCGACGAGCTGACCTCGCGCGTGCGCATGGAGGCCGACTCGGCTTACTTCTCGGACAAAAACGTCGACGACCTCGGCTGGGTCTATGGGGACAACATCGCGACCACGGCCGACATTCTCGGCGCTCTGGTCGAGGACGAGAATCCGCCCGACTTCCTGCCCAAGGTCGTGAAATACCTGATGCGCGCTCAGAAGGGCGGGCACTGGGCCACGACCCAGAACGACCTGTGCGTGCTGTTCGCGCTCAACGCTTACCACCAGAAGTACGAGAAAGACGATCCCAATTTCCGGGCCGTCATCAAGATCCAGGCCAAGGAGATGGCTTCGGAGACGTTCAAAGGCAAGTCGCTGCAGGTGTCGACCCGATCGATCCCGATGGAGCAATTGCCCGAGGGCAAAGTCCCCGTGGACATCGTGAAGACCGGGAAGGGTCGCCTCTACTACGCCATGCGACTGGCCTACGCGCCCGTCGAGGACGTGCCGGCCCGCGACGAGGGCTTCATGATCCTGCGCCAGGTCGTGCCGGTGGAGGGCGCGCCCTCCGCGGATCCGACCCTGAAAGCCGGACAGATCTACAAGGTGACCCTGTCGGTCATCACGCCTGCCGACCGTCAGTATGTGGTGCTCGACGAGCCGCTCCCCGGCGGCGTCGAGGTGGTGCAGACCACTTTCGAGACCGAGAGCGACACGATGCGCCGCGTGCTCGAGCTGAGCCACAAGGACGACAAGTCCCACTGGTGGGGCGGCACTTTCAACCACTTCGAGGTGCACGACGACCGCGTGCTGCTCTTCGCCGAGCAGCTCGACGCCGGCGAGCACACCTTCGAATACCTGATCCGCGCCGGCTACCCGGGCAAGTTCGAGCAGCCTTCCACGAAGTGCGAGGAGATGTACTCGCCCGAGGTGTTCGGCACGACCAACAAGCAGACGGTGGAGATTCGCTGAGGACGGAGCCTGTCGGTCGACCGACAGGAGGTCGAGGAGATTCTGGGGATTCTTTTGGGGATTCAGGAGATTATCTCTTAAGACGATCTCCCTAATCTCCAAAGAAATCTCCCCAATCTCCTCGACCTTTGGACCAGGCTATGAGCAAATTTCGTAAAATGCTGCTCGCTCTCGCCACCCTGCTCGGGCTGGCGGCGCTGGTGTTCTTCGCGTGGCCGGTCCCCGCCGAGATCCGGTACCCGTCTCCGGCCACCTCCATCCAGTTGGAGGACCGGAACGGGTTGCCGCTGCGCGAGGTGCTGGGTCCCGAGCACATCTCGAGCCAGTCCGTGCAACTGGCGGAGATCTCGCCTTACCTCATCGACGCCACCCTCGTCTCGGAGGACCGGCGCTTCTTCTACCACCCCGGAGTCGACCCCCTCGCGATCGCGCGGGCGGCCTACTACGACGTCAAGAGCGGTGAGGTGGTCTCGGGAGGGTCGACGCTGACCCAGCAGCTGGTGCGCAACCTGGTGCCGCTGGGCCCGCGCGGGCTCAGGTCCAAGCTTACCGAGGCGTTCTACGCCGTCCGCCTGGAGGCGGGTCATTCCAAGCGGCAGATCCTCGAGCTCTATCTCAACCGCGTGCCTTACGGCAACCAGGCGCTCGGATGCGAGGCCGCCTCGCAGCTCTACTTCGGGCGCTCGGCGAAGGCGCTCTCGCCGGCTCAGGCGGCCTTCCTGGCCGTCCTGCCCCGGGCCCCCGGGGTCTACAACCCTTACACCAATCTCGAGGTCATTCTGCCCCTCCAGCGCGACTTGCTGCAGCGGATGCACCTCACCCCCGAGGAGCTCCACCTGGCTCTCGAGGAGCCGATCGAGCCGGCCGAGCCCGCCGGTGTGTTTCGCGCCAGCCACTTCTGCGACTTCGTCACCCAGCGCGGCCTGCCGCCGCACCAGACCACCGTCCGCACCACCCTGGACCTGCCCCTGCAGAGCGAGGTCGAGCAGATCCTGACGAGCCAGTTGGAGCGCCTGAAGGCTCAGCAGGTTACCAATGGCGCCGTGCTGGTGCTGAGCGTCGAGACCGGCGAGGTGCTCGCCATGGTCGGCTCGGCCGACTACGCTCAGGGCCAGGTCAACGCCACCGTGGCGCTGCGCCAGCCCGGCTCCACGCTCAAGCCGTTCACCTACGCCCTGGCGCTCGAGCGCGGCCAGACCCCGGCCACGCTGGTGCCCGACATCGAGGTGGGCGCCCCGCTCGAGGACAGGTTCCTGCCCGACAACTACGACCGCAAGTTCCACGGCCCCGTGCGATTGCGCGAGGCCCTGGCCTGCTCGTACAACGTGAGCGCCGTGCGCGTGCTCAACGACGTGGGCGTCGATTCCCTGCTGCTGCGGCTGCGCTCGCTCGGCTTCGCCGAGTTGACCTCCAACCCGTCTCACTACGGGCTGGGGCTGACCCTGGGCGACGGCGAGGTCACGCTGTTGGAGCTGGCCCTGGCCTACCGCTGCCTGGCGCGCGGCGGCGTCTACGCCTCCGAGCGCGTCTTCGCGGGCGAGCCCGTCCCCCCGGACCGCCGCGTCTTCGACCCCGTGACCGCCTGGCTGATCACCGATATCCTGGCCGACAAGTACGCCCGCGCCAACGCCTTTGGGACCAGCAGCGTGCTGGCTCTGCCTTTTCCCTGCGCGGCCAAGACCGGCACCTCCAAAGCTTACCGCGACAACTGGACCGTGGGCTACACTCCCGGCTACGTGGTCGCCGTCTGGGTGGGAAATTTCGACGCCGACCCGATGGTGGATGTCTCCGGCATCACCGGGGCGGGACCGGTCTTTGCCGACGTGATGCGCTACCTCGAGCGCCGCCATCCGTCGGGTGCCTTCCCGGAGCCGGCCGGGATCGTCCACCAGGACGTCTGCCCGGAATCTGGCGTGCTGCGCGGCCCGGATTGCCCCTACACGCTGCGCGAGGTCTTTGCCCCCGGCACCGAGCCTCGCGAGACCTGCCCGGTGCACCGCCAGAAGGGCTACGAGCAGTATCCCCCCGACTACCAGCCCTGGATGGAGGACCGCGGCATGCCGCGTCCGCCCGCCGCCGGGCCGCTGACCGGCGACGTCCGGATCGCGTTCCCCGAGGAGGGTGACTTCTTCCGCATCGACCCTCTCTTGCGTCCCGAATACCAGCGCATCAAGCTGCGCGCGGTGGTGCCCGAGGGCTGCCAATCGTTGACGTTCATCGTGGACAGCCAGAGGCTGCCGGAGGTGACAGGACCCTTCAGCACCTCCTGGACCCTCGCGCCGGGAACGCATCGCCTGGAGGCGGAGGCGCTGGGCCAGGGTGGAGGGCTGCTGCGCAGCAAGCCGGTCACCATCACGGTGCGCTAAAACTTCTCAGTTGCGCGGAAAGACGCTGAAGAGCTGCTCCAGCGTATAGCGGCCCCGGGCCAGGGACACCGCGCCGACCTGGACCTCACGGCGCGCATCCTCGAGCGAGACGGCCTTCAGGTCGATCTGGATCTCCCTCACCACGCCGGGCTCAGGTCCCTTTTTCACCTGGAACGTCAGCAGGTCGCTGGCCACGACCTCGACCTGTTGCACGCCCGGCTCCGCCATCATGGCACTGACGTTGTGACCGGCCGGTTGGGTCAGGTAAGCCGTAACTTGATCGGCCGCCAGCAAGACCTCCAGGCTGGCCAGAGGGTCGGGGCCCGGGGTGGGCAGGCCGCTGTCGATCACCTTGCGGATCAGCAGCTTGTGCGGGCAAGCCTCGTCCATCTGGTCGGCGCCGGAAATTCCCGCGCAGCTCGTGTGCCCGGCCGGCACGACCAGGTAGTAGAGCACGTTGCGCTGGTAAGTTGGCGGGCCCATCACCGAGTGCATCAGTTTGCCGTCGGGACCGCGGGCGGAGAGGAACCAGAGAGCCGAACCGTCCTTGCCCCCTCCCCCCAGGTGCGCAGGCACCAGGCCGGTCCGGCTCTTGGCGTAGTTCGCCTCCAACAGGTCTCGCTCGAGATAACGCTGCGCACGCTTGATCTGGAGCGCGGCCGACTCGCTGCCCGAGGTGCGGTGCCAGACCCGCATTCCCTGGTTCAAGAGCGCATCCACCGCCACCATCATGCCCACGAAGAGAGTCATGGCGATAAGCATCTCGGGGATGGTCATACCGCGCCGGCTCAATCGTCCGCCTCGTTGACCAGCCGGTAGCCGAATTCTTGCATTTGGCCGGAACCGCTGCGATCGCCGCCCATCCAGGTGACCACCACATCCACGCGCTTCATCCGGTTATTCGGAGTGATCTGCCCCAGAGGGACCTCACTGGTGTAAAGGGCGTAGTCGAAATCCACCCCGCCGATGGTCTCCCGGCCCTGCTTCCACGGGGAGGGGTAGGGGCAGTTGCGGTCCCAGAGGTCCGCCTTAGACCCGGCCGGATCGTCGTCGCGGGCGCGCGACAGCCAGCGATCGAGCTGGCGCTCTCCCAGTTGGACAGCAGCCAGAGAGGTGAGCGACTTCTTGTCCGCCCGCAAGCCGAGGGCGCAGACCGAGACCAGAGTCAGCAAGGTGACCGCCATGACGGCGATGGCCATCAAGACTTCGACCAGCGTGAAGGCCCTACGGGTTGAAATCATAGGAGCTACGCCTCAACGTCGTGGGAATGCTGTTGCCCAGGCCGTTCGCGACCAGAGCCGCGTCAAAAGTGAGATCCACCAGTCCCGCGTGCAATTCGACTTTCCCGTTGCCCGCTGACCCCGGTTGACCGCTCTCCGGGTCAGCCCCGTAAGCGACCAGGGCTCCCCGCACGGTCAGGTTTCCGGAGCTGATACCGGGCCCGCCGACGAGCGTTTTGACATCTCCCCAACAGTAGACCAGACCCTCGAGCTTGAGGTCTCCAAAGCCGCTGAACTGGACGCCGGCTAAATCGCCTGAATAGTTGGCGGGGGCCGGCTGATAGGAGGAGAGCGTCAGATCTCCTTTGACGTAGAGGCTCAGGCCCTGCTTTTGAGTCGGTTGCCGAGTATACGAGACCACCTTGTTTTTGATGACCTGGTTGAAAATGACGCTGGTGGCCGCGACGACGGCGTCGCCCTCCACGGTCAGGACCGACTTCTGGCTGTCCACGTCGCACAGAAGCTTGGCATCACCAGGCACGGAAAGTGTCGACCCGACGATCTCCACGGTGGGGCGACCGGAGTAGGGGAACGGATCGGGGCCGCCGGGCGCGAGGGACATCGTGGTATCGCCCGGGCCCAGCGGGTGCCCTTCGGCGGGAGTGATGACCAGGTCTTTGATACCATTGCCGGAGGCGATCACGGCCAGATCCGCCGTGATCTCAAGTCGATTCCGATTGCGGGTGAGGCCCGCTTTGTCGAGGTTTCCGGCTGCGCGAACTTCCCTCAGGTTGTCGGACGTGATCTCGACGCCGGGGCCGCGGTTCCCGGACTTGTAGTCGGCAAAGGTCGTGTCATAGTAGAAGAGCCGGTTCGAGGAATCGAAGACGTAGACTCCGCCGGGCAACTGGACCGCGCTGCCCGCGACCGAGCCATCCGCCTGATGCACGTCGGCCCATTTGAGGCTGTAGAAGTCCTTGGTGTCTCCGACCTCTTCGTTGCGCTCGTCCACGGAGCCGACCACGTTGGCCACCATCCCACGGGTCTTGTCGCGACCCACCTCGCCTTCCATCCGAAGGTCGGCCGGCGCGGCCAGCTCGTTGAGAACCCTGACGCCACCTTTGGAGCGAAGGCGCGGCGTGCCCCAACCCACGACGCTGCCGGTGAGGCCACCTCCCACGGTCGTGAGATCACCCCCCGCCATGATTCCCGCGTCCGAGATACCGGTATCCAGGGCGACGCCGAGCGTGACCTGGAGAGTGCGGGCGAACGTCGGAGTGCCGGGGGTGTCCGTGGGGCTCTGCATACCCTGAATTCCCGAACCGGTCCGTCCATCCACGAGCAGCGCGACATTGCCGGGCGCTACCTGGAGAACGGGATTGCCGGTGGGAGACCAGGGCGACTGGTTGGTGGCGCGATAGAGCGAAACGTCCCCAGACCCCTTTAAGTTATTCACCGACAGATACGGAAAGTTCATCAAGGCGGGCGGATCGTCCAGGCCATCGGAGCCGCCGGGTCCGTCCTGGTCGTTGAATCGGATCCGGAAGAGGGATTTCTTGCCGTGCAGGTCGGTGAGGAGCCCGTAGACGTTGCCCTTCGACTCCACGACGACCATGTCGGGGCGACTCACCGTGATGGCCTGGCCGCTCGCCTTCCAGTCCGGGTCCTCGCGCAGGCGCAAACGCGCGTAGGCGGCTCCTGCCTCGGCAGCTCGGCGAGCGTCCAGCACGTCTGAGGACTGCTCGGCCATTCCCAGCAGGGCGGGCACGCCTGCCAGGAGGCCCCGGAGGATGATTCCCACCACCAGCATGACGAACAGGGCCGTGATCAGAACGACCCCACGACGAGAGCGCATAGCCTGAGTATAGCGCCTTAATCGTCTGGAAGAAACCTGAGTTAGCGTTCGTTCAGCCTGCCCTTGATCAGCTCCGCCAGCGCGCGTTCCTGGTCGGCCAGGGTGGCGCCCGAAAGCACGATGCGCCAGCCGCGCGGGGTTAACTCGACGTCGCGCTCGAGCCCGAACGGCGTCAGCAGGCCGCGCTCCTCCGGCCTGATCAAGAAGATCACCGCTCCCTGGAAGTCGCGGTAACGTTCCAGCGTCTCGGGCGAGGACAGGGGGGTGGCGGCGTAGATGCTGCGCATCGGACCCAGGCGGGCCATCCGATCCTGAAAGCCCCCGCGCTGGATCTCATCGGTATTGGCGATCAGCAACACCTTGCGCAAGGCCACGATGGGGTCGTGGTCGGCCTCGGGAAAACGGGCCGCGAAACCGGCCGCGGCGCGGGACTTGAAGGCGGCGTCCAGGGGACGCTTCTCGGCGATGTAGGGCTGCAGCAACGGCAGCAATACCTTGGCGTAGCCGTCGATGATCGGGTCGTTGTACCACTGCTTGTCGGCCGCGGTCTGGCCGAACCAGCCATTGCCCAGAGCGGTGGCCAGTCCCTCGTTGAGCTGGTCGTAAGCCGCCTCGGGGAAGCCTTCCTTGAGAGCCGCCTGAATCGCGGGGCTGCGGTTGCTCCACAGCGAGTGGCAGAGCTCGTGCAAAATGACGCCGGCGGAGCCGAGCACGGGCGCTCCCTGGGGCGCCTCGACGACCTCGAAGTAGCCGTCGGAATGACCGAAGGCCTCGAAGTGCTCGCCCTCCTGGCGGGGGATGGGCGTCAGGGCCACCACGAACGGCTGGTCCGGCGGCCAATCGCTCGCGTAGATGGCGGCCACGGTGGCCAGCGCCTCGGCGGCCTTCAAGCGCTCGAGCTCGTGGCGCAGGTCGGCCAGTTGCTGTTCGAGTCCGGGCCGACACGGACGATAGATCAGCTCCTCGTAGAGGGGCGCGTAGTGGCGCATGGCGCGGCTCAAACGCGCCTGGTGCTCGGTGCTCAGCAGCGGGCGGGTCCGGTCGAGGAAGTCCTCGGTATCGCGTGACTGCAGGCTGATGCCTTCGAGCACGTCGGCCAGCTTGCGTTGCTTCTGGCCGTCCCCCGGGAAGCGGAGCGTGTTCCAGGCGTCGTCCTGGAGCAGACGCGCGTAATCGGCCAGGATCTGCTCGTCCTCCGGATGCTTCTCGCGGAAGACACGGGCCAACTGGCGGCTGTGGTGCGCCTCGCCCCGCAAGGACTCGAGCAAATAGAGCGTGCCGTGCACGGGATTGGCCTGCACGCGCACCTCCCAGGAGCGAGCGGGCAGGGCCATGAGGATGAGGAGCAGCAGCCAGCGCATGCTCCATGTTGAAGTCAGCTTGTAACACTTTGTCAACAGGAATTTATCGCTGGATGGCTGCCCGAGGGTAGAGTGGACCCATGCAGAAATCCGAGCTTACCCCTGTTCAGCTCCCCCCAACGATGCCTCTGTGCCTCGAGGGCTACAACGCCAACTTCGCCGCCGAAGCGTTCCTCCCGATTCGCTGGGTCGCCCTCCTGGAGCCGACCCCCTAGGGAATCCTCTGGTTCGGGCCGTCGACCCCCAGGATGAAGAGCCAGGGGTCGTTCGGGCGCTTCCTTACGGCCAGGTGCTCGGGCTCGAAAAAGGACATCGCGTCGCCCTTTGCGTTCGGCACGTCCTCGTGCGAGAACGGACCCAGGAGCTCGTTCAGGCGATAACCCTCCGAATATTTCGTCTGGATGATCTGGCCGTGATCGCTCAGGTTGTAGCCTTTGACCATCTCCACGCGGTCGGAGCTCGAATACAGGATCCAGGTGAGGTTCTGATCCCCGGAGCGGAGGGTGCTCCCGCAGGTCTCCCAGTTGCCGGGCAGGGCCATCGGTCGGGTTCCGTGGCCAAAGATCTGGCTCACTTCAGCGCGCGTCATCCCGGGCTTCACGCCGTTGATGGTCAACTCGTGGGCGGGCCCGGGAGAACGGGGGAGCAGCGCAAACAGCAGGGCCACCCCCACCAACACGAACAGCAAGTTTCTCATCGCACCTCACGAAAAAGCCCCGGGGCGGAGGCCGCCCAGGGGCTTTCGTCCCTCCTGGGACAGGTCGTGCTAAGGCCACTAGCTGGCGACGGGGGAGCGGAGCTTCGCCAGAAGCTGCGGGTCGGCAGATTCGGGGGCCGCGCCGACCTGACGGGGCTGACCCGGTTGCGTGCCGGCCGCGGCCTGGGCCTGCTGGTCGTTCTCGATGCCGCTGGCTACGTCGCCACCTTTGCGGCGGTGCATCTGAGCGCTGGCGAGCAGCGGGCTGTCGTCGAGCTTGGAGAAGGTGCGCAGGTAGCTGCCCGGCGAGAGCTGGTGGGCTCCCTGCACGTCCACGGACTGGCTCATCCCGGTCGCCCGGGTGGTCACGTCGTAGCTGCCCGATCCGCCCTCGTCGCCCTTGCCGCCGTTGGCCGCGTTCTGCAACGCCGCCGGCTGCTGGACGCCCTGAGCCTGCAGCGCCTGCGCGGCCTGCTTGGACTCGTCGCTCAGCTCGGTCTTGTCGGTTTCCTTATCGTCGTTGGCCTGGTTGGCCTGTCCGGCCGGCTTGGGCTGCCCGGCCCCCTGGGCCTGCCTGGGAGCGCCTGCCGCTCCGGCCGCACCGGTGGCCCCGGTGCCGGTCGCGCCGCCGGTGCCACCACCGGCGCCCTTGGACGCGCCCGCTCCGCCGGCCGAAGCTACCTGGCGCGGAGCCTGGGGCTTCTTGGTGGCGTTCTGGGCGGCCTGGCCCTCAACGCCCTTTTCGGACGGCTTGACGGCCTCTTCCTTGATGTCGACACGGCCGATCTTGTCCTGACCCTGGTGGATCATTCCATTTTCCGTATCGGGAGTCCAGTAGGCCTTTTTCTGCTTCTGCTCCTGAGCCGCATCCTGAGCTTTGTTGGCGCCGCCCGCGCCGCCGACGGGATCGACGGCCTGGGCTCCATTCCGACCCTGGTCCAGGTGCTGGTCGACGCGAGGCTGCACCAGACCCTGCAGGCCCTGAATCAGAGAGTCGATGTCCTGCGACGAGTTCGTCTTCTGGGAGTTGTTGATCTCATCGACGATCTCGGCCGACATCTGGGTGGCGTCCACGCCAGGATTCTCCGGGCTGGCGACGGTTGAGACACCGCGGTCCTCGAGGGTCTTGTTGACTTCCTCGACGGCCCGGTTCTTCAGATCGGGGGCCTGTTTCTGCTCCCGAATCTCGGCAGGCTGCTGCCGAGGGACCGTAGCCATTGGGGGTTGAAGAGACATTCAAGGCACCTCCAATGGTCTTATCACCCTGAAATATTGTGGTAACTAGGGGTTATTCTTGAACAGTCTGTTAACTAAAGGTAACTTTCTCATGTAACATTCGGGCGGGTGGGGGGTCAGTAGGGGCAGACTAGCTGAGAGGAGTCCCCCCGGAATGAAACGACTACTGGTAAGCTTGCTGGCGGCGCTCACCCTGAGCGCCTCGGCCCAGGAGCCCACCGAAACGACCCGGACCCAGGACCAGCCCACCACCCCGCAGTGCCACCCGCGCGATCGCGACAACAACCCGCCCGGACGCCTGGGCGGTCACGGCACCAACTGGGAGAACCCGCCCGGCCAGGCCGGCGGACCCGGCACCAGCCCCGACCGCCGTCCACGCCGCCCGCGCTGCGGCAACGGCGACAACCAGGGCGGTGACGGCAACGGTGGCAATGACCATCCGCGTCGGCCCCGTTGCCCTGACGGCGGCGTCGGCCAGGGTGGCGACGGCAACGACCATCCGTGTCGGCCCCGTTGCGGCAACGGCGACAACCAGGGCGGTGACGGCAACGGCGGCAATGACCATCCGCGTCGCCCGCGCTGCCCTGACGGCGGCGTCGGCCAGGGTGGCGACGGCAACAACGGCGGCGGGAACGGAGAGTTCCGTCCGCGCCGCGACCGCGACAACAACCCACCCGGACGCCTGGGCGGCCGTGGCACGAACTGGGAGAACCCGCCCGGACGGCGCGGCGGATTCGGGACCGGCCGTCGGAGACGGTAGACGGTAGACGAGTAGGGAGTAGGGAGTAGGGAGTAGGGAGTAGGGAGTTTCCCTACGAGACTCTTTACTCCTTACTCCTTACTACCGTCTACCTGCTACCGTCTGACAAGCGGCAGGGTTCGTACGGGCGCGAAGCGCACTTCCTCCGATGCGTTACAAGCTCGAGCTCGAATATGAGGGCACTCGCTACCGCGGGTGGCAACAGCAACCCGGTCAGAGGACCGTGCAGGGAGAGCTCCTCAGCGCCGTCGCGCAGGCCTGCCGCAAGCCCGCTCAGGACCTGCAGGGAGCGGGGCGCACCGACGCCGGGGTCCACGCGCTGGCCCAGATCGCCCACCTCGAGATCGACCTGCAGATCCCGTCCGACCACCTGAAGTACAAGCTGAACGACGCTCTGCCCGCCGACATCGTCGTCACCGGCGTCACCCCGGCCACCCGCAACTTCCACGCGCGCCACGACGCCCTGAGCCGGCGCTACCTCTACCAGATCGCCCGCCGTCCCAGCGCCTTTGGCAAGAAGCTCGTGTGGTGGGTCAAGGACGATCTGGACGCCGACAAGATGCGCCAGTCCGCGGCTCTCTTCCCCGGAATGAAGGACATGCGCTCGTTCTGCGCCGACGAGAATCTCAAGGAAACCCGGGTCGAGATCAAGGAGCTCTCGATCCACGAGGCGGGCCAGATGATCCTGGTGCGCATCGAGGCCTCCCACTTTCTGTGGCGGATGGTGCGCCAGATCGTGGGCGTGCTCTCGCACGTGGGTCGCGGTCAGCTGAGCCTGGCCGACGTGCAGGCCTTCCTGGCCCAGCCGAGTCGGCGGCCCGCCGAGCTAACCGCTCCGCCCTCGGGACTGTTCCTGGAGAAGGTCCTGTACACGGCTGAGAAAGAGTTGCAGGTCCCCACGCCGGTCATCCGGATGTAAGCGCCTGCAACTGGTCCTCCCAGAGCTGCAACTGGGCCAACCGCCCGGCCATAGCGGTCTCGCCTTGCTGGCGATAGCTCTCGGCCCGGGCCGCAGCCGCCTCGGCCGAGGCGGCCAGCTCTTTCAGACGGTCGCGCAGGGCGCCCTCGACACTCCGGCGGCTCTCGCGGATGCGCCCGTCAAAATCTCCCACCACGCGGTTCGAATTGACCTCCAGCAGTCGCCGCAAGAGCTTGCGAGAGCGGCCCAGCGCCGACTCGCGGCGCCCCGCCCGGGAGCGAAAGGCATCCCGCAGACGGTCGAGGGGCCGAGCTTCGGCCTCGCGCCAGAGGTCGAGGAAGTGGAAAGTGCTGCGAGCCCGGATCCCGGTCTCGGGCTCCAGCGGGCGACTCGCGTCCACCTGGCTCAGAATGGCATTGATCTCCGCGACGAAGCGTCCCGTCATGGCCACGAATCGGGTCTCAGCCACCCCGAGCATCGCCTGTCTCCAGTCGCGCACCGCCGCCTCGGCCAGCTCCACGGGATCGCACCCGGTCTCCAGGCGCTGTTGGCAGAGCGGGACGGCCCGTTCGAGGAAAGCGATCTGATCGGACCGGAAAGCCTGGCGCAACCGTTCTTGCTCTCCGGCAAACCGCGGCGCCAGCTGGGCCAGGGCGTGGTCCGCCTCCTCGCAGGCCCGCCGGAGCGTCTCCACCCGCTGACGGGTGAGCTCCATCGGCTGGACCAGAGCCGCTTTCTCTTCCTCGAGGTGTCGCCTCAAACGCTCGGAGAAGGCCTGCATCCCGCGGCCGACCGCCGACTGGATCAGCGAGCTGCCGGTCAGACCTTGCAGCCGCTCGAGCAACCGGGGCCAGTCCCGCTCGGGTCCCCGGCCTTCCAGCCTCTCCAGGGCGCTGACCCGGTAGAGGGTCGGCGACTGGCCCAGCGTCCGGGCCAGGGTGTTCCGGGTGAACTCCAGGGCCTCCTCGCAGTCCGAGTCCGACAATCGGTCGACTTTGTTGAGTACCAGAACCAGCTCGCTCGCCTGAGCCGCCCCCTGACGCAGCAGCTCGAGCTCCTCGCCCGAGAGAGGCGGATCGCCGCCCAGCACCATCAGGCAGGCATCGACCTGGGGCAAGAAAGCGCGCGTCTCGCGGGTGTTGCCCTCCAGCACCGAACCCAGGCCGGGGGTGTCGACCAGGCACAAGCCCTCGGCCAGCAAGGGCGAAGGGGAGCCGATCTCCAGAGCCAGCACGCCCAGTCGATTCTCAGGGTTCTTTCGCTCGGTGACGTAGTCGGCGATCTGGGCGCGGGTCACGTCCTGCCACGAGCCGTCGGCGAGCAGCACGCGGGCCTCGGACGCCCCCGCCCTGACCAGCGTGACGACCGACGTGACGGGCGCCACTCCCGAGGGCAGCAGGCGCTCGCCGACCAGAGCGTTGATCAGCGTGGACTTGCCGCGCTTGAACTGTCCCAGGCAGGCGACGTAGAACCGGTTGTCCCGAGTCCGCTCGGCCCAGCGGCGGGCCTCGCGCGCCAGGGTCACGGCCTGGCAAGCCTCCGCCAGGAGCGCCAGCTGGTCGAGCGCGCTCACGCCGGGTAGCGCGCGACGCGGACCTTCTCCACGGTCACGACTCCGCCCTTGAGCAGCCCGTCGAGCGTGGCTGCGAAAGCCTGAATCTTGTCGGGCTCATCCACGATCTCGATCACGACGGGGAGATCCTCGGAGAGCCGCAGGACCTTGGCCGTGTGAATCTGGCTGTGGGCGCCATAACCGAGCACCCCGCGCAGCACCGTGGCGCCCGCCAGTCCTCGTTGACGAGCTTGCTCCACCACGACCTCGTAGAGCGGGCGGGAATCGAGCTTGTCGGCCTCGCCCACGAAGATCCGCAGCAATTCTGCCTCTTGAAACATGCCAGCCTCCTACAACTGCCGACCCGTGAAGAGTCCGAGATAGATCGCGGCCACGCCCAGAAGGACCTGGATGATGACATTTCCCGCGGCCCACGACCACTGGGCGTCGCGCATGAGCTGCACCGTCTCGAAACTGAAGGCGGAGAACGTGGTGAACGAGCCCAGGAAGCCGGTCAGGAGAATGACCCGGGTGTCGGGTCGAATCACCAGCCTCTCGCTCATGGCCCAGATGACGCCGAAGACGAGGCATCCCAACACGTTGACGAGAGCCGTTCCCCAGGGGTAAGCGCTGCCGGCGAAGCGCTGGACCAGGTTGCCCAGGCCATAGCGGGTGACGGTTCCGAGTGCCCCGGCCAGGGCGATGAAGAAAATTCGAGTCACATGATCCTCCTGACTACCTCAGTCAGGAGTCATCAGCCTGGGAGGGCGGTTTCGGGGGACTCCATCCCCATCGAGGTCATTCTACCCGAAACGGACCAGCTCCGCCAGGGGGCGGCGGGGGAGGGCCGCCAGCGGGCCGCCCACGCCCAGGCGCACCACGACCTTGGGGAACTCCAGGCCGGACTGCTCGGATAAACCCTGGCGTCCGGCCGCCACGACATCGGGGAAGACCGAGTTGGAAAGGCCCTGCCAGCGTGCGGTCAGCACCAGGCAGGCCAGGCACTCGCCGGTGGCCAGCCAGTCGGCGCGCGCGTCCCGCGAGCCGCCCAGCACGGCCAGCACCGGGCCTTCGGAGGCGCGCCGACCCTCGTCGCGGGAAACTCGGGCCGCCGGGCTCCAAACGCCCAGGAGGCGGGGCGCCAGCCAGCCCAGCCACCCGGGATAGCCCAGCACGCCCGGCGGTAGACCCGCGCAGTGGCCCGCCAGCTCGCGCCGGAAAGCGCCGTCACCCCAGCGCTTCAGCGCGGCCTGCTCGATCTTGCTCGCCAGCAGCGTGCGCGCGCCCTCGTCCTCGACCAGCCGCAGACCGACCGGTCCGGTATAGGCCTCGAAACCGCGCGGAAAGCCGCTGACCAGGCGGGCGCGCACCTCGCGCAGCGGCACCGGCTCGGTCAGCTTGAAGGGCCGGTGGTCGGCGCGCAGATAGGGGAGGGTGGCGAACTCGGGCTCCCAGTCGAACTCGGTCAGGCGCTCGCAGCGCCGCAAAACGACGGCGTCGGGCTCGTGCTCGACCGCCAGCCCCAGCCCGACCGCCCAGCACGCCAGCCGCAGGCAGAACAGCGCGAAGCCGCACGACAGCAGCGCTTCGTGGTCTTGAGGATCGGCCACGGAGAGGCGCCGCTCGACGCGCATCCGCACCTCGGCACCCTTCACTTCGAACGCCCACGGCTGCACATTGTGCAGGGAAGGCGCCAGCACGGCGTAGCGCAGCAGATGCTGCCATTGATCGCGCGGGGTCCCGTGGTGCGGAAAATCCTCGCGCCGCGTCAACCAGGGGCTATCAGAGGAGACCTTCGGCAGAGGCCACCTCCAGAAAGCGCCGCATCTGGTCGCTGGTGATCAGCCGGTGCGACCGCAGCGTACGCGCCAGGCGCATCACGTCGCGGTAGTGATGGGTCACCATCCCCAGCGAGGCGGCCGGGGGCAGGTTGTCCGGATTGTCGTCGACGATCATGCAGCCGTAGGTCGAGACGCCGGCCTTCCGGGCCGCCACTTTGAAGATCTCCGGATCGGGCTTGCGCAGACCCACGCGGCACGAGAGCACGCAGGGGTCGAAAGCCGCGTAGATGCCGCGCTCGAAGAGGATGTCCGCGTGGTCGGCGATGGTGTTGGACACCGCGCCCACCACCACGCCGTTGCCGGCCATCGCCTGACAGAGCCACAGGAGCGGGCGGTTGGGCACCAGCGAATCCAGCATCAGCGAGCGCCACAGGTTGACCGTGTGGCGCGCCCGCGGACGGCGTCCCTCGCCGGAAGCGAGCAGGCTCTGGCCGATGCCATCCCAGAACTCGAAGCTGGTCAGCTTGCCCACCTCGAGCTCGCGCACGCGGGCCACCAGCTCGCGCTGAAAGCCTTCCTGGGCCGCGAAGAGCTTCTGCGCGCGCTCGAGATAGCGCTCCAACCCGGCCGCGACCACCACCCCCCCGATGTCGAACAGGACCGCCTTCAAGGGTGCGGCTCGGTGGGCGTCTGCAGGTTCAGAGTCTTCATCAGGTCTTCGCGCGCGGCCGTGCTGGCGGCGGTGGACCCGTTGAGCGAGTTGATGTCCGTCTGCGACAGGTCGAGACGGGCCGAGAAGACGTATTCGTGGAAGCGGGCGCAGAACGCCCGCACCGTCTCATCCGGGGTATTCTTGGCCGGGCTGGAGACGGTGGCCAGCTGGGTCCCGTGCACGTCGGTGACGACCGCGGACAGGCCCGCGCCGCCCTCGGAGATCACCACCTTGAAGCCCTGGGTGCTACCGAAGAAGCGCGGCGAATTGCGCAGGTAGCCGGCGGCTTTCCCGGCCATGCTCCCCCCGTTGCTCTCGATGCTGGCCGGGATCTCCATCCCCAGGCGCCGGAACACTGCGCCGTCCAGCCCGAACGCGCTCGAGTAGTGGACCATCGCTTCCTGGTAGTCGCCCTGCCCCCACAGCGTCTCGGCCAGCTCGGCCTCCATGCGGGCGCGCAGCAGCACCATCGCCGGAGCCAGCGCCTTCAGGGCTTCTTCCAGCGCGCCTTTGGCGGTGGAGCGGCTGGCGGTCAGGAACTTGCCCTCGGCGGCCACGGCCAGCAAGAACGGCTTCTCGACCTCGAGATTCTCATGCGAGGTATCGCCCAGCACCTGACGCACCTGGGCTCCCACCACGCCGGCTCCAAACAGGTTGTTCACGTCGGGCAGCAGCCAGCTCAGGTAGAACGAGCCGGTCTCGGAGCGCTGCACCGCGTCGCGCAGGCCGTCATGGGCCACCACGATGGCGGCCGTGCGATCGGTCACCTGGTCCAACTCTTGCGACAGCGCGACGAGGTTGGCGCTCAGCTCGAACCAGCGGGGCCAGGTGCACCAGCACATCTCCTCCTGGATGCGCTGGCGCCGGCACAGCAACACGTTGCGGTAGATGACGGCGGCGCTGGCCTCGGTGATGTAGGCCTGGGCCGACGTGCCCATGTTGCGGTCGGGGCGGTAGATGATGCGGCGCATCAGCGTCTCGGCGGCATCGTCGTAGCCCAGCGTCAGCAGGGCCGTGGCCGTGACGGTCTGGCGCTCGGCCCAGGTCTGGGAGACCACGATGGGAACGCTGACGGCGCCCCAGGCCTCCATCCGCTTGATGGCCGACAGCACTTCGGGGAAACGCCCCTGCTCGAGATACAGCCCGGCCAGGTCGCCCCAGGGATTGGTGTAGGCCCACGGATTGGGATGCTTGCCCGATTCCAGCAGCAGCTCCTCGGCCTTGCCGTAGTTGCCCAGCATGTCCTCGGCCTCGGCCAGGTTGCGGTAGAACGTGCACTCCTGCTCCCAGCCGTTCTTCTGGATCTCGTCGAGGAGCTGCTTGTGCCACTCGCGGCTCTTCTGCAGGTTCTTGGCCTCTTGCTCGATGGCGCCCAGCGTGTTCAGGGCCACCTCGCGCGAGCGCTCCTCCTTGGAGGTCTCCAGCACCTTCAGCATCAGCGACCGCGCCTCGTCCAGACGACCCAGCTTCATCAGCGCCCAGCCCCGCTCTTCCGGGATCGGCGTGTACCAGCTGTCATACTGGTTCAGCAGGCTGATCTGCTCCTGGTAGTTGTCCATATGGCCGGTCACCGCGATCAGGTCGATCATGATCTGCCAGTGCGTGTGCCACGGCCCCTCGCTGTCGGGCGGCTCGCCGTAGTCCCAGCGCAGGTTGCGGCGCGCCTTGTCGAGGTAGTAGTAGGCGCGGGGCAGCCCCCCGGGCTCCACGTAGAGGTAGAGGTGGCCCAATATGGCCTGGGCGGCCCAATTGTCGGGCTCCTTCTTGAGGATCGCCTCGGCCAGCTCGCGGGCGTGGATGTACTTACCGCCTTCCATGGCGGCCTGGGCCTCCTTGATGTCAGCCCGGGTCTCATAGTTCTCTTTCTTGGCCAGCGCGGGCGCCACCAACAGGAGCAATATGAGCAACCACATTCTCACTTCAGCGTGGTGCGGCTGAGGGCTTCTACCGCTTCCTTGCTGCATTCCTTGACCACGGCCATGGCGTCCACCACACCCGGCGCCAGCGAGAGGCGGTGGCTGAACACGAACGGCGCCAGCCACTTCACGTCGTCGTCCGTCACGTAGTCGCGGCCACGCATCAGGGCCGCGGCTTTGAGGGCCGGCACCATCAGCACCAGCGAGCGGGTGGAGATTCCCTGCATCACCTTCGGATTGGCGCGGATGGCGCGGGCGATATCCACCAGGCAGGTGGAGACGTGAGGGCTGACCTTCACGTTCTCCTCCATGGCTTTGCGCGCCTCGACCACCTCGCCGCGGTTGACCTTGGGCAGGTCTTCCTCTTTCACCTTGTTGCCGGTGATGCGGGTGTTGACCACGTCGATCTCGGCGTCGCGCGCGATGTAATCCATGCGGATTTTGAACAGGAAGCGGTCCAACTGCGCCACCGGCAGGGGGAAGGTGCCCGCCAGGTCCAGCGGGTTCTGGGTGGCGATCACAAAGAAGAGGTCATTGAGCGGGTAGGAGACGTTGTCCACGGTCACCTGCTTCTCCGCCATCGCCTCGAGCATGGCCGACTGCACCTTGGGCGAGGTGCGGTTGATCTCGTCGCCGAGCACCACGTAGGCGAAGATCGGCCCGCGCCGGAAGTGGAAGCTGGCCGAGTCGACGTCGAAGACCGAAACCCCGCTGATGTCGCTGGGCAGGAGGTCGGGCGTGAACTGGATGCGGCGAAAGCTGGGGATCTCGTCGTCGAGCACGTCGTCTAAGATGGAGTCGCCAAGCGTCTTGGCCAGCGTCGTCTTGCCCGAGCCGGGATAGTCCTCCAGCAACACGTGGCCGTCGGCCATGAGGGCGATCAGGACGAGGTCGATCACCTCGTCGCGGCCCTTCACGGCGCGCTTCAGGCGCGCCTGGAGGCGGCGGATCACGCCCGCCGGGATGTCCAGCGGATGGCGCGCGGCTACGGTCGGTTCGATGGTTTCCAAGTGTGTGGCTCCTTCCCTATTTCACCCACCACCACGAGATCGGGTTGAGGAGGAAGAGCAGCTTGCGCCCGAAGGACGCGTGCCGCTCGGCCTGTCGCGTGGTTTCGTTCATGAGATCGAGATAACGCTGGCGATTGGAGGGCCGGGCGCCCGGCCCCAGGGTGTGCTCGAGGTGACGCGCCGTCAGCTCGGTGAAAGACGGGCAAAGGCTGGCCAGGCGCCGCGCGAACTCGCTGCGCGTCTCGCCCTTCACGCGCAGGAGGCCGCGGTCGGCCAGCTTGTCCAGGGTGGCCCGGTAGGCGATGACCGGCAAGACGTCGTCGGGAACCAGGAACGGCGCGGCCCGGCGGTAGATCTTGATCCCGTAGAGCACGGTCAGGATCAGCGCGATCACGAACGGGGTGGCCTTCAAGAGCAGCAGCGCCAGCTGGCGCATCAGCTCCTGGATATCCACGCGCTTCTTGTTGTCCGGCGGCGGATCCTGAGGATCCTTGCGGGCCATCTCGCCCATCATCTGCTGCAGGCCCTGGTCCACCTGCTCCTGCGGCTTCTCCAGCGAGCGCTCGCAGGCGATGTCCATGTCGGTCCAGCCCAGGCCGTCGAGGTAGACCTCGGCCCATTCGTGGGCGTTCTTCGAGCGGATCAGCAGCGACGAGCCGCCGCCCCGCTGCGTCGCCTCGACCGCGTAGCCGTGGCAAACGCGCGAGGGGATGCCCAGAGTGCGGTAGAGATAGCACGCGGCGTGCGAAAGGAAGACGCAGTATCCGGTGCGGTCCCCGAACAGGAACGAGCCCACCGGATCCTCGCTGTCGTTGTGCTTGGTCTTGAGGCTGTAGATGCAGTTCTTCTCCATCCACAGCTTGATGGCGATGACGCGCGCCATCGGGATGTCGCGGTATTCCTCGGGGATGGTCTTGAGGATCTCCTCGGCCAGAGCCGCGTAGCGAGCGTCCCTGGGCGCCTCCAGGTAGTGGTCCCAGGTCTCCTGGTCCCATTTGGGGCTGCCTGGCTTGTACTGGAAGATCTCCTTGTAGGGCCTGGTGACCACCATCGAGGTCACCTTGTAGGCCCGGTTGAACTTGCTCGGATCGGGGTTGTTCTTGGGGGCGAACGAGACCGGATTGAGGAGCCCGAAGGGGTTGTTGTGATCGATCGTGAGCGCCACGGTCGTCTCGAGCTTCTTGAAAGCGGCCGGGTCGAGCGCTCCGGGGCGCGGCTCGGTCTGCTCGGAGTTGAACTTGAAGGCCTTGATCTCGGGGTCGTTGACGGGCGTCTCGGAGTAGGGGAAGTTGTTGGTCGCGTCCCGATCGTACTTGCCCGACGCGTCCTTGACCAGCTTGGTGCCGTTGAACTGGGAGAACGCATCCTCGCGGAAGTAGTACATACCGGACGGCGGCTCGTAATCGTCGTGGAAGATGACCACCGCCACCGGAGAGTCTTGCGGGCTCTCGGTGCGGTCGCTGAACTTCAGCTCTTGCTGCTGGTCCTGGCCCCCGCCCGTGTCCTGCGCCTGGCCTCCACCGCCGCTGTTCTGTTGCTGTCCGCCGCTCTGCCCCTGGCCGTTGGGCTGGCCGCCCCCGGAGCTGTTCTGCTGCTGCCCGCCGCCCTGGCTCCCCTGGCCGTTCGGCTGGCCGCCCTGATTCTGGCCGTTCTGGCCGCCGCCGCTCGAAGAGCCGTTGGGCTGACCCCCGCCCGAGTTGCTGCCGCCCTGTCCCCCCGCGTCGCCGCCGCCGTTGGCCTCGCCGGGCAGGTTCAAGTCGCCCGAGCCGCCGTGCAGCTGCTTGCCCTGGAAATCCTTGAGCTTGCTGGCGGGGGTGAACATGAACGCTACCAGCACCAGCACGATCAGCAGGAAGATGTCCAGGAACGAGCGCCGCTGGGCATTGAGGCTGGCCGCCAGGGCCACCAGGACGATGCCGATCATGGCGCCCAGGAACAGGAAGACGGGCGTCGGATCCCAGCCCTGCGCGAAGAGCGGGTCCACCAGGAAGAACGGGCGATTGATGTAGCCGTCGCGGTGGCCCGCAAAGATGGCCGCGAAGATGCTGGCCACGGTCGCCAGCTCCAGCACGACGAACGCGCTCTGACGCTGGGTCGAGGCGCGCAGCACCGCGACGATCGACCAGGGCAGCACCAGCCAGCCCACCGCCTCGCTGAGGCCGTAGACCAGACCGGGACCGAGGATGAGCGAGAAGACCTCGGTGTTGCGCACGAACCCGATGAGCCACGTGAAAAGCCCCAGGAAGAGCAGCTCTCCCACCCACATCGACAGCAGGCGCACGCGGCTCTTGGCCAGGTAGTAGCCCCACACGGTGCCGCCCACGCCGGCCACCAGCGCGGCCAGGATGGACAGGGGCATGGGCGCCCGCAGGCTGCACAGCACGCCCAGCGAGGCGCTCCAGATGAGCGCCCCGGTGGCCACCCAGAGGAAGTGCTTCAGCTTCTCAAACACTGGCTTTGCCTTTCATGCGGGCCCGGGCGCGCACCACCGCGTTGAGGTCGTTGTAAACGTTGCCGCTGGAGCGATCGACCAGCATCACTTCCTCGCGGCCCGAGCCCCAGCGTTTGGCGATGGACTCGAGCGACGGCTCCTCGGCCTGGCCGTCCGGCGGCGCGAACACGAGACGCTTCCAGGCCGGGGCGGGAGGTTGATCCAGGGGAATGTGGTCCAGGCCCAGGCAGAGCACCACGCGCATGGCGCAGCTGCGGGCCGCGTTCAGGATCTTCTCGACATGCTCGCCGCCGCCGGGGGGCACCATGATGAAGCAGGAGCCGAAGCCGGACGCGGCCGCCTCTTGCAGGTAGCGGTCCAGGTGGCTCTGGGCGGTAGCCTCCGGATTGCCGGAGCGAGCCAGCATCTCCAGAGCGCCCTGCGGGTTGCTCGAGTGGCCGGCGTTGCCATCCGCGCCGAAGCGCCAGCCGTCGCCCAGCAAGCCGCGCTCGAGGATGACGCGGGCCAGTCCGGCGCCGGCCTCGTCGTGCGGACCGCTGGCCATGTAGGCGCAGGCGCGCGGGCGGGCCGTCAGGGCGCGCTCGGGGACGCGCACCATCAGCTTGCGGGTGCGCGCGAAGACCTTCCAGAGGATGGTGCGGGGCGAGTCGCCCCGGGCATACTGGCGCATATCCACGCGGTCGCCGGTGGGGTCGCCGCGCGGGTCGCTGAGATCCTCTCCGCTGACGAAACGCGCCAGCAGAGAGAGTCCGTCGATGTGGCCCGAGCCGGGCATCATC
Organism: Vulcanimicrobiota bacterium; assembly: GCA_039809865.1. Lineage (GTDB taxonomy): Bacteria > Vulcanimicrobiota > Xenobia > Xenobiales > QWHO01 > QWHO01. The sequence continues at coordinate 52,236 of JBDHVW010000037.1, forward strand.
TGCACTTCCAGGGCGCTGGTCCAGCCCCAGCTCAGCTGGGTGAGGTGCAACACGTCGCGCACCGTGATGGAGCGGCGCACGCCATAGAAGATGCCGCGTCGCTTGGGGCGCACCATCTCGATGGCCCGGCTGCCGACGCGCTCGAGCTTGACCTCCATGTCGATGGGCCGGCCGGCCTCCGATTCCCAGCGCCACAGCACCTCGACGCACGGGAAGAACCAGGGGAAGCTCAGCTCGAACCCGGTGGGCTGCCACACGCCGCCGTTGAGGTTGAGCCGCACGGGCGGATCCTCCACTTTGCGGATGCGAAAGTGCAGCCAGATGGCCGCCAGCAGCACCAGGATCAGCATCGCCGTCAGCACCACGCCCGCGATGATGCCGGCCATCAGCAGCAGCAGGTCGACCTTTTCGAGGCCCTGGTATTTGATGGCGTTGGCTGTGAGGGCGGCCACCAGGAGGCCGGTCAGCGTGAAGGGGAAAAAACCGCGCGCGATGGCGGCCGAGCGGCGCAGGCGGGTCCGGTAGGTTGTCCGGGGCGGCTCGTCGGGGGCAGACGGTTCTGATCTCTCGGGTCCGGCCTCCACGCTGAGCGCAAATTCTGCTTCCACATCGCGGTCCCTTCACTTTTCAGGTTTTTTTAAGGGCAATGGAAGAAGTTGAACCCTGCATGAATGCCTTGACGAGCGCCGTTACCCGTCCGGTTCCCAGCGCCCGGGTCGACTATTCGGATGGAATCAACGACGCGCTCGAAGTCGCGCTGCATCCCAACGTGGATCTCGTCATGCTGGAGGCAGCCGCGCCCAACCTCCACCCCGGCACCCAGGCCTTCTACAACCTGGAGATTACGCGCGCCGACCAGCCCGAATTCAAGCAGGTCATCCAGGGGAAGGCCGAGATGGGCCTGGACGGCTTCTCGTGCAAAGCCGACACCTTCGCCGGCACGCCCGGCGCGCCCGAGACCTCGATCCTGGAGGGCACGGTCTTCAACCCGTTCGGTGGCTCGCAAACCGATGGCTGGATCACGCCCTCGCAGCGCCCCACCCCGAACGAGCAGATCCAGCTGGGCGTGAATTGGAACGGCGCCACGGTGGTGCAGGGCCAGATGGACGGCCTGCCTATCCAGGAGTCGAGCCAGATGAGCTTCAACAGCATGACTCCCACCTGGCACCACGAGGGCTCGATCGCGGGGGTCGCTTTCGAGCGCGACGTGACGCTCGGTACCGACGGTGTGACTCGCATCCAGGGGCGCTTTGGCGAGCTCGAGGAGACCGGCACCCTGCAGCTCGGCTGGGGCGGCATGGTGATTTCGCGCGACATCGGTCCCTATCACGTGCAGGGCACGCTGTGGTACGAGCAGCCCGCCCCTCCCGGCCCGCCTCCTTCGGAGCCCCCGCCCCCTCCACCACCCGACGAGCCCGTGCCCATCGACCACGGCGCCCCCGGCGACCCGATTCCGCCCCCGGAGGGCGACACGCCTGCGGACACGACCTACCATTCAGCCGATCCGATCCCGCCGCCCTCGACGTAGCTGCTAGAATAGGTCTATGGAAAGCGCTCGGCAGCTTGTTTCGGTCGAAGAGTATCTGGCGGCCGAACTTGATTCGGCCATCAAGCACGAATATTTGGGTGGCGTCGTCTATGCGATGTCAGAGTCGCGGAATGCACACAGCCTGATTGCAGCCAACCTCATCGGGATGCTCTTTGCCACGCTCGAGGGGAGCGGATGTCGGGTTTACACTTCCGATACCAAGATTCGCATCCGGATGGCCCATCAGGTCAGGTTCTACTACCCAGACCTTTCGGTAATTTGTCGCTCGAATCCCGAGGAAGATACGTTCCAAGATGAGCCTGCTGTCGTGGTGGAGATTGTCTCCGACTCGACTCGTCGGATCGACGAAACCGAAAAGAAGGATGCCTATCTCACGATTCCCAGCTTACAAGCGTACTTGCTGGTTGAGCAGACGACCCCGGCGGTGGTGCTCTACCAGCGTAACGATCAGGGTTTCGAGCGCCTGGTTTTCGAAGGCCTCGATGCCACCTTACCCCTGGCCGGGCTGGGAATTGAGCTTTCCCTGGCGACGGCCTACGCTGGCTTGAGGCTCAGTCGACCTTGAGCTTGTGCATGGCCTCGGTGTCGCTGAGGTTGACGACGAGGTCCTTGACCAGGCCGTTGGCGATGTCGTAGACCCAGCCGTGAACGTGGGGAAGATTGGTCTCTTGCCAGGCTTTGCGGATGGTGGATGTGTTGCAGACGTTGTAGACGTTCTCGATTACGTTCAACTCGACCAGGCGGCGCTCGCGCTCGTGGTGGTCGGCGATGCCTTCGAGCTCCTCGTAGTGCAGGCGGTAAACGTCTTTGATGTGGCGCAGCCAGTTGTCGATCAGTCCGAAGGAGTCGGGGGACATGGCCGCCCGCACGCCGCCGCAGCCATAGTGGCCACAGACGATCACGTGCTCCACCTTGAGGTGCACCACGGCATACTCCAGCACGCTCAGGGCGTTGAAGTCGGTGTGCACGAAGAGATTGGCGATGTTGCGGTGGACGAAGACCTCGCCCGGGATGCAGTTGATCACCTCGTTGGCGGGCACTCGGCTGTCGGCGCAACCGATCCACAGCACGAAGGGGCTCTGGCCCTTGGCCAGGCGGGAGAAGAACTCGGGGTCGGCGTCGATGGTGCGGCGCACCCATTCGCGGTTGCCTTCAATCAGGCGATCATAGGAGGTATCTTCAGCTCTCATCAGGCGCCCTCGGTTCCACTTCGATCGGTTCGACCCCTTTCAGCCCGCTTTCAGATCGGGGAGGTAGATTGGGTCCATGAGCAATGGATTTCCGGGCCTGCAGTGGGGGAACTTCGGGGGCAACACCGCGCCGACTTATGCGCAGCCTTACGCGCCGCCTTACCAGCCGCCGCAGGCGCGGCCGGCGGTGGTGCAGCAGCAGGTCCAGGCGCCCGAGATCGACTTTGCCGACGGGTTGAACAACCCGGTCGAGCTGGCCCTGCATCCGAACATCGACCTCGTCGGCATGGAAGCCGCCGGGCCCTACATGGAGCCCGGAACCGTCGCCAATTTCCGCACCGTGATCACCCGCGCCGATCGTCCGGGCTGGTCCCAGGAGATCGCTGGTCAGGCCGCCATGAATCCGGACGGTCAGGGCTCGCGCACGCAGTGCGTGATGGGCCCTCCCGGTAAGCCCGTCCTGCAATTGGTGGAGCAGGCCCAGACGCACATGTTGCAGGGCACGTTCATCCAGGGCCGGATCACCCCATCCCGTAACCAGAACGGCCCCAACGAGCAGATTCGCGTCACCCCCGGCCAGAACGGCGCCCTGCAGGTGCGGGCCGATGTGGATGGCTGGCAAATCTTCGAGCAGTCGCAGCAGACGCAGGATCCGCAGGGCGGCTGGGCTCAGGTCAAGATGCACGCCGGCCAGCTCGGCGGCGTCCCCTTCCAGCGGGTCCTGCGCCCCGCCCAGGACGGCAGCACCACCATCACCGGCCAGATCGGCAATCTGACCGAGTCAGGCAAGATCGTCACCGATCAGGGCGGCCAGACGCACGTCACCCGCGACATCGGCCCCTACCACCTCGAGCAGGACATCTGGTTCGTGGCGGGTCAGGGCCAGCAGCAGCAGGGCTGGCGATAGAGTCGCGATTTGAAGGGTCGACAGTCGACAGTCGACAGTAATAAGTGATTGTGGCAAGCTCCGGTGGTCGCATTGCGGACTTAATTGTCAATCAGGACTGGCCCACGGCCTGTCGACTGTAGACTGTTGACCGTCGACCCCCTACTCGGCCCTCAGGGCTTGCCGGCGTAGGCCGACTTCTCGTAGTAGTCCACGTTGTTGGTCATGAGACCGTAGCCCTGGCGCATCGTGGCGTTGAGCTGGATGTATTCGTTGACCTGGGACTGGTAGGCCGCCAGCTGCGGATTGGGCTGTTGCTGCATCTTCTGGTTGGCCCAGGCCGACTGCTCGAAGGCCAGCGCGTCCGAAACGGTGCCGTCCACGCCCTCCTGCTCCCACTGCTTTTTCTTGGCCAGGGCGCGCGTCTGGGCGGCCTCGGCCTCTTCGTCGGTCTGGCCGGGCGGACTGAAGAGCTTGCTGGTATCCATGCGGTCGAGGTGCTTGGCGGCCACGTTGGCCGAGACCGAGCCCGCGGCCTGGGACATGTTGTTCTCGTTGAGCTTGCCCTGCTGGCCCAACTCGTTCATTTGCGCCTTGAAGTCGGACTGGAAGGCCGATGAGCCCGAGCTGACCGAGCCGAAAAGCTTCTCGCTCAGCTGGTCCATCTCGGCCTTGGAGGGGACGCGACCCGTGGTCTGGATGGCCTCGTTGCCGGCGGCCAGGAAGTTGTTGCACTTGTCGTAGCAGGTCAGCATCTTGCCGGCGCAGTCGAGGTCGCTGGCGTCATATTTGTGGCCGTTGTCGACCATATACTGACGGCTGCGATCCACGAACTGTTTGTGGCCATCGGGCTGCCCGGAAGTCTCGTTCCAGATCTGCTTGAGACCGGCGTCGCCCATCAGGATGCCGTGCATCCGTCCGGCCAGATCGTGGGCCGCGGCGCCTTCGTTGCCGCCGTGCTGCTGCAAGATCTGCCCGCAGATGGGGCTCCAACCGTAGGAGTCGAGCGCCGAGGTCGACTCGAGCAACTCGTTGCGGGCGTTGAGGAAATTGGTGTTGACTTCGGACTTGCGCGCGTTCAGGTCTTGCGACACGCCGTTGGAGTTGCCGGCAGCGCCGCCGCCCGCGATGAGCATCTCGCCCTCGCCGGCCTGCTCGCGGGCCAGCGCCTGCTCGGCCACGACCTGCTCCATGTGCTTCATCTGCTCGGGGTCGAACTCTTGCGCCACGCTGGTGGGCGCGCGGCCCTCGGTGGAAGGGCTGGGATGGGAGACCTCACCGGTCTCCTTGTCGCCCAGCACCGGGCCCAGGGTTTGGACCGGCTGCAGCTCGGGGCTGTCTGCCTCGATGCGCTGCTGGTCGGGCAGGGGTTTGATCTCGGTCAGCTTGTCGACCTGACCCGGGTTGGCCAGCTGCGCTTCCACGCTGCCGCGCGCGAAGGCGGCCGAGTGGCCGGGCACGTCGGAGAGAACTTCTTCGGGGGAGCGACCGATGTCGCTGATCTCGACCCCGGCCTCATCATGGCCCGCCACGTTGGTGGAGGTGCGCTGGGCGTCGGCGCCGTGACCCGGCACCACCGCGCGGCCATCCTTGCTTTTGCCCAGCTCGTGTTGACGGCCGCGCTCGTGGACTTCGTTCTCTTCGTTGCCGTCGCGGTTGAGATCGTCCATGATCTCGGAGTCGGCGCCCGACTGGTGGGCGTTCTCGGCAGCGTGACCCTGCTGCTGCTTCTGGGTCTCGTCGATGGTCTGCTGGGCGAGCTTGGAGAGTTGTGTATCCTCGCCGCGGGTCCGGTGGGTATCCTCCTCATCCGGCGTATGCTGCATCCCGGCGAGTTTTTTCATATCCACCGCGCCGCTGTTGGCCGCGTTGGTAATGTAGCTCTGGGGAGTGTAGTTCGCGCCAGCGCTGATGTTATTCATCATGAAGGGGGCCCCTCCGAGGCAAAGATCCGTTCAGTTCTGTTCAGGTGGGCGCTCGGGTCGCCGGTGTCGCACGTCCGGTGGTCCGGCTCGGTGCACCTCGGAAACTTCAAGATTGGATAAAGAAACCCTTTCAGCCCTGCGATGGAGCCTCGTCCGCGAACCGGACGGCACGCTGCTGCGGGGGGTCACAGACGAGTGTGCACGGACTTATACCGCTGCCGGGGAATCGGCTCGCGGGCGTGGATTTACCGCTGCCCGGGGATCCGCTCCCCGGAACGGCTCCGGATCCGCTCGCGGGCATGGATCCCGGGCCGCGGGGAGGGATCCGCTCCCCGGAACGGATCCGGATCCGCTCGCGGGCGTGGATCCACTCAGGTCCGGGGGAATCCGCTCCCCGGAACGGATCCAGATCCGCTCGCGGGCGTGGATCCACTCAGGTCCGGGGGGATCCGCTCCCCGGAACGGATCCGGATCCGCTCGCGGGCATGGATTCAGGGCCGTGGGGGGGATCCGCTCCCCGGCACGGATCCAGATCCGCTCGCGGGCGTGGATCCACACAACCCGGGGGGATCCGCTCCCCGGAACGGATCCAGATCCGCTCGCGGGCGTGGACACTCAGGCCCGGGGGGATCCGCTCCCGGGTGTGGATCTACCGCTGGCGGGGGGATCCGGTCCCAGCGCGTGTCGGGTCGAGTCGACCTGGCGGTCATGGTACTATCGAGGACGGGTCAGTGAGCTGACGCGGTTGGAATGCAACCCTGCGACGACCCGGAATAAGTCACACCGTGCAGCGGCGCGTTGCGAAAAGCATGACCGGTCCCAGGGAAGCTCTAGGGCGCGTGTGGCGGGGCCTCGTCCGCGACCAGCATCTCGTCGCCGCCCTCCAGTTTACCGGACATCGCCTGCTCGGCCACCTGCTGCTCCATGAACTGCATCTCCTCGGGGCTCGGCTCGAGCGGCAGCCACTCCGACTCGGACAGCAGGGCTGGCTCCAGCTCGACCGTCAGGAACTCCACGGGGCGCAGCTCCGGGCTCCCCAGCTCGCGGGCCGACTCCTGGGGGATCTGCTTGAGTCCGGCCAGCTTGGTCACGGGTTGCGACTCGACCATGCGGCTGGCGGCGGCGGCCGCGTGGGGCGGGACGCCCTCGAGGATCTCCTCGGGCGTCCGCCGGTCGAGGTCCTCGATCTCGTTCTCGTCCTCGATCTCGTCAATCTCGTCCTTGTCGGCCTCGTTCAGCTCTTTGGCCAGCCGGTGCATGGTGGCGTCGTCGATGTTGGGCTTGAGCGAGATGGCTGGATTGGGGTTGAACTTGACCTTCTTCCCCTTCATCCGCAGGCGCTTGGCCTCGGGATCCTCGGCCACTCCCACGTTGGCGCCCGACTGGCGGGCGTTGTTCATCTTGTCGTCGGCCTTCTTGTCGTCGGCGTGCTTGAGGTCTTGCTGGCGGTCGAGCTCTTGCTGCTGCTGCTCTTCCTGCAGGGCGTTCTGCTGCATCGCATCCTGAGCCGCTTGCGAGATGTCGGACGACTCGTTGTGATGCTGCTTGACCTGCGCGTCCTCGGCGTCGGGACCCTGCAGCGCCTTGGTGTTGACGAAGGCGCCCATGCCCACTTGCTGGGCGTTGGCGAAGAACTGGTTGGCCCCGGGCGAGAAGTTGCCGCCGATGTTGTTCATGGGGGCTATTGTAGCACGAGTCGGGAGTAGGGAGTAGGGAGTTACGAATTGACGTGGGCAATGGTGGCGGCTCTGAACTCCCGCATCTCGTCGTCCTCTTCGCCGCAGCTGGCTGGGCCGCGGAAAACTTGCTGAACGAGCCTCACCACGAAGACACCCTGGTCTGTTCGGAGTTGAACATGATCGGGCTCTTCGACCTCGACCTCCCGAATTTCAGGCATCTGGTCTCCCGAACGGGCGCAAAACTCCCACAGGGCGGCCTCGGCTACCTGAGCGAACTTCCCCAAATACATTGGGCCCCGGTAGTGCTCGGGCTGAAACTCGCCGGCCCGCTGGCGGCGCAAGAACTCAGCCGCGTTGTCGCGCGTCAAATGTCCATAGCAGCGGAACTCGGGAAACGTGAGCGTCGTGGGCGCGAAGCGGTGTCCGCCGGGATGGCTGACCTCGATGACCTCGGCGCCAGCCCGCGCCAGCGCGGCGGCCACGCCTGGCCCCAGCTTGCCGCAGCAGGTGTCTCGCGATCCGTGAGCGCACACGGCGAACAACTCGGCCTGGGGCGTGACGTCGTCGCTCTCGAAAAAGGCCAGCGCCTCCTCCATGCTCGGGAACTTGCCGCCGCGCGTCCCGGAGGCGCGCCACTCGATGGCCCGGACCAGGCCGTGGTCGGAGTGCGATAGCAACAGCTTGGCCCCCAGCCGCCGGATTTCGGGCGCGTAGACCTCCACCCGGGCCAGCTTCTCGATTTTGGCCGGCCAGGGGCGTTTAAAATCCCAAAAGAGGAACCGGCGACAATCGGGCGCCGAGCCCGGCAACAGGGAGCCGCGCTCCAGATGAAACTGGGAGCACGACCTCACAGAGCCGGGTCGGGTGGATCGACGGGGTCGGGACGGCTGCTGCGGGAGTTGACGCGGTAGCGCCAGGTCAGCACGGCCACGTAGAGCAGCTCGGCGGCGCAGAACATGGCGACGTACTGCACGCCACCGTTGCCGAAGCCATAGCTGTGCAGCCCGGCGCCCAGCACGAAGTTGACGCCGTACCAGGCCATCAGCACGCCCAGATAGGCGACGATGGAGCCGGCCGCCAGGCCGAAGTGGCGCAGCCAGCCGGCATACCGTCCGTGCAGCAGGGCCAGGTACCCCAGCAGCGCGATCAGGGCCCAGACCTCTTTCGGGTCCCAACCCCAGAAACGGCCCCACGAATAATTGGCCCACACGCCGCCCAGGATGGTGCCGGCGGCCAGCAGCAGCACGCCCACCTGAATGGCCTTGTAGAGGGCCTTATTGAGCGTCTTGAGGCGCTCTTTCTTGTCCGACTGGAAGGCGTAAGCCCACAGCACCATGTGACCCAGGCCCAGCGACAGCAGGAAGGCCGCGTAGCTCAGCGTGATGGTCAGCACGTGGATGGTGAGCCAGAAGTTGTTGCGCAGCACCGGGGTGAGCGGCTTGATGGTGGGGTCGAGCACGGCCGGGAGGTTGTCGGCCAGGATCAGCGCGATGATGGCTCCGGCCAGCGCCGCCAGCAGGTAGTAGCGCGTCCGGTAGACCAGCTCGAAGATCAGGGCGAAGAGCACGGCGCCGAAGGCGACCCAGATGACCGACTCGTACATGTTCGTGACGGGAGGCCGTCCCGCGATCAGGCAGCGCAGCACGAATCCGTAGATGTGCAGCGAGAAGCCCGCCGCGGCCGAGAACATCCCCAGCCAGTAGAGCTTGGACTGACCCGACGGGGCGAACAGAATGAGGAAGAAAGCCAGCACGTAGAGCGGCCAGGCTTTTCCAAAGGCGTGGAAGCTGTTGTACTGGACTTCGCGCTCCATCCACGCGGTGGGCGGCTGGGGGCCCATCGCAGCGAGCGCCGTGGCCAGGGCCGGCGTGGCCGAAGCGACGCCCGCCGGCTTGTTGGCTTTGGCGGACTCCAACAACTTGCCCATCTCCTCGCGGGCGGGACACTCGATGTTCTTGAGGTCGGCCAGGCTGCCCCAGCTCCCGTTGACATCGGCGGAGTTGGGGACGATGTGCCAGAGAGAGCCGTCCAGCACCGAGATCAGCATCTGCATGCGGGCGAGCAGCTGGCTGAACTCCTTGTCCTCGTTGCTCAGCTCCTCTTTCTGCTGCATCTTGCGATGCACGTCCATCTGCCGGGCCTTGACCTGCGGATTCTCGGAGAGCTCCTTGAAGCTGTACCAGCGGCCGTTGGGATCGAGACCCAGTTTGGTCTGGAGGTCCTTGTTGCGGAACTCGATGTTCGCCTCGGCCAGCGCGGCATCGGGGTCGGCCATCCAGCGAAGCTCGGTCCAGAGCGGGTCCTCGTTCTTGAAGCGAACCTTGCCGGTGATGAAGCGCACGCTCTCGGCGGCCACCGTGTCCAGCGGCTTGAGCCGCCCGCCGTCTTGGGCCGGCAGGCGCCGCAATTGCGAGAAGTCGTCGGCCAGGGCCGGCATCGCCAGCGCCAGCAAGATGATCAACAACAGCCGTTTCACGTTGTCTCCTTCGGCATCTGGGCCGCATTGTACTTCCGCTTGCCCGTCATATAAGGCTTGAGATAGAACATCGTAAAGATTCCGCTCACCAGCAAGATGCACCCGAGATATTTCAGGAAGATGCCCGGGTCGTTGGCCACCGAGAAGACCGAGATCCACGGTCCGCCCGGCTGCTCCTGGTAAGAGGACTGGTAGAACGTAAACCCGCCGCGGTGGAGAGGCTCGTTCATCTGGATGGTATACTCCTGGCCCTCCACCTTGACCTTGCTCTTGTAGGTGGCGGCCGTCTTGGTGCCGGGGTCGTAGCCGACCTCGAAGTCAAGCAACTCGAGCTTCACGCCGGCCGGCACCGACCGGTAGGCGTAGCCGATGATGAACGACTTGCCGTTCTTGAGCTTGACCTCTTTCAGGTCGCCGTACTGCAGCCACATCGGCTCGGGGTTGGCGGCGCCCTCGAGGCGCACGCGGACGGCCGAGGGCGGCCCTTCCTTCTCCTTGTCGGCCTTGGGCACCTTGAACTCGCGGTAGACCGTCTCTTGTCTGGCCTTGGCGAAGACGTCGCGCTGGGTGATCTGGATGTCCATCCAGCCGGGCGACACGGGCTCCCCGGGCACGAACGTGCCCGTCTTGCCGTTCTCGAAGCGATAGTGCACCTGGCCGTCGGGCGTCAGGTAGAGGTCCAGATGGTGTTTCGGGGCGGGACCGTGCTCGTGGGCGTCGGGCTCGGCCTGCTCGAACATCGCGCGCACCGGGAAGGCCGGTCCGGTCTGCTCGAACTTGGTGTTGAGCTGGGGCAGCTTGGAGAACAGGTAGTAGCGCTCGCGTTTGCCGTGGTCGTCCTTCACCTCGACCTCGACGCACGGGTTCTTGGGCTCGGGGCCCCCGTTGACCAGCTTGTTCTCGCGCACCACGGCCGTGGGGAGGTAGCGCACCACGCGCACCGTGTAGACGGTTCCCTTCAACGCCTGGGGCTTCTGCATCAGGTCGGCCACGGGCAGGAGGAAAGGCTCGTCTGCCACCAGGAGCTGCAGCATCCCGAGGTCGGTCGCCTGGGCAGCACCCGGCTCGGGCACTTTGTCGACGGCCTGCAAGCGAGCGGAGGCGGGACCGAACACGACTTTGCCCATCGAGGGGGTGAGCCAGTTGTCCAGCACCCCGAACCGGGAGCTGGTGAACTCGAGCTTCACGGCCGGCTCGCCCTCGGGCGCGGCCACATAGCGGGGCTCGGCCACGCTGTGGTGATAGTAGCCGTCGACGACAGCTGTAACGCCCTGGCCCAGGTCGTAGCGGTAGGGGTGATCTTCGCGGGGCGGGCTCCAGCGGAATTCGGCCGGGATCTCCTGCAACTGCGCCTGGTCGGTGCCGAACAGCAATTGCGGCTGGTCGAGCACGATGCGATCGGACGAGGAGCCCTCCTCCACGGCCATCTGGCCGTCCACCCCGTAGAACATTGTGATCAGCGAGCCGATCAGCAGGATGAGAATGCCGACGTGGGTGATGACGAACCCGGTCTGATAAGGCTTCCACGGATAGCGAATGGCGGCGGCGCAGAACACGTTGATGAACAGAACGGCCAGGAAGATCGCGAACCAGACGCTGTTGTAGACCAGGTGCTGGGCCGTCTTGGTGTCGTAGATCGACTCGTAGAAGGTGGCGGTGCCCAAAATGGCGGCCAGCGCCAGCAGCAGCACCACGGCCAGCTTGATGGAGGCCAGGAACTTGTAGAGCGCTTTCACCGCGCCACCTCGACCTTCACGGCGAAGTCGCCGTTCTTCTCCTCGAGGCACGCCCACGGGGTCCGGGCATCGTGCTCGAAGACCACCCGCCAGCCTTCTCGGGCAGCCCGCGGCAGCCAGGTGCGCTTTTCCTCGATGTTGGTGAGCGGAAAGTTGTCGTAGCCCATTCCGAACACGGCCCGGACGTGGCTGCTGGTGGGCACGAGGTCGCTGGGGTAGAAGAGCGAGGGCTCCCCGTGGATCAGGATCCCCTGCAGGGCTCGCGTGTGCCCGTGCAGCAAGACGAGGTCGAGGTTGGGGAAGACCTGCTCGGGGCCGTCCAGCAGCGTCAGCTTCCCGGCTTCGCGCACGGGCTCGTAGTTCTCGGGCATGAAGCTGGCCCGGTCTTTCTCGCTGGGCTTCACCGCCCAGGCGTAGTGCTCTTTCTGCACGTAGTGGGTGGCCTTGGGGAAGGTCAGTTTGCCGTCGGCCGCGGTCAGCCCACCGCAATGGTCGAAGTGGAGGTGGGTCAGGATCACGTCGGTCACGTCATCGGCCCGGACGTTGTGTTCTTTCAGGCTCTGAACGAGCCGTCCATCCTGAGCTGGGATCTGGTAGATGTCGCGCTGCTTGGCGCTCAGTTTATCGCCGTTGCCGGCGTCCACCACGATGGTTTTGCCGTGTCCGCGCAGCAGCAGGCAGCGCGTGGCCATCCGAATGCGAAACTTTTCATCGGGAGGGCTCAGCTTGCTCCACAGCGGATAAGGCACCACGCCGAACATAGCTCCGCCATCGAGCGCAAAGTCTCCATCGGTAAGGAAATCAACCTGATAATCGCCCACCTGCATCGGAACAGGCCCACTATAGCAGCCACGAGAGTTTAGGGCAATCGGGAGTTTTCCCGGAGACGCGGAACCAGTATGGAGTTAAGAGTTAGGAGTTAAGAGTTAGGAGTTAAGAGTTAGGAGTTAAGAGTTTCTCTGGGAATGTCTCTAAAAAAGTGACTCTTAACTCTCAACTCTCAACTCTCAACTATGGAGTTTCTCTGGGTCTCAACTCTCAACTCTCAACTATGATCTCCCATCTCCCTAAGGGCCAGCGGCCACCGGCCCCAGCAGTTCCTCGATGTCGGCCAACGTCACCACGCGGTGTAAACCGTCGCGAATGCGGGCAGCACCGGGGGCTCCCAGGTGATACTTGCTGAGCTGACCGCGCAACTCGCGGACGATCTGCTCGGCGGGCTGGTCCAGGAACTCGATCGCGAACTGGGCGTGGCGGATGGCGGCGCGGGCGCGGTCGCCCGGGGTGGGCGGAGCAGCCGGCTCTCCGGTGGTCAACTCGTGCATGATCGAGCGGAAAATCCACGGGTTGCCCAGCGCCGCCCGGCCGATCATCACCCCGTCGCAACCGGTCTGGTCCAGCATCGCCAGGAGAGAAGCCGTGTCCACCACATCGCCGTTGCCGATGACCGGAATCCGATCGCCGACGGCCTCCTTCACCTGGCGGATGATGTCCCAGTCGGGGAGCCCCGTGAAGCCCTGGCTGGCGGTGCGACCGTGCACCGCGATCGCCTTCACGCCCGCGTCGGCGGCGGCACGCGCGAACTTGACCGCGGTGATCTCCTCGGGGGTCCACCCGGTGCGCACCTTGACCGTGACGGGAATCTTGACGGCGTTCACACAGGCCTCGACCACCTTGGCGGCGGTACATACATCGCGCAACAGCACGGCGCCGGCGCCGGTCTTGGCCACTTTGGGCACCCAGCAGCCCATGTTGATGTCCACGATGTCGGCCCCGCGCGACTCCACCATCTGGGCCGCCTCGGCCATCACCGCCGGGTCGGCGCCAAAGAGCTGAACCGCCACGGGCCGCTCGAAGTCGTTCCAGTCGAACATCTGATAGGTGCGCTGGCTCTTGTAGTGGATGGCCAGGCTGGAGATGAGCTCGGTGCACACCAGGCCGCAACCGCCCATTTCGCGCACCAGGCGGCGGAACGGATGGTTCGTCTGCCCGGCCATCGGAGCCAGGAACAGCGGGGGATCGATCTTCACCGGACCGACCATGATCGGCTTGAGAGCCGTTTTCAGCCTGCCAGCACCCATTTCGGGTGCCATTATAGCACAGGGGCTAAGCGGCGAGGGGCAGTTGGCGAATGGTCTTTACGTCGGCACTCGCGCGAGCGAGGTACTCCGCCAGGCCGGCGCTGGGACCTTCGATGGGGCGGGCCGTTTTGGCGGGGGCAGCCTCTTCCACGGGGCGCACCGAAGGGGCGGGGGCGACAAGGCTCGGGGCGGTGACGTTGCTGATCGTGGACATCGGGGCGACCTCCTGAAGTAGACTGATGATTTCTTTATCCCCCGACATGGCCCGACGACAAGAGGGTGATGTTAATATTTTATGAACGTTTTTGGTGTTGGTTTTGAATCAGTCTTAAGAAAAGCAGACAATCATTGTAAAAGCTAACAGTTTTTGGTGCCCGCTTTTAGTCGCTCCCGAAAGACCGGATCCAGCACAGCCGTAAGCAGGGCGCGGCGTTCGTACACGGCGCCCTCCAAAGCAGCTCCCCGCAGATCGCACCCCTCGAGCGTGGCTCCGCCCAGCGAAGCATCGCGCAGGTCGGCTCCACGCAGGCTGGCCCCCGTCAGGTTGGCCCGCACCAGAGACGCCCGCCTCAGCACCGCCTCATCCAGGCGGGCGTGGCGCAGATCGCACTCGGTCAGAGAAGCGTCGCTGAGGTCAGCGCCTTGGAAAATCGCCTCGCAGGCGCGCGACTCGGACAGATCGGTCTCCCGCAGCAGGGCTCCGCTGAAGTCGGCCCGGCGCAGATCGCAGCGGGTCAGCATGGCCTCCCGCAGATCGGCCCCGGCGAAGCGGGTTCCCAGGGCGATGCCCTCCACCAGGAAGGCGCCCTGCAGGTTGGCGCGCGACAGGTTCGCGCCCGTCAGCCCGATCTGGTAGCCCTCGATGCCGCTCAGCACGGCCCCTTCCAGGTCGGTGCCGACCATCAGGGCGTAGCGCAGATCGGCCACCGGCAGTTGGCAGCCGGCCATCGTCGCCTGGCTGAAATCGAACCCGGTCAACGGAGGCCCGTAGAGGTGGAACGGCTCCAACTCGGCCTTCATGCCTTGGGTGCCCTCGGACTCGAGCCACTTGCGGTGGCGCAGGAAGATCTGACGGATCTCGGTCAGCTCGAGATTTCTCAATCGCGGTCTCCGATGAGGAGCATGTTGCGATCGAGATCCACCGCGTAGTTTTCGCACTTGGCCAGGAAGTCGCCCGAGCTCGCATAGCCGGTCAGGTTGGCCAGCACCTCGATGGCTCCCACCGAGATCTCGGCCTCGCGGTCCTCTTCCATGCGGGCCACCGTCGCGGGCGTGGTGAGGAGCGCCACGGCCAGGTCTTGCAGTCGATACCCGTGCTCCTCACGGGCTTGGCGGATGCGGTTTCCCAGGGTCATCTCTAGAGATAACCGTTTTCCCTCAATGTTTTCAGTCCTCTTTCAGAAGGCGCCCCTAGCATGAATGCGTCATGATCGCGCAGGTCTGTTCTACCCCCTCGCTCACCTGGCTGCCTCTGAGAGCAGCCAGCGGCGGCGACAGCGATCGCTTTCAGGCCAGCGCACAGAACGAATTCACGCCGCCCACCCGGGCCCAGATGCTCAAAGCAGCCTTCCCCCAGACCTGGGAGGGCCGCTGGAAGGGCGAGATGAGCGTCACCGGGGTGCCCGGCACCGACCGGGTCGGGGTCGAGCTGGAGATCCGCCCGGCCCCCAACGGCCGCCACAGCTGGTCGCTGCGCTATGAGGGACAGCCCGAGCGGCCCTACGAGATGGTCCCGGTGGACCCCG
Source organism: Vulcanimicrobiota bacterium (assembly GCA_039809865.1). GTDB lineage: Bacteria > Vulcanimicrobiota > Xenobia > Xenobiales > QWHO01 > QWHO01. The sequence goes on from JBDHVW010000037.1 coordinate 67,503, forward strand.
CCAGGGGCCATTACGTGGTCGACGAGCACAATGGCATCTTGCTCGACTCTTACTACCAGGACGGCGTGCTGCTGAGCCAGTTCGAGGTGGGCCAGAACCGGGTCACCGCCCGTTACGAGCTCGAAGGTGACAGGCTGAGCCTGGAGATGAACATGTTCGGGAAAGACGCCGTGAGGGAATCCGCCAGCGGCCAACGGGTCCTGGCGTTCGGCCTGGGCAGTCTGCAGAGGGCGGTGCTGACGCGGGGTTAACATTCCGAACACCCCCTTTAGGAAGTCTTTATCTTAGACTCAGACCATGGTCATTACCCCCTGTCTGGTTTCTTCTGTCAAAGCACCCCCTCAGGGACCGATCAAAAAAGCCATCGATTGGCTGGACGACTACACCTCCCCGCGCGAGACGACCGCGGGCAACTTCAAAGGCGCCAACTACTTCCAGGCGTTCTTTCAGGGCGGGACCGAAGGGTTCTACCTGATGGGGCCGGCGGGCGTGGTGGCGGGCGCCGGCTCGGCCCTGACCGGCTCGCTGGTACAGAACCGAACCGGCAGCCAGGTGGCCGGGGTGCTCTGCGGCACGGCCGTGGGCGCCGCGCTCGGCACCGCGGTGGGGGCCCTCACGGGGCAGCCGCTCTTCAATGCGGGCGTGCTGGGAGGGCTGCTGGGTGGCTTCCAGACCATTCGCGCCCACGGCAAAGCCGAGATCCGCGATGCGGGCGGCAACGCCACGATGATCAGCGCCTTCTTCATCGACGGCCCGTCCAAGGTGGCGGGCGGCATCGGCGCGGCCGCCGGGGCCCGCTACGAGGAGCCCTGGAAGAAGGCCCTGGTCGGCGCCGGTGTGGGCGCGGGCATGGGGGCCGGCCTGGCGGCTGTCGGCTTCGCCCCCTGCAGTGTGCCGATCGCGGCCCTGGGCGCGGGATTGGCGGGCGCCGTCGGCCCGTTCTTCGGGCCGCGCTTCTCGCAGTTCTTCCGCAATCTGGCCGAGGACTCGGGCAAAGGGATCGAGGCCGTGGGACTGAAAACAGGTCTCGTCCAGACGCCCATCGACGAGAAATACCGCAATGCGATCGGCGCTGTACCGGCGGCCTTCATCAAAGAGGGCATCCGCGGGTTCATGTATTCCGATGGAGGCCTGGCGGGCTTCGTGGTGGGCGGAACCATGGAGTCGGTGCAGCAAGCGCACATCATGTTCTTCAGCGAGAAAGAGAAGAAAACGTAGCTGCGGCTTCGAATCGCCGTTCTGCTCTTGCTCCTCTGGTTGCCGGCGCGGGGCCAAAACCCCCTTGGCGCGGGTGATCTTTTGGCCCGCTACGGCGCTTACGGCGACGCGGACAAAGCTTACGCGGCCGCCCAGGATGCTCCGCGCGAGCTGGTTCTCTCGCGCCGCCTCGCCCTGGCCCAGGTGCGCAACGACCTGCCCGCGGCCCGGGCCCTGATCCCCGAGCTCACGGCTCTCCTGAAGACCCATCCGAATCTCGAGATCGAGCTGCGTCTCGCGCTGGTCGAGGGAGCTCTGGCATACCGCAGCGGACAGGGAGCCCGCGCGCGGCAGGCTTACGAACGGGCCGGCCAGCTCGCCGACGAGCTCACCTCTCCCGGCGCCGGACTGGCTCGCTACGAGGTGGCCAGCTACCTTTATCTGAGCGCGCTGCCCACCCGGCCCGCTCCCACCCCGGCCGAGTATCGGACCGCGTTCACGGCGGCTTACGCTCCCGTGCTGGCCGCGCCGGGCGCCTACTGGCCCCTGGACGTGAATCGCAGCTCGCTGTGGGGCCGCGCCTGGGTGTCCACGGCGGCCGATTATGGCTGGACCGAAGAGGCGGTCGCGCTCGGTCAGGCAGGTGCTACCGCCATGTGGCAGCTCTACCAGTCCGGTGGCTTTCTGGATCAGGACGCCGGCTACGCCTCGGTGCACCTCACGCTGGAGCTGGCCGAAGCCTTCCCCGGCCACCCTTCCGCCCCCGACTGGCTGACGCCCGTGGCCGCCGCGCTCGAGACCTGGGACAAAGCCATCGCGCCCTATCCCCAGAATACCTATCTCGAGCAGGCTTACTGCTGGGGCCGCTTTCACCGAGCCCGAGCCCGACAGCTCATGGCCCGAGGCGACGCGGACGCGGCCGTCAAAGAGCTGGACCAGGCTGTTTCGTTCTTCGAGAGGGCTCGTCGTCCGGTCGATCGCGTCGACGCTCTGCTGGACCTGCCGGCTTTCAACTCGAAGGCGCTTTCCCCCAGGGCCGAGGCCAACGCCGCTCAGGCAGCCGTCGCCAGCGAAGAGCTGGCCTATCCCACGGGCCGCTTCCTGGCGCTGGCCTACCTGGGGCGCCTGAAGGCCGAGCGGGGCGATCTGACGGGCGCCGAGAAAGACCTGCGAGCCGCCGTCGATCAGCTGGCCATCTTCCTCTCCGAGTCGGGCGCCACGCCCGAGGGCAAGCGTCAGTTGCTGGAGCGCAGTCGCTGGGTCACGGACGCCCTGACCGAGGTGCTGATGCGCCAGCATCGCGGCGCCGAAGCGCTCGAGGTGGTGCAGGGCCTGGGGCTGCAGCAGTCGGTGGCCGACGTCGACCTCACCCGCGTGCAGACGCGCGACCCCAAACTGAGCCAGGCGCTGAGCCAGATTCAGAAGACCCGCGGACAGGACGCCGAGCTGAGCGCTGACCTGCAGGCCGCCCGCAGCAACGGCGACAACGCCGCGGTCACCCGCATCCAACAGGCCGTGGCGGGCAACAAAGCCGAATTCTATCGCGCTCTCAACGTGCTCAAAGAGGACCGGGACTATGCCTCGCTGGTGGCGGTCCGGCCCACTTCGTTCGCCAAGCTGCAGCCTCTCATGCCGGAGGACATGCTGCTGGTGCAATACTTTCCGGCGGGAGACAAGCTGTACCTGTTCGCCCTGACCCGACAGGACCTGAAGATCTTCACCTCCCCGGTCACCCGCGACGAGCTGGACCTCCAGGTCCGCGAGGTGCGCACCCAGGTCAACGGAGGCAAGATTCC
>JBDHVW010000038.1:0-69797 GCA_039809865.1 Vulcanimicrobiota bacterium
GCCGGCAAACACCGCGTGAATGTGGGGGATGCGCTCGAGCGACTGCCCCAGCCCCAGCAGGTCGCGCGCGTTGGCGCTCTGGTAGACCACCCTGGCCAGCAGGCGCTCGACGTCCAGCACCTTGCCCAGGGCTTCGCGCAGCTCGCTGCGACGGGCGTAGTCGTGCACCAGGTACTCGACGGCCTCGAGCCGATCCTCGATCTCGTTGAGGTCGAGCAGGGGCCGAAGCATCCAATCCTTGAGGGCGCGGGCGCCCATCGACGTGCAGGTGGCATCGATCGCCCACAGCAGGCTGCCTTTGCGCTCGCGCCCCAGCAGGGTCTCGGTCAGCTCGAGGTTGCGGCGGGACGTCTGGTCCAGAACCATGTGGGCGTTGAGGCGGTAACCGCGGGGCGGGTCGAGGCTCAGCGCCTGGCTGCCCTGGGTCGAGCGGAGATAGCTGACCAGTCCGGAAGCGGCCTGCACGGCGGTGGGACGATCGAGCAGGTCGCAGCTGTGCAGACTGGTGAGGTGGAACTGCTTGAGCAGGAGCTTCTCGGCGTTGGGCTCCTCGGGGAGGCGCTGGGTGGCCGCCCCGAGCCGCTGGGCCACCTGGCCGAGCAGCTCGTCCGTCCCCAGCAGCACGATCTCGGCCGGCTTGAACCGGGCCGCCTCTTCGAAGACCCGCTCGGCGTCTCTGGGCAGCTCGGTGGCCGAGAAGTAGCCGGTGGACACGTCGGCCGCCGCCAGTCCCACCTCGTTGCCTTTCACGCTCAGACACAGCAAGAAGTTATGGCTCTGCTCCTCGAGCATGGCCGGGTCGAGGATGGTACCCGAGGTGACGATGCGGATGACCTCGCGGCGCACCAGGCCCTTGGCCACCCTGGCGTCCTCCATCTGCTCGGCGATGGCCACCCGGTGGCCTTTCTGGATCAACATTCGAAGGTAGGTATCCAGAGCAAAAAAAGGTACTCCCGCCATCGCAGTGCGGCCATCACCGCATTCTTTGCTCGTCAGGACGATCTCGAGATCGCGGGCCAGGGTCTCGGCGTGGGGCCCGTAAGCCTCGAAAAAATCGCCCACGCGCATCAGCAAAAGGCACCCGGGGTGGGCGTCGGCGAGGTCGAAATACTGAACGAATAAGGGAGTGAGCTTGCTGTTGTCCATGGCGAGGAGGCGGTTCGACCCCTGTCGGATCGCGTCCCGCCGAACATCAGACGAAAAAGTTTGGGCCAGGAGGAGAACCCTGGAACTTCAGGAACTGGCTGTTCATCAAAATCGCCCCGGGCGGCAGTAGACCCTACTGCCAAGCCGAATTGGCCCTCCAAATCCAGACCCGGGTAGAAGGAGCGAACTTGAAAAACTTGAGTTTTGGCGAGTCCTGGGAAGACCTCGAGCAGCAGGCACTTCCGGAGTCCATCACCTGGGAAGACGAGGATGAGGACGACGAGGACGACGACGACGAAGACGACGACGACGATGATGACGACGATTGGGACGACGACGACGAAGACTGGGACGAAGACGAAGACGATGACGACTTCGACGACGACGACGATGATGACGACGACGACGAAGACGAGGATGACGAAGAGGAATAACCTCTTCTGAAAAGGGCCGGCTGAAGAGCCGGCCTTTTTTCATGCCGAGGGGGTCGACGGTCGACAGTCAACAGGAGTTGTTTGCCCCGAAGCTACTGTCGACTGTCAACTGTCGACTCAAATCAATCAGGCAGCCGAGGTCTGGCCCTCGCGGGTCTCCTCGCCGGGCAGCGAGAAGGTGAACGTGGAGCCGCAGTTGGGGGCGCTCTGGACGCCGATCTGGCCGCCGTGGGCTTCCACGATTTTGCGGGCGATGAAGAGGCCCAGGCCGACTCCGTAGTGGGAGCGGGTGTTGCCGACCTCGACCCGGTGATACTTGTCGAAAATCTTCTCCTGATGGTCGAACGGGATGCCGCAGCCCTCGTCGCGCACGCTGATGGAGAACATGGCCCCGCGCTGCTCGCACGTGACGTCGACCAGGCCGCCGTCGGCCGAATACTTGCAGGCGTTCGAGAGCAAGTGGTCGAGCACGTAGCGGATCTGGTCGGGGTCGCAACTCGCGCGGAGGTCGCCGCCGGGCTCCCAGCGCAGCACTTTGTCGGGCTCTTTGAGGCGGTAAGCATCCACCACGCGGGAGATCAGGTTGCTCAGGTCGATGTTCTTGGGGCGGATCTCCAGCGCCTGACTGTCCAGCCGCGCCGCTTCCAACAGGTCTTGAATGAGGCGGTTGAGGCGGTCGGCCTGGGTGTTGATGATGTCCAGGTGGCCCCGGGTGACCTCCGGCTCGAACCGGTACTTCTTGTGCATCATGTTGTGCAGGTAGCCCTTGATGCACGTGATGGGCGTGCGCAGCTCGTGGGAGAGCGTGGCGGTAAAGTCGCCGCGCAGCATTTCCAGCTCGCGGATGCGCGTGATGTCGCGGAACACCACGATCAGGGCTGTCTTGTCGTCGTGCTGGGCGTCGGGCGCCAGCACCGAGGGGCTGAAAGCCACGATCTTGCGCAGGCCGTCCTTGACGGGCACCTGGTGCTCGTAGGTGGTGGCCGGCTGCCGCCCCGCCAGGACGTCGGCCAGGTGCCGCTGCCCGTCGAGGTCGCTGAAGACCTCTCCGTAGCTCTTGCCCAGAAGCTGCTGACGCGACCAGCCCGTGATGCGCTCGCCCGCCTTATTGAAGCTGGTCAGCTCGAGCCTCTTGCCGAGCGTGAAGACCCCATCGGCCATGTGCTCCAGGATGGCTTCGCTGGCCTGTTTCTCGCCCCGCAGCGCGGCATACAGGCGCCAGTTCTGAATGGCCACGGCCATCACGCGCGTCAGGCTGGTGATGAGCTCTTGCTGCTCGGAGCTGAGCGGGCCCGGACTCTTGGGCAGGAGCTCCAGGAAGCCCTGCAGCGTGCCGTTGGCGACCATCGGTATCGCGTGATAGGCCACCAGTCCGTCCTCGGGAAAACGACCCTTCAAGAGGGGTTGCTGCGCCAGCGGCTCGTGCTCGACCTGTACGATGGCGGTGCTGCGCGCGAGTTCGCTGAAGCCCGGGGTGTCCAGCGCGAGGGGGATGGCCATCAGCCGGGCCACGTCCATGTCGGTGAAGCCCGTGGTCGACTCCAGGCGGAAGTTGCCATCGTCCTCCAGTACGTAGACCGTGGCCCGATTCAAGCGCACCAGGTCGCGCACTTGCTTGAGCATCAGGTCGGCCAGCACCTTGAGCTCCAGACTGCGCCCGAAGACCTCGAGCAACTGGTGCACCTGCTGCAGCTCGTGGATGCGCTTGAGCAGGTGCTTCTCGGTGCGGGCCACCTCCTCGACCTTGGAGGTCTCCGCGTCTTTCTGGAAGGCCTCGGCTCGCTTGATCTTCTGGCTCAGGAACTCGAACTCTTGATAGGGCGCGATGGGCTCCTCGGGCTTGCCGAGCAGGCTGAGATACTCGTTGAGGGGAGTGAAGAGCTTGCGCGGGATGCGCCGGAAGAGCAGGTTGAACAGGATGACCCAGAGCGGGGTGAGGAGCAGCAGCCCGATATAGGACTGCCAGCCACGCTGGAAGGTGGCCAGGAGAAAGCCCATCCCCAGGCTCAGCAGAACACAAAGAGTCGCCAACCCCGCCAGTTGCCTGGCCAGGGTCCGGCTCATCAAGTCCGCCTGCGGGGGCGTCTCGCGCTTCACCGGTCTATAGCGTCTCCAGTGTGATCTCCCGATTGGTATAAAGACAGATCTCGGCCGCGATCTCCAGGGCGTGGCGGGCGATTTCCCCGGCCTCGAGCTTGGAGTGCACCGTCAAAGCGCGCGCGGCGGCCAGCGCGTAGGGCGCGCCCGAGCCGACCGCGGCCACGCCGTGGTCGGGCTCGATGATGTCTCCCGTGCCGCTCAATAAAAGCACGGTATCTTTATCGGCTACCAGCAGCATGGCCTGAAGCCGGCGCAGCATTCGGTCCTGGCGCCAATCGCGCGCCAACTCGACAGCGGCGCGGCGGAGGTTGCCGGAAAATTCCTCCAGGCGGGCCTCCATCCGCTCGAACAAGGTCAAGCCGTCGGCGGCCGACCCGGCGAAGCCGCCCAGGCAGGTACCGTTCGTCATCCGGCGCACCTTACGGGCCGAATGCTTCATGATGGTACGCCCGAGCGTGACCTGGCCGTCGCCGGCCATAGCCACCTTGCCCTCGTGGCGCACGCACAAAATGGTGGTGGAACGCATTCTCTGTTGCATAGGTCAGGAGTATACCATGCGGGGTAGCCTGCGATCGCCCTGAGGCTCCCAGAGCGCCACGCCCGCACTCCTCGTTAAAGTTCTAGCAACTTCGCAGAAATCTTCTGTTCAACTCCCGGTTACATCCCGGGTCGAGCTCCCGGCTCCCGGGAGACTATCGTCGAGGCAGGAGGTGCAACGAGTTATGCAAGTTCGAATCTGTTCGATGACCCTCGTCGAGGGAACCCACATGCGCGCGGTGGCCGAGGTGGATTACGCCGGGGTCCGGCTGCGCGGTCTCAAGCTCCAGGTTTGCAATGGCAGGTACGAGCTGAGTCTGCCGGGACGCCGCATGAAGAACGGCTGGCAGATCATCTACGAAATCTTGAGCCCGATGCTGCAAGATCGCCTGCGCTCCGCGCTGATCGACGAGTATCAGCGCCGGAGGGCGGCATGAACGAGCGCGCGGCTTACCTGGGGCTGGCCAGCCTGCCTCGCAAAAGGATGGTGCTCGAGACGCTGGAGTTGACCGGCTCGGCGTTGCAGACCTGGGGCCGGCTCGGCCACCCGGGGCGCAACCTGATGGCCGAGCTGGCCGAGGCCGAGCGGGGAGGAGAGCGTCTGGTGACGCCGGCCGACCCGGAGTACCCTTCCGACCTCTTGCAGGTCACCGAGCCGCCGCTGGCGCTGTACCTGCGCGGGCAGCCGCTCCCCCGGGCTCCGGGCGTGGCCCTGGTGGGCTCGCGCCGGGCCACGCCCTATGGGATCGGCGTGGCGGAGCGGCTGGGGCGCGACCTGGCCTGCGCCGGCGTGACGGTGGTGAGCGGATTGGCCCGAGGGATCGACGCGGCCGCTCATCTCGGGGCCCTGCGGGCCACCGCCAGCAGCCCCGTGGCCGTGCTGGGTTGCGGGATCGGCTACGACTATCCCATCGACAACCGCTCGTTGAAACGACGGCTGGAGGCTCAGGGAACGGTCGTCAGCGAGTATCCCGGCCTCGAGCCGCCCCAGGCCTGGCGTTTTCCCGCTCGCAACCGCATCATCGCGGCCCTGGCCAAGGTGATCGTAGTGGTGGAGGCGGCCTTGCACAGCGGCGCCCTGATCACCGCCCGGCTCGCACTCGAGCTCGGGCGGGACGTGCTGGTCGTGCCCGGGGACGTGGGCCAACCCAACTCGCAGGGCATCCTCAAGCTCCTGCGCGAGGGAGCGACCCCGATCGGAACCGCGGAGCACATCCTGGAAGTGCTGGAGATCGACGCGACCGCCTATGTCCCGGAGCCGCTGCCGCCTTTGCAACAGCGCGTGCTGGACAACCTGGGGCCCCGCGGAAGTTGTCCGGACGAGCTAGTCCTCAGCACGCGGCTGAGCATCACCGAGGTTCTGGGGGCTCTCGGGCACCTCCAGGTGCACGGGCGGGTGCGGCGGGTGGGGCCGAACTTCGTGGCTCTGTAGGACTTCGGGTGGGTGGGCGCGGGCGATGGCGGCCTCGCCGAGCGCGCGCAGGAAGCCCTGGGCCGCGCCCACCAGCACCGGGCCCGCCACCACCCCCAGCAGGCCGAACGCGTTCAGCCCGCCGACGACGCTCAAAAAGACCCAGAGCGCGTTGAGCGGGCTGCGTCCGGCCATCAAGATGGGACGCAGGAGATTGTCCGAGCTGGAGATGACGCCGACGCCGACGCCGATCATGATAATCGCCTTGATCCAGTGTCCGTCGAAGGCCAGCCAGGCGCCGGCCGGCACGTACACCAGCCACGGGCCGAGCACCGGGAGCAGCGAGATCATGGCCATCACCACGGCCCAGAGCAACGGATTGGAGATGCCCAGAGCCCAGAACAACAGTCCGCCCAGCATTCCCTGCACCAGGGCCACCACCAGCGTGCTCGACACGGAGACGCGCACGTCGTTGGCCACGTCGTGCATCAGGCGCTTGCGGCGCTCCTCCGCCACCAGGTTCAGGTCCGAGAACCAGCCCATCAGCATGTGGCCGTCCCGAAAGAAGTAGAACAGCACGAAGAGCGTGACGGCCAGCTCGAAGAAAAATCGGGCCAGGTTGCCCGCCAGCCGGGCGGACTCGGTGGCCAGGTTGCCGCGCGCCCAGCGCACGCTCTCGGCCACGATTTGCTCGAGTTGATCGCCCGACACCATGCGGTGGAGTGGTTCGGGCAGGCCGTCGACGAAGGCCCGCAGGCGGGTCAGGATGTCGGAGGTCGGTACCTGGCCCACCGTGCCGATGGCCTGCGTCACCACGGCTTGCAGCACGCCGATGGCGGGCACGATCAGGATCAAGGTCACCAGCACCGTCGAGGCCAGGGCCGAGCGGTTACGGCCGCGCAGCTTGGCGTGCACGCGCTTGTGGAAGCCGTGAAAGAAGATGGCCAGCACCGCCGCCCACGCGAGCGGTCCGAAGAACGGCTGCAAAATTTGCAGCAACCAGAACGTGAGCACTGCGAGTCCGGCCCAGGCCAGCACCAACCGGAAGTTGGAAAGCGTTACCATGTCAGGGAGGGGCTCCTCCCTGCCAGAGTCGCCCGAGGACGGGAGCGCCCCGGCGGCGCACGCCGGGCTCGAGGGAGTAGTTGATCTGAGCCATCACCCCGACCGGATTGGTGTCGTTATTGACGTTGACCTCGAACACGAAATCCTGGGTGCCGACCGCGTTGTTGATGGGGAAAACCTTCCACTCGGTGCGGATCCACTGGGGCGAGACGTTGGGCTCCCAGTTGAACATCAGGCGCCGGTCGGTCTGGTCGGGCAGCTTCCAGCCCACGGTGAAATTGGGCTCGCCCGGCAGGTCGCGGGGCCCGGACGGGCCGACGCAAGGCTCGTACACGTAGATCTGCAGGCAGGGATTGGGATACTGCTCCACTTCGGGGTCGTAGCCCCGATGCTGCAGGTCGAGGCCGATCCAGGGTGGCTGGCAGAAGAGCACCATGAAGTCGGGCGAGTCGGGACCCAGTGTGTAGCGGCGCAGCGAGCCATCCGGGTTGTAGGGGGTCTGGGGGCCGAGCTCGTCGGCTCCCATCGGTACGACGGGAAAGTGGTCGAGGCGCAGGACGCCCCCCGTCTCGCGGCACTCGACGCCCGTCAGGGCGCCGTTGTCGCTGAGATCGACCTGGTAGAGGCTGCCCAGCAGGTTGTCCTCCTGCAGCCATCCGGGCACCGGCATGGGCGCCACGAAGCGCAGGTAGGAGGCGATGATCGGCACCTGGGGCACGGTCACGGCCTGTTTGACCACAACGGTGATCTTGACCTCGAAGACCCCCGGACTGACCTGGCGCGAGAGAATGGGGCCCACGATCGTGGCCGGATCCTGAGCCAGCGCCCATCCGCTCAGGGCCAGGAAGAGAATGAGTCGACGCAGCATCGCCCGCGCTTCGCCGCCCCGGGGGGAAATCCGCCCGACGTGGAAGCCTTCCGGGTGGATGAGCTGCTCGGGGGGCTCCGCGACGAGGGTGTGGTCGATTCGACGGGGGCGTTTACGGTCGACGGGGAGCATGCCCAAGAGAAGCTGGCGCGCTTTCAGTTGCCTTCGCCCGAGCATTACCTGCTGCGCTTCGTGGCCGCCGCCGTGGCGGGTGGGGCGCAAAGGCTCACTGTAGGGCCGTCACTCATCGAATGGGACGGGCCTTCGCTCGAGCTGCAGGGATGGCTGAGCGCCCTGGTTCGAGGGACGCCGACGGCTCTGGCGGAGCTGGCCTGCGGCCTCAATGGGGCGCGCCAGCTGTTCGGCACCATCAAAGTGCGGTCGGGTGCGGACGAGCTGGTCTGGAAGGAGGGTCGCTTTTCCCTTCAGACAGGGCCGTTTCAGTCGGGCGTGAGTGTCTCGCTGGCCCGAGGGCGCAGGTCGCTGTGGCAGGGACTGACCCGCTCGCGACCGGAGGAGGCGCTGCTGCGGAAGCATTGCGAGCTGGCTCCGCTCGAGCTGGGTTTCACGCCTTCCTGGCGGCAGAGCAAGCTTTACCTGATTCAGGTCGGGAAACCTCCGCACGTGCATCCGCTGGAGCCCGACCTCGTCCTGCCGCGGACCGAGCTCGGCGAGGGCTACATGTTGCTGGACGGAGGGCTGTTCACGCGGGCGACCATTGTCCACCTCGGGGTGACCTACCCCCTGGAGCTCGAGTTGCCCGCGGAAGTCACGTGGTGGACCGAAACCCTGCCGCTGAACCTTTCGCGCTCGGCGCTGGCCGGTGGGTCCGAGTTCGACGCGTGGAAAGCCTTCGTGCACTCCACTTTGTGCCGGGCAGTCGATTGGTTGCTCCTGGGCCGTGATGGACCGCGCCCGCTGGTTGACTGGGCGTTTCGCTGGAAGCTCCCCGCGCTCGAGACACTGCCTATCTTTCGGCGCGCCGACGGGGCAATGGCCACTCTGTCCGGGTTGCGCGAGCAAGTCCGCGAGACGGGGTATCTTGGCATCACGCAATCACCGGGAGCGACAGAGCATCTGATTCTCGAGCCCGCGCTCGTGCAGGGTCTGCGCTCGACATTTCGCTGCGTGGTCGCCGTCGAGCCCGATGCTCCTCGGCTTGCGGACGACCGCGTCTACCTGGTTCGTGTGCCCATGCCTGCGGGCGAGATGGGATTGACGGCTGACGGAGTCGTTCTGACCGACCCGAATCGGAAGGCGGAGCTCCTTCCCCTCTATTGCGCTCTCTGTGAGCGCCGCATCCCGGACGAATTCGAGGGGGTGCGAGGCTCGCTGCTGCTCCAGTTTCTCGAGTCGCTCGCCAATGAGGATGAGACTCCGCGCCTGATCCGATTGGGCCTCAACGAGCGCCTTGGATGGCTGGCCAGCCGTACGAAGGTCGACGTCGGCGTGGGTCTTTTGCCGCTGGTCTCGTTGCTCGAGAAGGGTCGCATCTTGCTGACCTGCTCCGCGCGCGAGGGAGATCCGCGTGAGCTCGCGCGGCCTCTGGATGGGAAGCGGATCAGCTGGTTGCTGAGCCCGGTCGTGACGGTGCAGCAGGTACGACCTCTGACTTCGGAGCTTCGGGCCATGTTGACCGGGCTGCCCCGTCCATTGTCCACGCTGGCGATGTTGCGAGCGCTTTCTCCGCTTCTCGGGGTGCCGGCTCCCCCGGGGGACGATGCGCAGGGCGACGAGCTGTTGCGTTTCTGCTCGTTGCGCTACGGGTTGCGCAAGCGCCTGGGGCGCTTCGACCTGCTGGCCGGAATGCTGGAGTTTCCCTGCGCCGCGGGCGATGCTCTGGCGGGCTACGAGCGGGCCGGCCTGGAAGCGCCCGACCTGGCCGTGAGCGAGCAGCTGGCCGAGGTCGAGCGAGAGCTTCAAGCTTGCGAGCGCGGGGAGCTCTTCGTCGAGCGAGCCTATCTGCGGCTGGCCTGCCGCCGGACGGACCTGGCCCTGGCGGACCTGGAGCGCGCCCTGGGGCTGTATACGCCCGGGAGCCGGGTGCCTGAGACGTTGCGGCCGGCCGAATACGAGCGCGTACTGCTGGACCTGGAGCTTTACTCCGGCCCCGACTGCCAGCTGGCCAGGGCGGCAGTTTTGCAGGACGCCTCGTTGTGCCAGAAGGTCGTGGGCGAGTTCCCCGAGAGCGGCGCCGCCCTGGCGCTGCTGGCCCGCCTATGCGGCTCGCTCGAGCTGTGCGACCGCGCGTTGGGGAAGCCCGACTGTCCCGGCACGATCTGGGAAACCCGCGCCTCGATCCTGTTCGGCCTGGGCCGTGCCGACGAGGCCCGCGAATGCCTGCGCCGCTTCCTGTCGGTGTGGACCTGGACGATGCTGGACCCCGATCTGGAGGAGCGTCGTACCCGCGCGCGGGCGCTGGTGTGAGCGACCTCGACAGCCTGCTCGAGGACCTGCGCGCCGCGGGCTCGCACGACTCCACGGGGCATTTCACGCTGGACCTTCGGCACGCGCGCGAGAAGCTGGCGCGGTTTCAGCTCGGCGGCCCGACGCACTACGTGCTGCGGCTGTTGGCCAGCGCCGTGGCGCAGGGCGCCGACCGTTTCGAGGTGGTCCGGTCCGGCCACGTTCTCAAGGCGAGCTGGAGTGGTCCCGGGTTCAGCCGCGAGGAGCTCGCGAGGCTCTTCGAAGCCCTCCTCGGCTCGGGCTCCACCGATCTGGCCCTCAGAGAGCTCGCGTCGGGTCTGAACACGGCTCGCACCCTGTTCCCCCGGATCGTGCTGCGGAGTCGCGAGGTCGTCCTGAGACTCGATGACAACCACGTTCGGCTGGAGGACGCCGACACTCGCGCGGGCGTCTCCGTGGAGCTGGGCGGTCAGCGGGTCTCGCTGGTGACGCGTCTCCTCGGGCTGGCCTACGAGCGGGAGCTGCTGCAGAACTTCGGCTCCCTGGCCCCCCTCGCGCTCCAGCGAAGGAAGCTTCCGGCCCTGGAGCTCGACGTCAGGCCGCTAAGGTTGGTTCAGTTCGGCACGCCTCCGCTGTCCTGCGTGGGCAAGGTCGACGTGGTGCACGAAAGTCCCGGAAATGGCTCCGGCTATTTGAGCCTGGATGGCGGCCGCGCTGGTTTCGCCACCGTCATCCACCTGGGGGTCCGCTTCTACGTTCCCTGGAAGCTCCCGGGCCAGCTCACCTGGTGGACCGGCGAGCTGCCGCTCAACCTGTCGCGCACGGCGCTCGTGCAGGGAGAGAAGCTCGCGGCGTGGCAGGCCGAGCTGCAACCCCTGATCGCCCGGGAAGCCTTGCACCTGGTTCGGGAAAGAGCCGGCGACACGGAGCTGCCCGAGGTCGTGCACTGGTTTCTCGAGCACGACCTGCCTGGATTGGAAGAGCTTGCGCTCTTTCACCGCACCAACGGCGAAAGCGTCACGCTGACCGAGCTCCGGGCCCAGTACCGGCGCCAGGGGTATCTCGGCGTCAGCGCCTTGCGCTGGTCCGCTCCGTGGGGTGGATGGGAGCCGGGAGAGTTCGTGCACCTGAGCTCCGGCATGCGCGAAGCCCTGGCACTGGCGTGCCCCAACCTGGTCCAGGTCGATACCCTGCAGCGCCAACGCCGCGCTCTTCGTCTGCCCGAGGGAGAGACGTATCTCGTGCGCCTTCCCAACGTGCCCCGGCCCGGAGAGGTGGGTCTGCGGGCCAGCCTGCCGGACGGCCTCTTCCGTCACTGGCGGAAAGGCTGGAAGGTCAGCGAGCTGTTGCCCTCGGGGATTGACGTCACAGCGCGATCGCACCGCGTCGACGCCTTACTGCCGGCGGTCTACCTGGCTCTGGCCGAGGCCGAGCTACCGCCGGAGCAGCAACCCCTGAGAACCTGGCATTTGCTGGAGTACCTCTGGGCGATGTGCTACGAGTTTCCCACCCCGCGTTTGGACAGCTTGCGCAGCAAGCGTTACGATCGTCTTCCCTGGCTGGGCAAGCAGGCGCCGTCCGACTGGGTTCAGCGGCTGCTGCAGGCAGTTCGGCCGGGCGGCGTGCCTCTCTCGCAACTGGAGGGAAAGCGTCCTTTCGTGGCCGTCGGACAACCCCGTCCCGGGGACCCGCGACCGCTGCTGCACGTCCCGAATTTCCGGAGTTTCGTGGCGCTCCGCGCGCTGCTGCAGCCTCCCGCTCGCGTGCGCTACGCGTTGCCGTTGACCTCGGCGCTGCTTGAAATCGTGGCCGCCCTGCCGGGCACTTTCTCCGCCCTCGACCTGCTGCGAGCCTTCACGGGGGCGGAGTGCGCGGCCGGCCGCTATCTGTCCCGGTTGAAGCTGGACTTGACCGCCTCGTCCCAGCCGGATGGTCCAGCCCTTTTGTCCGCCTGTCAGGCCGCTTTTTGCTCCCGTCGCCGCATGGGAACCCTGGACGTCGTGGCCGCGCTGCGTGCCTTTTCGCCCGAGGCCGCGGCGGTTCTTGAACGGGCAGGGGCCGGCCCGCCCCCGACCGAGCTGACCGATCTGGAGCAGCAGGCGGACCTGGGAGCCGAATTGGAGGCCTCGACGCCCACGACGCGCCCCTTCCTCCTCTGGGAGCGAGGCTGGCTTCACTATTCCTGTCAACGCTTTGACCAGGCTCGTTCCGACGCTTCTCTGGCCGCGAGCCTCGAGCCCCGCAGCACGATGATCGCGGTTCTGCAGGCGTCGCTCGCGGACGCGGCGGAGGCCTGGGCTCTGCACCGGAGGCTGGGGGCCACCGATCCGACCAGCCTCGAAGCCCACGTCGGGGCGGCTCACGACTGTTTGCGAAACGGCCTGGTGCAGCCGGCGCTCAACCGGTGCCTGAAGGCTCTGGAGCTGGATCCGATGTGTGGCGAGGCGCTCGTACTCTTCGCGCGCATCCGCCTGATCAGCGATCCAGGCGAGAGTTTGCGGCTGTGCGAGCAAGCGCAGCTTTGCGACGACTGTCCGGGCTCGGTCTGGGAGGTGCGGGCTGCCGCCCACGAGGCTCTCGGGCAGGTCGAGCCAGAGGTCGCCTGCGCACGGCGCTTTCTGGCGGTCTGGCCGCACACGCTGCTGGAGCCCGAGGTCCTGGCCCGCCGAGCGTCCGCCCGACGCCATCTTGACAAACTAACGTGAGTAACGTTATGATGGCCTCGTTATGGCACTCTTCACGCAACAACTGATCGACGAGACCACCGAGCTGGTGCGTCGTCATTCTGAAAAGCTCGCTACCGACATGCTGCGCTCCGACCTGGGCACGCTCATCGACGTGGCCAACGGCAAGCACGTGCGCACCGACAGGAAGGTCGAGGAGGCCGAGGAGGCGCTGCGGCGCGTTCAGGAAGTGCTGCTCGGCAACGCTCTGGGCGCGCGGGCCCAGTGGCCGGAGGGCTTCTGGCAGAGCGACCTGGGGGTGGTCGTCTCGCGCACGCGCTGGTGGATCTCGATGGAAGACCTCATCACCATCAGCAACGCCGCCGCGCTCGCGTTCGGCGAGAACTCTCAGGCCAACCGCATGCGCATCGCCCGCGCGATGGACAACGGCACGCTGGAGTGGGTGCCCGACCCGTCGGTCAGCAACCCCCAGCAAAACCGCCGCGTGCTCCGCTCGCAGGTGGAGCGGATGGGGGCGCTGGCGCGACTGCCCGACGCGGACTAAGACCGGAGTCAGCGGATCCCTCGGGTCGGGGGGGATCCACGCCCGCGAGCGGATCCCGTTCCGTTCCGGGGAGCGGATCCCTCGGGTCGGGGGGGATCCATGTCCGGGAGCGGATCCCTGTCAGCTGATCTTGATGCTGCCCAGAAAGCGCCCGGGCTCGGGCGCCGCCCCATCGCGGATCTCCAGCACCGTCACGCGCGCGTGCACTCCGCTCATCCACAAACGGCCGATCTGCAGACGCTCGCCGTCCCAGGCGCCGTAGGAGAGAAACGGCGGCTTGATCTCCACCTTGACGATCTCGAACGTGCGTGCATCCACCGTCTCGCGCAGGAAGCTCTGCAGGCTCTCTTGCGGGTCAGCGGCGATGGGGATGGGCTGCTCGCGCACCACGATGTAGCTGAACCGAGGCGTCACCAGGCCATACTGGAGGACGCCGTTCTCCTCTTTCAGGCGCGGCTCGTTCGGAAACCAGGCCTTGATTCCGGTGTTGCCGAGCACCGTGGCCTCGGTAGGCGGAGCGTCGGGGGCGCCCTTCCAGGCCAGCACCGTGGCCAGGTTGGTCGCCTGCACCGTCTGGGTCAGGCAACCCTGGAAGCACTGGCGCGCCTCGGCGAGCTTGCCCGTGGCCGCCAGCGCCTGCCCGCGCGCGTTCCAGGCCGCGGCCTTCTGCAGATCGGGCAGCTGGCTCCCCAGAGCGGTGTCGGCGGCCGCCAGGCAATCCTGCCAGCGGCCCATGTCGAGGTAGATGCCCGACGCCACGGCCCAGCCTTCGGGGGCTCCCGTCTTGCCCCCGCGGATGGCCATCTCCAGCGCCTCGGCCTTCTGCCCCGCCTGGTAGAGCTCGACCGCTTTTCGCACCGCGGCGGGCCCTTTCGCTTTGAAGAGTCCGAACATACCGACCCTTTCGCTCGGAATAAAAAAAGCCCCGCCGAAGCAGGGCCTCCCCAGACAGGTCTCAGGCGGCGAAGTTGAAGCCGCCGGCGCCCTGCATGATGGCGAAGCTGTTGCCCGGCTCCTTGCGGTCGATGCGGAAGGCCTGGCCGTTGACGTTCTCGCCGTCCTTCTGACTGACGACCACGTCCACTTGCTCGGGGCTGAACTTGCCGTAGACGGCCATCTCGTCGCCCACGGTCTGGACGAACTCGCCCGACTTGGAGTCGCCCTCGAAATAGACCTCGGTCTTGGTCCCGAACAGGTCGGCGCGGATCACGCCCAGCTCCCCTTTGGCGTCATCCATCTCGCTCTCGTCGAGCAAGATGCCCTGATCGACCTGCTGGCTCAGCTTGCCGTCGGCCTCGCGCGCCTGAGCCGCGTTCAGCGGCATCTTCTGCCCGCCGGGCAGGGTCTGGCTGTCGCGGAAGGACTGGACCTGGCTCTGCGCCCAGGCGGGGACGTGCGAGGATACGTTCATTTCGAGGGGCCTCCGGAAAAAAGATTTCGTCGCTCGAAAAGCGGCCCCGGACGTTTAATACTCGGCCCTGAAAAAAACCTTAAATCCGCCTGGCGATCGAGACGCACCCGGAGCCTTCCCAACCCAGCTCGCAGCGCAGGCTGGCGTAGCGCCCCATGTTGTCCCGGGCGAACGTCCAGCGGCCGAGCAGGTCGCAGCCGTTGTCCAGGACCCAGGGGGTGGTGCCGTAGGCGGTCATGACGTCCCCGTCATAGGGCTTCAGCACGCCCTCGGCCCCGGTGCGCAGCAACTTGAGGCCGCCCGTCGGGGTGATGAGGATGTCGCCCAGGAAGTCACTGCGGTAGGTGCCGGCATATTCGCTCCAGGGGCGCGGCGGGGCAGCTCCGGCCGGCGGCTGCAGGGCCGCCTTCACCTCAGCATTCGCCTGCTGCGCCCGCGCCAGCGAGAGGGCGCTATAGTCCTCGTTGCCCATGTCCGTCGCCAGGTCGAAGAAGCGCAGGCCCACGGCGTCCGAGAGGTCGGACGCCCCGTTGTTGGTCAGGACGATGACGCCCAGGTCCTCGTCCGGCATCAGGCCCACGAAGGTGCGGTGGCCGGGTGTTCCACCGTTGTGCCAGGTGATGGGGTGCGGTTTCCACAGCTTCACCCAGCCCATACAGTAGGCCACCGTCAGGCTCATCGTCGTTTGAGGCGTCTTGGTCACGTCCAGATTGGCTTTGCTGACCAGCTGCTTGCCTTCGAACTTGCCGTCGGCGAGCTGCAGGCGGACCCAGTGCGAGACGTCGTTCACGCACGAGTTCAGCGCTCCGGCCGGCCCGAAGCTGTAGGGGAAGCTGCCCGCCGGTCGCGGCACGCTCCGGAAGTCGAGGGTGACCCAGCCCACGGCGCGGTTGGGTTCCCTGTTGAAGGCCTCGGGGGTCCAGGTCGTGCGGGTCATGCCCAGCGGGGTCAAAAGGCGCTTCTGCAGAAAGGCTTCCCAGTTCGGCTCCCCGCTCAGTCTGGCAACCATCCGCCCGGCCACCATGTGGGGCACGTTCACGTAGGCGAACGTGGTGCGGAAGCTGGTCACGGGCTCCAGGTAGCGCATCGAGTCGATGAGGTCGTCCTCGGAGTAGCCCAGGCAGCCCATCGAGGTGACCACGTAGGGCGCCATCCCGGTGTGCTGAGCCAGAAGGTCGGCCACCCGGAACTCGCGCGTGACCCACGGGTCGTACATCCGGAACGACGGGAGCACATCGATGACGCGCGTATCCCACTTCAGCTTGCCGTCATCGATGACCTGGGCCAGCGTGGCCGCGGCGTAGGCCTTGGTGGTGGACCCGATGGCGAACGTCGTGTTCACGTCGGGCGGAATCGGATCGTGCGGGCTCCTGGTGCCAAACCCCTTGAAGTAGACCAGCCTGTCGTGGTGCACGACGCCGAACGCGACGGCCTTGACGTCCCAGTCCTTCATCCCCTTTTCGATGTACTGGTCGATGGTGGGGTAGATGGACTGGAGCTTCTCTTCGGAGACCTCTGCGCGCAGCGGGGCCAGCAGCAACAACAGGCAGATCAGAAAGCGCTTCATGAGGCGCCCTGTGTTCCCAAAAGGAGCTCGTATTCCTGCGTCAGGCCACCTCGTCCGTGCTGGGACGCTGGACGCCACTTACGTCGCGGTGGCCGGGCAGATCTCGCGGTAAGCGCAGAACCGACAGGCCATGAACGTCGGTTTGGCGTCTAAATTTCGCTGGCGAATGCCGGCCGCCGCTTCCAGCACCTTCTCGCGCGCTTTCGTCAGGTCGCGCGGTTGCACGGTGGCGCGGCCCACCAGGCCGGCCTCGAGGAAACGCAACTCCACGGCCCGGGGGGTGACCCCGTAGGTCTCGCGGTAGCCCAGCGCGTACAGCGACAGCTGCAGGCTCTCGCCCGCGCGCCGGTCGGCATCTTGCTGCGTGCGCACCTCGCTGGACTTGTAATCCACGATGACCGGCCCGGGGTCGATCCGGTCGTAGCGCCCGATCACCTTGTTCCCGTCCACCATGAACGCGAAATCTTGCTCGATCATGTCGGGCATCACGCCGCCGGCCTCTTCGCGGGCGTGGAAATCCTCCAGGGCCTTCTTGCCCACCAGGAAACGCTGCTCTTCGTGCTCGCGCGTGAAGAAGCCCTGGCTGACCCAGCACGACTCGTACCGGGCGAGCATGTCCCCCAGCGTGACCACCCGGCCGTCCTTCTTACCGATCAGGTACTCGCTGATCGCCTCGTGCAGAGCCCGACCGTAGGCCACGCTGTGGTGCTGCAGAATCGGCACGCGCAGCACGTGGATGTATTTGTATTTCTGCGGGCAGGTCAGGTAGTCGTTGATCTGCCGGAAGCTCAGGTTGAGCGTGCGCTCGGGCCCCATCTCGCGCGGGGTCGTGGGCACGACCGGAGGGGGAGCGAAGCGCTCGAGCGCCACCAGGGGCGAGGCCCGGAAGGCCGAGCTATCGGCCCGCGGACGATCCAGAGCCTCGAGCAGAAAGGGCGACACCTTGCGCGCCCGACGCCCGCCCACGTCGCGGGCCCAGGTGGTGTAGAGGCGGTTCTTGGCGCGCGTCATGGCCACGTAGAACAGCCGCCGCTCCTCTTGCAGGTGGTAGTCGCCCGAGGGCGGCGCGTCCTTGAGCAGCTCGACCGGAAACTCGATCGCGTCGGCGCGGTTGCGCGAGGGGAACTTGCCGTCCACGAGACCCACCAGGAAGACGACCGGGAACTCGAGGCCCTTGGAGGCGTGCACCGTCAGCAGCTGCACGGCGTCCTCCTCGGCGTCGGCCTCGACCACCGAGGGCGAGTCGCCCGCCTCCATCAGCAGGTCGAGGTGCTGCACGAACTGCGGCAGCAGCGCCTGCGGATGGTTCTCCTCGAAACTCTTGAGGATGTCGAAGAAGCGCGCCAGGTTCTGGATCTCGACCTCGCCGCCCTTCTCGGTGAGCTGGCGCAGCCAGCCCGACTCGGTGATGTAGTGGTAGAGCAGCCTTCCCGGGGTCTCGTCGGCGATGCGCGCGATGAAACCGTCGACCTCGGCCAGCAGGCGGGTGACCACGCCGAGCTCGCCCTCCGACAGCGTCACGGCGTCCTCGGGCTTCTCCTCGGCGGTGTGAGCGCGCATCACTCCCAGCAGCGGCAGATTGCGTCGCATGGCGTAGCTGTTCAGGAGGATGAGCGAGTTCATGCCGAGCTGGTACGTCTCGCCCGAGGCCAGGTAGAACAGGCTCACCGAGTCGTGGGGGTCGCACAGCACCCGCAGAAACGCCATCACCAGGCGGATCTCGGGGCGCGCGTAGAGGCCCCGGTTGCCCGTGAAGCGGAACGGGATGCCCAGCATGTTGAGCCCCCGCAGATAGGGGTCGGCGTCCTTGTTGGTGCGCACCAGGATGGCGCAATCGCCGTAGCCGCAATCGCCCTGCTCGACGAGCCGCTGGATCTCCTCGGCCACGGCCTCGCTCTCGGCCGAGATGTTGTCGAAGGCCCGCAGGTCCACCTCGGGACCCTCCTCGCGCGGGGAAATCAGGCGCTTGTCGATCTTGTTGCGCACCTCGAGACGATCGGGATTGTTGTGCACGATCAGCCGGTAGGCGCAGTCGAGGATCGGCTGCGTGGAGCGGAAATTGTCCTTCAGCACCACCTGCACGGCCTCGGGATACTCGGTCGTAAAGCCCAGGATGTTGGCGATCGAGGCACCCCGGAAACGGTAGATCGACTGGTCGTCGTCGCCCACCACCGTCAGGTTACGGTGGGCCCCGGCCAGCTCCTTGACCAGGGCGAACTGGCCGTAGTTCGTGTCCTGGAACTCATCCACGAGGATGAAGCGGAAGCGCTGCTGGAACTTCGTCAGCACGCTGGGACGCAACTGGAACAGCCGCAGCATCAGGTAGACCTGGTCGCCGAAGTCGAGGAAGCCGCCTCTGGCCATCAGCTCGGAATAGGCCGCGTAGACCTCGGCCAGCTCGGTCTGGGTGCGGGCGCGGTCGGCCTGGTCGGGATCGTGGGCCTCGGCGGTCAGACCGCGGGCGAAGGCGAGATAATCTTGCGGCGAGACATCTTCGTCCTTGCAGCGCGAGAAGAGCGACAGCAGGGCCTGCAGGTGGCCGGTGGGGTTGCCCAGCGGGCGGTAGCGGTCCAGCGGCAGCTCGAAGAGGTGGTCCTGCAGGAACAGCACCTGCTCGGGCTGGGAGAGCACCTTGAACTCGGGCGTGATGCCCAGCTCCATCGCGTTCTCGCGCAGCACCTTGTCGCCGAACGAGTGGAACGTGGAGATCTGGATGTCGGCGTAACCATAGGGGAGGAGCATGTCCACGCGCTCCTGCATCTCGGCGGCGGCCTTGTCGGTGAAGGTGAGCGCCAGAATCTCGCCGGGACGGGCCGCCCCGCTGGCGATCAGATAGGCGATGCGCCGCGTCACCACGGTGGTCTTGCCGGTGCCGGCGCCGGCCACGATGAGCAGCGGCCCCTGGCCGTGCACCACGGCTTCTTCTTGCGCCTCGGTCAGCCCCTCGAGGATCTTGTCGGAGGTGTCCGGCAGAATGCGCGGCGGCCCATCGGGCATGGGCGCCAGCAGAGGACGCAGCGCGCGGGTGCGCGTGCGCTTCTTCGGGAGGACGGTGGTGGGGGATTCGCCCCAGAGGCCGAGTTGCTCCATGGCTGACGTGAGGAATTTTCCTCATTGTCGCTTGAAGCCCTTTCGAACGGGGGTTTGGGGTCGACAGTCGACAGTTGACAGTCGACAGTAGAAGACCGGAAAGCGCCCCTTTGGAATCAGGTATCTTTCAGCCGGAGAACCTAGTCTGGGAAGGATGGACAGGAGTCAGCAGCTCGATGCTCTGGCCCGCGCCGGTGTGCAGTTCTATCGCGAGCGCAGCTTGCGGATGCCCTGGCAGGATCTGCACGTCCAGATCGACGCGGCCGAAGCGGCCGACCAGGACCAGCTCCTGCTCAAGGAGCCGGGCGCCGAGGCATTGCTTCCCGCCGGTGATCTGGCCGAGGCGGCTGCCCTGGCCGAGGGCAAGCCGACAAAGCCCGCCAGCCTGGCCATTCATCGCCTGAAAGAGCAGGGCTTCCAATTCCAAGCCGTGACGGGCGGTGCGATCGGCGCCTGGGCCGCAGTTCAGGCGTTGGAGGCGAACCAACCCCTCAAGCTCCAGGGCAAAGCCAGCTTCACCCTCCAGCCCGAGCAAGCCACGAAAGCCGCTCAATTCTACACCGAGCCCGACGACCGGGCCAAAGTTCTCACCCAGTTGGAAGGCCAGTACGGCTTTACCGGCAGCAACGGCAACAGCCTGAATGCTTGCCAGGCCTGGCTCGACGAGGGCGCTTCGCTGGGTAAGAACGGCAAGATCTGGCTCTCAATGAAAGAGCTCGACCTGGAGCATCCCAAGGAGCAGTTGAGCGCCCTGGGAGAGCTGCGCAAGACCGTCAGCGCCCAGACCAGCCTGAAGGCCCTGCCGATCTGGCGCGAGGCGCGCCCCGACGTGCTGGCGCTGGCCGAGTGCGGTGGCTCGCCCGAGGAGAAGGCGGCACTGGCCCGCCTGGGTTTCCCGAAACTGCCCGATGGGCGCCTGAAGGACTTCAGCACCCAGCTCTGCGACACGGCCAGCTGGCTGGCGGTGGCTCGGGAGGGCGGAAGACTCACGCCCGAGTTGCTGGGCAAGATCTCCAATCCGAAGGACGCGCTGTTCCTGGCCAGCCAGCTGGGGGTTCCCACGGGCGTCCTGGCGGCCTTCCAGGCGTCCAGCGCCAGCGACGCGGCCAAGGCGATCGCGGTCAAGCAGTTGCTGGGCGGCAACTCCGGGCCCGAGCAAATCCTGGCGCTGAGCAAGAAGCTGAAGGAAGACCTGAAAGACCCTGGCTGGACCGACGCCAAAATCCTGCTCAAGTGCGCCCTGGACTCGCTGAAGTCCGAGCCGCGCTACGAGCGTGTCACCCGCATCGCCGACCAGTGCGAGGCGCTCAAGCACGACGGCTCGACCGTCCGTCTGTACGAAGCCCTGCTGCGCAAGCCCTGCAGCGACGACCGTTCCCTGGCCGCGCTGGGCGACAGGGTGGCCGCCGACCTGTCCATCACGACCTATAGCGACGCGGG
Source organism: Vulcanimicrobiota bacterium (assembly GCA_039809865.1). Classification (GTDB taxonomy): domain Bacteria; phylum Vulcanimicrobiota; class Xenobia; order Xenobiales; family QWHO01; genus QWHO01. Next base: position 20,704 of record JBDHVW010000038.1, read on the forward strand.
CCCGGATGCCTCCAAAGCCAGCAAGGCGTTCCTCAAAGAGCTGAACGCACCGTTCATTCTAGACATTCCCAAACTGAACTACGCCACCAGCCGACTGATCGTGCATCGTCAGGCTCTGCAGCGCTTGCAGATCGGGCCGCTGGACGCGGCCACCCTGGGCCTGCGTGCCAGCGAGGCCGTGCGCGCCCAGAAATATGACAAAGCCTGCGATGACGCCGCGCTGATCGGCTCCCACCTGATGGCGCAGTTGGGCGGGCCGGTGGTAGGCGAGCTCAAGCACCCCGGCTCGCGCGTCAAGCTACAGGAAGCCTTTTTCGCGGAAGGCGGTAAGGATCTGGCCCGACTGGGCCTCAAAGTCAGCCAGGAAGTGCGCAACTCGGGAGTGGATAACGCCTACTCCGATGCCCGCATCATCGGAAAGGCGATCGTCGATCGGCTGGCCCAGAACGAGCCGTCCTCGGTGGCCGGCGTGGTCTCCAAGATCGCCGACCTCAATTGCAGCGGCTCCTACACCGAGATCTACGAGACCGCCATGGCCAATCCCGAGAAGCTCGACGCCGCCGGGCTGGGGGTGGTGGGAGCCACGCTGGTGGAGGCCCTGAGCAAGAAGGGCTGGGAGAAGTCCCACGAGGACGCCTGGCGCTGCGGGCGCGCGTTCCTCCAGGGCGATCCCGTCGCGCTGAAGCTCGCGAAACCGGGCGACCTCAAGCACTGGACCTCCTGGCACGAGTTCTACAAGACCGCCCTGCGCGGCGTGGGGCGGCCGGCCAACGAGGTGGGGCTGGAGATCTCCCAGAACGTGCGCGGCGTGGGCCAGGAAAACTCCTGGATCGACGCCTCCACCATCGGCAGACTCTATGTGGGCACGCTGGAAACCCCCTCGGGGCGGGCCGTGTCGCGCTTCGAAGGCAACAAGCACAGCGGCAGCCGGGTCCGCGCCCAGGAGCTGGTGCTGGAGAATCCGCAGGCGACCTCGCTCGAATTGAGCCGTCTCGTGAAGGGTCTGGGCTACGAGAACTCGTGGAAGGACGCCTCCCTGCTCGATCGCGAGCTGCTGAAGGAGCAGGGCTGCAAGTTGCTGGACGGGGTGGAGACCCATAATTCGGGTGCCCTGGTGCTGGCCGCCGAAGAGCTGTTCGCCCAACCGACCGATCTGGCCTCGTCGGGGGCGGGGCTGAGCGAGACGATCCGCAACCAGAAATGGAAAGAGCACACCTGGGACGACGCCGAGAAGATCGGCCTGGCGTTTCTCAAAGCCTGCGAGGCGCCCGCCACGGCGGCCTGGAAGGGAGCCGGCAAGCTCCACCATCAGGGTTCGCGCGTGATGCTGCAAGAGGGCATCTTGCGGGGAATGCAGGCCGACGGCCCGCGAGAGCTCGGCCAGGCGGGCGTGCGCACGCTGATCGCGGTGCGGGCCCGCAACTACGCCAACTCGTTCGAAGACGCGTGCAGCGCTGTGCAGGGCTTCGTCCAGGCGCTGCCGACCGACAGCCTGGGGGCCGACCTGTGTGCCATGGGAGCGGTGCTGCCGTTTGAAGCGCGGGCGGCCGTCTACGAGAAGGCCCTGACCGAGGTCACCCCGGCAACCCCGGGCAAGACCGCCGCGCGCGCTCTACAGCTGATCAAAGACCTGGGACTGCCCGGAGAGTTGGCCGCCAAGACGCTGGTGGCCCGACTGACCGACCGGCTCGAGCCTCCCGAGGTGAAAGAGCGCGTGCAGGGCTCGCAGGACGCCGTCCGCAACCTGGAGCTGATCGCCAGCGCCGAGACCCTTTACAAGCAAAAGGGCGCCAACGGAAGCGTCGAGGCCACCGAGGAATACGTCCAGATCAACGGGCAGCGCGTGAAGGTGCGCAAGTGAGGTCCCTGCTCCTCGTGGTCCTCCTCACGCTTCCGGCCTGGGCCAAACTTACCGAGGTGAAGGTCTGGTATTACCCGCCCGCCGGCCAGCCAGCGCTCATCAAACATTGGGTTTCTTCGCAGCTGAAGGTGGACCGCAAGTTCTCCTACAGCCGCATGGGCAAGTTCCGCGTGCGCGTCACATGCGCGCCGGGGGACAAGCTCGGTATCGTGTTCATGGACGACGCGGGCGGTCTCTTCGACCTGCCCGAATCGGATCGAAAACCCTCCGGAGGCGTAAAAGACGTGTTCTGGATTATCCCCTATAACTTCCTGACCGGGCCGGCGCGGCTGCAGGTCAAGGCTCTGGGCTCGGATCAGACCGAGGTGATGGCTCTGGGATCGGTCAGCGCGCGTTGAGACGGATACTCCTTCTCATCGCCCTGCTGCTGGCGGTGGCCTGCAGCCAATCCCCGACCATCCCCCCCGCGACTGCAACGCCCACGGTGACGGCCACCCCCGAAGGGCGGGCCTGGACCGTGATGATCTACATGGACTCCGATAACGATCTGGAGGCCAACCAACTGGACGATTTTCGCGAGATGGCCCAGGTCGGCAGCAGCCCCAGGGTGCAGTTGGTGGCCTACATGGACCGTTGCCAGGACGGCGAGAGCGAGCAGGACGGCTGCAGCGACGAGGACCTCCTGAACCTGCCCAATTGGCACGGAGCCAAGCTTCTGGCTATCGACAAGGGCAAGTTCGAGGAGCTGGACGACTGGGGGGTCGTCAACTCGGCTTCGCCCAAGACGCTGGAGCGCTTCGTCAGCGAGGCCAGGAAGCGTTATCCCGCGCGCCGCTACGCCCTCATCATCGGCGACCACGGCGACGGCTGGACGGGGGCCTGTTTGGACGACTCCGCCGGGGGCGAGGAGATCCTCACTCCGGCCGAGATGGCGAAGGCACTCGACGGCGCCAACCTCGAGCTGCTGGGCTTCGACTGCTGCCTGATGGGCACGCTCGAGGTCGGGTTGGCGCTGTCGCACGACGCCCGCTACCTGGTCTCGTCCGAGGAGCTCGAGCCGCTGAGCGGCTGGGATTACAAAGCCGTGCTGACGGCTTTGAACAAGAACCCCGAGATGGACGGCGCCCAACTCGGCACCATCATCGCGGACACCTACCAATCCTCGTTCGCGTCCGACGACTCGGAGGGCCTGGCCATCACGCTGTCGGTGGTGGATCTGAGCAAGCTTCCCGCGGTGCAAAAGGCCCTCGAGAAAGTGGGCGCCGCGCTGGCCCAGATGATCGAGTCGGGCGGCCGTAAGGCCTGGGTGGGCGCCGCCCGCGCCCGGGCCCACGCCGAGGAATACGGATCCAGCGACGACCTGGAACCGGGCTCGTCCATGCACGACATCGTGGATCTGGCCGGGAACCTGGCCATGAAGGTGCCCTCTCTGACCGCCGACGCCCTGGCTCTCCAGGAAGCCGCCCGCGCGGCCGTGGTCCACACGGTGCACGGGAAGGCGCGTCCCCAGGCCAACGGGCTGAGCCTCTTCTTCCCCCCCACGGCCGAAGAGATCGATCCGGCTTACGGCAAGACTCCGGGAGTTCCCAAGGCCTGGCTGACCTTCCTCAACAGCTACTCCGATTTTGCCGGCACCGACCTCAACCCCCCCAAGATCACGAAGCTCAAGGCCTCGCCGGACTCGTTCAAGCTGGGCGACAGCATCACCGTGACCGCGCAGGTGGCCGACGCCGACGACCTGGATACGTGCTCATTCGTGCTGGTGCAGAATTATGAGGACGGTAAGGTCATCATCGGCTCGCTCCCGATGGACGTGCCCGAGAACGGCAAGCTGAAGCGCGAGTGGGACGGCCGCTGGTATGCCCTGGGCGACAAGGAGGGCTTTCTCACCATCAGCGTCACCGAGGTGCAGAAGGACGCCGACGGCGGCTACCTGGTCACCTGCCCGGCGCAGTGGCAGAAGAAGAAAAAGAGCCGCTGGAAGGACGTCACGCTGCACCTTTACCTCGAGCCCGAGAAAGACGGCGAGATGTCCGGCCAGCTCGTCTACGCCATGCTCGACGAGGAGAACGAGCCCGCCCGCGAGGTCGAGCTCGAGCCCGGGAACCGTCTGCGGGCGGTCTTCCTCGAGCTGGACGAGCAGGGCGACCCGGTCTACGTGCCCGACGAGAATGAGGAAGACGTGCTGCTGGTGGACAAGGACGGCATCCAGGTGGAGATGCTGGACGTGGACCCGGGCAGCTGGTCGGTGGGCTTCGAGCTCCAGGACCTGTCGGGCAACACGGCCCACGAATACACCGATGTGGAGATCGACGAATGAGAACGCTCCTCCTGATCCTGATGCTGGCGCTGCCCACCCTGGCCTGGGGCGAGCAGGGGCATCGCCTGGTGGGCCAGGTGGCCTACGACAGCCTGTCCCCCGCCGCCCGCGCCGAAGTGGATCGGCTCTTGCAGGCCGAGTTGCCCACCCTGGGCCCCCACTTCGAGACCCTGGCCAGGGCCTGTGTCTGGCCCGATTACGTCCGCTCAGGCGAGAAGTTGAAGTCGTACAATCACCCGATCTGGCACTACTCGAGCCTGCCTTTTCTGGACGGGGTTCCGTTCAGCGGACAGAGGGCCTCGGGCGAGCTGGATACGGCTCTTCCCTTACAGATTTCCATCCTGGCCGATCGCTCGCGCTCGCGCCACGAGCGGATGATCGCGCTGGCCTGGGTGGGCCACCTGGTGGGGGACATCCACCAGCCGCTGCACGCCACCACCCGCTACTCGCCGGGGCTGCCCGAGGGCGATCGTGGGGGTAATCTCTTCCCCATCAAAGGCCCGGACTACACCGACCACAATGGCGATCGGGTGCCGATAGACAACCTTCACACTTACTGGGATCAGGGCGCGGGCCAGTTCCTTGACCCCATCCCGACCGAGCAGATGGTGCAGCTGGCGGGCGAACTGGAGAAGTCCTACGACGCAGCCTCGTTCGGTCCGTCCCTGGGCGACCTGGAGGTGGTCCACTGGCGCCAGGAGAGCTTCAAACTGGCCACCGGCGTAGCCTATCCCGGAATCGCGCCGGATTCGGCTCCCTCCGAGAACTATGCCAGTTTCTCGCAACGCGTCTGCCGCCGCCGGATCGCCTCGGCCGGATACCGCCTGGCGGCTGTGCTCAACGCCGCTCTGCATTGAAAAGCGCATTGCCCTCTGGTATACTGGGTCCTGTTCGATGATCCGAAAACTCGCTGAGCTCACATGGTTCGAACTGGATGAACTCGATCGTGAGCGTTGTGTCGTGTTCCTCCCCGTCAGCCCCCTGGAGCAGCACGGCCCCCATATGCCGCTGGGGATGGATCTGTTCGGGGCCGAGTTCCTCTCCCAGCGCATGGGCGAGCTGTGGGACTCGTTGCACCCCGACTGGAACACGCTGCTGGTGCCGGCCCTGCCGGTCGGCTCCAACGCCTTCGACTTCCCCGGCTCGCTCTTCACCCGTCAGCGCGTGGTGCGCGACCTGCTGGTCGACTACGGCGCCTCGCTGGCGCGCCATGGCCTCAAGAACATCGTGCTGATCACCGTGCACGGCGGCACGGGCCACATCGTCGCCATGGAAGAGGCGTCCGAGATCGTCAGCAAGCGCTTCAAGTGCACCTGCGTCAGCCCGATTGGCGCGCTGGCCACCAAGTATTTCAGTGGCGGCTATTTCGACGAGCTCGACGAGCTGCTCTCGCAGCCGCTGACGCCCGAGGAGAAAGACCTGCTGCGGGTCGACTGGCACGCGGGCTGGTGGGAGACCTCGCTGATGCTGCTGGCGCGGCCCGATCTGGTGAAATCGTCCTACCGGGATCTCGAGCCGGTCATCGTGGACGACTTCCGCAAGATCAACGATGCGCTCTGTCGCAGCGTGGGCGACGGCCAGGGCTACATGGGGGCTCCCGCCAAGGCGACCCGCGAGTTCGGCGAGATCTTGAGCAACCTGTTCGTTAAGGACGCGATCCGCATCGTCGAGCGCATGGTCATCGACCACGAGGTGCTGGGCGCCGAGGCGCGCTCTCCGCTTTACGACATTCCCTTCATGCGCACCGACTTCGTGCGCAACTCGGTGGCCGTGGGCGCGGGCGTGCTGCTCACGCTGCTGGGCGGCATTCCGCTGGTCGACGCCGTGCGCAAGGGCCAGCTGGCGCGCCGCCAGGAGGACGAGGAGAGCGAGGAAAGCCTGCCCGTCGTCGAGGAGAGCGGCGAGTCCTGAGTCTCGGCGTCGACCGTCTCTTCGAGCGCCGCGGGCGACTCTGGTGCCATCTCGTCTGCGACGACTTCAGCTCGGCCGGGCTCGAGGAGCTGCATCTCATGGCCGAGCGGCTCGGCCTGCGGCGGGCCTATCTGCACGATCCGCCCGGAAAGCTTCGGCCCCACTACGACCTCACCCCCGAGCTGCGGCAACGAGCCGTACAACTGGGCGTGCCCGAGCTGAGCCGGCGCGAGCTGGTGGAATGCCTACGCCGAGGGCGGGAGCGCGCTGGCGTCTAGACAGCGCCGCACGGCCTCGGTGAGGCGCTGCGGGCTGTAAGGCTTGGTCAGGAACATCGCCCCGCTGGATGGCGAAGCACAGCGCCTGTCGAGCAGCTCCTCGCTGTAGCCGCTGGTAAAGAGCACCTTCAGATCGGGTTGGTCCTGGCGCAGCCGGTCGCAGAGCTGCAGTCCCGTCATGCCTCCGGGCATCACGAGATCGCTCAGCACGAGGTCGATCTCGCTGCGATGGGTGCCCCATTCCGCGAGGGCATCCTGGCCCGTGCCGGCGCCGACCACCTGGTAGCCCGAGGCCGTCAGGATGCGCTCGGCCAGCCGCCGCAGGGCGGGGTCGTCCTCCACGAGCAGGATCGTCTCGTGACCGAACTCGGGCAGGGCCACCGAGGGTGCGGAGGGACTGGATGAAAGCTCACCCGGCCGGCCCGGGAGGCAGACCCGGAAGGTGGTTCCCCGGCCCGGCGCGCTCTCCACGCTCACGGTCCCCTCGTGCTGCTGCACGATGCCATAGACCGTGGCCAGGCCCAGCCCGGTGCCCCGGCCCACGTCCTTGGTGGTGAAGAACGGCTCGAAAATGTGGGCCAGATTCTCCGACGGAATCCCGCAACCCGTGTCGCTGACGAGCAGGCAGACCCAATCGCCCTCGGCCCGGGTCGTCAGGGTGAGAGTGCCGCCGTTGGGCATCGCGTCGCGGGCATTGAGCGCGAGGTTCATGATGACCTGCTCGAGCATGACCTCGTCGACCATCGCGAGCGGAAGGGACGGTGCGAGATGGGTCACCACCTGCACGTCCTCGCCCAGCACGCGCGCGAGCATGCGGAGCACGTGCTCGGTCACCTCCGACAGCGAGACGAGCTGGCGGTCCATGGCTTTCTTACGGCTGAACATCAGGAGCTGCTGCGTCAGCAGCGCGGCGCGGCGCACCGCCTGCAGGATCTCGGAGGTCAGGGCCACGCCTTCGGTCGGGATAGCCATGCGCCAGAGCAGGGTCGCATTGCCCTCGATGACGGTGAGGAGGTTGTTGAAGTCGTGGGCCACTCCCCCGGCCAACTGCCCGACGGCCTCCATCTTCTGGGCCTCGCGCAGACAGGCTTCCAGGCGCGTCCGGGCTTCCTCGCTCTCGCGCCGCGCGGTGATATCGGTGGCCGTGCCCAGGATCTTGAGCGGCTTGCCTTCTCCGTCGCGCCGGACAGTGCCGCTGCTGGCCAGCCACATGGTCTGCCCGGCCGGGTTCACGATGCGAAACTCCAGCTCCAGGGCATGGGTCCCCGCCAGGGCTCCCTCGATTTTCTCCCAGAGCGAGGGAGCGTCCTCGGGGTGGACCAGCGCCTCGAAGTCCGCCAGCGTCTCCATCTTCTCCACGCCGGTTATCTCGAAGCTCTCGGGCGACCAGAACACCTGGTTGGTAGCCAGGTCCCATTCCCACACTCCGGTGCGCGAGGCGCGCAGAGCCATGCGCAGCCGCTCGTCCATTTCGTCGGCCTCTTGCGCGCGCAGCTTGCTCTCGGTGATGTCGCGGGCCACGCCGGCATTGCGCGTGATCTTGCCGCTCTCGTCGCGCACCGGAAAGCCCCGGTCACGGATCCAGCGGATGCTGCCGTCGGGTCGCAGCACGCGATACTCCTCGTCGTAGCGACCCAACGGCTCGTCGGTGATCAGAGCCTGGTGCACGCGCGCCCGGTCAGCGGGATGCACCGCCTCGAGCCATTCGGAGGGCCGCGCCATCAAGCTTTCGCAGCTGCGCTGCCAGATGGACTCGTAGGCCGGGCTGACGTAGAGCAGTCGGCCGGTGTTGAGGTCGGCCAGCCAGAACACCTCCTGGATGCTCTCGGCCATCTCGGCGAAGCGCTGCTCGGCGCGCTGCCACTGGCGGTCCCGGTAGCGCAGCTGGACGTAGAGAAAGCTCCCGGTGAGCGACAGAAAGACCAGGTCCTCGGTCTGCTCGAGCCAGCCATGGCCCGCCGCCCAGCCGTCGAGCCGTTCGTCGAGCAAGAAAATCCAGACCGCCGAGACCCCCATATAGAACAGGGTAATCCACCCCACGCTCAGACCAGGTGCCCGCCTCATCGCCCTCGTTATCGGTCGGATCAGCCCAGACGTAAGCGTTGTTTGAAGAACACCCGCCCGTCCCGGCAGGCCACGAAGCGCCGGCCCCCGTGGCGTCCGAAGCGTCCCGGCGCCAGCCCGGACGGCTGCTCGTCGAAGCCCGTGAACTCGGGCTCGAACAGCGGCCCCAGGTCCAGCTCGCGCACCCACAGGGGGCAGACGCCGCGCAGGAAGTGGTAAACCCGACGGGTGGGCCACTCGTCCCAGTCGACGAATTTTTCCCCCGGCCGGGGGCGGCGTGCTCGGGGGAGCTTCTGAGCGGGCTGGGGAGTGGCCTCGCGAGGATGGTCGAGCACGTCGGCAAACAGATTCCCCCCCTGCTCGAGCGTGCGATCGCCCAACTCGGTGACCGTGCTGCCCAGCGGCACCGGATAGCTCTCCTGGGCCAGGATCGGGCCGGTGTCCTCGCCCGCGTCGATGCGGTGCACGGTCCAGCCACCCTCGGCGTCCATGGCGTGATACATCCAGAACCATGGATAGGCCCCGCGCCAGCGCGGCAACAGCGAGGGGTGGAGATTGAGCGTGGGCCAGCGCTCGAAGACCGCCGGCGGGAGCAGGTGCGGGAAGTTCGCCACGCACAGCACGTCCGGCTTGCGCTCCGCGAGCCAGCTCACCAATCCGGGGTCCTGTCCGGTCCGGAGCTTGCGGTAGGGAGCCAGGTAGCTCTGGGACCACATCCACAGGTTGAGCGCGCGCGCCGAGAGTCCCCAGCGATAGAACAGGTCGGCGCGGCGAGGGATGCCGTCCACGATGCCCACGACCTGGTGACGGGCAGCCAGTACGCGCAGGGGGGTGGTCGAGAAACGACCGGGCATACCCAGAAAGACGAACCTCAGGGCTCGAGCCCCAGCTTGACGGCTTCGCCCTGGTCGAGGCGGTCGAAGGCTTTCCGGTAGTCCTGCAGCGGGTAGATATCGGTCAGAAAGGCCTCCCGCGTGATCGCGCCCGAAAGCAGCAGCTCGCGGGCTTGCCGCACGGCCTCGGGCGTGAAGTGAAAGGCTCCCTTCAAGCAGAGTCCTCGGGCCAGGACGTCGCGGGGACTGACCTGGATTTGAGACCCGCCCGGACAGCCTCCGTAGAACAACACCGTGCCGCCCTTTTTCACGCTGCGGACGGCCTCCTCCCAGACCTCCGGGCGCCCGGTGCACTCGATGACCAGGTCGGCCTGTCCCGCGAGAGCGGCCATGTCGGGCAGCACCTCGGCGCCGAGCTTTCGGGCCGTGTCCAGGCGCAGCTGGCGGCGTCCCACCAGCAGCGTGCGCCGGGCCGTGTGGCGCGCCAGAGCCACATAGAGCAGGCCGATGGGGCCGGCCCCCAGCACCGCCACCGTGCCCGTCGCATCCACCAGACCGAGCCCGTAGACCACGCAGGCCAGGGGCTCGAGCAGGGCGGCGGTCCACCAGTCGAGCTCGGAGGGCTTGGGATAGAGATTCTGGCTGACGATCGGGGCCGGCACCCTCACGACGTCGGCGAAAGCGCCCAGGATCATCACTTGCATGCACTGCGGGCAGAGGTTTTGCAGTCCCTTGCGACAGTCGGCGCATTCCCCGCACGGAGCGCTGGGGGCCAGCATGACCGGAGTGCCAGGCGGCCAACCGGTGACGCCCTCGCCGACCTCGTGGACGACTCCGGAAAACTCGTGGCCGAATCCGCTCGGCAGGGGCCAGCGGGGATGGCCGCGCCGGTAGAACTTCAGGTCGGTGCCGCAGGTCAGCGCCGCCTTGACCTGCACCGTGATCTCACCCGGACCGGGGCGCGGAAGCTCGACTTCGCGCAGAGTCAGGTCGAGCGGCTGGCGCAGAAAGAGCTGGCGCACCTCAGGCGCCGCGGCGCCGCACCCGCACGTTGCCCACGATCACCCAGCCATCGCCCTCCTTGATACCGGGGCTCGCGTCGGGCGGGGGAGCGTTCTTCGCCTCCTCGAGCTGGCGCTTGACTTCGTCTTGCGGGTCGATGCGCAGCTTGTGGAAGGTGCCTGAAAGCTTGTCGGTCAGGGTGACTACGTTCCCCTCGACGGCGTCGAGCTCCCAGCGCATGCTCTCGGGCAGTTTGAGCCGGACCTCGAAGGTGGTCCCCTGGCTCAGGTCGTGACGCCGAATGGTGGCGTCGCGGTCCACGCTGTAGAGGCAGCCGTCGTCGGCGGGCAAAAAGCTCTCGAAGCCGCCGCTCACTTTGAGCGTGAGGCCGAGCTGGCCGTCGGGCTTGATCTGCTGGATCGTCTCGCCGTCTCTTTTGGCGTAGTAGAGAGAGCCGTCCCGGGCGGGCTTGAACCCGGTCTCGACCATGGCGCCGCGGTCGTTGTCCTCGATGGTGCGCTGCCACAGCATCTGGCCATCGGCGCTGACGCAGTAGAGCTTTTCGTCGCGCCGTCCGGGGAAGTAGATGCGCCCGTCGGGGCCGCCGAACGGCGTGTAGAGCCCCCCCACGGCCGAGTCCGTCTGGACCTCCCAGGCCTTCAGGGTCTTGAGATCGATGCCGCGCGCCTCGCCCCGGGCCCCGCCATAGAACAGCTGCGTCTCGGTGGCATAGGGGAACGAGCCGATGTCGGGGAGATCGACCTGTTTCACCTTGCCCTGGGCGCTCACCAGGCAGAAATGGGGCGTGCGGAAGGTGTTGGAGAAGTCGTCGCTGGCGAAGATCTGGCCGTGGTCGGGCGTGGGCACGTGGAAATACTCGTCCGCCTGGATCTTGAGGTCCTTGCGCCAGAGCTTCTTCCCGTCGGGGTCGAGCTTGAGCAGATCCTGACCGAGCTTGACGAAGAGATTCCCCTGCGGATCGGCTTGCAGGCTGTCGATCGCCTCGCGCGAGTCGGATTCGAAGCGCCACCGCTCCTTTCCCTGGGCATCCAGGCAGATGGCCTGCGCGGTGGGCCAGGCCCCCTTGCCTTTGGTGTGGACGAAGGTGGTGCCGTTGGAGAGAAACAGGTGGGACTCGATCTCGTGGTCCTCATCGGGCTGGAACTTCCAAAGCTCTTTCCCCTGGGGGTCGAGCGCCAGCGAGAAGTCGGGCTGCTCGTAGCCCGAGAGGCTGAGCACGGTGCGACCATCGGGCAGCGCGTACTGCTCTTCGATGTGATAGTCTTCGGGAGCCTGGTAGGAGAGCGCCGCGATTTCCGAGGGCTCGATGGGGCCCCGCGGGCCCTGGGTGAGGATGGCGGTGGACTGGCCCAACTCGAAGGTGTCGCGGGGCGCTTCGCTCTGAGAGGCGCGCGCGGGAGCCGTCAGCCGCGGGGGGGCCACGAAGGTCGGTATTGCGGCCGGAGCCGTCGCTGTGATGACCACGGCCCGAAGGTAACCCACCCGGGCGGGCGGATTTTAGAACCCTTTGTTAACTATAGGTCGACGATCTCGATCTTGGGGGCGCCCTTTTTGGGCAGGTCGACCAGCGCGACGGAAGTGCGGCCGGTCACCCAACCGCAGACTTCCCCAGGATTGAGCAGGTTCTGGCGCACATCCACCTTGTGGGTGTGACCGTAGATGACCAGGTCGAAGGCCGAGGCCAGCTCGGGTAGGGCGATGGGCTCGTGCAGCACGATGATCCGCCGGCCGTTGAGCGCGAGCTCGTGGGGCCGCTCGTGCAGCTCGCCCAGGCGGGCGAAACCGCGCGAGAGCCCCACCCGCTCTCCGTCGTTGTTGCCAAAGACGCCGGTGACCGGGACCCCGGCCTCGCCCAGCACGGGCAAGGTGAACGGGGCCACGAAGTCACCGGCGTGGATCACCTGTTTCACGCCCGCCTTCTGGAAGACGGCCATGGCCTTGCGCAGGTTGTCCAGGTGATCGTGGCTGTCGGCCAGGACGCCGATTTTCAACGGACGCGCTGGATGCCGTTCTCGGAGTCCACGAAACCCTGGTTGGCGAGCGCATCGCGCACGGCTTCGGGCATCGTCGAGAGCGAGCGGAACTCGGGGCCGGTGAAGTAGACGGAGTTCTTGCCGCCCTTCTGGGGATCGGCCGCCAGGGTGAGCTGCGTGTCGAAATGCTTGGTGGGTTTCTTCATCTTCTCGATGGTGTAGTTGGAGCTGCTGCGACGGCTGTCGTGGGGGAAGTGAAAGTTCAGCGAGGCGCCGCTGGCCTTGAACTCGAACACTTCCAGGGTGAGCTTGTAGGCCGAGGCGGCCTGCACCGAGATGCCCACGTTGTCGGACGAGAACAGGTATCCGTTCCAGGTGTCCGAGCTGACTTCGGGATAGCTGTCGATCCAGATGACGTCGTACAGGTCTTTGTTGGCGATCTCGCTCTGCGGATTCTGGCTGGGGCCGATCTCGCGGAAGGTGCCGAGCACGGTGATCAGCAGCGACGCGACAATCATGGCCAGGAACCAGCTCGGGACGAGCGGTCGGCGGTTGGAATTGGGTTGCATCTAAGTTTCCTCCTCTTCAGGTCGAAGGGCGTTCGATTCGACAACCCCTGGTAGGAACCTCCGAACGGGCAAGGAAGCGTTGTCGCAAGCCAAGGAGGAAGAAAAATCATGCTGAGAAGATGGGTCCTGCCCCTTCTGGCGCTCATGATCGTGGCCTGTGGACAATCGCCGGCGCCCGTTGCGTCGCCGAGCGGAGCGTCCCACGGTGGAGGACTGCAAGACTCCACGGCCGCGGGCGCCAAGTACACGCTCTTGCACGCCTGGGCCCCCTGGTGAGGGTCGTGCAAGGCCATGGAGCCTGCGCTGGTTCAGTTTGAATCAGAGAACAAGAGTAAGCTCAACATCATCAACGTCAACGTCGACAGCGAGCGAGGCAAGCTGGACAAGTATCCGGCCGTGGCCAGGGATCTCGAGGACAAAGGCAGCATCCCCAACACCTGGGTCGTGGATTCCACCGGAAAGATCGTCTGGGGCCAGATGGGGGGAATGAGCCGCGAGGAGCTCGAGCAGGGGATCAAGCCTTACCTCTAAAGGGCCCGATCGGGGCTCGTCGAAGCCGACAGGTGTTATGTCCCTGGATCCCGTTTGTCAGATGGAGGTCGCGCCCGACCCGGCGCGTCCCCACGCCACGCACGACGGGGTCCAGTATTTTTTCTGCTGCGACGGCTGTCGTGAGGCCTTCGAAAAGGAGCCCTTGCGCTACCTCGGGCTGGGGCGCACGTCGCTGCACGTCGGGGATCCCGTCTGCGGAATGACGGTCACGCCCGAGTCGGCCGCGGGCACCTACGTGCACGAGGGCGTGACCTACTTCTTCTGCTCTGCTGGTTGTCGCGACAAGTTCGCGGCCACGCCGTTCGCCTACATCGACACGCAGGACCCCGTCTGTGGAATGACGGTGCCGCGCACCACCGAGCGCGTCGCCGAGCATGCGGGCAAGAGCTACCGCTTCTGCAGCGCGTCGTGCCTGAGTAAATTTCAGGCCAACCCTGCGGCTTACGTGAAGACGTGTTGCGGAGGGAAGCCGGTGGACCCGGCCCGGTCGGAGGGCTCGCTCGACCCGGTGTGCGGCATGACGGTCGACCCGGCCAGGTCGGCCGGCTCGCTCGAGCATGCCGGCAAGACCTACCACTTTTGCAATCCCGGTTGCCTGGCCAAATTCCAGGCCGACCCGGCCCGATACCTGGCGCCGCGCGCGCCCTCCACCGCCACCGGACTGCACATCTGCCCCATGTGTCCGGAAATCGAGAAGGACGGACCGGGTGCCTGTCCCAAGTGCGGGATGGCGCTCGAGCCCGCCGAGCCGCAGGCGGCGACGGTGCAGTGGACCTGCCCGATGCATCCCGAGGTGGTGCGCGACGCTCCCGGCGACTGTCCCAAGTGTGGCATGGCGCTCGAGCCCAAAACGGTGGCGCCCTCGGACGACAATCCCGAGCTGCGCGACATGCAACGCCGCTTCCTGATCTCGCTCGTCTTCACGGTGCCGCTGGTCGTTCTGGCGATGGGCTGGCACGGCGCCTTTCCTCTGGTGCAGCTGGCTCTCAGCACCCCGGTGCTGTGGTGGGGCGGCTGGCCCTTCCTGCAGCGCGCCTTCGCCAGCGTGCGCACCATGCACCTCAATATGTTCACGCTGATCGGCCTGGGCACCCTGGTGACCTATTTCTACAGCGCCGTGGCGGCGTCCGTGACGACGCTCCACCTGCACGAGGTCTACTTCGAGTCGGTGGCGGTGATCATCGTGCTGGTGCAGCTCGGCCAGGTGCTCGAGCTGCGCGCGCGCGCCAAGACGGGCGAAGCGATCCGCAGCCTGCTCTCGCTGACGCCGCCGACGGCGCGCAAGCTCGACCCTTCCGAGCGGGAGGTCCCGCTGGCCGAGGTGCACCCGGGCGACCGCCTGCGCGTGCGCCCGGGCGAGCGCGTGCCGGTGGACGGCTTCGTGCTCGAGGGCTCCTCGCAGGTGGACGAGTCCATGCTGACCGGTGAGCCGGTGCCCGTCCTCAAGAAGGCAGGCGACGCCGTGACAGGCGGCACGGTGAACGGCAACGGGGCGCTGGTCATGCGCGCCGAGCGCGTGGGCTCCGACACGCTGCTCGCGCAGATCGTGAGCATGGTGGGCCAAGCGCAGCGCAGTCGGGCCCCGATCCAGAAGCTAGCCGACCAGGTGGCCGGGATCTTCGTGCCGGCGGTGCTGGCGATCGCCCTGCTCACGTTCGTGGTTTACACAGCCCTGGGCGACCCCGTTCGCGGCGTGATGAACGCGGTGGCGGTGCTGATGATCGCCTGCCCGTGCGCGCTGGGCCTGGCCACGCCGATGTCCATCATGGTCTCCACCGGACGCGGCGCCCAGGCGGGACTCTTGATCAAGAATGCCGAGGCGCTCGAGAAGCTGGCCCGGGTGGACACGATCGTGCTGGACAAGACCGGCACGTTGACCTTGGGGAGGCCCACTCTGACCGAGATCGGCGTGTCTGCGGACGTGCTGCGGTTGGCGGCGTCTCTCGAGCAGAGCAGCGAGCATCCGGTGGCGTCGGCCATCGCGGCGGGGGCTAAAGAGCTGGTGGCTCCGACTTCGTTCGAGTATGAGCCCGGCCAGGGCGTGGTGGGCATCGTCGAGGGCCGGAAGGTGGCCCTGGGGAACGCCGCGCTCTTCAAGACGCTGGGCATCGCCTCGTCGGCGCTGGTGGAGCAGGCCCGCCCGTTCCAGGAGCAGGGCATGACGGTGATCCTGGTGGCGGTCGACGGCGAGCCGAGCGGGGTGCTGGGGGTTTCCGACCCCATCAAGCCGGGTACCCGCGAGGCGCTGGCCGATCTGCGCGCCGAGGGTTTGCGCCTGGTGATGCTGACGGGCGACAGCCGCGTCTCGGCCGAGGCGGTGGCGCGGCAGCTCGGCATGAACGAAGTGGTGGCCGAGGTCTTGCCCACCCAGAAGGGCACGGCGGTGGAGCGCTTGCAGGCCGATGGGCGCAAGGTGGCCATGGCTGGCGACGGCATCAACGATGCCCCCGCGCTGGCCCAGGCCGAGGTGGGCGTGGCCATGGGCACCGGCACCGACGTGGCCATCGAGTCCGCCGATGTCACCCTGTTGCAGGGCGACCTGCGCGGGCTGCTGCGCGCGCGCCGCCTCTCGCAGGCCACGCTGCGCAACATCCGCCAGAACCTGGCCTTCGCCTTCCTGTACAACGCGCTGGGCATTCCCCTGGCCGCCTTCGGCCTGCTGACCCCGATGTTCGCCTCGGCCGCGATGAGCCTGTCGAGCGTATCGGTGATCGCCAACGCGCTGCGGTTACGGGGGGTCAAGCTCTGAAAAGGAAGCAAGCTGGACGTTGCGTGACATCGCGCAATCCCTGCGCTACAATGGAGCCACTATGGACTATCCCTATATCGTGAAGACGGCAGACACTTGCGCGGGAAGACCTCGTCTCGATGGCACACGTGTCCGAGTGCAGGATGTCGCTGTCTGGTCCGAGCGACAGGGATGGAC
Organism: Vulcanimicrobiota bacterium; assembly: GCA_039809865.1. Lineage (GTDB taxonomy): Bacteria > Vulcanimicrobiota > Xenobia > Xenobiales > QWHO01 > QWHO01. The sequence continues at coordinate 37,014 of JBDHVW010000038.1, forward strand.
CCCCGACCAGATCGCGCGAGAGTTTCACTTGTCCCTCAGCCAGGTCCACGCCGCACTGGCCTACTACTTCGATCACATCGAAGAGATCCGCGAAGATCTTCGCCGGGATGCCCAGCGTTCCGAAGAGTGGACAAAAGAGCACCCCTCTCGTCTCCCCATGCGTGCATGAGCTTCGCTTTTATCTCGATGAGAATCTGCCCCAAGCAGTTTCGGATGGATTGCGACAAAGGGGTATCGATGTCGTCACAGTGCACGAGCTCGGACGTCGAGGACTGCCGGACCCCGCACACCTCGCCCATGCGCAGGAACTGGGTCGGGTACTGGTGACTCACGACCAGGACTTCCTCACCCTGGCATACACGGCCATCCCGCACTGTGGCGTCATCTATCTTCCGCAAGAGCGGAGTATCGGCGAGTTGGTTCGGGACCTTGAGCTTGCGCACCAGGTTCTGACGGCCGACGATATGGTTGACCGGCTCGAGCACCTTTGACCGGAAATTTGTCCGACGCCCGATACTTTTCGTGAGCGCGCCCTCACTGGCCCTCGTTTGCGACGAAAGTTAACACTCGTCAAAATTGCGCCAGATCAACATCGGGAAACCCTGTTCGACTCTTGGGGCGTCGCAAAAAGTTAACAATTGTCACCCCCTGGTAACCCCGAATTCACTGTCAGTTCACTCGAGGGGGGTATAAAGGACAGACCCCCCACAACTCCCGGAGGAACCCGAATGAACGTCTCCCGCACCAACTTCGTCCCGCAGAACGCCAACCTCGCCTATGGCAACTTCCAGGCGCGGCCGGCGCAGAGCAGCGGGAACGTGAGCGAGGGCGGGTTTGGGGGCGCGTTCGCGGCCGAGATGTCGCTGGCCAACGATGACCTGCACAGCGCCTGGAACGGGCTGGGGGCCCAGGTGCTGCCCCACTTCGGTCACGCTCCCCGCTTCTAAGACAGGGGAAACGTAAGCCTACGGCCAATCTGTCATGCAACGACAGCACCGAGGAGGCGCCCCCGCATGAAAACGAACGAGCCGCTCAACCTGAGAGCCGTAATGACGGGATTTCTGTCCGACATGGGAGGTACCTACCTCTTCCTCTTTGCCCTGCTGATCGTGCTCTACAATCCTGGCAGCTCCAGCGTATGCCTGGCCGAGCGCATCGAGGACCCGCTGCCGCTCAACCTGCTCCTGATGATCGTCGGCATCGGCATCACCGCCCTGGGCGGCTTCGTCGCCGCGCGCCTGGCCGGACGCGATGGGTTGCGCCACGGAATGGCCGTCGGCTGTCTGTCGCTGGTGGCCAGCTTCTTCATGTGCAACTTCGATTTCTCACCGCTCAGCCTGCTCGGCTACGTCCTGACCATTCCGATGGCCGGCTTCGGGGGCATGTGCGCCAACCTGTTCCCGCCCAGCCAGAACTACCGCTGAAGGGACCGCTCGCGGCCCCTTAGAACAGCATTCTGATGGAGCGCCTGCCCAACGGAGCCCTGCTGAAGGACCGCTACAAGGTCCTCTCCGCCCTGGGCAAGGGCAGCTTCGCCTGGGTCTACCTCGCGCGCGATCTGCAGTGGAAGGGCAACCTCGTGGCCCTCAAGCAGATCCGCACCGATACGTTTACCCCCGCCGAGTACAACGCCCTCAACGCCAGCTTCCTCCAGGAGGCGGCCTTCCTGATGACCCTGAGCCACAAGAACCTGCCGCGCGTGGTGGAGTTCTTCGCCGAGGGGCCCTGCTATTATCTGGCCCTGGAATGGCTTCCCGGCAAGACCCTTGAGGACCACGTCATGGGGCGCGACGACGTGGGCGAGGCTCAGGTCGTCAAGTGGGGGATGGAGCTCTGTGACGTGCTCAGCTTCTTGCACGAGCAGCGTCCCCATCCCATCGTGCTGGGCGATCTCAAGCCCTCCAACGTGATCGTCAAGTACGACGACACCCTGGCCGTCATCGACTTCGGCCTGGCGCGCCACTCCGTGCAGACGGCCCAGAAGAGCCGTTTCTCCATGGTCACCCCGGGCTTCTCTCCTCCCGAGCAGTATTCCGGGGGAGGCGCCGAGCCACGCGGCGACGTCTACGCCCTGGGTGCCACGCTCTACTGGTGCCTGACCCGGGCCCAGATGGACCGCTTTCAGTTTCGCGTCCCCCCGATCCGCACGCTGCGCGAGGATGTCAGTAAGAAGATGGAGGACATGCTCGCGACCTGCCTCAAGATCGAGCCCAAGCAACGTTTTTCCGACGTGCGCGCCATGTGGGGCCACCTCAAGCTGCTGCAAGAGTCGCTCAACCGCGACCAGCAGGCCGTCAAGCCGTCGGACATCCTGTCGGCACTCTACCAACGGAAGAAGGACTGAACATGCTGCGCAAGCTTCTCGTGCTCCTCTGCCTGGCCAGCATCGCACTGGCTCAGCCGATCGTCAGCGTCGAAGACATCGTCTTCCGCGAGGACGACTACAACAGCTATCCCAACGACCCCAACTACGATCCGATGCGCCAGCCCACGCTCCGCGTCTCGGCCGTCATCCGCAACGAGACCAAAGCGTCCCTGAGCAAGCTCACGGTGCACGTGGTCTACGTCGCGCGGGCCGACGGGAAAGAGTTGATGAACCAGACCGAGACTCTGCCCGAGCTCAAGCCCGGTAAGGAATTCCTTTACTGGGCCCCGCCCTACATCAACCCCGGACGCCAGTTCGTCAAGGGCACCATCGAGGTGCTCGACGGCACGAAGGTGCTGGCCACGCGCAGTGCCAGCCAGTGACCTCGAGCGCGAGCTGAGAGCGGCCCTCCGCGGCGACCTGCTCTTCGGGCCCGCGCAGAGACGGCTCTACGCCACCGACGCCAGCCTTTACCAGATCGAGCCCCTGGGAGTGGTGGTGCCGGCCGACCAGGAGGACCTGCGCACCACCGTGCGCCTCGCTTGCGAGCGCGGCGTGCCGCTGCTGCCGCGCGCCGGCGGCACCAGCCTGGCGGGGCAGACCGTGGGCCCCTGCCTGATGCTGGACTGCTCCAAGAGCCTGAACCGCATCCTCAGTTTCGCCAAAGAGGAGCGCCGAATCGAGGTGGAGCCGGGACTTGTGCTGGGGCAGCTCAACAGCTGGCTCAAGCCCCACGGGCTGCAGTTCCCCATCGACCCGCAGACCGCCGACCACTGCGGTCTGGGCGGGATGGTGGGCAACAACTCCTCGGGCGCCCGCTCGCTGCGCTACGGTAAGACCGTCGATCATGTGCTGGGGATGACCCTGCTCGCCGCCGAGGGCGAGCACGACCTCGTTGAGAAACCGCAACCGGAAAGTCCCCTCGAGAAGGCCATCGCAGCGCTCGTGAAGGACAACGCGCAGCTCATCGCCGACCGTTTCCCGCGCCTGCTGCGGCGCGTGTCCGGCTATAATCTCGACGCCATGCTGGCGGGGCTGCGCGCCATCGGGTGGGACGTCCCCCCGTGGGAAGGCAAGATGGCTCCCGAGGCCCGCCGGCCGCAGGGTTTCTCGCTCGCCCCTCTGGTGGTAGGCGCCGAGGGCACGCTGGGCGTCATCAGCCGTCTGCAGCTCGACCTGGTGCCGTTGCCCCCGGCCACGGCGTTGCTGGTGTTTCAGTTCAAATCGCTGGAGGAGGCCCTGGAGGCCAACCTGGTCTTGCTCGAGGAGCAGCCCAGCGCCATCGAGCTGCTCGACCAGATGCTGCTGCGCCTGGCCAAGAACCAGCTGGGGACGAGTCGCGACGCGGGCTTCATCCAGGGCGACCCCGAGGCGATGCTGGTGATGGAGTTCCAGGGCACCCCCGACGAGCTGCCGGCGCGCGTCCAGAAAGCCGCGGCCCGCCTGAAGACGCCCTCGGCGGCGTTCTACGATCAGGCCGGCCAGGACTCGATCTGGCGTATCCGCAAAGCCGGACTTCCCTTGCTGATGGGCCTCCAGGGCAAGCGCAAGCCGGTGGCGTTCGTGGAAGACTGCGCCGTGCCGCCCGAGAACCTGCTGCCGTTCGTGCGCCAGATGCAGGCGCTGATGACCGAGCACGGCACCACGGCGGCCTACTACGCGCACGCCAGCGTGGGCGTGCTGCACATCCGCCCGCTGCTGGACGTCGAGGACCCGGCGGATCTGCAGCGCATGCGCGCGATCAGCGCGGCCACGGCCCGCCTGGTCGAGGAGTTCCACGGCTCGCTCTCTGGCGAGCACGGCGACGGCCTTTCGCGCGGAGGCAAGCTGAAGGAGCTGTTCGGCCCCGAGCTCTACGAGGTGTTCCGCCAAGTCAAGCGCGCTTTCGACCCGCGCGGGCTGATGAATCCGGGCAAGATCGTCGAGGTGGGGGAGCTCACCGAGCATCTGCGCAAGCCCCCTCGCCTGCAGCCGCTGCCGGTGCTCGACTGGGGCGGCCCCGAAGGCTACCGGCACGCGATCGAGCAATGCAACGGCGCGGGCGTGTGCCGCAAGCTCGAGAAGGGCACGATGTGCCCCTCGTTCATGGTCACCCGCGACGAGATGCACTCCACGCGCGGGCGCGCCAACCTGCTGCGGGCGGCGCTGGTGGGCGACATCCAGCGCGACGATCCCGTGCTGCACGAGGCGCTGGACCTCTGCCTCGAGTGCAAGGCCTGCAAGTCGGAATGCCCCTCAAGCGTGGACATGACCCGCCTGAAGCTGGAGTTTCTCGGCAGCAGCACGCTGCCGCTGCGCAACCAGCTGTTCGGGCACGCGGACCTGGCCTATCGGGTCGGCTCGGCCCTGCTACCCTTCTCCAACGTGGTCTCGCGACTGACCTGGCCGCTGGCGGGGCTGGCGGGCATCGAGACCCGGCGCCCGCCACTGACGTTCGTCCCGAGCTTTCGGAAGGCATTTCGCTCCCGGGCTGCCGCCAAGCGCGTGGCCCTGTTCCTGGACACCTTCTGCGAATATGGCCACCACGGCCCCGCCCGGGCCGCGCAGCAGGTGCTGGAGGCCCTCGGCTACGAGGTGGTGCTGGCGCCCAACGTCTGTTGCGGGCGCACCTCGCTCTCCAAAGGCCTGGTCGGCCGCGCCCGCCACCTGGCCCAGGAGAACTACCGCCGCCTGAAAGACCTGGACATGCCGCTGGTGGGCCTGGAGCCAAGCTGCATCCTGACGCTGCGCGACGAGTTCCCCGCGCTCGGCGTGCCCACGCTGCCCGGCCTCACGCTCGAGGAGTTCCTGGCCGACCACGAGCTGCCTCTGCGGCGGGCTCCGCAAAGCGTCCTGCTGCACGGCCACTGCCACCAGAAAGCCCTGGTCGGGACCGGTCCCGCGTTGAAGGTGCTGCGCCAGCTGCCCGGTTGCCAGGTGACCGAGGTCGACTCGGGCTGTTGCGGCATGGCGGGCTCTTTCGGCTACGAGCGCGAGCACTACGACCTGTCGGTCAAGCTCGCCGAGCGCCGCCTGCTGCCGGCCGCCCGCGCCACCGTGCAGGCGGGCGGCGTGGTGGTCGCCGCCGGGGTCTCATGCCGAACCCAGATGCAGAGCCTGGCCGGCATCGAGGCTCTCCACCCGGCCGAACTGCTGGCCCAGTGCCTCCACTGAGGGCCAGGTGAACTCGGCCGGCGCGGCGTTGGCCTCATCCAGCCTGGCGCTCAGCCGCTCGTGCATCCGGTGCCACTCCTCGCGCAGCTCGTAGACCACGTTGCGCTGCTGGCCCGGGTCGCTCTCGTTGTCGTACAGCTCGTATTCCAGCTGGCTGCCGTCCTGCGAGTAGTAGACCGCGTAAGTCCAGCGCCCATCGCGCAGCGCGCGAATGTGCGAGCCGGGCGTATTCTCCGGCAGAATGAACGAGTCGTCGAAGCAGAACAAGACGTCGTCTTGCACCTTCTCGGCGGCGCCTTTCAGCACGGGCACCAGGCTCTTGCCCACCCCCACGGTGCGCGCCCCCACCAGCTCGGCCAGCGTGGCCACCAGGTCGATATGACTGTAGAGCGCGTGGGTCTCGCGCGGCTCGGGGAAGAGCTTCGGGTTGGAGATGACCAGCGGCACGTGGATGGTCTCCTCGTAAGCGCTGTAGGCCTTCTCGCGCAGGCCGTGCGAGAGGCCCATCTCGCCGTGGTCGGCGGTGCGGATGATGATCGTGTCGTCCGTCAGCCCCAGCGTGTCGAGCTTGTCGAGAATTTTCTCGAGGTGCGGCTCGACCGTCTGGTGCAGCTGGGCGTAGAAATTGACGAAGCCGCGGGGATCTTGCACCGGGGACTTCTGGTCATACGCCTGGCGGAACGCCTTCTGGATGCTGGGCTTGCCGTCGAAGGCGTCCTGGTAGTTCGGGGGTAGCTCGACTCCCTGGTCTTCGAGGGTGTAGCCCGCTTCTTGATAGCCATCCGGAAAGTAGGCGATGTCGTGCGGATTCACCAGCGAGACGAACAGGAAGAACGGCCGGTCGGACTGCTTGACGCCGTCCAGGTAGTCCAGCACGTCCTGCGTGAAGCGGCCGTCGTTATTGGCCTCGCCGCCCCCCAGCGTCTTGCGAGCCGCGGGACTGTTGAACGCGTTGTTGCCGGCGTCGGGCGGATCCCAGCCCACCGCGCGGTAGCGCTGGGCCAGCGTGGTGCTGTCGTTTTCGGTCCAGATCTCGGTCGAAGGCGGCCCGCCCGTGAACCCCATCGGGAAGCTCAGGTGCCACTTGCCGCGGTAGGCCACGTCGTAGCCCGCCTCTTCCATCAGGCTAACGATGTTGGGCAGCTGCGGGAAGGCCGGCAGCACGTGCTCCGGGTCCAGTTTCGGCACCTTGTTCACGTTGCTGTACTCGCCCGTCAGCATGCAGGCCCGGCTGGGCGAGCACATGGCGCTGGCCGTGTAGGCCCGGTGGAAGGTGATCCCGTGTTGGCGCAGGCGGCGCCAGCTGGGCATCAGCTCGTCCAGCTTGCCGTGCGGCCAGTGCTGCGGATAGCGCTCCTGGTCGTTGAGCAAAACCAGGACGTTGGGGCGCTGTTGGGGTTTGACTTCTCTCGCGAGCGCCAGACTGGCGGCGAGCGCCGCACCGGTCTTGAGGAGGCCACGTCTGGTCCAGAGCATTGTATGCGGGCTTCCGTGTTGCGCGGATCTATCCTGGCGATGGCTTGCGCAGGGGCGAGCTTACTAAAGGGAAATCGGGGGAATTGTTGGGAATATTGGAAATGTTTCAGGCCACGGATTCTAAAGAATGTTTTAGGATTGGCTTTGCGGCATACGGTTCCCCCGATTCCCGTTTATTCCCCCGATTTCCTTAGAAAAGAGCCATCGCAACCGAGCAGGACTCGCACCCCAAAGCCGATAACCCGCCCCCAATGGGCAACACGTTCGGCAAGCTGTTTCGCGTCACGACTTTTGGCGAGTCCCACGGAGGGGCGGTCGGGGCGATCGTCGATGGGTGCCCGCCGCGAATCGCCATCTCGCAAAGCGAAGTCCAGGTCGAGCTCGACCGCCGGCGACCGGGGCAGAGCTCCGTCACGACGCCGCGCGACGAAACCGATGCCGTCCACATTCTGAGCGGAATCTTCGAGGGGCAAACGCTGGGCACGCCGATCGCGCTGCTCGTGCACAACAAGGACCAGCAGCCGCAGGCCTACGACCACCTCAAGGATGTCTTCCGCCCGTCCCACGCCGACTTTACCTACCAGCAGAAGTATGGCATTCGGGATCATCGTGGAGGCGGTCGCTCCAGCGCGCGCGAGACGGTGGGCCGCGTGGCCGCGGGGGCGATCGCGCGCAAGTTGATCCAGCCGGTGGAGATCGTCGCCTGGGTCCGTCGAATCCACGATCTGGAGGCCGCCGTCGACCCTGCTCGGGTGACCCGCGAGGAGGTCGAGGCGCAGATCGTGCGCTGCCCCGATCCAGTCGTGGCCCGGAAGATGGTGGAGAAGATCCACGCCTTGAAAGAGGCTGGCGACTCGGTGGGAGGCGTGATCGAGGCGGTGGCGCGCAACGTCCCGGTGGGCCTGGGCGAGCCGGTCTTCGACCGCCTGGAGGCGGAGCTGGCCAAAGCCATGCTCAGCCTTCCCGCGGTCAAAGGATTCGAGGTGGGAAGCGGTTTTGGCGGCACCTACCTGACGGGCTCGCAGCACAACGATCCGTTCTACAACGACGGCGGCACCGTGCGCACGCGCTCGAACCACTCGGGGGGCGTGCAGGGAGGCATCTCCAACGGCGAGGACGTGGTCATCCGCGTGGCCTTCAAGCCGACCGCGACCATCGCCAAGAAGCAAGACACCGTGGACGCAAAGGGCCAGGACACCGAGCTGGCCGCCAGGGGGCGCCACGATCCATGCGTGCTGCCCCGGGCCGTGCCGATCGTGGAGGCGATGATGGCCCTGGTGCTGGCCGACCATCTGCTCCGTTGGAAGGCGCAGTGCGGCTCCTGATCCTGCTGCTTCTCCTGGCCCCCCTGCAGGCTCAGATTCCGGCAACGGGCGACCCATCCGTGCGCGTGCTGCTCACCTACCCGGTGCCCGCCACGGGACCGGCTCACGAGGTGCTCCCGCCCGACCCGAGGTGGCGCGGCCGGCTGGAGGTGCTCCGTGAGAACGGAAAGGTCCAGGTGGTCAATATCTTGAGCCTGGAGGACTACCTCTGCGGCGTGGTCCCCCGTGAGCTCTCCAGCGACCAGCTCGAGGCCGAGAAGGCTCAGGCCGTGGTGGCGCGCACCTGGGCGCTGGCCCATCTGCGCCCGAGCAAGCCTTGGGACTTCACCGCCACGGACAGATCGCAGGTCTACGGCGGCATCGCGGCCGAGGAGCCGCTGGCCACGCAGGCCGTGCGCGAGACGGCCGGCGTCGTCTTGCTCTATCAGGGGAAGCTCGCGCGGGACGTGCTCTACTGCTCTACCTGCGGCGGCTCCACCGAGGACAAAGAGCGTGTTTACGCGGGATTGCCCGTGGCCTACCTCAAGGCGGTGGCCTGCGAGTATTGTCAGGCCTCGCCGCTGTTTCGCTGGACGCTGGAGGTCACGGCCGACGAGTTACGGCAGGAGCTAGAGCGCTCGCTGGGGAAGCCGCTTCAACCCTTGACGGCTCTGGCCGTGGCCGAGCGCGATGCGAGCGGTCGCGTGCAGCGGTTACGGTTGGAGGGTGGTCCGGAGCTTCGGGGCGATGATATGCGTCGTTACCTTTTTGGAAGGAACGAGCAGGGCCTGAGAAAGGCCCTGTACAGCACCCGCTTCGAGGTGGAGGAGCGCCCCGGCGGGTTCTGCTTCCGGGGTCAGGGTTGGGGTCACGGCGTGGGGATGTGCCAGTGGGGCGCTCTCGGCCAGGCCCGCGAGGGCAAGAACTTTGGGGACATCCTGAAATACTACTTTGCAGGCACCGAGCTTGGAGGCATAGATGCTCTACCAAAAGGGACAGGCGGTCTATAACGAGATCAACGACCAGCCCCGCCTGTGGCGCGAGACGCTCAACCGGTTGGCGGGGGGCCGCGAGGCCATCCAGGGCTGGCTGCGGGGAGAGAATTTCGGCCAGGTGGTCTTCCTGGGCGCCGGCTCGGCCTACAACGTGGCCCTGGCCGCCGCCCGCGTGACCCACCGCGTCTCGGGCCTCAACGCCGTAGCCCTGCCCTCGAGCGAGATGCTCTACCTCAACCGCCCGCCTTACGACCCGCGCATCAAGACGCTGCTGATCCCGATGTCGCGCCTGGGCGAGACCTCCGAGACCAACTGGGCCGTCGAGAAGTTGCGCAAGATGAACCAGCCCTGCAAGGCCCTTTCGCTCACCGTGTCGGGCGGCACGCTGGCCACCCTGTGCGATCAGAACTTCAAGCTCGACGGCTGCGACGAGTTCGGCCAGGTGGCCACCAAGAGCGTCACCTGCATGCTGCTCACCTCCATCGTGCTGGCCTGCTTTCTGGCGCAGGGCAAGGCGGATGCGCTGCTGCACGAGCTCAATACCGTGCCCGAGAAGGTCGACCCCAAGGCCATCGCCGACCGCGTGCGCGGCATCGGACAGATCAAGCCTCCCCCCCAGCACGCCGCCTACCTCGGCTCGGGAGCCTACCTGGGTCTGGCGGCCGAGGGGTCGCTCAAGATGCGCGAGATGGTGGGCATTCCCGGCGAGTATCAGCAGCCGCTCGAATATCGCCACGGCAACCACTGCGGGCTGACCAATCTCAACCTGGTCGTGGCCATCCAGTCCGATACCCTGCGCGCCTTCGAAGAAGAGTCGCTGACCTACATCTCGCAGTCGCGCGCCCCGCGCTTCGTGATCTGCGAGGAAGCCACCCAGGCCATTCGTCGCTCCGAGTTCGTGGTGGAGCTCAAGACCGGTCTGACCGAGATCACCCGAATGCTTCCGATCATGGTCTATCTGCAGCTGATGGCCTACTACCTGGCGATCGCGAAAGGGCTCAATCCGGACAAGCCGAAATTGCTGGAAACGACGCTTGCGCTCAAGGATAAGCCGAATTTCTAAATGTTCGATCAACTGCACTGGTATGAAGTCGTGGGTTTGCTGGCACCGCTCGTGCTGGCGATGTGGTGGATCCGCAATCGCGAGGTGGCGGCCGTCTCCACGCGCTACAAACAGCTGACTCAGGCCCAGAAAGGGTGGGTGCTGCTGATGCTGCTGCCGCCCGGGACCTCGTCGCGCCTGATGGGGGCGATGAAGGAAGACTTTCGCGAGGGTTACGTGGAGGCAGGCTCGAGCATCCGGGGTAGCGGTCGCAACTTGATCGCGCCGGTGGTCGCCTTTGCCCGCGCCAACCTGCCGCCGGAGATCAAGAAGCAAGTCGGAACCAACACCGAGGAGAACATCGCGCGGCTGGCCCGCTGGGCGGATACCGAGCCCACGCAGTTCCTGGCCTGGCTGCGCCAGCACTTCCCTCTCACGCAGACCGCTCCGCCGCCGGGCCAGTTGGTGACCTCGGCCACCTGATTTGCGCTACGCCGATCAGGCCCCTCTGGAGCAAAAACTCTACTTCGAGCTGGAACGGCGATTGCAGGCCGATCGGCCCGTGGCCGTGGCCACCATCGTGCGCGCCTGGGGCTCCACGCCGCGTGAGGTCGGAGCCAAGATGCTCATCGACTCCGATGGCTCCATTGCCGGGACCGTCGGGGGCGGGTGCGGCGAAGCGGAGGTCTGGCAAGAGGCCCAGGATTGCCTGAGCGACGGACGCACCCGCGAGGTGCACGTCGACCTGACCGAGGCTCTGGATACCGACGACGGCAAGGTCTGTGGAGGCCGGCTGGACGTGCTGGTCGACCTGTGGCGCCCCGAGCGCGCGCGCGAGCTGGCGGCTCGCCTGGTGGGCGAGCTGGAGCGCGGCGAGACCCTGGCCGTGCTCACGCGGCTGGGACCGACCGGCCCTCCCGCCTGGAAGGTGCCGCGCCCGACCGATCCGGTGGCGGGGGAGCGCCTGCTTTACACGCGCACCGGCCTGGTGGGCACGCTGGGCTCCCCAGAACTGGACGCCGAGTTGCTGGCCCGCCTGCCGGGACGCGGCCACCGCGTCGAGTCGGTGGGCGGCCAGGACGTGTTCGTCGAGTTGCTCGAGGCCGCTCCCTCGCTGGTGATCGCCGGGGCCGGTCACATCGCGCGTCCCCTCACGCGCATGGCCGCCCTGTGCGGCTTCGAGGTCACCGTGGTGGACGACCGTGAGGTATTCGCTGACGCGCGCTGGTTTCCCGAGGCCCACGAGGTGGTTTGCCGCCCCTTTGCCCAGGTTTTCGCCTCGCTGGAGGTCACGCCGCGCACCCATATCGTGCTGGTCACCCGTGGTCACAAGCACGACGAGGAGTGCCTGCGCGCCGTGCTGGACAAACCGTGGGGTTACCTGGGAATGATCGGCAGCCGGCGCCGAACCGGCGCCGTCTTCGCCGACCTGGAGCGCGAAGGGGTTCCGCCCGAAATTTTGGAGAAAATTCACGCGCCGATCGGGCTCGATATCGGTGCCGAAACGCCCGAGGAGATCGCGGTTTCCATCCTGGGAGAGCTGATCGCCACCCGGCGCGGAGGGCGGGCTCAAGGGCTCAAGCGCGGCAGGACGGCACCCTCGCCCGCAGTATAATTCCAGAACAGTGAAGATGCCCCCCAGCCAGATAACCTCGGAGGGTCTGTACGTGTCGCGGCGGCAGTTCTTGCTGGCGCTGGGCGCCATGGCCGTGGGCCTGGGCGGAGCTTCGGTCAACGCCCACCAGCGCCGCAAGCGCTTCCCCAATCCTTATGCCGACGAGCTGGGCAACCCGGCCACCCCGTTGACCCGTATTCAACGCTATAACAACTACTACGAGTTCGGCCAGGACAAGGAGAAAGTCTACAAGCGCGTCGCCAAGCTGCACCTGCGGCCCTGGACGGTGCAGGTCGGGGGGCTTTGCCACAAGCCGCGCACCTTTGACATCGACGAGCTGTTGCTGATGGAGACCGAGGAGCGCGTCTACCGCCACCGCTGCGTCGAGGGCTGGTCGATGGTCATTCCCTGGGAGGGCCTCCCGCTGCGCCGTTTGCTGGAGATGGTCGAGCCGATGGGGAGTGCGGCCTACGTGCGCTTCGAGTCGCTGCAGCGCCCCAAAGAGATGCCCGGTCAGCGCGGCCTGATGGGGAAGCTCCCCTGGCCCTACGTCGAGGGTTTGCGCCTGGACGAGGCGATGCATGACCTCACGATGCTCTGCACGGGCGTCTATGGCAAGCCGATCAGCACCCAGAATGGAGCCCCGCTGCGCCTGGCGGTGCCCTGGAAATACGGGTTCAAGAGCCCCAAGGCGATCGTGCGGATCGACCTGGTCGAGCACGCGCCCTCCACGTTCTGGATGCGGATGAGCCCCAAGAACTACGGCTTCTACGCCAACGTCAACCCGGACGTCTCCACCCCGCGCTGGGATCAGCAGAGCGAACGGCGCATCGGTGAGTTCAAACGGCGCATCACTTTGCCGTTCAACGGCTATGGGGATCAGGTCGCGTCACTCTATTCGGGAATGGACCTGACCCGTTGCTTTTGACGCGCCCCCGTCTGGTCGACGCGCTCTGCCTGATCCCGCTGGCACTGTTGTTGTTCGACTGGGCCTTCGGCTTCCTGACCGACCCGGTCGGGGATATCACCGCCCGTACCGGCTATGCGGCCCTGATCCTGCTGTTTTTGGGGCTGGCCTGCACACCGGCCCAGTCCTGGCTCAAGTGGCGCAAGTTCGCGGCCGAGCGGCGTCGCTTCGGCCTCTATGCCTTCTTCTACGCCAGCCTCCACCTCTTGATGTTCATGGTGGATTACAACTTCCGGATGCGCTGGCTGGAGCGCGTCATCGCCGACCGGCCCTATGCCTTCATCGGGATGACCGTCTTTCTCATGCTCGTTCCGCTGGCCGTCACCTCGACGCGCCCCTGGATGAAGCGCCTGGGCCGCAACTGGAAGCGCCTCCACCGGCTGACTTACCTGGCCTGCTTCCTTTCGGTCATCCACCTGGCGTGGATCACGAAGGCCGACTTTTTCTGGCCGGCGTTCTTCTTCGGGATGTTCTTCCTGTTGATGCTGCTCCGCTGGCCCTACCTGCGGCGGCTGCGGACCCTGTCTGGATTTCGCAAAGCCCGATCATAATTGACTTTCGTCAATTTCGTTTGACAGGCTCCCGCCGGCGGAATAGAATGAGTGTTCCGTCCCTGGGTGGACGGAAGGGGAGAAGTCTTTCTATGAAGATCAACCGAACCTTTGCGGCTCTATTGTTGGGAATGGTCATGTGGACCGGAGCCGCCGCCCAGACACCGGCCGAAGTGCCGGGCGAGGGAATTTCCGGCAGCCTGATGCCGGTCGAGGAGCAGGGTGGCCTGTTCCGCCTCTCCACCGAAGAGCTGGAGAACCTGGGGCTGATCCGCTCCAGCAAGCCTGCCGCCGCGGCCGCTTCCGAGGAGGAGGCCTTCTCGGGCGAGATGGCGCCCATCATGGTGCGCGTGCAGGTGACCCGCTACGTCAAAGTGCCCGTTTACAGCCACCAGCGCCGCTCGATGGCCAGTCGTGGCGCCTCCGCCGCCCCGCAGAATGCGGTGGTGGGCTACAAGAACGTGGCCAAGCGCTCGGTCGAGCAGCTCGACCTCGTGCCCATCATCATGGCCAAGGCCAAGAAGTACAACCTGGACCCGCGCCTGGTGCGCGGCGTCATCGAGGTCGAGTCCGCCTTCAATCCCAACGCCGTCTCGTGCGTGGGCGCCGGCGGCCTGATGCAGCTGATGCCCGGCACCGCCTACCATCTGGGCTGCCGCGACCGCTTCGACCCCGAGCAGAACATCGAGGCCGGAGCCAAGTACCTCCGCCAGATGATGGACCGCTTCGGCGACTGGGACCTGGCCATCGCGGCCTACAACGCCGGACCCGGCAATGTGGAGAAGGCCGGCGGCATCCCGCCGTTCGCCGAAACGCAGCGCTACGTGGTCAAGGTGCGCAAGGCCTGGGGCGCGGCCAAGAAGTAGGTATCTGGACTTTAGCCCTGAGCTACCAGACGACCTTTACGCCCGGGTAATCGGCAAAGCGCTTGTCCGCACTTACAACGGCCACGTCTTGAAGCCGTGCGGTCGCCAGGATGAATCGGTCAGCCGGGTCGCGATGCACGTCCGGGAGTCGGGCCGCTTCTTGTGCCACGGACCCGTCTACGGCGAGCACCGTGACGAACGATAACTGCAACCCGAGTCCGATCCATTCGTCCAGGGGCTGGCTCAGGGACAGCCTGCCGCGCTTCTCCAGGTAGCCGATCTCCCACAGAGAGATAGCCGAAATCCCGATGCGACCTCCGGTCTTGACTTCGCGATTCAGTGCTCGCTGGGCCCGCGTCGACAGGTTGGAGGGCGAATCCAAGTAGAATATCCACGCATGGGTGTCGGCCAGTATCATGACAGAGCTTCCCAGTGGTCCTGGTCCACGGGCTCAGTCGGCTCGGCATAGTGGATCACCGACCCTCGGAGCGCGGCTAGAATCTCTTCGTCGTTCATCGCCCTGACAGGAGTCAGACGCACCACGGGGCGACCGCGATCGGTGACCACCAGCGTGCGGCCCGACTCAACCTGGCGCAGTAGCTCCAGAGCTTGAGCTTTGAACACGGTCTTGGAAACAAACTGCTCGCCACTAGTCATCTCCTCTAGTCATTTCGGAGCAGCCGTTTGCCATACCTCTGCCTGGCGACCGGTGGGAGCTAGTTGCGGGCCTGGCAGCTGGCTCTTCCGCCGCTCGCCAGCCAGAGCGAGGCGGCTTGCACCCAGTCCTCTTCGGCCGGGCCCTGGGTGAGGTCGGCCCAGGTCTCCTGGGTCAGATAGCTCTGCAGCATCTGGGCCACTTCGTGACCGAGGCACTGGAAGGCCGCCCGCGCCTGCTCGGCGGGGTCGAAGGTTCCGTCCGGGCCCTGGGCCCACCAGCGCAGCAGCCAGCGGGCGGCTCGACCCGGGTCGTTGGCGGCCCAGTGGCGATAGCTCGAGAGCGTGGGACCGTACCAGGTGGTCAGGAGCGCGCGGGCCATCCCGGCCGGATCGCTCAGCACCGCGGCGTGCAGCCAATCTTTCAGGATGGGACCGGACAGAGCTCCAAAGCGCGGCCGTTCTCCCCGGTAGAAGCGTGCAAAGCGAGTCAGAGTCGGCTCTGGAACCAGGTTCGAAAGGCCTCGCAGCTCGGCCACCTCGGCCCGCAGAAGCTCGCAGGCGTCGGGGGGCAGCTCCGCGTAGACTCGGCGCGCCACTTCGGAGTAGCTCGGGCCCAGCGCCATCAGCGCCGTGGCCAGCTCGCGCATGGGACCGGTGGCTGCGCCGCTCAGCAGCCGGCGCAGGTGGCCCGTAATGGCACCCGGATCGGACTGTTCCGGGCCTAACCCCGGAAAGCCCTCCAGCACTTGATCGCGGTAGAGCAGGCTCTGACGGCCCATGCGGCTCATCTCTTGAGCCAGGCGGTGAATCTCACGGGCGTGCAGGCGGCTCAGAACCTCGCGCAGCAGCCAGGTGGGGCACTCCAGCAGGAAGACGGCTGCCGTCTGTGGTCCGGTCAAGCGCAGCGGAGCCGGTGCAGGGGCTTCGGGTGCGGGCTCCGGAGCCAGCTCGATGGGTCCGGTCTGGCGCGCCAGGCGGGCATAATCATCCAGCTGCTCGCGCATCATCTTGCGTCCGGCAGCGCCCTGCCGAAGCAGGAGCCAGGGGAGCTGCCAGCGGGCCGTGCCCAGCGCCGGATTGGCCTTCACCGAAAGACGCGTGCCCGGCTCGAGCTCGTCGGTCTTGAGCACCTGCAGGCCTTCCAGATAGGGGCGCAGCAGACCCGCCAGGCGCGGGCGCAGGAACGGGACGGTGAGCAACACCGCGGGGGGTTCTTGCGCCCGCAAGGTCGCCAGTAGCTTGCGCACGGGCGCGTCGGCCACGCTGAGCGGGCCCTTCATGGAACGGCAGATCAGCCACTGCTGCAGAGCTGGCTCCAGAGTGACGCACTCGAGCACGCCCTGGCGGACGTAATCGCTGCTGATACTGGCGCGCAGCCGACTGCGCATCCACTCGGCGCACTCCAGCGCGGTGCAGCGCAGCGGGGCGGCGCTGGCCACGCGGTCGAGCAGGGCGGGCAGATCGGGGCAGGTGACGCCCTCGTTCTCCAGGGCCGCCAGCGACGTCAGCAGGACCTCCTTGCCGACCCGGCGGGTGGCGCGCTGCACCAGGTTGGAGTTGCGGGCCATCAGGCGGGCCACCTGGGTGAAGACTTTACCCCAGTGGGCGCGCTCGTTGAGAACCTGGCGCAGGGTGCGCTCCACGTGCCGCAGGACCATTTCGGTCGGCTCGCACAACAGGGCTCCGCGCGATTCGGCCGAGCCCTTGAGGCGCCGGTCGATCCAGGTGCCCGGCAGGGCGCGGATGGGGTCCAGGTCTGGTTTGCCCTTGAGGCCGGCCAGCACGCCCACCGCCAGGAGGCGTCCGGGGTAGGCCGTGCCGGTGGCCTTGAGAACGCCGCCCACGAGGATGCGATAGCTGTTGGGCTTGAGCCAGGAGGCGGTGACCGCCTCGGGTGCCGGAACCGGACACCGGCATTCGTGCGCCAGGCGCTCGGCCAGGGCGACGAAACGACGCGTCAGCTCAGCGCCAAAAGCGGAGAGCTGTGGGCTCAGCTCCAGGCGCAGAGCGGGGATCGAGCTGAAGAGTTCTGGGCAAGTCGATTCGAGCATCGGGAACTTTTCGGTGGTCTCATGCTATCAAAAAGAACTTGAGAGTTCCACAGTTTTTTGAGGAAATGTGGCTCCGGGGGGCGGCAGGGGCAACCCTGGGTTCCCCGAAGAGATTGAAAGTAAGAAAACACCAGGAGGCTTGCGAGTTGCAGATAACTGTCAAAGGCAAGAACTTCGACGTCACCGAGGCCCTCAAAGTCTACGCTTCCGACAGGGTTGGAAAAGTGGCGCGACATTTCGATCATTCCGCCACCATCATCTCCGCCGACGTGACCATGACCACCGAGCGTAACTGGCACATCGTTGAGGTCACCGTGCACGGCAACGGCTTCGACATGCGGGGGGAAGAGCGCACCAAGGACATGTACAACTCCGTCGATCGCGTGATCGACAAGCTCGAGCGCCAGCTCAAGAAGCAAAAGGGCAAGCAGATCGCCCGGCGCACTCACGGCGAAACCCCCGAAGACTCGGGCGAGACCAGGGCCGCTGCGCCTGAGAAGAGTGGCAACGGCAAGGGCAATGGCCAGAGCTACGCTCCTCGCATCGAGCATACTTACCGGTTCCAGGCTTCCCCCATGACGGTCGAAGAGGCCATCAAGGAGCTCGAGGCCCACGGACATAACTTCTTTACTTTCCTTAACAGCGGGAACTCTCGCATCAACGTCATCTACAAGCGCGAGCGTGGCTACGGCCTCATCGATCCGCGCATGGGAGAAGACGAGGACTGAGTTGACCCAGATTCTGTGCAAATTCTGCTCGGGCACGGGCCAGACGGCCTGTGACTGCTGCCAGGGGGGCGGGCAATTGCCCTGCCCCCGGTGCGGCTCCAAGCCAACTTCGGACTGCCCCGACTGTGGGGGGAAGAAAAAAATTCCCTGTGCCGACTGCCAGGGACAAGGTCATGTCTCGTGTCGCGCCTGCGCTGGCGCCGGCCTCGTGGACATGCCGACATTCGCCTGATGACTCGAGGTAGATAGACCAATGCGACGTGGTGGAATACTAACGATATCGGTCCTGGCGGTCTTGCTCGCCACCCTGGCCCTGGGATGGGCCATGACGCGCGATCATGGCAATGGCCTGCCGGGCATTCTGGCGCAGGGGAACGGCCCGCAGGCAGACGTTGCCACCGGGGATTCCTCGGACAACGTGACCATCACGTTCGACCCCAATTCGATCCCGGACGAGAAGGTCGGGACCTTCGTCAACGATCCGGCCGACGGTCCGCCCGAGAAGGCTCCCGAGCTGGCTCAGAATCCGAAGGACCCCAAGAATCCCAAAGACCCGAAAAAGAAAGAGCCCCAGCTCGAGCCTCGCAACTACTCCAAGTTCCTCAAGAACCCCGATTTGATGGAGTTCGCTCCCGATGAGGCTTACTTCAAGAACGTCTACTACCACATCAACCAGTCGTTCGTGCAGAAGATCGACCAGGATGTCTTGTTCGCCAGTCTGAAGTCCGAGGTGGCCAACCTGCTCAAGCAGGCCAAGGTTTCCCCCGACGGCTTGAAGCGCCTGGACAAGACCAAGAACGTGCTGACCCAGCTCTACGATATGTACGGCACCAAGGTGGACAGGCGCCTCCTGACCCTGGCCGCCATCTACGGAATGCTGGATGGCACGAAGGATCCCTACACCGTGCTGATGCTGCCGGACGAGTATCGCAAGCTTCAGGAGCAGATGCAGGCCACCGACTTCGGCGGCATCGGCATCTACATCGAGCTCGACCGGGACAACAAGAACCAGCTGACCATCTTCGAGCCCATCGAGGGCACCCCGGCCGCCAAAGCCGGCCTCGAGGCCGGCGACGCGATCATCAAGATCGACGGCAAGGACACCAAGAACATCACCCTGGACATGGCCCAGGCCGCCATCCGCGGCGAGAAGGGCACGGCCGTCAACCTGACGATCAAGCGCAAGGGCTCGGCCGCTCCGCTGGACTTCTCGGTGACCCGCGACCAGATCAAGGTGGTCTCGGTCAGCAGCCACATGCTGCCCGACCAGATCGGCTACATCCGGCTGCGCCAGTTCGGCGCCGACACCAGCGAAGAGCTGCAGAACGCGACTCAGAACATGCTGGCCCAGGGCGCCAAGGCCCTGATCATCGACCTGCGCAACAACGGTGGCGGTTACATCGACGCCGCGGTGGGCGTGGTCGGGCAGTTCACCAAGAAGGGCAGCCTGGTGGTCTACACCATCAACCGCAGCGGCAACCGCCGCGACTACAACTCGAGCATCACCGGCGAGGGGGGCACCGTGCCCACCGTGGTGATGATCAACGAATACTCGGCCTCGGCCAGCGAGATCACCGCCGGTGCGATGCGCGATCACAAGATTGCCACCCTGGTCGGCTCGCACAGCTTCGGCAAAGGCTCCGTGCAGCAGCTCTACCCCTTCCCCGATGGCTCCGCCATCAAGATCACCATCGCCCGCTTCTACTCGCCCTCGGGCAAAGTCATCGACCACAAGGGCATCGAGCCCGACGTGGCCCTGAAGATGGAGCCCCGCTACGTGGGTAAGGAAAAGAACGACACCCAGCTCAAGAAAGCCATCGAAACCCTGAAGAAGCAGATGGCCTCGAACTAAAGCAAGCGAGGGCCGGGAAACCGGCCCTCTTGCTTTCATGCGGCTCGAAACGCTATAGTTCAGCCTGAGATGTTGGCTATCCCCGAAACCACCATTCCCAGGCTGGGAACCTACTATCTGCAGACCTACGGCTGTCAGATGAATCAGTACGACTCCGAGCTGCTGGCGCACATGCTCGAGGGCATGGGGCTGGCGGCCTCCGAGGACGCCGAGCACGCCGACGTGGCGGTGTTCAACACGTGCTGTATCCGCGACAACGCCGACCAGAAGGTCTACGGGCGGATGGGCGACTTCAAGCGCTACAAGCAGGCGCGCGCCAACCAGGTGCTGGCCGTGGTCGGTTGCCTGGCGCAGAAGGATGGCGAGCAGTTCCTGGAGCGGTTCCCGCAGGTCGACCTGGTGCTCGGCACCCACAACGTGCGCGACCTGCCCGAGATGGTGCTGAAGGTCCAGGGCGGCGCCGGGCGCTTCGCCAAGGTGGACAAGATGGGCGACACGTTCGACCTGCTGGCCCGCCCCACGCGCCGGTTCTCGGCCATGGTCACCATCAGCATGGGCTGCGACCAGTGGTGCACGTTCTGCATCGTGCCCTACGTGCGCGGACGGCTCAAGAGCCGCCCCGTCATGCAGGTCGTCAGCGAAGTCCGCCGACTGGCGCGCGAGGGGCACCGCGAAGTGCTGCTGCTGGGCCAGAACGTCAACGACTACGGGCGCGACCTCGAGCCCAAGAGCGACTTCGCCGACCTGATCGACGGGCTGCGCGACGCTCCCGGCCTGGATCGGCTGCGCTTCACGAGTCCCCATCCGGCCTACTTCACGCAGCGCGTCATCGACTCGATGGCGGCCAACAAATCGATGTGCGAGCAGGTTCACCTGCCGCTGCAGTCGGGCGATGACGCCGTCCTGAAGCGGATGAAGCGCGGCTACACCGGCGCGGAGTTCATCGACCTGGCCACGCGCATGCGCGCGGCCATCCCCGGGCTGGCCATCAGCACCGACATCATCACGGGCTTCCCCGGTGAGACCGAAGAGCAGTTCCAGAACACGCTGAGGGTGGTGCGCGAGGTGCGCTTCGACAGCGCCTTCATGTTCGCATACTCGCCGCGCCCCGGCACGCCGGGGGCCCTGTTCAAGGACCAGGTGCCCGAGGACGACCGCATGGACCGCCTCTACCGCCTGATCGAGCTGCAGAACGGCATCTCGATGGAGAAGAACGGCGAGAAGCTCGGCCGCACCGAGGAAGTGCTGGTGGAAGGTCCCTCCAAGAAGGACCCCAACCGCTACACCGGCCGCACCCGCTGCGGCCGCCTGGTCCATTTCGAAGCGACCAGCGACCTGACCGGCCATCTGGCACGCGTTCAATTAAGTCAACACTTCACCTGGGGCTTCGTGGGTAGGCTCCAGGACGCTGAGGCAAAGCCCGGCGACTGGTCACCTCTCAACTCTCAACTCACAACTCTCAACTCACAACTATGAGGTGGGTCCGTCCCGGTCTGCCCGAGCTGGCCAGCCGCCTGCTCGGGGAAGCCCTGGAAGCGTGCTGTTTGCGCGCGGGGGCCGCGCGTGGGTGGGTGCTGCTGCCGACCATGGCTCCCGATTCCAGCCACGACCTGATCGCCTGTCTGGGCACCAATGCCCCCACTCGGAGGCGCCTGTCGGGAATGTTGCCTGAGGCCGGGGGCACTGTGGGTCCGGTGGAGCTGAACGGCCTCTGCCCCTTCCCAAACCCCCAGCCCGCCTTCATGTTTCCGTTGGGGCGCGGCGCCATGATGCTGGAAGGCCCCAGCGCCCCCCCGGCCCGCCTCATCGAGCAGGTCTCTCTGTGCCTCCAGCGGATCGAGGTCGAACGCGAGGCGGAGGCGCTGCGCCAGCGCGTCCAGCGCCTGTCGGAGGAGCTGCAGGCCAGCCAGCGCCACTCCAACTCGCGCCTCAAGCCCACTCTGGAGACCACCAAGCGCCGCACCGAGGCGCTCTCCTCGTGGCACCAGTATGCCGCCAGCATGCTGGCCACACCCCACCTGGCCAGCGCCCTGCCGGCCCTGGCCTCGCGCGCCGCCAACGTGCTGGACCACCGTTTCGCCGCCATCATGATCCAGGAGACCCGACGACTGCGGATTTACGGGGGAGAGGAGCTGACCCGGCGCGTCGGCCCCGTGGTGCCGATCCGTCAGCTTGGCTCCATCGGCAAACGGGTATTGCGCGACGGGGAGTTCTTCGTGTCCTCCAAGGACCTGGGACGCCTCGACCGCAGCCGCCTCTTCACGCGCATCGGCCTCAAGAGCCTGCTGGCCTTCCCCCTCGAGCTCGACGGGAAGGTGCTGGGGCTCTTGCTGTTGGGCGATCCGGGCATCCGCACCTACGCTCCCGAGGAGCTTGACCTGGCGCGCTTGATGGCCCACCAGGTGTCGCTCATCCTCGAGAACGCGATGCTCGTGTCCACGGCCGACCTCGAGCGCGTGGTGGCTCGCGCCGTGTTGGACAGTATGGCGGACGGCGTCTACACCCTCGCTTGGGAGAAGCGCATCACCGGCTTCAACCCGGCCGCCGAGCAGATCACCGGCTGGACGGCCGAGCAGGCGGTGGGGCGCACCTGCTCCGAGGTCTTCCAGGCGAAGTATTGCGAGGCCGCCGGCATGGAGGGCCACACCTGCCAGGAGAACTGCCCCCTGCTGCGCCTGCTGGCCAACCAGCGCCTGATGGAGAGCGGCCTGACCGTGGAAGGCACCATCAAGAACCGGGCCGGCGAGAGCCGCTACGTCAGCTCGACTTACTCGGTGGTGGTGGATCGGGGCGACCTGCTGGGCGCGGTGGTCATTTTCCGCGATATCACGGCCAAGAAGGCGATCGAGCAGATGAAGTCCGATTACGCCGCCGCGCTGTCGCACGATCTCAAGACCCCGCTGACGGCCATGAAGGGCTACGCCATCACGCTTTTGCGCCACGGCGAGAAGCTGGACGAGGCCACCCGGCACGAGGCGCTCGAGGTGATCAACTCCGAGATCGACCGCGTGACCCGCATGTTCGACAACCTCCTGCACCAGGCACGCTACGAGGCCGGGCAGCACACCGTGCACCTGGAGGCGGTGCCCCTGGAGCCCGCGGTGCGCCGCGTGGTGTCGCTGCACCAGGTGGGCTCGCGCAAGCACCAGCTGGCCTACACGGTCGAGCCGGGGCTGGAGGTGCGGGCCGATCGCGATCAGCTCGACCAGGTGCTGAACAACCTGGTTTCCAACGCCATCAAGTATTCGCCGCAGGGGGGCGAGGTCAAGATTTCGACCGAGGTGGAGTCGAGCTACGCCATCATCTGGGTGGAGGACAGCGGGCCGGGCATTCCCAAGGACAAGCAGACGTCGGTCTTCGAGCGTTTCCGCCGCCTGGAGGAGCGCAAGCACTGGCGCGTGCAGGGAAGCGGCCTGGGCCTCTACATCACCAAGACGCTGGTGGACCAGATGGGTGGCCAGGTGGGTTTGGAGAGCGAAGAAGGCCAGGGCTGCCGATTCTGGGTGCGTTTGCCCCGTATGCGGTGAAGGAAATCGGCTCGCGTCGCCTAACTTGACGCGCGATGTTGAATAGAATTGCAAACGAAGTGCGCAGCGAGCCGCAGGCGAGCGTAGGTCGGGCGCTGGTTGCAGGGGTCGTTCTGGCGATTTTGGCGCTGCCTGCCGCCGCTCAGATCGCCGAGTCGCTGAAGTCGAAGTATCACAAAGAGGCCGACCTGGGCTACCGGGTCGTCAACGGCAACGCCGTGGGAGACGTGCAGAAGTACGTCCACGACAAGGACACCAAGATCATCGTGCTGCAGTCGATGGTCGACCAGGTGCCCGAGGCCACCGCGGTGGCGCTCGTCGATTGGGTGCGCGAGGGCCACACGCTGTGGATCTACGACTCGCGCCTGGGCGAGAAGTATTTCGGCTTCAAGGACTACCCGCTGATCCGCGAGCAGTTCAAGGGCAAGGACGAGAAGGGTGACTTCGGCGGCCAGAGCGCCCGCGGCGTGGCCACCGTCATCATCGCCTTCGGGATGCACCCGGCCGTGACCGGAGTGGGCGAGGCGACGGCCTTTCTGCCGATTCTGGCCGAGAACAAAGAGGACAAGAACAAAGACCGCTTTCCGGCCGTGGCCGTCGAGGGTGACACGGTGGCGCTGATGCGCTTCGCTCACGACTCCCCGGCGCTGTGCGCGCTGCGCCAGGAAGGGCGCGGCCTGGTCGTCTTCAAGCCGCTGGTGTGGACCGAGGCTTACTCGGGCGAGCGCATCCAGGGTAACCTGCTGGAGCTGTCCGCGGGCTACCAGATCCCGGGCGTGGGCGGCGAGGACCTGGTGGGCGATCCGCCCGGTCCCAAGCACGATTTCATCACGGGCAACCCGGCCACTCCGGTAGTCGGCTCGAGCGGCCGCGTAACGGCCACTCCGATGCCGGTGGAGACGCCCACGGTGGCGGCCACTCCGAGGGCCGCGGGGGTCGACCGCGTGGCCCTTTCGGGGGAGAATTTCGAGGGCACGATCCTGACGCCCGAGTTTCGCTTCGAGACGGGCGGCAACAGCCTGATGCTCAAGCACACCGACATCAAGCGCGTGGACATCGGGGGCTCGCTCGATCTGGACCTGCTGACGCTGGCCAACGGCGAGACCCACAAAGGCCTGTGGATGACCCGCAAGATCGAGGTGCAGAACAAGGACGGCACCAAGGTCTTCGAAAAGGCGGACATCAAGAGCATCGAGTTCGCCAACCCATGACGCCGATTCCGATGCCCGGAGAGACCGTGGTGGAGCCGGCCGCCTTTACCGACATGACCCCCCGCCAGGTGGTGGAGGAGCTGGACCGCTACATCATCGGCCAGCGCGCCGCCAAGCGCGCCGTGGCCGTGGCGCTGCGCAACCGTTACCGCCGCGAGCGGCTGCCCGACGACCTGCGCGACGAGGTGATTCCCAAGAACATCCTGATGATCGGACCCACCGGCGTGGGCAAGACCGAGATCGCCCGTCGCCTGGCGCGGCTGGCCAATGCGCCGTTCGTGAAGGTGGAGGCGACCAAGTTCACCGAGGTGGGCTACGTGGGCCGCGACGTGGATTCGATGATCCGCGACCTGGCCGAGGCGGCCGTGCGCATGGTCGAGCGCGAGCGCGTGGAGTCGGTCAAGGAGCGCGCCGACGAGCTGGCGGTGGATCGGCTGGTGTCGATGATCAAGCCGAGCAAGTCGGCCGGCGTGCCGGCGATGATGAACCCGTTCTCGGCTCTGTTTGGGGCGGGACGCCCGGCGACGCCCCCGCCTGACGTTTCGGAGGTTTCCGAGGAGGTGCTCGAGAGCGAGCGTGAAGAGATTCGCGTCAAGCTGCTGGCGGGCGAGCTGGACGACCAGTACGTCGAGATCGAGGTCGAGGAGAGCGCCGGCAGCGAGGTGCAGGTCTTCTCGAACCTGGGGCTCGAGGAGATGGGCATCAACTTCCAGGACGTGCTGGGCGGCATTCTGCCCAAGCGCAAGAAGGCGCGCAACGTGCGCATCAAGGACGCCCGCAAGCTGCTGGCGGCCGAGGAGGCCCGCAAGCTGATCGACCTGGACGAGGTCAAGCGCGACGCCATCGCTCGCGTGGAGCGCCGGGGGATGGTCTTCATCGACGAGATCGACAAAATCGCCGGGCGCGAGAAGTCGGGGAGCGGTCCCGACGTGTCCCGCGAGGGCGTGCAGCGCGACATCCTGCCGATCATCGAGGGCTCGACCGTGGTCACCAAGCACGGGCCGGTCAAGACGGACCACATCCTGTTCATCGCCGCGGGCGCGTTCCACATGAGCAAGCCTTCGGATTTGATTCCGGAGTTGCAGGGACGGTTTCCCATTCGCGTGGAGCTGGAATCGCTGAGCGGGGTAGATTTCCGCCGCATCCTGACGGAGCCCGAGAACTCGCTGACGCGCCAGTACACGGCGCTGCTGAGCACCGAGGGCGTGACGCTGTCCTTCAGCGACGACGGCTTGGACGAACTGGCCAAGATCGCCCAGCAGGTCAACGAGCAGGCCGAGAACATCGGCGCCCGCCGGTTGCACACGATCCTGGAGAAGGTGCTGGAGGACGTCAGCTTCGACGCCCCGGATCGCGACGACAAGAAGCTGGTGGTGGACGCGGCCTACGTGCGCAGCCAGCTGGCCGAGGTGCTGAAGGATCAGGATCTGAGCCGCTTTATCCTCTAGCCTTATGGGTCTACTCTGTGAGGTCAGGGCTCTGACACAAGAAGAGGCAGACGCCTTCTGGCGCACGCGCGTGAAAGCGAATCTACCGACGGGAATCAACCTTGGCAAGAGTTGGCACGCCCTTCACTGGCTGTTGACCAAGAGCGACTTTGAAACCCCTCATCCACTAGCATTTCTGGTCCGGGGAGGCCGTGAAACCGAGGGTGAGTATCCGTATCGATTCTTTGATGCGACGCTCGTTTGCTCGCTGCTCGACCAGTTGCCCGACGAAGCGCTCTTGCGAGAACGTTTCGATCCTAGGGCCATGGATGCCGCCAACGTCTATCCAGTTGTTTGGACCCGCGAAGGGGCCGAGGCACGTGATTGGGTATTCGACTGCTATCGAAAGCTTCGTGACTACTTTGTTCTTGCGTCCCTTGAGGGCAAGGGCCTACTCGTCCTGATCTCCTGAAAGCTTGGAAACGGGACGCTCCCGGTGCAGTGGCGAATCAACGCCCATGCTGGAGCTGACGAGAGATCAACGGGTCGTGCTCGATCCGTGCAGTTGGGAGACCTACCAACGGATCGTGCGCGAGCATAAAGACCGCTCCGCGCCGCGCTTTACCTATGACCGGGGGGTCCTGGAGATCATGAGTCCATCGTCCGAGCACGAGATCACCAGCGAGGCGATCAAGCAACTGGTCTGGGAGGTTTGTGCCGAGCGCTCGATTCCCGTTCTCTCGCTGGGCTCGACGACGCAACGACGAGAGGCTCTCCAGCGCGGCGTAGAGCCAGACTCGTCCTACCTCTTTGGCGACCTGAGACGCGACCCCGAGCGAGAGCCGCCCGACCTGGTGGTGGAAGTGGAGTTGACCCGGTCCGCGCTGGACAAACTCCCCATCTTCGCCCAACTGGGTGTCCCGGAGGTCTGGCGCTGGTCCGAAAATAGCCTGTCCATCTGGCGGCTCGCCGCTGGAACCTACCAGCCCGCTCCGCACAGCGGTTTCCTCCCGGTAACGGCGACCCGGTTGACGGAAATTCTCCGCCAGTTCGAGCCCGCCAGCTGGCCTGGACGCCTTCGTTCCTGGGCACGCGCCCTCTGACGAGATGCAGCCTACGGGATGATGGCGGATATGCAGCTCCCGTGTGGAGCAGTGCATGCCCGATCCGCCCGAGTAAACACGCACTCACAGCTGGTTAGGCAGTCCACGGCGCGGTATACGCCCTGCCGAGTGCGTACGCAGTTCCCACTGCGTAATCTCGCCCGCCGCAAATACGCAGTTTCACCCTACGTACGCAGTCCACGGCGCGGTATACGCCCTGTCCGAGTGCGTACGCAGTTCCCACTGCGTAATCCCGCCCGCTACTTCTGCGTGAAGCCCACCGGGCGCAGCAGGAGCCAGTCGGGATAGCCGTCGCGGTTGGCGTCCTTCAGACCCACCAGATTCACGCCGTACGCCTCGTTCACGTTGACCAGCGCCCGGCTCAGCACGCGCTCGCCGTTCACCTGCACCCAGCCCTCGATGCGGCCGGGCACGCGGAACAGCCACTCCGGGTTGAAGACCTCGCGGCCCGTGTCCACGCCCGCCACCACGAAGTGCTCGGAGACCACGCCGTCCCCGTCCACATCCGTGGGCAGCGTCTCCGTGCTGTACAGCACCAGTCCGCCCAGAAACGCCAGCAGATCCTCGCGCTCCGACTCGCTCAATCCCTCGTAGGCCGCGCGGGAGGCCGCGGCCTCGCCGCCATGACGGCGGATCACCTCGTCCAGCGACAGCGACGCCCCGTCGTGCCCATAGGGACCCGTCGTCCCCACTCCCCACAACGGGGTCGTGCGGAACGCGCGCACCTGACTGCCGTCGTACTGCATCTCGTGGAAGTCATCGCCCAGGTCGTGATGGCGGAAATCGCTGTAGATCCCGTGCACGACGAACGGTCCGCCCGAGACCGAACGCACTGAACCCCGACCCTCGGCTACGTCCAGCGAGAAGAACCGGCGATCCGAGGGCAACTTCCAGTCGGGCACGTGACACGCGGTGCACTCGCACGACGCCAGCACCGCGCACCCCCGCGCGAACCGGGGCCCGGCGCGCTCAGCCGGGGCCGGATGATTCAGCAGGAAGAACTCGAGCAGGTCCATGTCCCCCTCGGAGATCTCCTCGTTGACCCCGTCGCGATCCGGATCGTCCAGCGAGATGCCCCCCGGGCCGACGACCGTCCCCGCGTCCCGCGTAAAGCTCGTGTAGAACTGCTGAGCCCCCGCCAGGGACACGCGGCTCAGGCCATCCCGCAACGGCTCCACGTTGGCCGTCGGGTCGTGAACCTGCAGCCCGCTGTGGATGTCGAAGGCGTTCGAGCTTACCGCCCGCAACGTGGACGACAGACCCCCATGGCCCACGCGGTCGCGCTGCCCGAAGCCGAAGACCTGCACCTCGAAGTTGTAGCCCGCCACGCCCGGGGCCTTCAGGGAGCGCGCCCAGGGAATGCGGTGCCCCTCGGCGTCGAGATACCATACGTACACGATGGGATTGAGATCCGGACGACCGTTGTCGTCCTCGTCGGCGAAGCTGCCAAAATCGAGCACCTGACCGGGCGAAGACTCCACCCGCGCCCGCCCGCGCGCCTCGGCCAGCGACACGTGCCCGTCGCCATCCTTGTCCACCTGGGCCAGCAGCTGGCGGCGGATCTCCTCCCCCACCATCTCCACCAGTCCTGAACCGAAGAGGTGCGTGGTGTTGCGCCCCGCGCCGGAGTTCTTCTGGATGGTCATGCCCGCGCCCATGTCGCGCCACGGCACGTTGTGACACGCGGCGCAAGAATTGACGTGGTCGCTCGAGCCCAGCAGGGTGGCCCCGTCATCCTGGGTCTTGCCCCGCAGCTTGCCCGCCTCGCCGAAAGCCCCGTCGCTCAGCGAATACTCCCGTAGCGTGAGCTCCCGACCGCGCTGGTAGGCCAGCCAGGGGTCCTGCGCCATCAGCCAGCCGCTGGAACCGGGCAGGTCCGTGCCGTGGATAGCCCGCACCCGGCAGGTCTTGACCGAGCGTCCGCTGAGGTCGCGCGGCGCCTCCAGCGGGTCGGAGTCGGCCCCGCCGGGGCGCTCGCTCGAGAAACCGGGAGTCTGCGCCAGGCAGAACCCGGCGCTAAGGAGGACTGCTAGGCAGAATCGCGGTGTACTCCAGGTCATCCGACACCCCCTTGTACTTGGCTTTGACGAACCGGATGTCCTGAACCATCTCCGACCGCTGGAAGGTCTTGCGGAACTTGGTCAGATACATCCCCTGCTTGAGGTGGCCGCGCAGGATGGCGAGCTTCTTGATCTCCTCGGCGGGCGCCTCGCGGTTGTATTTGGCCTTGCCGGTCAGCACGTCCAGCCGGGCCTGGGTCAGCCGCCCGGCCCATTCGAGCTGGGCCCCCGTCGAGTTGCCCTGGGGAGCCAGCTTTTCCAGGCGCTTCACCCACTCTTTCTCGTTGCCCGACAGCTTCGTGGCGTCGGCGTAAGTGTAGGCCAGCTGCCAGAGGGACATGAAGTTCGGCTCGTAGGACCACGAGCCGGTCAGGTCCATCTTGTCTTTGGCCAGCACGTAGAACAGGGCGTCGGTGGATGACTTGACGCTGATCTGGGTGATGTAAAGGGGATAAATCGGTTTGGTCGTCGCGAACGTGAAGCGGGTGGGAGTGACTTCGCCCAGGAAGCTCCCATCGGCTTTCTTCTTCATCTGGCGCGGGTCGATCTTCATCACGGTGAACGTCCACTTCTTGTCCACGTAGAAGGCCAGGGTCTTGGTATCGCCCGCGTAGGAGTATTTATTCTGCTTGAGCCATTCGTAGAGCGCGTCGGCGCGGTCGGCCTCGAGGATCTTGTAGTCCAGGCTTCCCACCACGCCAGCCTCCAGCACGCGCACGGGCGGCGGCGCCGACTTCAGGCGAACGTCGCTGGCGCTCTCGCTGTACATGACGCTCCGAGGACGGCAGGGGAACTTCTCGTTGTCCATCGGCTCGAGAATCGTGAAGACGGCAAGCTCTTTGAAGAAGTCGCGCGGCATTTCTTGCAGCTTGGGTTGGGCCGGGGTGGGGATGACCATCCCAAAATCGGGAGCATTGCCCTCGAACGTGGGCTGGACGGTGAACGACTCGCTCTGAGCCGTCTCGTCCCAGGTTATGAAGGCGCGCTGGCCGGGCTGGGTGACGTCGCGATCGAGGGCCGCAAAATAGCAGCAGGCGGCCGACGCTCCCGCGGCCAGTCCAAGAGCCAGACCGGCCGTCAGCAAAATCTTTTTCATCAGGATGACCTCCGAAGGGGATGAGACTCCGGTCGTTGGCGGACGCCCGGATCTTCCCTTCAGGACCCTTTCAGGGACTCTACGCATCATGAGGACCATGCAGATCACAGCTGTGCGAGCGATGCATGCGCCGGTGCTCCAGGCGCGCGCCGCGGCCGAGCCGCTGGATTGCGTGTTGCCCGGGCGTGAGACGCTGCCCACTCCTCTCGGTCCGGCCCCGACGGCTGTTCTGAACGACGCCGACATCCGAGCCGTCGTGCAGGGAGATCGTGACCTGGTCGCGCGAGGCGAGCTCCAACCCAACTGCGAGAGCATCTGGATGCCCCAGACCGGCGCCGCAAAGGGCGTTGTGCTGATGTTTCACGGTTACACGGCCGGTCCGTGGCAATACAAAGAGCTGGCCCAGCGTTTCCACGATGCGGGTTATCACGTGTTCGTCCCTCGCATGCCCGGTCACGGTTGCGTGGACGACCAGGGCGTGCCCACCGGCGTCGACCTCCCCGATCACAAGGGCTGGGACGCCTTCGTCGACCGCACTTACGCCCAGGCCGAGAAACTCGGGATGCCTGTTCAGGCGGTCGGCCTCTCGGGCGGCGCCAACGTGGCCCTGCGCATGGGCGAGCGCCACAAGCTGAACGGCGTCGGCGCGATGGCACCCTACCTGGGCGGCGACCTTCCCAAAGGCATCTTCTTCACCCTGGCTGACGTGCTGGACAAGTGCAGCTTCGGGCTCTTCGGGCGCCTGGTGCTGAATCACATCCCCTACAACAAGAATGTCGTCATCCCGAACGACCCCACCCCGCACACCCAGGGCTCGTTGGGGCAGGCGCGCTCGATGCGCCGGCTGGGGGCGGACATCAAGCGCGTCAACTGCCCGGTGCAGCTCATCAGTACCGACGGCGATATCTTGAGCGGCGCGTCCAAGGTGCGGGGGATGGTCGGGCGCTGCTTGCAGGCGGGTTGGTATCGCTTTGCCAGGGGTGAGGAAGTCCCCCACGCCATGCTCAGCCCGCTCGAGAACAAGAATTCTGCCAGCGTGCAGAAGGTCCACGACACGCTCTTCGAGTTCATCGACCGGGGTCGACGCGCGGACCGCTAGACGAGAGAGGAGACCGGTTCCGTGCAGGTTCGCTCAGTCAAGGAAACCGTGACGGTCATGGTGCTGATGGCGGGTTATCGCCTGGAGGGCGACGTCCACGTCTCGCCCGGGGGGCGGCTCACCGATGAGGTCAACCGCGAGACCAACTTCATCCCGATGACCAGGGTCAACGTCTACACCCTGGCGGGCCAGAAGGTGGTCTCGCTGGACTTCCTGACCCTGAACAAGAGCAACATCCTCTTCATGGCACCGGTCGCGGCATGATTAACGAGAGATTCCAGGCGATGATGGCCGACCTGGATCCGGGCACCTACGAGAGCTACGTCGCGATGGCTGTGCGCCTGGGCTCGAGCGATATCCACTTCGAGCCGATGGAGTCCGATATCCGCATCCGGGTGCGGGTGGACGGAGTGTTGCACGAGCTGGCGCGGGTCCACCATCCGGGGGCGGCCACCAAGAAGGCCCATCCGCTGATCGTGCAGATCAAGGCTGCGTCTGGACTGCAGCTCCAGTCGCGGGTGCCCGAGGACGGGCGTCTGGAGGGCATCGTGGAAGGCCGTCCGCTGTCGCTGCGCGTGGCCAGCATGCCGCAGGTCTTCGGCGAGAAGATCACGATGCGGCTGTTCGACGTGAGCAAGATCGCGACCATGGACGGCCTGGGCTTTCGTCCCAACCAGCTCGAGCGCGTCCTGTCGGCCATCAACAAGAAGTCGGGCATCGTGCTGGTGGCCGGCCCCACCGGCTCGGGCAAGACCACCACGCTGTACGCCATCCTCAACCATCTCAACCAGGAGGGCAAGAATCTCGTCTCCATCGAGGATCCGGTGGAGCACAACCTGACCAACGTCAACCAGATCCAGGTGTCGGCCAGCGGGGTCAGCTTCGAGACGGCGATGCGCGCGCTGCTGCGCCACGACCCGGACGTGATCATGGTGGGTGAGATTCGCGACCGCGTGACGGCCGAGATGGCCTTTCACGCCGCCTTGACG
Organism: Vulcanimicrobiota bacterium; assembly: GCA_039809865.1. Lineage (GTDB taxonomy): Bacteria > Vulcanimicrobiota > Xenobia > Xenobiales > QWHO01 > QWHO01. The sequence goes on from JBDHVW010000038.1 coordinate 69,169, forward strand.
GGCCACCTGGTGCTGTCCACGGTGCACGCGCAGGACACGGTGGGCGCGCTGATGCGGCTGGTGGATCTGCAGGTTCCCCAGGTCATCCTGGCCCACGCCATCAACGGCGTGATCGCCCAGCGCCTGATGGGGCATCTGTGCAGCTGCGCCATCCCGGGCGTCCACGCCCCCCTGGACCGCGTGAACACGTATGAGCCGGGCGGCTGCGACCGCTGCCTGGGGACCGGCTTCATCGGTCAGCAGGGCGTGCAGGAGGTGCTCGTCCCCTCGGATCGCCTGCGGAAGGTGCTCAGCTTCCGCTTCAGCGACGAGGAGTTCCGCATGCTCAGCCTCAAAGAGGGCACGGAGACGCTGAAGGAGGACGCGATCTACAAGTCGCTGGCCGGTCAGATCCACTACCGCGACGCCCTGGGCGTGACCGACGAGCCGCTCAATCGCATTCTGGCCGACATCAACCGCATGCTCGACTCGATGGCCGTGCAGGGCCAGGCCAGCCCCTAGCGGGCGTTTCACGAGCCGCGCGTATTCTCTGGCGGGGGGGCGATTTTACGCAGTTGGATGTGCGTACGCACGGGGAAGTGCGTACGCAGTTGGGCAGGGGGTATACCGCCGGGTGGACTGCGTACGCA
>JBDHVW010000039.1:0-69530 GCA_039809865.1 Vulcanimicrobiota bacterium
CGCTCCTCCAGCACGGCCCGGGCCTGCACCACGCGCTGCTCGGCCTGACGACGCTGCTCCTCGACCTGTTGCTGGCGGGGCTCGAGCAAGGCGCCTTTACTGCGCAGGCGGTCGAGATCGCCGCGCAGGCGCTGGCGCTCGGTCTCGGCATCCTCGAGGGCGTCAACCTGCTTTTGCAGCGACAGGTACTGGCGCTCGAGCGCCTTCAGGTCGAACTCGCCCAACTCGGTGGTCGCCTGATCCAGGCGCGCCTGGAGGCGCTCCACCAGCAGCTTCTTGTCGCCGAACTCGTGCTGGGTCTGGGCCAGCAACTTCTCGGCCTGCTCGAGCTGGTTGCTGAGCTGGGCGATCCGCTCGGCGGCCGGTTCGAGGCCGTGGAACGTCGCGGGCCGCGGATGCTCGAGCGACCCGCACACCGGACAGGGCTCTCCGGCCCGCAGTCCGGCCGACAGCTCGGCCACCTGGCTCTGACCTTTCTCGGCGCGCTGGCGACGCAGCTCGACGCGCAGGCGCTCCACGCGCTCCTCCAGGTTGACCAGGCGCTCGTCCCGATAGCCCTGCCGAGCCCGGCTGAGCTGGCGCGCGATGTCGTCGGCGGCCCGCGCCTGCCCGAACACCCGGAACGCGTCGCGCGCCCGCAGCTGCAGCACCTCGCGCTCCTGCACCGAGAGCACGATCTCGCTCAGGCGTTTCTCTTTCTGGGCCAGCGCCAGCGTCAGCTTCTGGCCGGTCCGGCGCCCCGCTTCCAGCGCCTCGGCCAGGCTGTCGAGAATATGCACCGCGGCCTCCAGCTCTCGCTCGGCCGTGCGCACGTCCTCGAGCCGGTCCTGACTCGATTCGAGCTCCAGCAGACGGCGCTCGGCCTGCTGGCCCTCCGACTGCAGGCCGCGTGCCTCTTCCACGGCACGCTCGGCGGCCTGTTGCCGCTCCTCGCAGGCGGCCACCTCCGCCTGGGCCGCCACCAGCTCGTCCTGGGCCAGGCTCGACTCGGCCAGGCGCCGCGAGGCCGCGCTGCGCAGAGCGGTCAGATCGCTCATTCCTCGCGCCTGCTCGAGCACGCGCCGCCGCTCGGCGATCTCGTTCTCGCGGTCGACCAGCTTTTGCAGTGCCAGGTGCGCATGATCCAGCTCCAGGTAACGTTCCTGGCTGCCTTCCGCGTGCCGTTCGCGTGATTCGGCCTCTTGCTCGGCCCGGCGCAGCTCTTCCTGGCGCTGGCGCAGCTCTTGCAACCGCGCCTTCCAGCGCTCGATCTGCCCGGTCACGTCCGAGACGTCGGACAGGCCATGCTCCTGCAGAGCCGCCTGGTGCTTCGAGCGCAGCCCCTCCAGGTCGCGGTCGGCCTGGTCCGCCAGGCCCTGCAGCCGTTCCTGGAAGCGCTGGAACGGCAGCGTGTGAAACAGGCCGCCCAGCAGCGCCTCGCGCTCGGCCGGCTCGGACTCGAGAAAGCGCCGGAAGTCGCCCTGGGGCAGCATGGCGGACTGGCAGAACTGCTCCGGACCGATGCCCATCAGACCGATGATGCCGCGATCGACCTCGGCCCAGCCTTCGGCCAGCACGCGCCCGGCATCGTTGGCCAGCGAGGCCTCGTCGCTGCCGCCCTCCAACCGTGGACGGCGCACCACGCGATACAGCTCGCCGTGCAGCCGAAAGTCGAGGCTCACCTCGGTGGGCTGGCTGTCGTCGGCAAAATGGCTCCGCATCTGGAATCCCTGCCGCTCGCCCCCGGAGGTGACGCCGAACAGGGCGTAGCAGATCGCGTCCAGCAGGGCGGTCTTGCCCGCGCCCACGGGGCCGCAGATCAACAGGAAATTGTGGTTCTTGAGCGTGCGAAAGTCGACCAGCTGCTCTCCGGCGTAAGGGCCGAAGGCTTTCAGACGCAGGCGCTCCGGTCTCATTCGTCCGGAAGCTCGCCCAGCAGCACGAGGTCGCTCAGGGACGGGGCTTCCCCGGTGACCTCGCGGTAGAACTCGGAAAAGAAGGCCGGATCCCCGGGTCGCTGCAGCTCCAGGGGCAGGCTGGCCTTCATGCGCGGGTGCTCCACGCTGAGCAGATTGGGGAAGATGCCGCGCAGGCGGCCCCAGGCGTCGCCCACGGGGACCTCGTCGGTGAGCCGAATTTGCAGATAGTCGCCCTGGGGAATGTCGAAGCTGCGGGCGATCAGGTCTTCGAGCTTGCCCTCCAGGCGCCGCAGCTTGCGTTTGGGCGTGATGGGAGCGGCCTCGGACAAGACCCGCCCGCGCGCGTCGAGGGTGATGCGGCTGACCGAGTGCACGGTGTCCGCCTCATCGAAGGAGTAGGGGAGGATCGAGCCCGGATACTGGATTTTCTTGCTGCCGACCGTCTGCGCCTGGTGGAAATAGCCCAGCGCCGCGAGATCGAACGACTCGAAGAGCGCCGGCGGCACCCACGAGTGGGGGGGAATGGGCGGCTCGGAGGGGCTGGGATGCCCGCCCACGCAGGGGGCGTGCGCCATGATCACGCTGCGCACCCCTTCGGGATGGGCCTGGCGCACTTTCTGCACCAGCGCGCGCGTGGCTTCACTGGGGTGGATGAGATCGGGGCGGTTGAGGAAGTTGCGCAGCGTGGGTAAATCCGAGCAGGGTACCGGGTAGACGCGCACGGGCCCGTGCTCGTCCATCAGCTCCACGGCCACCGAGCCGCTCAGCGTCGTCCGCGCGTGCACGCCCTGGTTCTCCAGCAGCCGGGCCGCGAACGAGAGCCGGTCGGGGCTGTCCTGGAAGCCATCGATGAAGATCACCTTCACCTTGACCTCGCGCACCAGGATGCTGAGGATCTCGTCCAGCAGGCTCACCGCCTCGGGAGGCGGCACCACGCGGTCGTAGAGGTCGCCCGAGATCAGGATGGCCGTCGGGTGAAAGTCGGAGGCGATATGCACCAGCTGCTCGAGTGCGTGGTGCTGGTCGTCCACCAGCGACGCCCCGCAGAGGACCTTGCCCAGATGCCAGTCGGCGGTATGCAGAAGCCGCATGGAGGCTTGAAGTTCTTAGCCGGAGGGGATTGCTCCTCTGGAGAGAGCCGGTTGGCAGTCAGCAGTTGGCAGTTGGCAGTGGGGTCGACAGTTGACAGTCGACAGTCGACAGGAGAGGTCCGGGGATACGCCCTCGTCCCGTCTCCCTCCCTATTCCCACTTCAGCTCGGGGAGCTCGAGGTAATCGCCTTTGCTGAGCGGTTCCAGCGACTGCCAGGAGGGCATCTTGCGGAGCTCTTCGTGGAACTTGTTGGGGCCGAGGACTTCCTCGAGGGAGGTCAGGGTGGCGTAGCCCTCGGGCACGCCTTCGCTGACGTGGCGGTCGATGGCCTCGCGCACTTCCTGGCTGCCATCCACCAGCCGGCGCACGACGGTGGCCGACTCCTTCTCGTAGTTGTAGATGCGGCGAATGGTCTCGCGCACGATGCTGGAGCGCGCCTCCTGGATGCGGTAAGGCTTGTCGGCGCTGTCGATTTCCTTGAGCCGCTCACCGGCCACTTTCAGAGTATTGACCTCGACCGACTCGAACTCCCAGGTCTTGAGGAAGTCGTTGACGATGGCACGCTGCTGCTTGACCGACTCGGGATCCTCTTTGTCGAAGCTGACCGAGCCCGACAGCTCCCAGTTGTCCATCAGGCCGCGGCTGGACATGTTGGTGCTGCCCAGCACCGCCATTTTCTCGGTGATGACGGCTTTGGCGTGGATCTTGCGGTCGTGGGCCGGGTCGGTGCGGGCCAGGAGAGCCCAGCGCACGGGGATTCCGGCGTCTTCCAAAGCCAGGTAGCCGGCTTCGTTGGGGGTGCCGCCGTCCGGGTAGATGCCCGGATCGAGCACGCACTTGATGTCCAGCGTCTTGCCCTGGGCCTTCAGCTCTTCGTAGCGGGCCACGATGGCGCGCGCCACCACGCGGGTCATCACGAAGCTGGGCACGTAGATGAACTCTTCGGCCGTGGCGATGGTGTTGAGCAGCACCGCCATGCGCTCGGTGGGGTCGTTGCCGATGGCCAGGCTGGATTTGCCCACCTGCTTGCCCTCGGGGAGGCTGATGTCCTTGCAGCGCTCGATGTTGTCCTCGGACTGGACCCGCTCCACGACCTCCTTGAGCTGGCGCGACAGCATGCGGCCGCCTTCACGCTTGAGCTCGACGGTGTTGGACGGGGTGTCGCCCTTTTGCAGGAAGGCCTGCAGGTCGAAGCCGTCCTTGACCTTGTCGCCGTTGGTGTCTTCCATCTCGACGATCAGGTCGAGGCGGGTGCCAGCGGCTTCGGCCAGCTTGTTGAGCGTCTCGGGGCTCCAGGCCAGCAAGGGCTTGTCCACGCCGCGGAAGTCGGTGCCGGCCGCGGCCAGCAAGAGGCAGATGAGTCCGGACGGGCCGATGTACATGTGCCCGGCCGAGATCATGGCCGTCTTCTCGGAGTCGTAGATCTCCTCGAGCTGGGCGCCGGCCGAGAGGGCGGTGTCCTCCGAGAAGATCTCGACGAGCCGGCGCGCGCCGGGCCCTTCCAGCTTGACGGCGGCGTCCACGTTCTCGGAGGAGGCCGAGTTGGCGTTCATGCCCCCGAGAATGACCTGCTCGCCGACGCGGAACAGCTTCTGGTGCATCAGGTTGGCGTCGTCGATCTCGCGCTCAACCGGGAACAGCGTCAGGCCGATGTCGTTGCCCTTGTCGGCTGCGTCCAGCACGCAGTAGCTGGTGTAGAGCTTCTTGGCGATCTCGTTGACGAACATGTTGCCCGAGCGGTCCACCGTGACGCGTCCCGGATCCATGTTGACGCGCACCTTGCAGCCCGCCTGGGAGGCGTCCACCAGCTTGCTCAGCATGGTGCGGCTGGTCAGCTCGTAGTACTGCACGTCGATCTCGGCCGCGCCGTTGCCGTTCTTGGCGTTGGTGATGGCGCCGTCGAGCATCTTCATCTTGGCGGTCCAGATCTGGTCGCGCGTGAGCACTTCGGCCGAGTTGCCGTTGTAGACGATGCCGCCGTCGTTCTCGCGGATCCGCTCCATCAGGCCGAGCGTCTCCTTCATGTCCTTCTGCGATATGGCGGCAAAGGTGTAGAAGCCCGCCGTGGTGGGAGAGAAGGCGGGAGAGCCCTCGGCGATGCGGCCCAGCTCCTCGGTGCGCGCCTGCACCCGGAAGCGCTCGCGGGCGCCCTCCCACTGCTGCAGGAACTGGTGCACCTTGATCAGGTTGTTGTTGGTGCGGGTGTCTTTGTAGTCGCTGTCGCGGTAGACGTGATGCAGCTCGCGGTGCCAGTTGTTGACGCCGCGCACGAACTTGTCGAACTCCTTGAGCTCGTTGCGATCCGCGGTCTCGGTGGTGCGGATGTCGTTGATCAGGTTCTCCAGGCGCTTGGGGGTGAGGCTCTCGTCCAGCTTGATCTTGCTGGCCAGCTCCTCGACGGAGTTGAGGCACTCTTCGGAGATGATGTCCCGGCCGACGCGCACGCGGCCTTTCTCGAGCTCGGGGAAATTGGGAGCAGAGTCGTCTTCGTTGACGTCCTCGGGGGCTTCGCCATCGGCGGGCATGTATCGCTGCTTGGGCACTGCTCGCCCGGCGTAGAACGCAGCCTGCGGCTGGGTGAAGACTTGCATTGGGGTCAGTGTAGCTGAAAGGGATCTGAAAAAGTGAACTTTTTTGTTACGGTCGGGACGAACCGGGCAGAACGAACCCGGGCGGGGCGCTGTACTCCATCCCCTGGGGCAGTTGCACTTGTGGACAACTCGTGTCCATGCCCGGCATCATGCCGGGGACGGTGGGCAAGGGAGCGCTGCCGTCGAGCTTGGGGCACCCTTCCGGCGCGGCGATGCGCAGGGCCGTGGTTTTCAGGCACACTTGCTGACCGGGCACTTGGAAGCGAAACTCGGTGGGCGACTGGCCCATCATGATGACCTGCTGGTTGGAGGTGAGCATCTGCACGGGCTGCGAGCTCTTGACCTGGTAGGTGACGTAGGCCATCCCCATCCGGTGGGTGGTGATGCTGACGAAGACCTGCGCGTTCTGGAGGCCCGGCAATTGCACTTGCCCGGTGCCGCCGTTGGGGATCTCGACCCGCGTCTGACCCAGGTTGCCGGCATCCAGGTCCAATTGGAACTGGAGCTTGGAAAGAGCCGGCTCGCCCAGCGCGGGGGCCAGCAAGACGAGGATGCAGAGCAGGATCCTTTTCATCAAGGCTAGGGTAGGTCAAGTCCGGGACCGGATATGTTGCGAGGAAGTTAAGGTTTGGTCGTGGAGGTTGGCTGTGTTCACTACGTCGAAAACTTCAGGATGAGTCTCTTGCTGGGTTCTGAGCCGGTCCCGCTGAACCGCCTCCCGGATGGCACGATAAGAATCACAGGCACCCGCGTCCCTTTGGACACGGTTGTCGGCGCATTCATCGACGGCTCGACCCCCGAAGAGATCGTGCAGCAATATCCGACACTGTCCCTCGAGAACACCTACTGGACGATCAGTTTCTACCTGCGGCACCGCGACGAGGTGGACGCTTACCTGGAGCAGCGCCGTGCCGAGGCGGACGAGATTCGCCGCGAGAATGAGGCCAGGTTTGATCCTACCGGCGTCAGAGCCAGACTGCTCGCGCGTAAAACCGGGTCTGCTTGATTCCTCTGGCAGTCGACGAAAACTTCGACAACCGGATTCTCCGTGGCGCCCTGCTTCGAAACTCCGCACTCGATGTAGTTCGAGTTCAGGACGTCATGGCTGAGGCCGAAGACCCGGAGGTTCTGGAGTGGGCGGCCCGTGAAGGTCGCGTTCTCCTCACGCACGATGTCCGAACGATGACCTGCTTCGCATACGAACGAGTCGGGGCGAGCTCTTGCTTCTCGCGGAATGCAGCCAGCCGGGCGAATGGGAGGGGCAAGTGCGCTATCTCCCGCTCTAGCCGCGGTCTCCGGCTTTACTTTGGAAGCTCGCCGCAACGGCTTCCCGCCACTCTGTGTAGATTATTCGTTGAGGCCGCTCAAGGACGAGCAATCGGTAGTCAAATGCTCTCAGGATCGCCTCTTCACTCGAGGACAGGAGCCTGTTGAAAGAGCAGTGGCGAACACGGGTGCAACTCCACCGGAGTGGTTTTCCGGGCACGTCTGGACTGTATCTCAACGCGGACCCACAGGTTGGGCAATCACCCCCCATCCTGATGAGGGCGCGTTCTCGCTCGGTATGGACCGCACCAAACTTCACGGTCACGTTCCAGCGCTCGCGAGATATCCGGTTCATCTTGAGGTAGAGTCGTAGCATCTTGCGCGGGTCGTAGCGGGGGTGGTTCGGGGTGACCTCGTACTCCGACTTGGAAATCTCGATCTCTTCTTCGAATCTGATCAGGCGGCCAGCGTCGAGTGGATCATCAGGCCTTGAAATGTCCTCATTCGACCAAACCACCATTGGAAGCCGATAGAAGTCCTGGCCGTGTTTTGCAACGACTTGAGTCGTCGTTATCCAGGTTACAGCCCCAGCTGAGCTCCCCGGACGGGGTTCTTCTTTCACAGCGACTATCTTGATGGACTTATAGCCTGCTTCAAGCAGGTAGATTATGCCTTCGACCGCTTGCAGGGACACACGGTCTTATCCCACGGCCGAAGAGATTTCCCCTCCCGGCAACAGCGGCGGAGGCTCAGGGCTTCAATGAAGCGCTGACGCCGGTGACCACGCCCTGGCTCACCTCGAGCTTCCAGGCGACCTTCCCGTAGCGGGTGTCCACGGGGTTCTTGACGATGCGGCCCCGGGCGCGGCATTTGGCCTCCGACTCGCCCTTCCTGGCCAGCAAGACGCCGTTGATCTTGAGGGTGTGTCCCTCGACAGAGACGATCTGCTCCTGCTCGTTGGTGCGCACCACGGTAAACTCGTTGTGGTCACACCACCGGGTGAGGCCATCGTGGCTGCCGCCGAACTCGAACTCGCCTCCCACCGGGTGATTCACCTTGGAATCGTGGAACGACGAGCCGCAGACCAGACCATCGACGGCCACGTTGGTGCCGGTCTGGCCCCAGACGAGCGCGGCCAGCAAAAGGATCAGGACGAACGGTATTCCACGTTGAGCAAGACGGTGGCCCACATCCGGTAAGGTCGCCAGATCTCCGACAGCTCCTTCAGCCTGGCCCCGGGACCATAGGCCTGAGCGATGGCGTCCAGAGTGGCGGGGTTCTCCACGGTGCAGTCCACCAGGCCGGCGCCTCGATAAAGGATGCCGCTGGCGAAAAACGGCCCGACCCCCGGCAGAGATTGCAGCCTGGCCAGCGCCTCGGCCTCGGGGAGCGAGCGCAGGACGGCCCGATCGAGCCAACCTTCCAGGGCGGCCTCGGCCACCTTATGCAGTCGCTCGATCTTGAGGGCGGGCACGCCCGGGAACTCGTTCAAAGCCAGCAGCTTGCGGGGATCGGGGAAGGCCGGGTAGCCGTCGCAGTCGACGCCCACGGCGCGGGCCATCCGCTCCATCAAGTTCCGGCGCTGCTTGATCGAGATGCGATGACCCAGGATGAACGCCGCCGCGGCCTCGTAGGGCGAGTGGAACAGGACGGGGCGCAGATAGTGGTGCTTCTTCTGCAACTCGCCGATGACCGGGTCGCGTTTCCCCACGTCGGGCCAGCCGGTGCCGTCCTCATCCAGCGAGAGAGCCTCGGCGGCCTGCTGGACGGCGCGCGGAGGGCCGTCGAAGAGCACTTCGGACCCCTCCTGGCGCACGAGCACGAGTGCCGACTCACGCCACCCCTCGACCGGAAAGGCCATCGCGAGTTGCTCGTCTCGACGAACGAGCCACCCGCCGAAGTAGCGGTTCTGGTTGGCCAGGTCGAAAGGGCCACGCGGCTTCATCTCCATCCGTTCGGCCCTCATCCTCGACTACCGTCTACCTCCCGCCGCGCCGAGCCGCCTCAACGAAGCGGTCGAACAGGCTCTGCAGCTCCGGCATGTCCTCGGGGTGAAACTGCACCCCCATCTGGAAGCTCGGGCCCCTACCCTGAATGGCTTCCACGGTGCCGTCCTCGGACCATGCGGTGACTTCGAAGCCCGCGCCCACGCGATCGACGGCCTGGTGGTGGATGGAGTTGACGCGGGGGCGGCTGCCCAGCACGCGGCGCAGCTCCTGGCGGGTCTGCAGGCGGTGAATCCCCTCGCCACGCAGCGCCGCGTCTTGCAGCACGCGGTCGAAGGTGTGCTCGTCGACGTGCTGGTGCAGGGTTCCGCCCGCGGCCACGTTCAGTACCTGGAGGCCGCGGCAGATTCCCAGCACCGGCAGGCCCTGGCGCAGGGCGCGCCCGGTGTGGTGCAGCTGAAAGCGGTCGAATTTCGGGTCCAGGCCCTCGGCCTGCTCCAGCGCCTGGCCGTAAAAGCCCGGGTGAATGTCCCCGCCGCCCGGCAGCAGCAGGCCCTGGACGTTCTCGACCGCCTGGCCCGGCTGCACCAGCACCGTTTCAGCGCCGGCCCGCGTCAGGCTCTCGACGAGCAGGGGGATGGACTTGTGGGAAGGCCCGTTGCCGGCGGCGACGGGAAGGGTCCAATAATTCTGGGGAATCAGGATGGCGACACGGATCATCGGGAATCACCTCGTTGTTGAATGTAGGGTCGCGAGTCAGAGCTCTAGCGACAACAACAACAGAGGCAACAACAGCGGTACGAAGCGACGAACGAGGGCGTGCTGCTCAGATACCGCATGATGGTTCCATCATACCCACGCGCGGGCCACATGGCAAGCCCTGTGGCGAACTGTTAACACGCGCCTCCCGCAAGAACGGCGTTGCGAGTCCTCGCGGCTTGAATCGCATTAGGAAATTCCGACCAAACGCCGGCTTCTCGAAGGGCCAGGGCGAAAACACGCCGAAACGACCTTTTGTGGCACTGCGGCCCGGCCAGACGTTAGGCGATCGCTACCGCATTAACCGCGCTCTCTCGAGCGGCGGCATGGGCTCGGTTTACCTGGCGGAGGATGGACGCGCCCAGTCCTACTGCGCCATCAAGGAGATGCTCGAGTCGCATCTCGGCGCCGGCGACCAGGCCCTGATCGCGCGCAAGTTCGAAGAAGAGAAGGCGCTGCTGGCGCGCCTGAATCACCCTGGAATTCCGCGGGTGCGCGACTTCTTCCGGCACGAAGGCCTGTGCTACATCGTGATGGACTTCGTGGACGGTCCCAACCTCGAGCAGGAGCTGAACCAGTCCATCAAGACGCACGGGCGGGCCATGAGCTCGCGCGACGTGGTGCGCACGATGCTGCAGGTGCTCGAGATCTTGCAGTATCTGCACAATCTCGACCCGGCCGTGGTGCACCGCGACGTCAAGCCCGCCAACATCATTCGCGAGTCGCGCAGCGGGCGCGTGATGCTGGTCGACTTCGGACTGGCCAAGCCGCTCTATGACGGCCGTTCGCAGACCGGCATGGGCACCCTGGGCTACTCGCCCTTGGAGCAGATTCAAGGCCGGCCCGAGCCGCGCTCCGACCTCTACGCCCTGGGCGCGACGATGAGCCAGTTGCTGTCGGGCCAGCCACCCGTTCCGCTGGGGATTCCTCCGCTGGCGACCCTGAGCCCTCAGATCGACCCTGAGCTGGCGTCGTACGTGGACAGGGCCTGCGCCATGCAGGCCGAAGCTCGTTTCAGCAACGTGCGCGAGATGGGCGTGGCCCTCCACGGCTGGTTGCAGCGGCACAGCTCGGGCGAGGACCTTCCGGCCACGCCGGTGGCGGCGCCCGCTCCCGCGGGGGTCGAGGCCGAGCCCTCGCCCCGCACCAGCCAGCGCCTGCGGCCGCCCGCTCCGGTTACGTTCCCGCAGAAACCCGGAGGGGGCATCACGGGTCGTCCCCAGGTCGTGCCTCCGATGCCTACCTCGGTGCGGAAGGACGTCAGTAAGATGGCGTCATCCGAGAGCCATCAAGCGATCGTTCCCCACGAAGCACCCCAACCCGCAGCCGGGTTGGTCTCGCCGCAGGCGGCGCCCGAGCCCGTCCCCCCGACGCCGGAGGCTCCCCCGCCCATGCCGGCGCCGCCTCCGCAGCCTCCGCCGATGCAGCAGCCTCCCCAGGTGGCCGGGAACCCGGCAATGGCCCAGGCCGGGCGGATGCAGGCCCCGATGGGGGCTCCACCCGTGACCGAGGACCGTCAGGCGATGGCTCAGACCGCCCGTCTGCAAGCCCCGCCCGGCGATGCGCCTCCCATGGGTCCACCGCCGATGACCGAGGACCGTCAGGCGATGGCCCAGACCGCGCGTCTGCAAGCCCCGCCCGGCGATGCGCCTCCCATGGGTCCACCGATGACCGCAGGCCCCGACCGTCAGGCGATGGCCCAGACCGCGCGTCTCCAGGCTCCGCCCGGCGAGATGCCGCCGGCCCCGATGACCGAAGGCCCCGACCGTCAGGCGATGGCCCAGACCGCGCGTCTCCAGGCTCCGCCCGGCGAGATGCCGCCGGCCCCGATGACCGAAGCTCCCGACCGCCAGGCGATGATGGCCCCCTTGCAGGCTCCGCCCTCCGAGATGCCGCCGATGGGACCTCCTCCCAGGACCGAAGCTCCCATGGCGCCGCCGATGACCGAAGGCCCGCCGCAGCCACCCGCGACCGAAGGCCCCGGGCGCCCGGTCCTGGGAGGGCGCCCCCCTACGCTGGGGAATCGTCCGGCCATCAACCATCCCAGCGCCGAGCTTCCCCCGGCCTATCCTCCCGCGCCCGAGACCGAGCGGCTGGCACCTCCGGTGGCCCGGCCCGTGCCGGTGCCCACCAGCAGCAACCGTCCCATGAGCAGCGCCGAGATGCTGGATGCGCCGCTGCCGCCTCCGCTCCCGAAGGGTCTCCCGCCGGTCGAGGCGCCGCCCCCTGCGCCGCTGCCCCCGCCCATGGCCGAGCTCGACGCGCCGCTGCCGCCGCCTTTGCCCTGGGGAAGGCAGAACGCCCCCCCACCGCCCGATACCGAAGACAACTGGTCCGAGCCCGAGGATGAGAATCCGTTCCGCCTCAAGCGCCCCTCGGCCGAGATGCCCTTGCCTCCGGCTGCTCCGCGGCCGCCCGTGGCTCCGCCACCGGACGAGGCGCCGCCGCCCATGAAGCTGGCCCTGGAGCGCGCCGAAGCGGCTCCGCCAGCTCCGCCCGAGGTGGATGAAGAGTTCCCGCCGCAGGAACCCCCCGAAGTTTCGGCGGCCGTAAGCGAGGGCGACTTCGAAGCCCCTTCCGAGGCGGAAGAGGCCTACTCAGCGCCTCCCCCGGAAAAGAAGAAGGGCGGTGTGCCGGTCGCGATGATCGGCATGCTGGTCCTGTCGGCCGTCGTTTGCATCGCCTTCGTGGTGGGCAAGGCTCTGCTGTCCGGAAGGACGAGCCATCCGACCCCGACTCAGACGGTGGCGGACACCCCCACCTGGACGCCGCCGCCGCCGCCTCCGCCGCCGCCGCCCGCGACAGCCACGCCCATCTTTGGTCCCGCCACTCCGTCGGCGAGCCCAGAGGCCAGCGCGAGCCCGGAGGCCAGCGCCAGCCCCGAGGCCAGTCCCAGCGCGTCGCCCGAGGCTTCGCCATCGTCCGCGGGGACCGACCCCGCCTATCCGCTGGCCAATCCGGACGAGGAGGAATCGCCTGACCCGGACGCCATCCTGCCCGATCCGCCCACGCCCGAGCTGCAGCCCGACAACAGCATCAAGGTCGAGGTGGCGGATCTGGGGTTGAGCTTCCAGGTCCCCTCCGGAATGGACCTCAAGCGCAATAACTGGGGGCGCCAGAAAGCCGACCTCAACTGGAAGAAGACCGAGCCGTGGGGCGAGAGCCGCATGTCCGTGCAGATCCGCATGGGCAAGCAGGGTCCGCGCCTCCGCCAGACGGCCGAATCGGTGCTCAACCACCAGTGGACGAGCGTGGCCCACGAGGGGCCCGACCAGGTCAACCTGTTCCGGCCCAACGGCCGCGGCGTGGCCTGGTTCGGTCAGAAGATCGACGCCGATGGCAACCAGATCTTCATCAACGTCAGCTACAGCTGGGATGGCAACCTTCCCAAAGAGGGCTTCGAGCAGGCGGCCGGCGAGGTGCGCCGGCGGATGAAGATGCCAGAGTAGGGACCGCGCCGGTTAGAGCGAACGCGCAGGGAGCGGGACGCGACTGTAAGGGAACACGGCTGTATGAATCTTCAAGACCTGATCCAGCAAAGAATCCTCGTCATCGATGGAGCCATGGGCACCATGCTCCAGCGTTACGAGCTGGATGAGGACGGTTACCGCGGCGAGCGCTTCCGGGACTACCCCCATCCGCTGAAGGGCAACAACGACCTGCTGTGCCTGACGCAGCCCGAGAAGGTGCAGGCGGTCCACAAGGCCTATTTCGAGGCCGGCGCCGACCTGGTCGAGACGAACACCTTCAACGCCCAGGCCATCTCGCTGGCCGATTACCACATGGAAGATCTGGCCTACGAGATCAACGTGGCCGGAGCGCGCCTGGCCTGCGCCGCGCGCGACGAGGTGGGCCACGGCTTCGTGTTGGGCAGCATCGGCCCCACGAACCGCACCACTTCGCTCTCCCCGGATGTGAACGATCCCGGTTTCCGGGCTGTCACGTTCGACCAGGTGGCCGCCGCCTATCTCACCCAGATGAAGGGTTTGCTCGACGGCGGTGCTGATGCGCTGCTGCTGGAGACCGTCTTCGACGTCCTCAACCTGAAAGCGGGCATCTTCGCCCTGGAAGACGCCTTCAAAGCCGCCGGACGGCGCGTGCCGGTGATGCTCTCGGTCACGATCACCGACAAGAGCGGTCGCACGCTCTCGGGTCAAACCCTGGAGGCTTTCTGGACCTCGGTGCGCCACGCCCGGCCATGGTCGGTGGGCATCAACTGCGCCCTGGGCGTGGGCGACATGCGCAGCTACGTCGAGGAGCTGAGCGAGCTGGCCGATTGCTGGACGAGTTGCTATCCCAACGCCGGCCTGCCCAACGCCTTCGGGGGCTACGACGAGACGCCCGAGGAGATGGCCGAGGCCCTGGGCGAGTTCTGCCGCAACGGCTGGCTCAACATGGTCGGCGGTTGCTGCGGCACCACCCCGGACCACATCCGGGCCATCGCGGCCGCGGCCAGGGGCGTGGCCCCGCGCAAGCCGGCCGTTTACGTGCCCAAGCTGCGGGTGAGCGGACTCGAGGCGTACCAGGTCGACCGGTCCACCAACTTCAGCATGGTGGGCGAGCGCACCAACATCACCGGCTCCCCGAAATTTGCCACGCTCATCAAGGCGGGCGACCTCGAAGGAGCGCTGGCGGTGGCGCGGCAGCAGGTCGAGAGCGGGGCCAACCTGCTCGACATCAACATGGACGAGGGTCTGATCGACAGCGAGGCCACCATGGTCCGCTTCCTCAACCTCCTGAGCGCCGACCCCGACATCGCCCGCGTGCCCATCATGCTCGACTCCAGCCGCTGGGAGGTGCTCGAGTCGGGGCTCAAGTGCCTCCAGGGCAAGCCCGTGGTCAACTCGATCAGCCTCAAGGACGGCGAGGACGAGTTCCGGCGCCGGGCCTCGCTGCTGCTGCGTTACGGTGCCGCCGCCGTGGTCATGGCCTTCGACGAGTCGGGCCAGGCCGACACCTTCGAGCGCAAGCTGGCCATCTGCTCGCGGGCCTACAAGATCCTGACCGAAGAGGTCGGGTTCCCGCCCGAGGACCTGATCTTCGACCCCAACGTGCTCACCGTGGCCACCGGCATCGAGGAGCACAATGCCTACGGCAAGGCGTTCATCGACGCGGTGCGCGGCATCAAGGAGAACCTGCCGCACGCCCGCACGATCGGCGGCATCTCCAACGTCAGCTTCAGCTTCCGGGGCAACAACGTGGTGCGCGAGGCGATGCACGCGGCTTTCCTCTACCACGCCATCCGGGCCGGGCTCGATCTCGGCATCGTCAACGCCGGCATGCTGAGCGTCTACGAGGACATTCCCGCAGAGCTGCGCGAGAAGGTGGAGGATGTGCTGCTCGACCGCCGACCCGACGCCACCGAGCGACTGGTGGAGCTGGCCGACACGCTCAAGGGCGACGTGCAGAAGTCCGAGAAGCAGGCGGCCGAGTGGCGGTCGCTGCCCGTGGAAGCGCGGCTGTCGCACGCCCTCGTTCACGGCGTGGTCGATCACATCGACGCCGATGTCGAGGAGGCGCGCCAGAAGTATCCCACGCCGCTCAGCATCATCGAGGGTCCGCTGATGGACGGCATGAACACGGTGGGCGACCTGTTCGGCGACGGCAAGATGTTCTTGCCCCAGGTGGTCAAGAGCGCCCGCGTGATGAAGAAGGCGGTGGCCTATCTGCTGCCGTTCATGGAGGACAGCCAGGGCGAGAGCTCGGCCAAGGCCACGATCGTGATGGCCACCGTCAAGGGTGACGTGCACGACATCGGCAAGAACATCGTCGGCGTGGTGCTGGGCTGTAACGGCTACAAGGTGATCGACCTGGGCGTGATGGTGCCCTCCAACAATATTCTGGCCGCGGCCCGCGAGCACAAGGCCGACATGATCGGGCTCTCGGGCCTGATCACCCCCTCGCTGGACGAGATGGTGCACGTCGCTCGCGAGATGCAGCGCGATGGTTTCACCGTGCCGCTCTTGATCGGCGGGGCCACGACCTCGCGGATGCACACGGCCGTGAAGATCGATCCGGCCTACAAGCAAACCGTCGTGCACGTGCTGGACGCCTCGCGCGCCGTGGGCGTGTTGCAGCGCATCCTGGAGAATCGCGAAGCCTACACGCAGGAGATCGCGGCCGAGTACGCCGAGCTGCGCGAGCGCCACGAGGGGCAGCGCAAGGATCAGGTGTTCCTCACGCTGGAGAGCGCGCGCCAGAACCGCCCGCGTTACACCTGGAACGGGAAAGGGCCCGAGAAGCCCTCGTTCACGGGCGTGCGCGAAGTGAGCTTCTCGGTGGAGGAGCTGGCGAAATACATCGACTGGACCCCGTTTTTTACGACCTGGGAGCTGCGCGGGGTCTACCCCAAGATCCTGGAGCAGCCGGCCGCGCGCGACCTGTTCGAGGATGCGCAGAAGTTGCTCAGGCGGATGATCGACGAGAAGATCCTCCACCCGCGCGGGGTCTACGGTTTCTTCCCGGCGCGCAGCCGCGGCGACGACATCGTGCTGGAGGACGGCACGGTGCTGCCGACCCTGCGCGAGCAGCGCCAGAAGGGCAACGAGGCGCCCAACTACGCGCTGGCCGACTTCGTGGCCCCCGAGGAGACGGGGCAGACCGACTACCTGGGCGCCTTCGCGGTCTCGGTGGGAGAGGGCCTGGAGCCCTTCGTGCAGGCTTTCCAGAAGGACCACGACGACTATCACGCCATCATGGCCCGGGCCCTGGCCGACCGCCTGGCGGAGGCGTTCGCCGAGCGCCTGCACCTGGAGGCTCGCCGCGAGTGGGGTTACGGTCAGGCCGAGGACCTGAGCGTGGAGGACCTGATCCGCGAGCGCTACCGGGGCATTCGCCCGGCTCCGGGCTACCCGGCCTGTCCGGATCACACCGCCAAACGCACGCTCTGGAAGCTGCTCGACGTCGAGAAGAAGGCCGGCATCCAGCTGACGGACAGCCTGGCGATGCTGCCTGCCTCCTCGGTCTCGGGCTGGTTCTTCTCGCATCCCGAGGCCCGCTACTTCGCCGTCGGCAAGCTCGAAAGAGACCAGGTGGTCGACTACGCGCGACGCGCGGGCTTCGAGCTGGCCGAGGCCGAGCGCTGGCTGGGGAGCCACCTGAACTACGATCCTGTTTGACGATCGGTACCATTCGTCACTGATCGGCCGTCGCGGCCGACCCTAAAATGGAGACATCCCAAACGACACAGGAGGTCTCCCATGAATATCAACAGCATGTCCCCGTGGACCCCGATGAGCCTGAACGATATGTGCTCGCTCGTGATGGGCACGCCCCCGTCGGGCGGCTTGCAGCCCTCCAACCCGTTTGGCTCGTTCGTGAGCCTGCTGGGCATTTTCTCGCTGCTCGAGCAGGTCTTCGGGGACGTGGCCGGCCAGGCTACGATTGGCCAGGGGGGGCGTTTCCAGGACGCTCAGCTCGACGAGCAGGGAAAGGCCAGCTTCGGCGGCCTGACAGCCAGTGGAGATAGCCTGACTGACCTGGCGGGAAACGTGATCAGTCTGCATGGCGCCCGTCAGTTCCTGGTGCACGAGAACGGGCACGACGTCCTGGGCAATCGCTCGCACCCGGGCGAGAACTTCCGCTCGCTCACCGTCGGCCAGGACCTCCACGGCGACCCGGGGGCCGCCGCGGAGATCTGGGTGCGCAACGGCGTGGTGGTGAATGCACCCGCGCCGCGCGCTGCCTGACTAGGCCTGCACCATGTCCTTGGCGGCCGCCTTGAACGCCGGGCGCTCGTGGATTCTGGCCACGTATTTCTGGAGATGCGGATACTCGTCCATGCCCAGCATACTGGCCGCCCAGCCCAGCGTGCCGCCCAGCATGATGTCGGCCACGCTGAAGCGCTCGCCGAGCAGGAAGCTGCGGTCTTTCATGTGGATGTCCAGGTGGGTCAGGACTTTCTTGAGCATCACGCGGCCACGCTCGGCCACGGAGGCCTCGCGCTGGTCCTCGGGCAGGAACATCGTGTGCATCAGGACGTCCATCACGGCCGGCTCCAGCGAGCCGAACGTGTAGAAGCACCACTGGTAATACTCGCCGGGCTGGTTGCCGGGGCCGAGGCCGCCGTCGGGATACTTGTCCGCCAGGTAGCAGCAGATGGCACCGGACTCGATGATGATCTGGCCGTCGTCCTCCAGCGCCGGCACCTGGCCCAGCGGGTGGATCTTCAGGTATTCGGGCGTGCGCGTCTCGCCTTTCTGCAGGTCGAGGATAACGGTCTCATAAGGCACTCCCAGCTCTTCCAGGGTCCAGTGCGCGCGCATCCCGCGCGAACGCGGGTTGGTGTATAGCTTCATTTCACTCCTCCAGGCTTGGATGGGCTCGCCTTCGCCGGATCGCATCCATCCCCTGGGATGGGTGCCCTTCCGCGAGCTATGGGCGAGACCGAGGGAAATTGTTAACGGCGGCACTGCGCGCACCCCCCTCCGTAGCTTTCAGTGTCCTTTCAGACCGCTCCGCTACCCTGGGCCCAATGCTCGTCGATGCCCTGCCGGCCGCCCTGCCGGCGCGAAAGCCTCTCAAGATGGTCGCTGTCGGCGACAGCTTGACCGCCGGTTTCCAGGACGCGACCCTGGTCGAGGAGCACCAGGTCCATTCGTATCCCAACCAGATCGCCAAACAGGCCGGCATCCCGTTTCGGCAGCCGCTCATCGGGGGGCGGGGGATGCCTCCGCGGGTCTTCGACCAGAAGGACCTCGCCGTCGGCGGCACCGTCTGGCGCTACCTCGGAGTGGGAGCCGCCACCGCGCTGCCCGCCGCCGCGCTGGCCATCGGTACCGTGCCCCCTGAATACCTGCTCGAGCCGATGTACCGCGCCGGGGCCATGGGCCAGACGCTGGCCGAGCATCGGGGCGATCTCCAGAACCTGGCCGTTCCCAACCTCGAACTTAGGCATCTTACCGAAGTCGCCAACGTCAACGACATGATGGCCGAAATGGCGGACGGACGCACCGCCCCCAGCGGACTCATGATGCTGGCCCCCTATGTCCACAGCATTCTGCAGGACGAGCAATCCTCGGCCAGCGGCCGCTCGCAGATCGACCGGGCCGTGGAGCAGAAGCCCGACCTGGTGCTGTTCTGGGCCGGTGCCAACGACGCCCTGGACGCCGTCAACGGGGGCATCGTCGACGACCAGACCCTGACCCCGATGGAGGACAAGAAGTGGTCCTACCACACCTACAACCCCCTTCAGGGCTCGCGCGAGTGGGAAACCAAGCAGGTCGTCCCGGGCTTTCGAAGCTCGCTGGTCGGTGAGAAAGGCGCCCTGACCCGCCTTCTCAACGAGACCGAAGCCGAGATCGCCGTGATGAACATCCCGGATGTCACCGTGATTCCCTACCTGCGGACGGTGGGAGAGAAGGTGGGCAAGCTGCCCTTCAAAATCGTGCTGCCCGATGGC
The DNA here is from genome assembly GCA_039809865.1 of Vulcanimicrobiota bacterium. GTDB lineage: Bacteria > Vulcanimicrobiota > Xenobia > Xenobiales > QWHO01 > QWHO01. The sequence goes on from JBDHVW010000039.1 coordinate 18,953, forward strand.
ACCGATGTCACCAGTAAGGTCGAGGATTGGACGGTCCCGTCGACTATCCTGGGGAAAGGGCGCGACGGTCGCACCGAGTTCCCCCCCGGCACTCGGGTGGGCCTCAAGACGATGCTGACGAAGTTCGTCCAATACGGCTGCTTCGTGGACCCCTCGCGCAAGACGCCGGTGTTCGGCGAGGACGACGTGCTGACTCCCGATGAGATCGAGCAGATCCAGAAGCGCACGGCGGAATACAACCGGTTGCTCGACGAGACGGCGCGCCAGAATCCGCGTTTGCACCTGGTGGATACGAACGGGCTCCTGAATCGCGCCAAGTCCGAGGGCATCGAGCTCGAGGGGAGCGGCGACCCGGTTACGATCACCAACGTCTGCATCGGCCTGCAGGACCAGCGCGGCTTCTCCGGCTTCTTCAGCTACGATGGGATGCACCCCAGCAACGTGGGTCACGCCGTAGTCGCCAACGCGGTGCTGGACAGGCTCCGCCTCGACCTGGCCGACAATCCCAAGTTCGAAGACCTGGTCTTCGCGCCGCCGGTGGACGAGCGCGCCGCGCTTCGCCAGGACCTCCGCTATCAGGGCAGCGAGAAGATGCTCATCGACGCCACCGATAACCCGTTGCTGTAGATGCTACGTTTGCTGCCCGTCTTCATGCTGATGATGATGCTGCTGCCGGCCTCGGCCGGCAACCTGGGCGATAGCCCCGAGCACGCCCGCACCACCGACGAGATCCTGGCCGCCCTGGAGCCCACGAAGGGGTTTGGCACCATCCAGAGCGTGCGCTACGAATGCCGGGGCCGGCGCCTCTTCGTGGCCTGGTTCGACCCGTTCAGCGGGCGCGCCGCCTGCTACGCCTTCGCTTACAGCTACGACGAGAAAACCGGGCAGTGGAAGCGCTTCATGAGCACGCTCGTCGAGGGCACCCACGACCTCTCGCCCGAGCTGCCCTGCAAGGGTGACATTCTGCGCCTGCGGGCGTTCGACGGCCGGGTGGCCTTCGAGCAAGACCTGCCCTGAGCCCGGTACGCCCGTAGCTTCCGCGCCCCGCGCGAGTCCCGCAAAATGATCCAATGGAGCTCGCCTTCATCTTCGGATTGGTCCTGCTGGCCGCCGTCTTGCTCTCGGAAACGACGCGCGTCAGCATGCTGTCGATCGCGACCCTGACCCTGGCGCTCGGGTTCGCTCTGGGCGAAGGCGGGTTGCACCTCGGCGGTCACCAGCTGAACGAGGAGCCCCTGCTCCGCGGCCTGGCGGAGCTGGCTCTGTTCACCCTGCTCTTCACGGACGGGGCCCGGCTGCAGCTGCACCAGCTGCGGCGCCACTGGGCCCTGCCGGCTCGCGCCCTGCTGATCGGGTTGCCTCTCACGCTGGCGCTGGCGGCCTTACTGGCGCACGTCGTGGTCGGGCTATCCTGGCTCCAGTCCTTTCTGGTCGCGGCGGCGCTCTGCCCGACCGATCCGGTTTTCGCCTCGGACCTGGTCGAGAACGAGGACGTTCCCACGCCCCTGCGACGCCTGCTGGCCATCGAAAGCGGGCTCAACGACGGGCTGGCGGTGCCCTTCGTGGTCATCTTCCTGGCGCTGCTCGGCTCGGGCCAGTTTTCGGCCGGTGATCTCGCCCTGGACGTGTTCGGCGCCACCGCGTTGGGGATCGCCATCCCCTGGCTGGCGGGGCGGCTCCACCGGCTGCCGATCTTCGACATCGCCTGCAAACACGAGCCCCTCTACGGGTTTGCGCTCGGGATGATCCTCCTGACCGCCTGCTCGCTGCTGGGTTTGCACCCGTTCCTGGCGGCTTTCGCGGGCGGCATCACCATGCGGGCGGTGTCGCCGGACCTGCGCCACGAGTTCCACGAGTTCGGCCGCATCCTGGGCGAGCTGCTCAAGCTGGCCTCGGTCTTCGTCTTCGGCTTGCTGCTCTCGCGCGAGCTGTTGGACCGCACCGACTGGACGAGCTTCGTCTTTGCCGTGCTCGTTTTGCTGCTCGTGCGGCCCCTGGCGTTCTGGATTTGCCTGGCGGGCTCGCAACTCGACCCGAAGGAGCGCCTGGCGGCCGCCTGGTTCGGACCGCGCGGTTTCGCCTCGGTCCTCTTCGCGCTCTGGATTTTCCACTCCGGAATCGAGGATGCGGGCCGGCTCTGCGCCCTCGTGGCGGTCGTTTCGGCCCTGTCCATGCTGGCCCACACGGGCACGGACACCTACGTCGCTCGCTGGTTCGGAAGGAGCCTTTAGAACCCATCACCCCGACCTCCCGCCTGGACCATGCTCGTGCGACCTGCTCGGGCCGATCGGGTCTTGCGCTGGATCTCTGTCGGTGGGTCTGGGGACGACGTTCGCGGTCGGCGCTACCGTGGTGCTCGTACACCGCGCGGCCTCGACTGCCGCTATTGCCACGGCGAGGAGGCCAGGATGCCGACCACCGAGCTCTGCATGACCCATCGCGGTGGGAGCTGTCTTCATGGAGCTGCGCCTGCTGTTGTTGCTAGGGCTGGGAGCGATGTTTGCGTTGACGCTTGGCGACTATTGGACGCGATGAGTTCTCGCGGGACCTCCCGGCCGAACGACTTTTCGTTTCCCCGGGAAACGAACACGCATCGAACATCGGGGTTCACAACCATGTTACATAACCCGGAACCGCGGGCGCGTCCTCGATGTTCCTAACTCCACACACACAACGTTGGAGGGCTTCCGAAATGCAGATCACGAGCTTTGGCCAGACGAACCGCTTCGACCCCAGCCGCTTCACCACGATTGCCGCCTCGCGCAACGAGGAGGTCATCCATCAGTCCGGGGCCAGCGACTCCATCATTTTCAGCGCCGAGGCGCGCCGCGCCGTCGCTCCCTCCGAGCACGACGAGCCGCCTCGCCCCCATCCCAATGCCCAGCACCAGCACCCCCAGCCCGAGAAGCCCCCGCGCTTGAATCCTCACGGCCCGCGATGACGTCCATGAGGGCATGAAGCCTTTTCTTTACTCCGTGCTGGACCTTTGCCCCATTCTCGAAGGCGGCACGGTCTCGCAGACCTTTGCCAACACGCTCGACCTGGCGCGCAGCGCCGAGGCCAGCGGCTACCACCGCTACTGGCTGGCCGAGCACCATAACATTCCGGGCATCGCCAGCTCGGCCACCTCGGTCGTGATCGGCCATGTGGCCGGGGGCACCAGCACCATACGGGTGGGCGCGGGCGGCATCATGCTGCCCAATCACGCGCCTCTGGTCATCGCCGAGCAGTTCTCCACCCTGGAGGCTCTCTATCCCGGTCGGATCGACCTGGGCCTGGGACGCGCTCCCGGCGGCGATCAGCGCACCGCGCGAGCGCTTCGGCGGGGGCTCGGCTCCTCGGGCGACACCTTCCCCGAGAACGTCGAAGAGCTGCGCGGTTACCTGCGCGGGACCGAAGCCGTGAAGTCCATTCCGGCGCTGCCCGTGCCGGTCTACTTGCTGGGGTCCAGCGACTTCAGCGCCCGCATGGCCGCCCAGCTCGGCCTGCCGTTTGCCTTCGCCTCGCACTTCGCCCCCGACTACCTCGAGGTCGCTCTGGACCTGTACCGGTCGCGCTTCCGTCCTTCGGCCGATCTGGCCGCGCCCCACGTGATGCTGGGCCTTAACGTGTTCGTCGCCGATACCGACGAGGAGGCTCGTCACCTGTTCACCACGCTGGAGCAGCAGTTTCTCAACATCCTGCGAGGCACGCGCGGCCTGGTGCCGCCTCCGGTCGAGCGGGTCGAGTGGACCGCCGGAGAGCGCGTCGCCGTGGAGCGCATGCAGCGCTGCTCCGCGGTCGGCTCGCCCGCCACCGTGCGCCGCAAGGTACGCGAGTTGCTCGAGCAGACGGCTGCCGACGAGCTGATCGTAACCGCCCAGATCTATGACCACGCTGCCCGCAAGCGGAGCTTCGTGCTGGCCGCCGAGGTGCTTCAGGGGTTGAGCTCCGAGCGCGCCGCCGGGGTCACTTGAAAATTTTTTTGACTACTGACACTCGTTGTCAGTAACCTGCTCTATGCTGGTCTCACCAGGAGGTGCAACCAGCGATGAAACCTTGTCCTTACTGCACGGAAGAAGTCTCCCTCGAAGCGGTCGCTTGCGCCGCGTGCGGCGTCACGTGGCTGGAAGATTCAGGCTCCCTCGGCGCGGGCCTTGAGGCCGGCTACGAAGTCCTGGAAGGCCTGGCTCATGTCGGGCAAGCTGGGGCCGATCAGGGCCAGCATGGGTCCGCTGAACTGTTCGCGCAGCTCGAAGTGCTGCGCCTCGCCCTGTGGTTTCAGGGTAAAGGAGCGTATCCCGCGGAACAGACCGAGCGGCATCCCCCCTTCCCACGTCATCCGTTGACCCGGCGTGAACTCGCGCACCTTTACCGGAAACGTGCGTCCCGGACTGAGTTTGGAAAATACCTTCAGGGTCTCTCCGGGGGCGATCCGTCCCTCGATGCGGATCACGCTGGGCTCCCACTCCGGGTAGCGTGAGGCGTCGGTCAGAATGGACCAGATCTTCTCGGGGGTGGCGTTGATGGTCGTGCTGGCTTTGAATTCCTTGGGCATGGTCGTCCTCTCTTTCTGGACTCATGACCGAAAGTTTGGAGGAAAGGGTACGGTCCGGCGAGCACGATTTTCAGATGACCGTCCTGACCGAATCCGACTTCACCCAGGAGACCGAGCCCTACCGCCGGGAGCTGACCGCCCATTGCTACCGGATGGTGGGCTCGGTCCTCGAGGCCGACGACCTGGTGCAAGAGACCTTCCTGCGCGCCTGGAAGGGCCGGGCTGGTTACGCCGGGCGGGCTTCGGTGCGCGCCTGGCTCTACCGGATCGCTACCAACGTCTCCCTGGACTTTCTGGCCACCCGCAAGGTGCGGCGCACCGTGCCGCGCCTTCGGCAGCCGGTTTCGGGGCCCGACGAGGCCGTGCCCGCCTCGGTGGACGAGCCGGTCTGGCTCGAGCCCTTCCCCCAGGAGCCTCCCGCCCCGGCCCACGAGCAGCCCGAGGCGCGCTTCACCGCCCGCGAGAGCCTGACGCTGGCGTTCATGACCGCGCTCCACCGGCTGCCGGCCCGGCAGCGCGCGGTGCTCTTGCTGCGCGACGTGCTGGGGTGGCAGGCGTCCGAGGTGGGGGAGGCGCTGGACATGACGGTGCTGGCGGTCAAAGCCGCCCTGCACCGGGCGCGCACCAGCCTGCAACTCGAGTCGACCGAGCCGATCCGCCTCACCGCCGAGCAGAGCCGCCGGCTGGAGGACTACCTGCTGGCCTGGGAGCAGGCCGACGTCGAGGCGCTGGTGGCGCTGCTGACCCAGGACGTCGTCTTCAGCATGCCGCCCATCCCTTCGTGGTACCAGGGTCGCGACTCCGTCGAGAAGCTGGTCCGAAACACCGTCTTTCGGGGTGACAGCGGGGGACGCTGGAAGCTCGTGCCCGTGCCGGGACAGGACCAGCCGACCTTCGGGCTCTACCGGTTGGGCGAGGCCTACGCGGTGCAGCTGTTGCGGGTTTCTGGCAGCGGGATCGCCGAGGTGATCACGTTTCGGGTGCCCGCCCTGGTGGAGCGTTTCGGACTGCCGGGAAGACTCTGACTCGTCTCGCGACGGGTGGCGGCATGACATACCCACGCCACACGAAAGCGGTAGGTTGAGAGCGTGCCCGTTCCCACCCGAGCCCAGGACCTCGTCCGTTCGGCCAAGATGACCACCTATCGGGCCCTGCGCCAGCTCCGCTGGGTGCTGCAACCCGACGACTTTCCGGTCCCGGTATTGGCCGGGCCGCTGCCCGTCTGCCAGCTCTCCAAACGCAGGCTGGTGGCGCGGTTCGACGAGGATGCCCACCCCGTTTTCGAGGCCGGCAAGCTGACCAACCTGGCGCTGGCGGCACCCTGCTTCGACGGCGTGGCGCTGGGTCCCGAGCGTCCCTTGAGCTTCTGGCGCGCGCTGGGCCCGATCACGGCCGAGCGGGGCTTCGTCGCGGGCATGGAGCTTCGGGGCGGGTGCATCGTCCCGAGCCTGGGCGGGGGGCTCTGCCTCTTGTCTAACTTGCTCTACGAGACCTCGCTCGAGCTGGGCTGGGAGATCCTGGAGCGCCACGGTCACACGCTGCAGGCCGTGCCCCATCCCGAGAACCAGCTCTGGGGCTTGGACGCCACCGTGCTGTTCCCCTACGTGGACCTGCGCGTGCGACCGCGTCAGGACGTGCGCCTGGGGCTCAAGCTAATAAGCGGCTCGCTGGAGCTGACCGTGCACGCCGACGCCCCCTGCGCCGAGCGCTGCGAGCTCTTTGAAAAACACGCCCGTCAGCAGGGAGACCTGCGCGAGAACGAGCTCTGGCGCCGCCGCTATCGGGGTGACGTGCAGGTGGCCGAAGAGCGCGTGGGCGTCAACCGCAAGCGCATTCTCGACTCGGGCCGCCGCCGCCGCAACTGCCTGACGTGCAACGAGTTCGGCTGTCACGCGCGACCGGGCCATCTCAAGCAGCTGTGATCGTCGTCGTGGCCAGCGAGCCGGCTCCCTGGCTCGATCCGTTGCTGGCGACGTTGGAGGACCGGTCCTCGGTTTTGCTGCTGGCGCCCTGGGCTCTGCCGCTCTCGTTGCCAGGGCGCTTCCTGAGTCGCCGCTACCGTCCCGGGGCTCGCTGCCTGCCGGGCTGGACCGCTCTTGAAGCCGGTTTCGCGCTCTGGGCGCGAGGTCGCACGGACCGCCAGATGGAGACGCGCTTCCGCCTTCGCTCGCTGACCGACCGCTGGGCCAGTTGGAGTCTCCCGCGCGGGGTCAAGCGGGTCTATGCGCCCAGTTGCGCCGCCCTGTGGACCTTCGCCCGGGCCCGACGGGTGGGCGCGGAGACCGTGCTGGTGGAGGATCTGCCCGCCTTGCGCGAGCTCCAGGACGACCTCGACCGGGCCGCCGCGCGCCACCCGGACTGCCGCTTCCTGCGTCGCTACCGGGCCGAGCGCAAGCGCCTGGTGCGTCAGGAGAGCGAGCGCGCGCTCAGTTCGGGCTTGCTCGTGCGCGGTCACTACGCGCGCGGCCTGCGCGGGCGCGGAGAGCCCTTGCCCGTGACGGCGGGCGCCGGGGTCTTCGAGCGTCGCTCGCGACGCATTTGCCTGGCGGGACTGGCCACCGGACGAAGCGGCGTTATGGAGGCTCTGGCCGTGCTCGAGCAACTGCCGGACTACGAGCTGGAGGTGCAGGCGGGTGAAGGCCTGGAGCCGTCCGGCCTGCTGCAGCATCCGCGCGTGCGGCGGCGCAGTGGCCCGCCGTCGGGCGAGTTGGTGCTGGCGCCCGCGTGGTGCGAGAGCTATCTGCCCGAGGTCGAGGCGGCCCGGCGGGCCGGCGTGCCCGTCGTGGGCACCGCCCGGGCTGCCGGCTGGAGCGAGCTGAGCGCGACCGTCGAGCCGGGCGACGCCGTGGGTTTGCTGGCGGCTGCCCGCGCTCTGCTGGCGCCGGCCTGACCTAGCCCAGCACGTCGCGCATCCGCGCGATCATCTCCTGGTAGTCGCCCTCCTGGATCCCCTGCTCCCCGCGGGCGCGCGCGTTCTGCACCGCCTGTGAGTAGATCTCCCAGATCTGCTTGGCTTCGGGCGAAAGGCGATCCTTGTTGGAGCTGACGAAGCGCTCGAGGTCGGAGAACTCGGTGCTGGTCGACTGGCTGTCGTAGTCTTTGATGGCGTCGAGCACCAGGCGGCGCATCTCGTTGCCCGAGATCGGTCCGTTCGGGACGCGGGCCTGCAGGCTCTCGATCGCGTCGCCTGCGCTGGGGTCCTCGTACTTCCCGCTGGCGTCCTGGTTGCGCTGCTGGATCTTGGTCATGTCGCGTATCATGCGGTCGAACCGGTCGGTCGGGATGCCCGGGTTGCCCTCGGCCTGGCTCTGCTGCACGTTGCGCTGGTAGAGCTCCCAGATCTCCTTGGCCTCGGGCGAGAGGCGTGCGTAGTTCTTCTGGACGAACTTGGAGAGGTCTTCGTACTCCTTGCTGGCGGCCTGGTTGTCCATGTCCTGGGTGGCCTCGAGGATCAGGCTCAGCATCTGGTCGCCGCTGATCGGGCCGTTCGGGTTCTGGCCTTCCAGCTTCTTGATGGCGGCTCCGGCACTGGCATCCTTATACTCGCCGCACTCCTGGTCGTCGTCCTGGATTCCGCCGGCCTGGCGCATCTTGCCCAGCATCTGCTCGTAATCCTGATGATCGATGCCCGTCTTGCCGCGGTTGCGCGAGTCCATCACCTGCTGGTAGTAGACCTGCCAGACCGCGCGGGCCTTGTCGTCCATGCGATTCCAGTTCTTCTCGACGAAGCTCTGCAGGTCTTTGAACTCGCCGCCGGCCGCGTTGTTATCGGCGTCCTTGGTGGCCGCCTCGATCAGCCGGTAGATCTGGGTGGCGTCGATCGGGCCGTCGGGATTGGTCTGCTTGAAGTTCTCGATGGCCTGACCGGCGCCCGCGTCGGAGTAGCCGCAGGTGCAGCCGTTGCCCAGGTTGCGCACGTTGTCGACGTCGTCCTGCACCTGGCCGTAGTAGTTCTGCAGCGCCGAGACTTCCTGGGCCGACGGCGTCGGCATCACATCCGAGAGCGGAGTGTCCGTGAGAGGCCGCATATCCACGCGGTAGCTCGTGGTGGCGGCGGTGGTCCTGATCTGGCTCGGGTTGTTGAAGTCGATGGTCATCTGCATATCCTCCGCCCCGAGAATACCACGGACCATGTTTCTGGATTATGTCCTAAAAATGAACATTTTGTGATTCCATATTTGCTGGCATTATTATCTGGCTACTTTGCTGGCATTATTTTGTGTCCATATTTTGAGACAAAAAAAACGTCCCACTGCCAACCGCCAACTGCCAACTGCTAACCGTCGATCCCACGCCGTCCGCCAGGGCTTCCCCCGAGGCACTCCCGCCAGTGTCTCTCCGGGCCTCCACTGTCGACTGTCGACTGTAGACTGTCGACTGTCGACCCCCCACGGCGTCGCCGCCAGGGTCTCTGCCCCCGCCGCCGACTGCCAACTGCCACCCGTCGCCAACCGCCAGGGCTTCCCCCGAGGCACTCCCGCCAGGGTCTGTCCGGGCCTCCACTGTCGACTGTAGACTGTCGACTGTCGACCCTCCACAGCGTCGCCGCCAGGGTCTGCGCTCAAAACATCCGCGGATTCGGGTGCGTCGGATTGTTGGAGCCCTCCGCCACGGCGGTTCCGTCCCTGCGCTTGCGCACGATCACGCCGCCGAGCACGACGGTCGACTCCGTCTGGGCGATGGTGGTCGTGGCGGCCGGCTTGAGCGAGGTCGCCAGGGTGGAAACTTCCTTCATGCCGTCCTTCTGGCTCAGCAGGTTGCCCACGCGGTTGCGCACGTCGAAGGGAAGGTTCATCAGGGCGCGGTTCGGATCGTTCTGGCGCCGCATCGCCTGGGCCTTGAAGTAGAGCGCTCCACCGACATAGGCGCAGGCCATCGTGGCAGCGGCCGTAATGGCGCCCGAGGCGAAGGTGGGGAACACGCCGTTGATGGCCAGAATGCCCGTGCCGACGAATCCGCACAGGCCTCCCAGCAAGAAGATAGGCTCCACGATCGTCTGCAGGACGTCGGCCTTCTTCACGCCCGCCACGCTCGTGCGGGCCGTGGTGCGATAGAGGTCGAGGGCCGCCAGATCCTCGTCCGGCTTCTTGAACTTCTCGGCCAGGTCGCGCACCTCGCCCAACTCGACGTCGGTTTCCTTCCACGCCTGGTGGAAGGCCTTGCAGCCATCGTTGTAAAGGGGCAGGTTCTTGATGAAGCCAGTGACCGTCATACCTGCACTCTACCGCCAGGGCATGAAAGGAATCTCAACGAATCGAGGGACATGGTTACCAAACTCGTCGCTACCCTTCTGGCCGTCAGCCTGGCCGCTCCCGTGCTCGCCTGTTGCGCCATTCCGATGGGGCCGCCCACGGACGACAACCAGATCACGCTCTCCGAGCAGCGCGCGTTCCTGTACCGGCAGGGCACCCGGGAGCACCTGGTCCTGTCCGTGCAGTATGACGGCGGCAGCGACTCCTTCGCCTGGGTCATCCCGGTCGAGTCGCGCCCCCAGGTGGACGTGCTCAACGGTGCCCCCTTCACCGAGCTGCGCAGCATGACGAAGGTCGTTCGACTGGCCCAATCGATGGACGGCGGGTCCAAGGGAGCCCCCACGGCGGTTCGGGGCGTCGAGGTGCTCGAGCGCAAAGTGGCCGGTCCCTATGACCTGGCGGTGCTCAAGTCAAGCAGCAGCGGCGGGCTCTACACCTGGCTGAAGACCAATGGCTTTCAGCTCTCCAAGAACATGCGCGGAGCCCTGGATCATTACGTGCAGCGCGATTTCGTCTTCGTGGCCGCCCGCATTCGCCCCGATGACGAGAAGCAGGACGAGCTCGACGAGCGGCTGCGCCAGGGCACCATCGCGCCCATCCACCTTACCTACGAGGCCAAACAACTCAGCTATCCGCTGCGCGTGACGGCCGGAAATCCCGGCACCTCCCGGCTCGAGTTCTACGTGCTGGACGCGAAGCCCGACGACTACTCGCATCTCGGCCTGACCGCCCAGACCTTCATGCTGAAGCCCAACGGCAAAGACGGTTTCCAGGTGAGCGGGCCGCCCGGGGCCGAAAATCCCACCGCGCCGTTCCCGACCATCCGCAAGCTCATTCCCAGCGGTGGCAAGCTGACGAAGTATACCGGGGTGCTGCCCGACGAGCGGCGCCAGGAAGACCTGGTCTTCGACAAGATTTGAGGCCGGCGGGGGAGAATTCTCCCGACAATGCAGCTCCAACCACTGAACTCGATCCAGGCCACCCGACCGGCGGCGGCTGCCTACCTGCACCGCTCCGAGCCGGATTCCGTGGCCACGCCCACCGAGAGCTTCGCTCCCGGCTCGGCCGCGCCCGAGACGAAGGTCGAGCCATCCGCGCTGGCTGCGCTCGAGCTCAAGACCTACGTGCCGCGCGACGGCGGCTACCAGGAAGTGAGCCAGTATCCCGCCCTGGACGATTTGCAGCGGCCCACCATGACCCGCAACGCCAGCGGCGAGGCCGTCTTCCTCTTCCGCAGCGAGGAGGGTTTACGGTCGGTCACGTCCGGCGGCAGGCTCAATTTCACCCACCCTCTCCAGGGCAAGTTCGGCGGGTTCACGGTTCGGCCCGATGGCGGTCTCTTCGTGAAGGACGGAGCCACCGTCGTGGCGCTCGACGCCAGCGGCCAGGTCGAGGCGACGCACCCGGTTCCCGAGGCCAGCAGCTTGCTGATGAGCAGTAACGGCACCGCCTACATCTCCAGCGACAAGGCTCTGCAGAAGCTGGGCGGAGGCCCCGAGCTGCCCCTGGGCGGCGCCGCCGGCCACGTGGCCGAGCTCCGCTCGGGCCACACCGTCGTGACCGAATGGCAGCAGGGCATTTTGCGCGTTTTCGACCCGGAGGGCAAAGAGGTCAAGGCCACTCCATCCCGCATCTCCAGCGTGTCCTTGAGCCCCGCGGGCAGGCTGGTCTACGAGGCCGACCAGAGTGTGCACACCTATGACGTCAACACCGGTCACGAGACCAGCTTCCACGTGGGCTCCCTGGTTAAACAGCTGTTGCCGCTCGCGGGCGGCAAGCTGGCCCTGCTGACCGAGAAAGACCTGACGCGGGGCGATCTGAGCATCCGGAACGCGGATGGCAGCGAGGACAGGTCCTTCGCCATCAAGGACGGCTGCTTGATGGACCTGCAGGAGGCGCCCGACGGGAAGTCGCTGCTGGGCACCATCAACCGCTGGGATCGCAAGCCGATGAGCACCGACCTGGTGCGCTTCGACCTGGAGGAGCAGGGCCTGGGCGCGCGCCTGGGCGAGCTGCTCAAGAACCAGCACGGTCAGACCGTGATTCACACCGTGCCCGAGCGCGAGGGCCTGGTGGCGGGGGTCCTGCCCGAGGGCGGCGTGGTGGTGGTGGACAAGCGCGGGGCGACGGTGGACGGCCAGTTCGTGGGCGATCAACCAGCGCTCGAGGCGCGCCTGGGCAAGGCCGCCCGCCTCCACACCACCGAGAACCTGCTCGCTCCGGTCCCGCAAGACCTCGATGCCCGCTTCCGGCGCGAGCTGCCGATCCGGCAGTCCGTCGAGCTGGGCAAGTTCTATCGTCAGCAGGGAGCGACGCGCGCCGGCACGGCTCTCGAGTTTCCGGGCGAGCAGCTCGACCGGCTCCCCGGCCAGGACTGGTCGGGTCAGGGACAGGCGGCCATGGTGAAGGCCCTCCTGTCCGTGGACGACGATCACGCCCTGAAAGAAGGCATTTTGCCCTTCGGGGGGCCGGGCGGCGCCCTCGTCCGCACCTCGGCGCATGAGCTCACGATCGAGCTGCCGCTGGGCGACGGCAAGTTTCGCAGCACCACGCTGGTGTGCGAGTGGGAGGACTTCGGCGGCGGGACCCACTGGGAGGAGAGCTGGACGCACGCGCTGCCCATCCAGGTCGGCGGCCGCCACTATCTGTGCGCCGCCAACGACAAAAAGCAGGTCTTTTTCTTCGAGCTCGACTCGCCCCGGAACGAGCTCAAGCACATCAACCTCGAGGCCCAGGTGCGCTCGATGTCCCTGAAAGGGGGGCAGGCGGTGGTGACCACGGAAGACGGCACCACACTGGTGCTCAAGCCGCCTCAGGCGGCGGGCGAGCAGGTCTACGAGGGAGAGCCGCCCACGCCCGAGGCCGGTGCCACGCGCATCATCGAGAGCAACCAGCGCGTCCAGATCGGCGGCATCATGGTGCGCAAGAAGGCCACCTAGAGCGTTTGCAGCAGCGAGGCTGTCGGCAAAGCCGAGGCCAGCACGATGAAGCCGACCACGACGCCCATCACGAGCAGGATGATCGGCTCGAGCATGGAGGCCAGGTCCATCAGGGCCAGTTGCACGTCGTCATCGTAGACACTGGCGACCCGCCGGATCATCTCGGAGAGCTGGGCGGACTCCTCGCCGACAGCGATCATCTGGATGGCGCCGTGAGGGAAGACGCCGTGGGCCGCGAGACAATCGGCCGCGGTGTCGCCCTCCACCAGCAAGCCGCGGGCCATTTTGAGGCGCCAGGCGACCTCGGCGTTGCCGGCCACGCTCTCGCATTTCTCGAGGCAGGTGGTGAAGGGGATTCCGGCGTCCAGCAAGCTGGCCAGCGAGAACAGCACGCGCGCCGTCACGACTTTCTCGACCAGGTTGCCGAAGTAGGGAATGCGCAGAATGAAGCGGTCGAGCGCGCGCCTGCGGGTGGGAGTGGAGAAGAGGCGCCGCAGCCAGGGCGAGAGGATCCACAGCAGCGGGGGAGTGAGGAGCACCACCGCGACGAGATAGGGATTGCGCCCCACATCCGAAATCCAGACCAGCACCTTCGTCGGCCAGGGCAGCTCGACGCCCATCGAAGTGAACATGGGCGTGAACATCGGCAGCACGACCCAGATGAAGACCCCGATGCAGAGGAGCGAGACGATCAGCACCACCATCGGATAGGTGATAGCCGCCTGCACGCGCTGGCGCAGCTTCTGGTTGCGCTCGCAAAGCTCGGCCAGCTTGGACAGGATGCTGACCAGGAGGCCCGTCGTCTCGCCCGCGTTGATCAGGCCCGAGTAGACTTCGGGGAAGACGCCCGGATAGTTGCGCATGGCCGCGGAGAGCGAGGAGCCCTGACTGACCTTGGTGGCCACGTCCTCGATGACCTCGCCGAGACCGCTCTCGGTGTGGCTCTCGGCGTAGAAGTGCAGAGCCTGATGTAGTTGCAGGCCGGCGTTGACCATGGCCGAGAACTGGCGGGTGAAGATGACCACGTCGTTAGGCTCGACGCGTGCGCGGCGATCCCACAGCTTGCGGATGCGTTTGCCGAACGTCTCGGACGTGGCGACGGGAATCAGCGCCTGGCCACGGTGGCTGCGCGGCGAAGCGGGGGCAATGGGAGCCGGGCGGTGAACAACCTCGCGGGGGACGCTGACCGGAGTGTCGCGCACGGGCACGGTGTGCGAGGGCTGGGCCACCGGGGGCGGCGTAGGATAGGCTCCGGCATCACGGGTTGACTCCACCCGGGCGCCGGGCGCGCGCTCCAGGGCCAGGCGGGACTCGGGCTCGACCCTGGCGGCGGGCGCGATCTCGACGGGACGATCGCGCTCGAGGGGCAGGGCGCGGGCCTGCCGGATCCCTTCGGCTTTCTCCAGCTCCAGGCGGGGCGCGGGCTCGACCGGCGGGGGCCACACTTGCGTGGCGCTCGGGATGATAATGGGTGGCGTGCGCGGGGGAGCGTGCGTGGACTCCACCTCGGGAGGAAGCGGCGGCACGATTTCTGGCGAGAACGTCTCGCTCACCGGGGGCGGCCAGACCTGACCCGAGTCGACCCAGGGCTCGGCGGCGCCGAGCAGCTGCTCCTGCTCCAAGCTCAGCCCGGCCGGATCGAACAGCGGCTTGGGCGCCTCCCCCTCCACTGGAGCGCCCATCAGGGCCGCCTCGGCGGGCGGCTTCTCCTCGCGCTGGACGTCCTTGAGCAGCCGTCGAGCCAGCGCCAGCGGGTCCGATTTTTCCTCGCGCTCGGCGTCATGAAGGAGGCGCCGGGCCAGGGCCATGGGGTCAGCTTTCTCCTCGGAAGCGGCCTCTTGCAGCAGCTTGCGAGCCAGCTCGCTGGGATCGGCCTTCTCGCGGGCCGACGGCAGCTCCAGGCGGGGCTGATCGGGCTCGTTGGCGGGGGCCTCTTGCTTGAGACGGATCTGCGGCAGCTCGAGGCGCGGCAGGTCGGGCTCGAGCGACAGGGCCGGAGCCTCGGGAGCCGGACGAGGGAGAAGCGCGAGCGTCTCGGGCTCGGGGACCGTCGGGATGGCACCCCACTCGGGCGGCAGGGTCGGCAACTCGGCCGCGGGCGCCTCTTCTCGTGCCGTGACCGGAGGCAGGGTGGGCAGGGCCGAGGCGGGCAACAGCGGGGTGGACTGGTCCGGGGCCCAGGTGGGGTCGGGCATCGCAGCCGCTTCGAACGGATCGCTCAAGGTGGGCAGCGAGGGCAGAAGAGAGGCCTCGGGCTCGGGCCGCAGCGGGGTGGACTGGTCGGGGCTCCACGGGGCCAGCTCGGGAGGGAGGGAGAGCGGAGGCAGCTCGGGCAGCGCCTCCAGGGCGGGGATCTCTGGCGAGGGCGCAGCGATGGGCTCGGGCTGAAGGGGAGCCGCCTGATCGGGCGTCCATCGCTCCTGGGCCACGGGGGCTTCCGTTTCGGGCGCCCACTCCTCCTCCGGGGGGGCAGGAAACAGGGGCGTGCCTTGATCCGGCTTCCACAGCTCCGCAGCGGCGGCGTCGGGAACCGTGGGAAGGTTCAGCCAGCCATAGTCCTCCACGGGGGGCGGGGGTGGCGGCGGCAGTCCGACAGGAGCTTTCTCGCGCCGGGAAGCCTCCTCGACCTCCAAGAGCTGGCTGGCGACCGCGAGGCGATCGGCTGTGTCTCCCTCGGCGGACATCGTGCCCAGCAAACGGATGGCCAGATCGAGCGGGTTGTCCTCGCGCGAGGGGGCTTCGGCCTCTTCCTCGACGCGGGCCTTGAACATGAGCTGCATGGCCAGCTCCAGGGGGCTCTCGTCGCCCGGCACGGGCAAGACGGGCAACGGCCCCAGCTCGACGTTGGCGAACTCCTCCCCGCGGGCCTGGTCGATCAGGCGGCGCGCCAGAGCCAGCGGGTCCGTATCTTCCGAAGAGCCCGCCGGGGGGTCGGGGTCGCCTGGATGGGCTGGCGGGAAGGCCATCCGAAAAGTTTAGTCCGAAACCCTCATGTTCCCTGCCTCAGAGAGTCGAGAATGGACCGCGTAGCCCGAAAAGCGAGGGCTGCCAGCGTGAGCGTGGGCGGACAGGACCCGCCGGTCGGGAAGACCGAGGTTCCGACCAGCCACAGGTTGGCGTGGTCGTGACTGCGCAGATGGGGATCCACCACGGAGGCGCGCGGATCAGTCCCCATCCGGCAGGTTCCCAGGATATGCGCCGGATCGGTGCTCTGCTCGACGTGATTGACCATGGTGGCCCCGCACCGGTCGAAGAGCCGGGCGTGCACCAGCACGGCCTCGTCCATCCCGGCCCGGGCATAGTCGCCCCAGCGAAAATGGATGCGGGGTCGGGGTAAGCCGTGAACATCGCTCAGCTCTCCCAGAGTGACGCGGTTGTCACGGTCGGGCAACTGTTCGCAGCTCGAGACCAGCAGCAGCTGCCGGGCCGCGTGGTCGCGCAGGGCCTGTTGCAGAGCCGTGCCCCGTAATCCCTGGGCGATCAGCTTCTCGGCCCGGAGGGTGGGGGGCTCGGGCCAGCCATCGTTGCCGATGGAGGTCAGAAAGCCCGCTCGGCGGGCGCGGAACTCGCCGTCGCGGAAAGCCGTGATGCCGGACACGACCTGAGGAGAGCGGAAGGGATAGACCGGACGGGCAGCGAGCGCCCAGCTGATCTGGCCCAGGGCGCCCATCAGGTAGCGCCCCACGGTGGGATTGGCAAGGCCGGAGAGCATGAGCAAGCGGGGCGTTTCGATGGCGTGGGCCGCCAGCACGTAAGAGCGCGCTGCCACCCGGGAGCCGTCGGCCAGGCGCAGCGCCGCGATGCGGCCGTCGGCAGCCTCCAGCCGGGTCACCAGCGCGTCGGGCCTGATCTCGCAACCCGCCTTCTCGGCCAGCGTCAGGTGCACGGTGGCGTCGTACTTGGCTCCGTTCGGGCAGATCGGGACGCAGGTGGCGCTGCCGCAGCAGGCCGGGCGACCGGCATACGGCAGCGAATTGCGCGCCGCCGGCAGCACCTCGATGGGGTAGCGCTCCGCTTCGGCCAGGGTGCGCTCGAGGTAGGTCATGGGGAGCCCCGGCATGGGATAGGGCGTGCTGCGGGGCGAGCCGCAGTCGCCCGCGCCCGCCACCCCCAGGGCCGCCTCGGCCCGGCCGTAGTCGGCTTCCAGAGCGGAGTAGGGGAGGGGCCAATCCACGCCGACCCCGTAGCGTCGGTGGAGCTCGAAATCGGCCGGCAGGAAGCGCATGGCGGTGCCCAGCCAGTGCCAGGTGGTCCCGCCCAGGAGGCGCAGATAGGTGCCGGTAAACACGTCCGGCCCGGCCTGCAGGTAGTGGCGCGCGTAGTCGCCCACGGCCACGGGGTCGACCGGGTAGGGCGCGTCCAGCCCGCCGTGGGGTGCGCGCCGGTAGCGCTGTAAGGCCTGCTCACGGGTCAGGCGCGGGCCGCCCTCCAGTACCACAACTTTCAGCCCCGCCTCGGCCAGCTGCCAGGCGGTGAGGGCCCCCGCCACCCCCGAGCCCACGATGGCCACGTCATGCACCAGGGGGATCCTCCCAGCGGGGACGCTCGTGGGGGCAATCCGTCGGACGCACGCTCCACTCCAGCACGTTCCAGGTCAGTTGCGGATAGAAGGCGCGGTAGATGGCCGCCTCGTCGGCTCCCGAGCGCCAGAGCTGCTCGCTGAGCACCGGGTCGAGCCAGGCCTCGGGCACCTCGAGCGAGGCGGCCCAGCGCTGCCGGAATGCCGCCAGGCCGGGCTGGGCTCCCAGGGCCGGCGACAGGAGCAGGGCCAGCAGTCCCCCCAGAAAATCGCGACGCGGTAGCATAAAAGCGCAAGTTCGCGTTGGGAGAGGAGTTTCCCGGCGTTGGGCAAACAGAGCGCCGTCGTAAGACGGTGCGACCTTTTCGGGTTTGGCGCCGTCGTAAGACGGTGCGACCTTTTCGGGTTTGGCGCCGTCGTAAGACGGTGCGACCTTTTCGGGCTTGGCGCCGTCGTAAGACGGGGCGGGGGTTGGCCGTTTCGACACCAGTCAGGAGGGTATCGTTCATGTACCGAATCGCTGTGATCGCGGGGGATGGAATCGGGCCGGAGGTGGTCGAGCAAGGCTTGCGCGTGCTCGACAGCTCCTCGCGTCAGTGGGGGTTCGAGCTGAACTTGACGCGCTTCCCGTTTGGAGCCGACCATTACCTCGCCACGGGCGAGTTGCTCCCGGACAAGACGCTCGAGGAGATCCGCAACTACGACGCGGTCTACCTCGGCGCCATCGGAGACCCGCGCGTGGAGCGCGGCGTGCTCGAGCGCGGCATCATCGGACGGCTGCGCTGGGACCTCGACATGTACATCAATCTGCGTCCCATCCGCCTCTACTCCGAGCTGGTCTGCCCGCTCAAGGACAAGTCCCCGCGCGACGTCGACATGGTCGTGGTGCGCGAGAACACCGAAGACGCCTACATGGGCCTGGGCGGGTTCTTCAAGAAGGGCACGCCCGACGAGGTGGCTACCTGTGAGGCCATCTACACGCGGCGCGGCACCGAGCGCGTCATCCGTTATGCTTTCGAGCTGGCCCGCACCCGTCCGCGCAAGCACCTGACGATGGTCGACAAGGCCAACGCCGTGGTGGCCCATGACCTGTGGCGCCGCACGTTCGAGGAGGTTGGCCGCGACTTTCCCGACGTCACCACCGCCACCGCCTACGTGGATGCCTGCGCGATGTGGATGATCAAGAATCCCGAGTGGCTGGACGTGGTGGTGACCACCAACATGTTCGGCGACATCCTGACCGACCTGGGCGCGATGATCCAGGGCGGGCTGGGGCTGGCCGCCTCGGGCAACCTGCATCCCGGGCAGGTTTCTCTGTTCGAGCCGATTCACGGC
Organism: Vulcanimicrobiota bacterium; assembly: GCA_039809865.1. Classification (GTDB taxonomy): domain Bacteria; phylum Vulcanimicrobiota; class Xenobia; order Xenobiales; family QWHO01; genus QWHO01. The sequence goes on from JBDHVW010000039.1 coordinate 37,535, forward strand.
TCGGCCCCGCGCTACGCGGGCCAGGGCAAGGCCAATCCGCTGGCCGCCATCCTGGCGGTGGCGATGATGCTCGACTTCCTGGGCGAGAAGAAGGCCGCTCAGCACATCGAGGGCGCCGTGGAATCGCTCTTCCAGGAGGGCACCCTGACCGACCTTTCCACTTCCAGCGGACGCTCGACCGCCGAATACGGCGAGCTGGTGCTGGGCAAGATGAACGAGACTGCGAAGGTGTAACTTCGGTCTGCGCGCAGCCAGACGAGGTTCAGGAGGATATATGGCAACTGCGACTGTCAACAGCATCAAGACGATTGGAGTCGTCGGCTCGGGCACGATGGGCGCGGGGATCGCGCAGATCGCCGCTCAGGCTGGCTACACGGTCGTGATGAACGACGTGGAGACTTCCTTCCTCGAGCGCGCGATCAAGACGATCCAGGGCTCGCTGCAGAAGTTCCACGAGAAAGGGAAGCTCTCGGCCGAGGACCTCAAGGCCACCCTGGACCGCCTGACCCACAGCGTGGACATCACCCAGGTCGCCCAGGCCGACCTCGTCATCGAGGCGATCACCGAGAAGATCGAGGCCAAGAAGGACCTGTTCGGCCGCCTGGACGAGCTCTGCCCGGCCCACACGATCCTGGCCACCAACACGTCGTCGCTCTCGGTGACCGAGATGGCGCGCTCCACGAAGCGTCCCGACAAGGTCGTGGGCATGCACTTTTTCAACCCGCCCGCGCTGATGAAGCTGGTGGAGGTCGTGCGCACGCCGCTGACCTCCGAGGAAAGCTTCGCCACCGCCTGGGAAGTGGCCCTGAAGCTCGGCAAGTCGCCGGTCGAGGCGCGCGACACGCCCGGCTTCCTCTTCAACCGCCTGATCATCCCGTATCTGAACGAGGCCACCTGGGCGCTCTATGAGGGAGTCGGCAGCGTGGAGGACATCGACGCGGCCATGAAGCTGGGAGGCAACATGCCCATCGGCCCGCTGGCTCTGCTCGACATGATCGGCACCGACGTGCAGCTCCTGGCCTGCGAGGGGCTCCTCGCCGAGCTGGGCAACCCGAAGTTCGAGCCCTGTCCGCTCAACCGCGCCATGGTGCGCGCGGGCTATCTGGGCCGGAAGACGGGCAAAGGTTTTTATGACTACTCGGTCGATCCGCCCAGGGGGATCGATATGTCGGTTTTCAGGAGGTAACCATGCGCGGCGTCGATATGAAATACAAAACCCTCATCAACTGCTTCCAGGATCACCTGGCGGTGATGAGCATCAACCGTCCCGACAAGCTCAATGCTTTGAACAGCCAGGTCCTCGACGAGATGGAGGCCGCCCTGGACGAGATCGAGGCCAACCCGCAGTGGCGCTGCCTCCTCATCACCGGAGCCGGCGATAAGGCCTTCGTGGCCGGGGCCGACATCGGCGAGCTCAAGGACCTGAACTCCAAGCTGGGTAAGAAGGCCTCCGAGAAGGGCCAGAAGTTGTTCCGCCGCCTGGAGAAGTCCCACCTGTTCACCATTGCGGGCATCAACGGCTTCGCCCTGGGTGGCGGCCTGGAGCTGGCCCTGGCCTGCGACGTCCGCATCGCGGCCGACCACGCCGTGCTGGGTCTGCCCGAAGTGGGACTGGGAATCATCCCCGGTTACGGCGGCACGCAGCGCCTGCCGCGCCTCATCGGGCGCGGTCACGCGATGATGCTGATCGCTACCGGCACCAAGATTCAGGCCTCCCAGGCGCTCCAGATCGGTCTCGTCAACCTGGTGGTCCCGCGCGATCAGCTGCTGGTCGTCTGTCAGAACGTGGCCACGGAGGTCTCCAAGAACGGCCCCCTGGCCGTGGCCGCCGCCAAGCGCGCCCTGGATCAGGGAATGCAGGTCGGCCTGGACGAGGGTCTGGCCATCGAGGCCAAAGAGTTTGGCAAGCTTTGCACCACCGAAGACCGGAACGAAGGCATGACGGCGTTTCTCGAGAAGCGCCCGGCGGCGTTCACGGGTCATTGAGGTCGACGGTCGACAGTTGACAGTCAACAGTAGGAGAGGATGAATTATGGCTCAGTTGTTGGATATCGTGATCGCGGGGGGAGCTCGCACGGCATTTGGAAAATTCGGGGGAGCGTTCCGCGACCTGTCGGCGGCTGACCTGGCGCTGGCCGCCAGCGTCGAGGCCCTCAACCGCTCCGGGGTGCGGGCCGAGGAGATCGACCACGTGATCTTCGGCAACGTGATCCAGTCCAGCGGGGATGCGGCCTACCTGGCTCGCCACGTGGGGCTGCGCGCCGGGGTGCCGATTCCGGTCCCGGCGATGATCGTCAATCGCCTGTGCGCTTCCGGCTTCCAGGCCATCGTCTCGGGCGCTCAGGAGCTGCTGTCGGGCAACGCCGACGAGGTGCTGGTGGGCGGCGTGGAATCGATGAGCCAGGCGCCCCACACCGTGCGGGGCGCGCGCTGGGGCCTGGCGCTGGGGCAGAGCACCATGGGCGACGCCCTCTGGGAGGCGCTCACCGACACCTATTGCGGTTGCGCGATGTCGGCCACGGCCGAGAACCTGGCCCACCAGTATGGAATCACCCGCGAGGAGACCGACGAGTTCGCGCTGCGGAGCCAGAAGCTGGCCGCCGACGCGCAGGCCGCGGGCCGGCTGAACGACGAGATCGTGGGCGTGGAAGTGCGGGGCAAGAAGGGCTCCGTGCTGGTGGACAAAGATGAGGGTATCCGCGCCGACAGCACCATCGAGGGCCTGGCCAAGCTCAAGCCGGCTTTCCGCGCGGACGGCGTGGTCACCGCGGGCAACGCGTCCGGCATCAACGACGGCGCCGCCGCCCTGGTGTTGACGACGTCCGAGTCGGCCAGGAAGCGTGAGGTCAAGCCGCTGGGCCGTCTCCTGGGCTGGTCGGTCAAAGGCGTGGTGCCCGACCTGATGGGCATCGGTCCCGCTCCGGCGGTCCGCGACCTGCTGCAGAAAACCGGCAAGACCCTGGACGAGATCGACCTGATCGAGGTCAACGAGGCGTTTGCCTGTCAGTACCTGGCCGTGGAGCGCGAGCTCGGCCTGCCGCGCGAGAAGGTCAACGTCAACGGCGGAGCGGTCGCCATCGGCCACCCCCTGGGAGCCTCGGGCGCCCGCCTCACCCTCACCCTGCTTTACGAGCTCCGCCGCCGCGGCGCCAAGCTCGGCATCGCCACGGCCTGCGTGGGCGGCGGGCAGGGGATGGCCGTGCTGGTCAGCGCCGAGTAGCTTTCGGGGCGGTTGGGCACTGGGGCGGGGGGTCGACAGTTGACAGTCGACAGTTGACAGGAGAGGTCCGACGATGCTTGCTGTTCCGGAGGCGTTGGCCAGGATTCTGGCTGAGGTGACCCCGCTCGAGGCTCGTGAGATCCCGCTGGCGGAGGCGCTCGGCCTCGTGCTGGCGCAGGAGGTCACGGCTCACGAGCAGCATCCGCCATTCGACAACTCGGCGGTAGACGGATTTGCCGTCCGATATGCCGACGGCCCGGGTCCGCTGGAGCTGATCGGGGAGATTCCCGCGGGCACCGTGCCCGACTTCCGTCTCGAGCCCGGCCAGTCGGCCGCCATCATGACCGGTGCGATGCTGCCAGAGGGGGCGGACGCCTGCGCCATGGTGGAGGACTCTCGCAAGGAGGGCACGCGCCTCTTCCTGAGCAAGCCGGTCAGCGAGGGCGAGAACGTCCGGCGAGCCGGCGAGCACCTGAAGGCGGGCCAGGTCGTCCTGACCCCGGGCCGCGTGCTCCGGCCCGGCGACATCGGACTGGCGGCCAGCCTGGGTTATCCCAAGCTCCACTGCATCCCCAAAGCCCGGGTGGCCGTGCTCTCCACCGGCTCGGAGCTGGTGGAGCCAGGCCTGCCGCTGGCTCAGGGCCAGATACGCGACAGCAACTCCTATGCCATCCAGGCCCAGATCTTGACCTGCGGCGGGCTACCCGTCCGCATGGGCCCGGTGGCCGACGATCCCGAGGCGCTCGAACCCGTGCTGCGCCACGCGCTGGAGGTCGCCGACGTGCTGATCACCAGCGCCGGGGTGTCAGTTGGCGATCACGACCACGTGCGCCCCTTGCTGGAGAAACTGGGAGGGCAACTGAGCTTCTGGCGCATCAAGATGCGTCCGGGTAGGCCGCTGGCGTTCGGAAAGGCCGGCCGGGTGCCAATGTTCGGCTTGCCCGGCAATCCCGTGTCCAGCATGGTGACCTTCGAGATGTTCGTCCGCCCCGCGCTGGACCGCTTGATGGGCCGCACTCCGGTGCGCAACCCCGCCCGAGCCGTGCTGGCCACCGAGTTCAGCAAGAAGCCGGGTTTGACGTGGTTCCTCCGCGCGCGCCTGGACGCGGACGGGCGCGCCCACCCGAGCAAGAACCAGGGCTCCCACATTCTCAGCTCGATGGTGGAGGCGGATGGCCTGGTCGTGATTCCGGAAGAGGCCGAGCGTCTGGAAGCCGGCACCGAGGTGGACTTTCTGCCCCTGACCTACTCGTAGGCCATCCACCAGTCCGAGCCGATGACCTTGCCGGCGTGCACCCGGAAATAGAGCAGGTCGTGGCCGCCCCGCCAGTAGTAGAGGAGAGCGCGCTCGGAGCCTTCGGAGTTGCGAATGAGGCTCCACCAGGGATTGCCGGGCTCGGCAAACTGATCGGGGGGGCCCATCAGCTCCACGACCTGAGCCTCGGTGAAGCTGCCGTCGCCCAGGCTCGTGCCGAGCTGCGCCATCACTTCGTGCTTGCGGCCGCCGAACTTGTCGACCGACTCGACATACTCTCCGCCGGCATAGTGGCCTTTGATCTTTCGCAGCTCGCGATATTCGGCTGCCAGGCTTTGCAAATCGTCAGCTGATACCGGCAGCAGCGCCAGCAACAGGAACAGGGCCAGCAGGCCGGTTACCCTTCTTCGGGCTTCTGCCAACGCTCTTTCTCGAGCCCGGTGCCTTCGGTGGTGTGAATGTGAGCGTTGACGTGGCTGCCAAAGTGCTCGCGGTAGAACGTGCCGTTCAGGTGCGCCAGCACCAGCATTCCGTAAGTGCTCAGGAGCCCACCTACGAACAATCCCAGAATGCCGATGATCGGCAGGTTGCTCAGAATCGACTGCGGCAGGTTGACCACGAAGGTGATCACCAGGTTGGCGAGCACCAGCAAGACGTAGGGTTTGAGGTTAGCCTGAATTTTCTCCCAGATGTTGCCGAGCGCGAAGCCGGCGCCCATATCGTCGTTGGCGGCGTAGGTCATGATGGCCATCGGCAGGATGAAAGCCACCGCCAGGCTGAGGGCACCCGAAAGAAGCGAGCCCAGCCAGAACCAGATGCCGATGGTATGCTGCCCCTCGTCGGTCTGCCCCGACATCAGGGTGAAGATCGAGCCGCCCACGGAGACGATGGTGACGATGATGGGGATGGCGTAGTAGCCGAGGCTGATGAGCAGCGCGTGCAGCCCGAACCGGAAGTGGTCGGCCATCAGCTCCCACTCGGGAAGCTCGTTCTCCTCGCCGCGGATGACCTTGCGCATCGCCGAGATACCGTAGCCCCAGAGGAAGATCAGCGGAATGGCCAGGAGACAGATGCCGGGGAAGAAACACGCGCCCCCGATGAGGATCTTCTTTTTGGCATCCTCATCGTTGAGTGGATACCTCAGCGAGCTCGAGAGATCTAGGGCCACGTGGACTCCTCTCGGAGGCTTCCAGAAGCCCCCTGATTCGAAGGACTCATTTGTCTTTGAAAAGTTCTGCCCCCCAGAGGTCGATCCTCCTGCGAAGGGAAGCCCGGGGCCGGGTCGAAGCATCTCAGAGCCGCATGTCGAGAAGCGGAAACGCTTGGCGCAGCGGGTGAAAAAGGTTCAAATTCGGAGGTCCGCATGCCGGGTGCATGGGAATGGGTTCTCATCTTTATGATCGCGTTGCTCCTGTTGGGGCCCGGCATTTTCATGCGGGCCGGAGCCTCGCTCGGACATGGCGTCGGCGCCTTCAAGAAAGCCGTGAAAGACGGCGAGAAGTCCAGTAACGACCCGCCCGCCTAGCGCCAGGCTCTGATGGACCAGCCCCAGGAAGTAGTGCCGGCGGCACCCGCGAGCGAGCCCGAGGTCGTCGACCACACTCCGTACGACAAGCCCATGAGCCTGGTCGACCACCTGTCCGAGCTGCGGACGCGCATATTCTGGTCCCTGGCCTGTTGGATTGCGGCTACCGCCGCCTGCTACTTCTACACTCCCACGCTGCTGGCGCTAGTGCGCCCCCTGCTCGGGCCCAAGGCCGAGCTCATTTTCACCGCCCCCACCGACGCGTTCTTTGCCTATCTGACGCTGGCCATGGTTGCCGGACTTTTCATCACGGCCCCCATCTTGCTCTACCACATCGCCATGTTCGTCTTGCCGGGGCTGACGCGCTCGGAAAGGCGCTGGCTGCTCTCGATGCTGCCACTGTCGATCGCCTTGTTCCTGGTCGGGGCCCTGTTTGCTTACTACGTGGTCCTGCCGATCACGATGACGTTCTTCATGTCTTACGCCACCGACGATCTCCACGCTCAGATCAAGATCGACGAGTTCATGGGGTTTGTCATCAGCATGCTGCTGATTTGCGGGCTGATGTTCCAGTTGCCCCTGGTGATGTTGTTCCTGGCCCAGCTGGGCCTGATCGGCTCCAAAGGGCTGTCGCGCCACCGGCGCCTGGCGCTCTTCGTCAGCTTCGTCATCGCGGCGGTGGCCACTCCCACTCCCGACGCCATGACCTGCACCGTGGTCGCGCTGCCGCTCTACCTGCTGTTCGAGTTCAGTCTGATCTTGATGAGAATTACAGGCAAGTAGGCTGGAACTTTTTCTCGTCGAAATGTATCTTACAGGGTAACCTGAAAAGGAGTCTATGACAGTGGAAAACCTCGTCTATGCTTGGACGCTCGGCCCGATGGAGCTCGTTTTGTTGCTCGTCGCGGCTTTGATTATCTTCGGCCCGCGCCGCCTGCCCGAGATCGGAAAGGCCGCTGGCGAAGCCATCCACGGCTTCAAGAACGCGAGCTCGGCACCGCCGACCCCGCCGCCGCAGGCCGCCGTCCCGACGGCTCCGGCCGCCCCGGCTCCGCTCGCCGCCGCTCCCGCTCCCGAAGACAACGGCGTCACCAAGATCTAGCGGTAGACGGTCGTCGGCAGACGGTAGACGGCAGACGGTAGACGGTAGACGGTAGACGGTAGACGGTAGACGGGCTGGAAGGCAGACACTACCGGTGCCGGTGTAGGCACTACCGTCTACCTGCTTCCGTCTACCGTCTTTTCCAGGGGGCCGCTCAGGTGGTAGGCGAGGATGGCCAGCTCGTGTGTCATGTCCACGTTGCGCACGGCGACCTTCTCGGGATGGACCAACGTGGTGCCGGTAAAGTTCAAGAGCGCTTCCACGCCCGAGCCGATCAGCAGGCTGGCGACGTCGCGCGCGCCGCTGGCGGGCACCGCGATGATGCCGAGCTTGACGTCCAGCGGACAGGGGAGCTCGGCGATGTCGCGCACCGTGACCCCGTGGAGGCTCATGCCGATTTTCTCGGGGTCCTGATCGTAGATCCGGACGATTTTGAAACCCCAGCGCTTGAAGCCTGGAAAGTTGGCCAGGGCGGCGCCCAGGTTTCCGGCTCCCACGAGCACCACGTCGTGGTCCTGATCGAGCTGCATGATGGCCGCGATCCGGTCGAGCAGGTCCTCCACGACGTAACCCAGCCCCTGCACGCCAAACTCGCCGAAGTGCGAAAGGTCCTTGCGGAATTGAGAGGCTTTCACGCCCGCCAGCGAGGCGAGCTCTTCGCTGGAAACGACCTCCTGGTTCGCCTCCTGCAGCTCGACCAGGCAGCGAAAGTAGCTGGGCAGGCGAGCGATGGTCGGCTCGGGGATTTTGTCACGCCGCTCGGACATAAGGAAGGGCCTTTCCTCAAGGGCCGCCCTTTACCTCCGCCCGCGAGCGCGCTGCTTCCACGACCTGCCACAGGAGGAGGGCGGTGGTCACCGGTCCGAGCCCGCCCCGGGCCGGGGAGAGAGCCGAAGCCACGAGGTGGACTCCACCCTGCTCCACATCGCCCACGACCTGACCGTCGGGACCCACGTTCGTCCCCACGTCCAGCACCACCGCGCCGGGGGTGACCATCGAGGCGGTCACCAGGTCGGGATGCCCGGCCGCCACGACCAGGATCTCCGCCTGGCGGGTCTCATAGGCCAGGTCGCGCGTCTTGGAGTGACACAGCGTTACGGTGGCGTCCTCGGCCAGCATCAGCAAGGCCAGCGGACGGCCCACCACCAGGCTTCGTCCCACGATGACAACCCGTTTGCCCGCGATCGGGATCTCGTAGTGATGCAACATCTCCACGCACGCCGCGGCGGTGGCGGGGACGAACAGGGGGCTGCCGGCCATCAGGCGGCCGAGGTTGACGGGGTGCAGACCGTCGACGTCCTTGTCGGGTGGAATGCGCAGAATCGGGTGCAGCGAGGCATACTCCTCGCTGACGGGCGACTCCAGTAAAATGGCGTGAATGCGGGGATTTTCGGCCATCTCGCGGAGCGTGTCGACCAGCTCGCGACCGGCTCCGGTGGGGGGCAGAGTGACCGTTTGGGAGGCGATGCCCAGGCCAGCGCAAGCCCGTTCCTTGGTGCGGGCATACAGGGCCGAAGCCGGGTCTCCGGTGGCGTCTACGATGGCTAGAGTCGGCACCACGTCGGCGTTTGCGAGCTGCGCCACCGACTGCTCGATGTTGCGATGGAGTCGCTCGACGACGGGTTGGCCACGGAGGATCTGGGCGGACATGAGCCCGGGTTTTCGGGCCATGATCACCCAGCCCTCCTGACCCTTTCAAGGAGAGTTGAAGGTTACTCTCGGCATGAAATGGCTTAACCAGGCCGATCATGGTCTTTGCGGCCGGCGAAAAAAATCTTGAAAAAAGTGCAGATATTAGCAGGAGGAACCGCCGAACTGCTGGAAATTGTTCAACGCGGTCAACGGATTTTCGGGTCACCAGGCGTAGCCTGATGGCCCCCATCGCAGTGGAGGTGTAATAGTGCCGCCTAAGAAGGAAGCTCCTAAAAAGCCGGCTGCAAAGCCAGCAGCGAAGCCGGCAGCGAAGCCGGCAGCCAAACCGGCAGCGAAGCCTGCAGCCAAGCCGGCTGCGAAGCCCGCTGCTAAGCCGGCAGCGAAGCCCGCGGCCAAGCCGGCTGCGAAACCGGCAGCCAAGCCCGCCGCCAAGCCGGCAGCGAAACCCGCTGCCAAGCCGGCCGCGAAGCCTGCTGCCAAACCCGCCGCCAAACCGGCGGCGAAACCCGCGGCGAAGCCGGCTGGAAAGCCTGCTGCCAAGCCCGCCCCCAAGAAGAAGGGCACTCCCGCGAAGGAGATGTAAGGTTCGGTTCTCCGAACCTGCGGCTGAGGGAGCCGGGTCGATGTGACCCGCTCCCTCAGTTGTTTTCAGGCGGTGGGGGGTTCGAGGTGCAAGGGTCGACAGTCGACAGTTGACAGTCGACAGGAGAAGACGAAGAAGGCAGGCTCGCTGGCCTGCCTTCGTCATTTGGGCGCCCCCGCCAGCCTTCCCTCGGCGCTACCGCCAGGGCTTCCCCGTGGCGCTCCCGCCAGGGCCTCCCCGGCCCTCCACTGTCGACTGTAGACTGTCGACTGTCGACCCCCCCGCGGCCCCGCGAAGGCCTCCCCGGGCGCCACCGCCAGGGCCTCCCCGGCCCGCTACTGCCAACTGCCAACCCCTAACGACCCCCACCCCCCGACCGCAACAACTCAGCTGCCGACCGGTACCTCGGCGGCGGCGCCGCGAATCAGCACCAGAGGGGTCATCTCGTCGGCGTTGCCCTGGGGATTGGGCTTGAGCGCCTCCACCACCTCGTTGTGACGGGACTTGTCCGACAGGTGGAGCACGTCGACCTTGCCCAGGTCGTTGGCGTCCACGATGGCACAGTCGAGCCCGGTCTCCCGCTTGACCAGAGCCACCAGCTCGTCGCCCCGGGCGGGGCCCAGGACCACGTGCTTGTCGAACGGGGGCAGGGTGCCCGTGCAGTCGTCGATCACGGTGACTCCACGTCCGGCGACCCGGTAGAACTCGCCGTCCTTGCGCGTCAGCTTGCCCAGCAGGCCGGCCGCGAAGGCCACCAGCAGCTTGGCCGTGCCTACCTCCTGGAAGGCCATCTCGAGCGCGTAGCACGACGACAGCGAGGAGTGCATGTGGAACAAGCGGTTCAGGCGGCGCGCCAGGTAGCGCGGCTGGATGTCCTCGCAGTAGACGATCCGGCCCTGCATGATGGCCACCGCGGATTCGGCGATGGCCACGAGATCGCCCGGCCGGGCCACGCCCTCGGTGTATTTCTTGATGGTCTCCAGCAGGTCGTCGCCAGGGCGCAGGAGCGACGTGCGCAGGGGCACGACCTTGGGATTCTTCACCCCGCCCTTCTTTTTGGCCTTGGGGTCCTCGGGCACCGGGATAGCCGGCTGCTCGTCCACCTTCGTGAAGCGGCTGAGGTCGAGGAACAGCTCCTCACGCCGGTAGATCATCGGGGTGCGCCCGTAATACTTGAAGAACACGTCCACACGCAGCTCGGTGAGGTCTTTGAGCAGCTTGCGGATGTCGTTGGCGGTGAGCCAGAGCTCCACCCAGACCTTGAGCTCCTCGCCGGGCACCAGGGTGCTCGCGTCCCAGTAGCCGTCAGCCCGCAGCTTGAGAGGGTTGAGCAAGCGACACACCGGCTGCAACTCGCTGAAATGCTCACCGGCGGGCTGGAGGTTGGCGCTGGCGTCGATCAGCAGGGCTTGCTGCGGCCCCGAGTTGATGAAGGGGAAACTGAATCGCAGACAGGCGTGAGAGTCGTCCACGATTTGAAGGGTTCGGTCGCCGAGTTGCTCGGCAGCCAGACGCAGCCGGCAGTCGCCGCGCGTCTGACAGAGGATCTCGAATCCGGCCCACCCGGCCAGACCCGCAAGGCCCAGGGCCCATAGCTTCAACATAGTTGCTCCGGAAGGAAGCCACCCGTTTGGGGGCAAAGATCATTGAGGTCCGGGGGATTTACGTGTCGTGTCCCCATCTCCTTCTGGAATCGAGCAGGATGGTTCGTCTCTACGGAAGCTATAACGGCCGATACTTCATCGCGCAGATGCCCAACGAGGTGCGGATCCATCGCGGCGGACAGCTGCAGTGGACCCGTCCGGTTTCGCACGTGCGGGAGACGCTGGCGGTCGGCAATAACGGCGAGGTTTTCTTCCGCACCGAGACCGGCGTCTTCGTACGCCTTCCGTTTGATCGCAACTCGCAGCTGACCAAGGTCGAGCTGTTCCGCTCACGGCCCGAGGAGAACGTGCGTCTGGGCAAGCTGCGCATCAACGCGGACGGGCGCGAGTTCTGCTACGAGAAGATCCAGCCCGAGAAACGCCTCTCCGAGAAGATCTTCCGCCTGCTCGGCTCCAAGAAGGACGAAGCCGGAGCCAGCGCTCACAGCCTCAACCTGCTCAATCCTCGCTCGAGCGAAGCGCTGAGCTTCTTCTCGGCCACGCTGACCCACGGTCGCGACGACCGCTTCATGTGGGAGGTCTCGCCCTACTTCATCTATCTCGTGGTGGGGCAGACCGAGAAGAAGGGCCTCGTCTTCCAGGTGATCAACATCCCCGACAAGGCCGTCACGGCTGAGTTCGAGATGCAGGTGCAAGACGTCACCCGCTCCTGGATCAACGACCAGGGCACGGTGATGCTCGAGGTCAAGCGCGAAGAGGGCGTGACGCTCGTCATCGTGAGCAACAGCGGCAAGTTCTTGCTCGAGCCGCCTCCCAACTATCGCATCCTGCACCTGGGGCCCGACTGGGTGGCCTTCCAGACCATGGTCGACCCGCACATCATCGTGCGCCGCTTCGACAACTCGCCCGTGGTGGCGGCCGATTTGCGGCCTCTCAGCAAGCTGGGGGTCGACTACCGGTTCCTCATCAACGACCGCGGCGACGTGGACCTGGTGACGTTTGCGGAGGACCTGCTGACGGTTCACAACACCGATTTCCGCAACCTCGAGACCGACGCCAAGCGCTGGGAGCTGCTGGCTCGCCAGGCCGTCGCCAACGAGGAGAGCGAGCTGGCCCGCCGCGCCATCGAGGAGCACCAGGAGCGGGCCAACCGCATGGCGCGCGAGGAGAAGCAACGCGAGATGATGGACGAGATTCGCTCCCGCGAGCCGGTCACCAGCCTGTCGCTGGAGCCCGCTCCCGAGTGGCCTCCCCGCCTGGAGACCAGCCCCGAGTGGCCGCCCCGTCTCGAGCTCGAGCCAGACAAGCCGCGCCGCGCGGGCTCGTCGGGCGAGCACCCGGCCATCCCTCTGTCGCTCGATGACACTCCGACGTTCCCGCCGCCTCTGCAGCTGGAGACCGCCACACCGCCCCTGGCGCCGGCGCACTCGGGGCGCGGAACCGACCCCTCGCTTTCCACGGACGAGATCGCCCGGGAGCTGGAGAAGCTCCAGATGCAGTACATCGCCGGCGAGATCGGGCGCGAGGAATATTACCGCCGCAAGAGCGATCTCGAGACCGCCAGGAAGACCGCCGCCGCCCGTCCTGCTGAGCCTCCACGCGTGCTCGAGATCGAGCGGCTGCCACTCCAGAAGGAGAATTCCGCGCCGCCGCCCACCATTACCCAGGGTCCCCGCCTCGACCTGGGACGCTCGGGCCGCCTGAAGCCGCCCTCGGACGAGAACAGCTGATTCCCTCCGAAGCACCCCTGCTTCGCTCCGTGCCGGCTCCAGCGCCGGCGCCGCTTCCCAAGCTCTCCGACCACGGTGCCTGGCTCTGGCCCGCCAGCTGGCTGCTCCTGGCCGCCCTGGGCCCGCTATACCCGGGACCCCTGCTCGAGGCTGCCCGGCTCTTCTGGGTGGGCTTCTTCTCGCTGGTGCTGCACGATCTGGGCCATGCTTTCGCGGCCGATCGCGCCGGCGACCCCACCGCGCGCGCGGCCGGACGGCTGCGCCTTTCGCCTCTGGCCCACCTGGACTGGCTGGGCTCGTTCTGGATGCCGCTGATCACCGCCCTGGCCACGGGCTGCCAGGTCCTCGTGGGGTGGGCCCGGCCCATCCCGGTGCGCTACGAGTCCCTGCGCGACCCGCGCGGGGACGCGCTGCGGGTCACCGTCAGCGGCCCCCTCGTCAGCCTCGGGCTGGCCTATCTGGGTCTGTTGGGACTCGCGTTCCTCACCCTGGCGCTGCCCGAGAAGCTGACGCTGGACCCTCCAGGCGGGGTCTGGACCTATCCCGTGCTCAACCCCCAGCTGCTGGGCTGGGAGGCGCTGGCCAGCACGTTCCGCTTCTTTCTGGCCGTCAACCTGGTGCTGCTGAGCGTAAACTGCCTGCCCTTCCTACCCTTCGACGGCGGTTGGATCGTGCGCCTGATCTCACCCCGCCCCTGGCGCTCGCTGCTGGAGCGGCTCCAGGCCCTGATGCTGCTGCTGGCCGTCCTGCTGGCCGTCCTCGGCCGCGGGGCCGTGCTGCTGGGGCCGGTGGCGGTCTTCTGGACGCTGGCCCTCAAAGCCCTGGAGCTGCTGCGATGAAGCGCCTCTGCTGCGGCGACTGCGGGGCCTGGCACGCGTTCGACGAGACGTTCTGCCCCGAGTGCGGCACTCTGGGGGAGGGGCAGCTGCCCGCGCGCTCGCTGGACACCTGGGTGCAGCCCTCGGTGGATACCTGGCTCAAGTCGGTGCGCCGCGGCGCCCGGTGGGTCAACCTGGCGCCGCTGGCCTACCTGAGCGCCGTTGTGGATAGCGCCGTGCGCCTGGCCACGCGCACGCCGGCCTGGACGCCCGCCTGGCTGGCGCCGCGCATCACTTTCTCGCGCTTGATGCCGGTGCAGATCTTCGGCCTCTCCCTGGCCCGCCTCGACCGCGAGACGTCCTGGCTCGAGCACGAGGGGTTCGTGCCGGCGGCCGACTTCGTGATCCCCGAAGAGGGGACCCCGTCCTTCTACCGCCTGATGACTCGGCCGGGGGAGTGCACCTGGGCCCTGCTCACCGTGCCTTCGCCGGCCGGCCCGGACGCGCAAGACTGGCGCTGGAGCTTTCACAGCCTGCTGGGGGGCAACCGGTCCCTGGTCACGGTCGACCTGGAAGGGCTGCCGCCGGAAAGCGGATTGGAGGTGCAGGCGGCCGCGGGCTCGGTCTTCGACCGCCTGGCGGTGCACCGCCAGGCCCTGCTGCGCCACGGCCAGGCGCGCCCCGAGCCCGGTCAGGTGGGCTGGTTCTATCGCCACTACCAGCGCCTGACGGCCCGCCGCATGCAGGTGCGGATGGAGCGCGGCCAGCTGGTCCAGGCGCGGGCCGAGTGGTTCCGCCCCCAGTGCCTGCACCACCCGTGGGCCCCGGCGGTGCGCGAGTGCAGTTTCTGCCGCTCGCCCCAGTGCGATACCTGTGGGCTCACCGAGGAAGGCGTCTTCGGATGTGCCTCCTGCGCCACGCTCAAGCTCACCGGACCGGCCTCGCGCCGCGCCGGACCGTCGGCCGCCCGCAAGAGTCTGGGCGTCTCTCTCGACCTGGCGCTGGCCAGCGGGCTCTGTCTTCTCTGCGGCAACCCGGTCCTGGCCGTGCTCTTGCTGCCCCTGGCCATGCTGCTGCTCACACTTCTTGGCAGCCCGGGGCGAAGGCTGGTGGGCCTGCGGCTCGAGCCGGCCGGCTTTCTTCAGCTCTGGTTGCTGGCCTGGTTTGGCTCCGAGCAGCTCAGCGGCTGCTCTTGCGCAGCTCGAGATAAGTGACCAGCAGCGCTTCCTGGGTGGGCGTGAGCTCGAAGTCGATCTGTCCGGTGTTCCCCCGCGCTCCATCGTGAGTCCATTGCACTTTGCCTTCGATCTGGAGGCGGCAGTCGTTGCGCAGCAGCATCACCATCTTGAGGCTCTCACCCACCTCGAAGCGGGTGGAGCTGCGGAAAATCAGGCTGCGGTGGTTCATCTCCTGGGTGAACAGCTTGAGCTCGGCCCCGGCCGGTTTGAGCACCTGAATCTGCAGCACGCGATTCAGCTCGATGAGCTGGTTGGGGTCTTCTTCCTGCACCGGTGCTGCGGCAGCGGCTTTCTTGGCTCCGAGCCAACCCAGGGCCCAGCGGGCGATGATCGTCATGGTGGCGGCGTCCCTTCCTCTACATCCCGACGACCGCTCCGGTCGTCGCTGCTCTCTGTTTGGACCGGCGACCCAGGGCTTTGTTACCTCGGGTGGAACCTCGTCGGCATGCGCCTTTTTTGCTTGCTCTTGCTGACGACGCTCACCCTGTCATGTGGCAAACCCGTGGTCGCTCCCGAGTCTTTTACCTATGACGACGGAAAAGGCAGTTCGGTTCAACTGAAGGGAAAATCGGTCAAGGTGACCTCATCGCACTTCGATGCGATCGATTACCAGCTGGCCTCGGACAACATGTTCTTGAAGCTGACCGAGTTCAACGCCACCATCGATTCGAAGGGCACGCCGACGGGTACGCCGCCGACGTTGGGAAACGGCGTCAAGGTCGTGGCCGCCGGCTCGTTGCCCGACGCCCAGGTGCTGATCGCCCAGCTCGTGCCCACCAAAGACGGCGTCGGACCCGATTCAGCCTGGGTCGGCGGACGGCTCGATCACTCCGAGCTCGAGGGCGGCTTTTGGACCGTGGCCGCGATGGGCAACACCTTCGTGATCAAGGGCAATCCCCCGAACGGCTTCGAGAAAGGCCAGACGGTGGTGGTCATCGGCAACGTGAACACCGACGAGATGAACGCCGCGCAAAGTGGGCCGCAGTATACCGCGACAGCATGGAGACTGTGGAAAGACTGACCGCAAGGGTCGAGGAGATTTGGGAGATTTCTTTGGAGATTATGGAGATTATTTCAAAAAATCTCCCGAATCCCCAAAATAATCCCCAGAATCTCCTCGACCTCTAAACCCTCAAACGAGGTTTCCGCCCCTCAAACGAGGGCCGGTTTCCGCCCACTGAGGTTCTCAGGGTTCAGCGCCGACAGCGCATCCAGCACGAACCGCCCGTCCTTGCGCACGAGCACGTCGTCGAACCAGAGCTCCCCGCCGGGCTCCTGGCGCAGGACCAGATCCCAGTGGACGTTGGAGCGGTTGTGGTTCTGGGTCTCCTCGTAGCACTCGCCCAGGGCCAGGTGCAGACTGCCGCGGATCTTCTCGTCAAAGAGGATGTCGCGCATCGGCTTCTCGATGAAGGGGTTGAAGGCGATGGCAAACTCGCCGAAGTAACGCGCGCCCTCATCCGAGTTGAGGATGGCTTCCAGCGCCTCGTTGTTCGAGCACGATGAATCCACCACTTTGCCTTTGTTGAAGGTCAGGCGGATGTCGTCGAAGGCGGTGCCGCGGTAGATGGTCGCGCTGTTGAAGTGGATGTGGCCCTCCACCGAGTCGCGCACCGGCGCGGTGAAGCATTCGCCGTCGGGCACGTTGTGGGTGCCGGTGCAGGGCACCACGCCCACGCCCTTGATCGAGAAACGGAGATCGGTGTCGGGGGCCACAATGCGCACCTTGTCGGTCTTCTCCATCAGCTCCTTGAGGGGCGCGACGGCCTTCTCCATGGCGGCGTAGTCGGCCAGGCAGACCTTGAAGTAGAAGTCCTCGAAGGCCTCGCTGGACATGCCGGCCAGCTGCGCCATCGAGGCGTTGGGCCAGCGCAGCACGCACCAGCGGGTGTGCTTGACGCGGCGCTCGAGGTGCACGGGCTTCATCCACTCTTGCTCGTAGATGGACATGTGCTCGGCGGGGACGTCGGACATCTCGGTGATGTTGTGCGAGCCGCGCAGGCCGATGAAGGCTTTCATCTTCTCCATGCGGTTCAGCTCGAGCTGACCCATCAGCTTCATCCGCTCGCGCACCTGGTCGGCGCTACCGGCCTTGAGCAGGGCGCGCTGGATGGTGTGGTCTTTCATCTCCACGATCGGGACGGCGCCGACGGCCGTGGCCTCCTCGACCAGAGCCGTGATCATGGCCGGCGGCACGTGGGTGGACTCGATCAGCACGTTGTCGCCCTTCTCGAGGCGGGTGGAGTGGGTGACCAGAAGACGGGCGAGCTCGCGGTAGCGGGGATCAGGCATGCTGAGAGACCTCCAAAGGAATATGCGAACCCCTTTCGGCGCACGAGGGAGGATCCTCCCGAACGCGCGAAGCCTCCGGCCATGCGAGGGCTCTACCCGCTGGTGCTGACGGCCGTGGTGGTGGTCCTCTTCGCCCCCTTTTGGATGCAGGGGCGCGCTTTCGTCCCGGGCGACTTCCTCACCACCCTCTACCCCTGGCGAGCCGACGGCGTCAAAGTCCAGAACCCCGAGCCGTTCGACGTCGCCGTGTTCTTCTATCCGCAGGACGTGCTGCTCAACAAAGAGCTCAAGCAGGGCCGCCTGCCGCTCTGGAACCCGGCGATCTTCGCGGGTCACCCCTGGATCGCCAGCGGACAATCGGCCCAGCTCTACCCGCCGCGCCTTCTGCTGCACTGGCTGTTCACCCCCGCCACCGCGCGCACGCTGGACCTGATGGTGCACCTCCTGGCGATGGGGCTCTGCACCTACTGGTTCCTGCGCGTGCGCGGCTTCGAGCCCCCCGCCGCGGGGATGGGCGGACTGGTCTTCATGCTGAACGCCTTCATGGCGACCTGGCTCGAGTTCGAGCACGTCCTGATCGTGGGCACGTTCACGGCCCTGATGCTGCTGGCGGTCGAGAAACGCAATCCTCTCATGCTGGCGATCTGCGGCGGCCTGGCTTTGCACGCCGGACACATCCAGTTCTGCCTCTACGTCGGCCCGCTGGTGGCCGCCTACGCGATGATGCGCCGGAAGGTCGACCTGGGCATGACGGTCGGCGCCGCCCTGGCGGTGGTGCTCAGTTTCCCCATCACGCTGCCGTTCTTGCAGCTCCAATCATTGTGCCAGCGCCCCCAGCTGCCCCTGCAGGACATGGCCGCCTCGTTGCCCAGCTATCTGCCCACGCTGCTCAGCCCGACGTTCTGGGGGCGGCCCCAGGAGCTGTTGCTGGACCGCGTCCCGGCCCACCTGATCTTCTCCGAGTTCGCCTGCTACATCGGGTTCATCCCGCTGCTGCTGGCGCTGTCGGCCGTCGGACGCAAATCGAGCGCCATGGAGCGCCGCGAGACGTTCTTCTGGGCCGCCATCGCCGTCGGCGCCCTGTGGGCCGCCAGTGCGACCTTTCCTTACCCCCTGCTGGCCCAGGGCTTTCTGGGTCGCCTCATTCCGGGGCGCGTGCTGATCGTCTTCGTCTTGGCCGGCGCGATGCTGGCGGCTCAGGGCTGCCAGGGGCTCGACCTCAAGCGCGTTCGCGCTCTGGGGGTCACCCTGCTGGCTGTCTGGATCGCCCTGGTGGCCTGGCTCCTCCACAATCCGCCCGGCAACGTCAAGCTGCCGCCGCCCGACACGCCCGGCCTGCAGGAGCAGATCCCCGCGCTGCTCTCCCACACGCTGCTCACCGACCCGCAGACCTACATTCCCCTGCTGGCCGTCGGGCTGCTCTTCCTCTTTCCCCGCAAAATAGCCCTGGTCATCTTCACAGCGATCGACCTGTCGATTCTGGCAGTCGGCTATAATCCCACCAGCGCCGATCTCTATCCCGAGACCCCCGCGTTGAAGGTCGTCCAGAACCAGCCCGGGCGCACCGAAAAGACGCGGGCCGCCTTCTACAACACCCTGACCCCTTACGGCGCGAGGCTCGTCGGCGGCTACGAGTCGCTGTTCCCGGTGCGCTACTACCGGCTGCTCTGGACCGTGCAACCCGACGCGCCCCCGCCGATCCGCTCGCTGGCGCTGCAGACGTTCGACCATCCCATCCTGGACGCGCTCGGCCTGACCTGGCTGGTCGCCTTCCCGGGCACCGAAGCTCCGGGGCCCGCCTGGCAGCAGGTCTACACGGGCCCGGACGCCACCGTCTTTCGCAACACCCGCGCCATGCCCCGCGCCTGGGTGGTGGGGGAGGTGCAGCCTTTCACCGGCTACGAGCAGCTCCGCAGCTTCGAGCCGGCGCGCACGGCCACGGTGGAGGGCGCGCTCGAGCCCGTCCGGCCCGGTCCCGCGAGCGTCACCCTGACGACCGAAACGACCGATTCGGTCGAACTGACCGCCCAACTCGACCAGCCCGGCCTGCTGGTGCTGGCGGACCAGTTCTACCCGGGCTGGGAGGCCACCGTGGACGGCCAGCCCAAACCCATCGTCTGCGCCGATGGCGCCCTGCGCGGCGTTTTCTTGCCCGCGGGCCGGCACGAAGTGCGCTTCGTCTTCCGCCCCGCGCCCTTCCGGACGGGCGTCAGGCTGGCGCTGGGGGCTCTGGCGCTACTGCTCGTCTGGGCAGGCGTGCGGCGTTGGCGCGCACCCAGTCGCGCTGCGAATCCCGCATCCCCCGGCTGAGCGCCTCGGCGTCGCTGAGGGCGATCGCCTCTTCCAGCTCGACCCCGCTCCACAGGCGCCAGCAGGCCACGAACAGGCCGGTGCGCCCCCGTCCGGCCCAGCAGTGGACCAGCGCCGGCCCGCGTTTCTCCACGACCTGGAGGAACTCCAGCACCTGGTCGAACGCGGGCGTGCCCTGGTCGGGCACGGGGATGCAGTGGTAGTCCAGGCCCAGCTTTTCGCACAGCAGCTGACTCTGGTCGCTCTCCTCGCGCAGGTTCACCACCAGCTTCAGGTCCGCGAGCTCGGTCAGGTCGCCCTCGCGGGGCTGCGGCGAGCGGTAGAGCAGCGCGTCCACCTGCCGGGCGGGCACGCGCACGGGCGTGCGTCTCGGTTTCTCGGCGTATTCCAGCAGCAGCTCGCAGGCGGCCAGAAAGGCATCGACCTCGTCGGCCTTCGCCTCGCCCCTGACGTCGCGGGCAAGGAGCGCCTCGCCCTTGCGCCTCAAAGCTCGCCAGCCCTCGGACGGCAGCGGATGAGTGAGCACCTCCACCACGCGCCCCAGGCTGGCCACGTCGCCGGGCAGGTACTGTCCCAGGCGGAGGGCCAGCGATTCCACCAGCTCGGGGTGCTGGTGCAGCTCCTGGCGGGCGTCCAGTCGTTGCTGCTTCTCCAGAATGCGGCTTACGTCCACTCTCTCGAAGTTCGCCAGGGTAAAAAAATGCCTCCCCCGAAGTTCGGTAGCTTGACCCTGCTCGAATCTCTCCCCGCTCCCCAGAGGCTGCACCAGAAAGCGCGCACCGAGCGCGCCCCCGGTTATCCCGAGCGCTTTCGCGTTCCGGATGACCGGGTGTCCTGGAAGGCAGCCTTTCCCACGTACGCGCCGCCCTTCTACGAGGATCCGCAGCTGGCGCGGAAGACCTACGCCGACCCGGCCTGGAGCCCCTCGCTGGACCGGTTCTTCAGCCTGGAGGGCACGCTCGAGCGCGACGCCGAGCAGAGGCCTCTCAACCCCTGGGGCCGCACCGGGCTGGCCGGACGCGGTCGTCTGGGGCGGCACGGAGCCAACTTCTCGGCCGACCCGATCGTGACGCGGGTGCGGGACGGGGTGCTCGAGGTCGTGCTCATCGAGCGGAAGGACTGTCGCCAGTGGGCCATTCCCGGGGGAATGGTCGACCAGGGCGAGGACTTCCGCCAGGCCGCCCATCGCGAGCTGCACGAGGAGACGGGGCTGACGCTCGACTTCTCGTCCGCGGTCGAGGTGGCCAGCGGCTACGTGGATGATCCGCGCAACACCGACCACGCCTGGATGGAGTCCAAAGCCTTCCACCTGCATCTGACCGAGGCCGAGCTCGCGCCCATCGGTGGCGACGATGCCGGCGACGCGGCCTGGGTGCGCGTGGATCGGGCCTTGATGGACCGCCTCTACGCCAGCCACTGGATCAGCCTGGCACGCGCCGTGGCCAGCTTCGAGCGGCTCAGCGGTCGGCTGGTGGCCGGGGACGGTTCTTGTGGGCCACTCCCGCCAGGATGATGAGATAGGCGCACAGGCGGATGAGGTAAAGCTTGGGTTGCCCCTCGGTCCAACTGCCCAGGACCGAGACCAGGGTGCGGTTGATGGACTCGAGCACGAACGAGCAAGAGAAGAACAGGAACAGCGGGTCGCGCGTATCGCGCCAGTAGCGCCAGAAGAACATGGCGGCCACCAGGCAGGCCATGGCCACGGCCCCCAGGACGAAGTCGATCATGAGGCCTCCCGCTGGAAGATCAATCCGTAGAGCAGCAAGGTCATGCTGGCCAGCCCCGCCAGGGCGCGGGCCAGGCGCAGGTCGATGCCGGTGGGGAAGATGACCAGGTCAATCACAACCAGCACGTTGTTGAGGGTCAGGCCGAGGAAGCAAAGCCCGCTCCAAAAAAGCAGGGGAGCCCGGTTGGCGAGATAGCCCCGCAGCAACAGGATGGCGCAGGCCAGGGCGGTCAGGGCGCAGAGCGTATAGATGACACTGGCCATTCAGTCCTCCTTCCGAAAACGGAACACGTCGGCGAATTTTTGGGCGGCGGGCTTTTCCCGGGAGCGCTGGTGGATGAGCTGGGTGACGAGGATCAGCTTTTCGCGGTAGGCGTCGGCGAGCTGGTTGACCTGAGCCGCCAGCTCCGGAGTCTCGGGCTGGAACTGAATGCCGGTCCCGTTGACCGCGCACAGGCCCCGGGCGGCCAGCGCGTCCAGGACCGAGCCTGCCTCCTCCGGTTTGATGTAGAGATGGGCCGCCAGCTCGGTCGGGGTAAAGGAGTGTTCCTGGTTGCGCCGCATCAGCAAGAGCGCCTCGAGCTGCGCCACCGACTCGATTCGAGACAGGATCAGCTCTTGCACGGATTTGGGAAGCAGGGGCTCGCTCACATGAACGCCTTCCGCCCGCGGCCTGCGATCATTTTGGCGGGATCCGCATGATTGTTGACGGTTTGCGCAGATTCGGCTTCTTTTCAGGCCGCAGCGGTATTCTGGCCGTGATGGGATGGGATATTGTCGGTCCTCAGCTGGACCGCGCCATGGTCACGCGCCGCGCTTTCTCGCTAACGCCGCCGCTCGCGGTGGACAAAGTCACGCTGGGTCCGGTCGGCTGCGCCGCGGTAGCGGCCTGCCGCAGCGAGCATGATCGGGATCAGCTGATGCTCGCGTTCGAGGCCCTGCCAACGGGGCCCACCGTAGCCGCAGCCTTGCGGATGGCGTCCGGCAAGATGTCGCAAGAAGGCTATACCGCGGCCGCCGAGGCGGTCCTGGGCCAGACCGAGGGCCGGGTGGCCTCCACCGGAAAGGCCGTGCTGGACAGCGGCGTGGGCACGCCCGAGGAGCGCTGGAAGGTGGCCGACGCGTTCGTGGGCCAGCTCGACCAGGGCAACGTCTCGGGCGCCTTCAGCGCGGCCTCGCAAGCGAACCTGAGCTGGAATTCCTACAAGGCCTTCGTGGAAGTCGGATTTCGGCATTTGCAGGCTGAGCCGGCCGTGGCCGCCTATGCCCGGCTGAGCCTGGAAGTCACCGAGGCCTCGCACGAAAACGCGGGTAAGGTGGGACGTCAATTCATCCAGCACCTGGACGATCCCGGCACGATGGGCCAGCGGATGGCCGCGGGCCTGGTGGGGGCGGCCGACGAGGGCGTCCAGTGGGACAACTTTGGAGCCGCCTCGCGCAAGCTCTTCACGGCGCTCGAGCAGAACGCCGAGGCCCCTCCCGAGGAGCGCGACCTGGCCAGCGTGGCTCTAACGTGCCTGAAGGCTTTGCCCGATGACGAGCAGGGCGGGAAAGTTGCCTGGAGCTTCCTGAGCGAGCTCGAGGCAGGTCGCACGGACGCTCCCTCCCAGCGCCTGGCCCGCATCATGCTGGACGCCGCCGATCGCGGTATGAGCTGGGAAAGCTACTCTCTGGCCGTGCGCGTGGGCGTGGACGCCCTGGAATCGGACGGCCCCGAGGGAATGCTCTTGGACAGCGCCCGCCGGGCCATGGATGCCTGCTCGGAGGCTTCCAACCGCGGCAAGATGGGCCGCTCGCTGATGAACATGCTGACCGCGCCGGTGGTCGACCCCGCTCCGGTCGTTTTGGGCCGCATGTTTCTGGCCGCCTCGGGAGAGAACATGCAGTGGGACAACTACGTCCCCGCGGCCTCGGCCGCCTTCGAGGCGCTGGTGCAGGGCACGTCGCCCCCCGAGCAGATGCTCTACGCTCAGGTCGCCCGCGAGGCCCTGAGCGGCGGCTCCGACATCGTCGAGCAGGGCAAGATCGCCCGCGCGTTCATGCGCACGATGGCGGATGGGGGAGAGCTCGGTCCGTCCTTGCACGCGGCCTGTAAGCGCGCGGCGGATGAGAACCTCAGCTGGGACGGCTTCGAGAACGCCCTGGACAAGGGCTGTCACGCCCTGGTCGTGTCGGAGTTCGTCACCGACAAGGACAAGGCGGCGTTGACGGGACCGTTCAGCGGCCAGGTTCAGCAGCGCTGCCAGCAGCGAGCCGACGCGATGAAGGCCCTCGGCGAGCTGGTCGGGATTCGCGAGCAGCTGGAGAAGCTGCAGAATCGGCCCAGCTCGGATGGCATCGAAGTGACGAAGGAAAGGCTTACCGTAGGCGGGGTAAGGTTGAAGGTTCGCCGGGGGGAGTAGGCGGTGAGGCTCACGCCACGACGATGTTCAGCAACTTCCCGGGCACCGCGATCACCTTTTTGACCTCTTTGCCTTCCAGCGCGGAAGCCACCTTTTCCAGCGCGCGCGCCTTGGCTTCGATGGTCTTGGCGTCGTCCGAGGCCGGCACGGTCAGCTTGTCGCGCACCTTTCCGTTGACCTGGACCACGATCTCGAGCGTGTTCTCGACCAGGTAGGCCTCGTCCCACAACGGCCAGGCGGCCAGGGGCTGCTCGAACAGAGAGCCCTCGGTGGAAAGCCGGCTCCACAGCTCCTCGGCGTGGAACGGCGCGATAGGAGCCATCAAGATCAGGTAGGTCTTGATGGTCTCCATCGCAATCGACTCGGCATCAGCGCGCTTCCGCTCGATCAAGTAGTTCAACCACTCCATCAGGGCCGCCACGCTCGTGTTGAGGTGGAGACGCTCGATGTCTTCGGTAATCTTCTTGATCGACTTGTGGGTCCAGCGCAAAAGGTCGGGATCGGTCTCCGCGCCCGGCTTGAACCCGTGCCCCCCGATCAGGGTCCACACGCGTTTGAGCCAGCGCGAGACGCCCTCGATGCCGGAGTCGCCCCACTCGGCGTCCACCTCGGGCGGGCCGATGAAGAGCTCGTAAGCGCGCAGGGCATCGGTGCCGTAGCGCTCGACGAGGTTGTCGGGGGCCACCACGTTGCCCTTGGACTTGGACATCTTCTCGGAGCGCCCGGAGTTGCCCTTACGGCAAATCATGCCCTGGTTGAACAGGCGCTTGAACGGCTCCTTGAAGTTGACCCACCCGCAATCGAACAACACCTTGGTGTAGAAGCGCGAGTAGAGCAGGTGCAGCACGGCATGCTCGATGCCGCCCACGTACATGTCCACGGGGAGCCACTCCTTCATCTCCTCCTGGGTCCACGGGACGTCGTCGTTGTGCGGCGAGACGTAGCGCAGGTAGTACCACGAGGAGCAGATCCACTGGCTCAAGGTGTCGGTATCGCGGCGCGCTTCGCCCCCGCACTGGGGGCAATCGACCTTGACCCAGTCGGGGAGGGTGGCCAGCGGCGATTCCCCGGTACCCGAAGGCTGGTAGCTCTCGACGTGCGGCAGCCTTACCGGGAGGTCGCTCTCGGGCACCGGCACCTCGTGACACTTGGGACAGTGGATCATCGGGATGGGCGCGCCCCAGTAGCGCTGGCGCGAGATGAGCCAGTCGCGCAGGCGATAGTTGACCTTCTTGACCCCCAGGCCTTTGGCTTCCAGGTCGGCGGTGATCCTGGCCTTGCCCTCGTCGGACATCATCCCGTTGTAGGACCCCGAGTTGACCATCTTGCCGACGCCCACGTAAGCCTCGTCGCCGGGCCAGTCGGGAGGCGTCTCGATCACGTCGATGATGGGCAGATCGAACGTTTTGGCGAACTCCCAATCGCGCGTGTCGTGGGCCGGGACGGCCATGATGGCGCCCGTGCCATAGGTGATCAGCACATAGTCCGAGAGCCAGATCGGGATCTTTTCCCCGTTGACCGGGTTGACCGCGAAGCCGCCCGTGAAAACGCCCGTCTTCTCTTTGTTCTCCTGGCGCTCGACCTCGCTGCGTGAGCGCGTCATCGCGACGTACTCGTCCACGGCGGACTTCTGCTCGGCGGAGGTGATCTTTTCCACCAGCGGATGCTCGGGAGCCATCACCATGTAGGTCGCGCCATAGAGCGTGTCGGGGCGCGTCGTGAAGATGCGCAGCTTCTCGCCGGTGCCGACCACCTCGAAGTCGACCTCGGCGCCCTCACTGCGGCCGATCCAGTCGGACTGCATCTTCTTGACCTTCTCGGGCCAGTCGAGGTCCTCCAGATCGTCGATCAAACGCTGGCTGTAGTCGGTGATCTTGTAGTACCACTGGGGCAGAAACTTCTTCGTGACGACGGTTCCGCAGCGCTCGCACTCGCCGTCCACCACCTCCTCGTCGGCCAGGCCCGTGCGGCACGAGGGGCACCAGTTGATCGAGGCGGGCTTGCGATAGGCGAGGCCGCGATTGTAGAGCTGGAGGAACGTCCACTGGGTCCACTTGTAGTATTCAGGGGAGGACGAGTTGATCTCGCGGTCCCAGTCATACATCGCGCCGATCTCCTGGAGCTGGCGCTTCATGTTGGCGCAGGAGCGTTTGGTATAAGCCTCGGGATGGTCGCCGTGCTTGATGGCCGCGTTCTCGGCCGGCAGGCCGAAGGCGTCCCAACCCATCGGGTGGAGCACATTGAAGCCTTTCAGGACCATGTAGCGGCTCCACACGTCGGAAAGGACGTAGCCGCGCCAGTGCCCCACGTGCAGCCCCTCACCGGAGGGGTAGGGGAACATGTCCAGGCAGTAGTAGTTGGGCTTGCCGGGACGGAACTTGGCTTTGTGCAGCTCGTGCTTCTCCCAGTAGGCTTTCCACTTGGATTCGATCTCTTTGAGGTTGTACTCGACGGCCATCATAGCCCGTCAACTTCCGGGACGAGAAGCAGGTTCCTACCTGGCCTATCCGAAAATCCGCCCCATGAATCAGACCGCAATGTCCCCCGATATCACTTTGATGCAGATGCTGACCGGCTACTGGGCCTGTCAGACGCTGGCCACCGCAGCCCGCCTGGGCGTCATCGACGCCCTTCCCGGAAAGGCCGACGAGCTGGCCACGAAGCTCGCTCTCGATTCGGACGGCCTGACCCGGCTGCTGCGCGGCTGCGTGGCCCTGGAGGCGATGAACCTGCGCCAGGACGGAACCTTCGAGCTGACCGAGATGGGACAGATGCTGCGCACGGATGCGCCCCGCTCCATGGCAGCGATGGCCATCATGATGACGGACCCGGGCCACTGGAACAGCTGGGGACAGCTCCCTCATAGCGTGCGCACGGGGGAGACCGGCGTCTTCAAAGGCGTTCAGAACCCGGAGATCTTCGACTACTACGCCCAGAACCCCGAGGAGAGCCACAACTTCAACCGCGCCATGGCCGGCATGACCGGCGCCTGGGCCGCCCAACTGGGCGAGAGCTACGATTTCACGCCCTTCGCGACCATCGCCGACATCGGTGGCAATCACGGCCTGATGCTGCAGGCGGCGCTGCGCCAGAACCCTAAAGCGCGCGGCCTCCTGTTCGACCTCGCCAACGTGCTGTCGGACGTGGGCACGCACGAGCGCGTCGAGAAGGTCGTGGGCAACTTTTTCGACTCGGTGCCGGTGGCCGATTGCTACATCCTCAAGCATATCCTGCACGATTGGAACGATGAGCAGTCGGTGGCCATCCTCAAGACGATCCGGCAGGCGATGCCGGAGGGCGGTCGCCTCCTGATCCTGGAGATGCTGCTCGAGGACGAGCCCGGCTTGGCTGACATGATGAACCTCAACATGCTGGTCATGACGGGCGGGCGCGAGCGCACGGCCGAGCAGTTCCGCGTGCTGCTCGAGCAGGCGGGGCTCAAGCTCAACCGCGTGCTGGCCACGCCGGCGATGTACAGCATCGTGGAAGCGGTTCGGAACTAAACTTTCTTCGGGGGCGGTCATTCAGGGGACGGAGGGCGAGGAAATGAAAAAGTGGATGTTTGGTCTGACCCTGGGAGCCACGTTGTTGTGGGCCTCCGGGTGCGGAGGAGATGGTCAGCTCGAGACGAGCGGTTCCAACGTCACCCCGACGGGGGGGCTCGTCATCGGCGAAGAGACCCTGCCGGCGCGCGATGGGGACCAGACGAACCGGATGCAGCTGGTGGGCCTGAATGAGGCCGGCGAGGTCGTTTTCGGGCCGGTCGACAGCGATGAGAACAACCAGTTCCACATCAACCTGCCCGAGCGTCCGGCCGGACTCAAGAAAATCCGCATCGACTATCTGCGCAATGGCGGACTGGCGCTGTTCCGGGCCGAGTTCGACGTGCCCGAGGATGACAACGTCGAGATCCACATCAACCCCGACGAGGTCCCCATCGACCTGCAGACCAGCGCCTTCCGGCTAACGCCCGATGGCAACGGCGGGTTCAACATCACGGAGAGCCTGGGCGGAGCGCCGCTGCTCACCGAGGACACCGTTCAGAACAAAGCGGATACGAATTTCCGCGTCAAAGGCGTCTGTTACGCCCCCGCGCCGATCCAGTTCGACTCGACCCAGGGGCCGGCCATCGGCGACCTGTTCTGGGATACCTTCCAGCCGGTGCCGGGCGTCAACGTTTTCAACTGGTTCTCGTTGTGGGGCAAAGGCTTTCTCTTCGACAACTTCTTTGCTCGCAACGATCTGGACAACATCCGCAAGCTGGGCGCCAACACGGTGCGGACCTACTGCATGATTTCGCGACAGCTGCCAGGGTCGAGCAAGGACGTCTATCCGGCGCCGCTGTCGGGCAACCACTTCACCCACAAGCAGTTTCTGGATCAGTGTTGGAACAACGGCGACCGGCCGCTGCGCGTGATCGTCGGCATCCCCATCCCGGACCGGGTGCTTTATCAGTACATCGAGGATCCCAAGCAGACCGCCTTCTGGGAAGCTACCCTGCGCGAGACCGTGAACGACCTCAAGGATCACCCGGCCGTGCTCGGTTTCACCATCATGAACGAGCAGGACGAGAACAAGTCCGCTTTCCCGCCTGGCGGCGCCAACTCGGATAGTGACTTCTATTACGGCCGGCTGAAGAAGTACAGCGACGTGGTCAAGGAGCTGGCCCCCAACAAGCTCTGCGGTTGGGCCGCCCACGACTTCCCCGACCTGGTCAAGTTCGCCAGCACCCAGCCTGTGGGCGGTCCCAAGTATCTCGAGCAACTGACCAGCATCGATTTCTACGGCACGAACGTCTATCAGACCATCGACTACAATTCCGAGTTGGGCGATCTGCCCGGGTCCTACGGCTCGCTGACCGGTATCATGCGCAAGCCGGTCATCTTCACCGAGATGGGCTTCCCGGCCACCGGGCACAGCGATCCGAACGATCCCAACTCGATTTACGAAGACGCCACCACGCGCGCCAAGACCGGCGAAGCCGTGGAGAGGATGGCCAGGATCGCTTACTCCAACCCGCTCTGCCTGGGTCTTTGTTACTTCGAGTATTCCGACGAGTGGTGGAAGCAGGGCGATGCCACCCGCTGGAACGGCACCACTGCCAAGCCGGTCACGTTCCCCAACGGCTTCTGGGACGAGGAGGGCTTCGGGCTCTACTCGGTCGCCAAGGGCCCCGGCAAGAAGCCGACCGACCCGATTTTCGAGAACAATGCCCCGGTGCAACCGGTGGATGTGCAAACCGAGCGCACCGAAATCACGGCCGCGCTCAAGCGCGTGTTCGACTCGGTGCCCTGAGCGCGACCGGGGGGGCGCGTTCAACTTTAACCTCCGGTTCACTTTCAGGTCGCCGGCAGCGGCTATCCTGTTGACGATGCAGATTCGTCCCGGAATTCTAGCGATGACAGGAGCGGTCGTACGGTCAGCGACGGTCTGGCAGAACGGCGTGCGTCATAACGACGATGGCTCCTACGAGCTGCCCACCGGCACCCCGGGCGTGCCCGCCCGCATCAGCGTGCGCCCGCGTTGCTGGGGCTTCTTGCCGGCCCGCGTGGACGCGGTGGACATTCAGGGCGAGCGGCTCGACGCCCACGCTGGCTGGGGCGGCAAGCTTGTCGTTCGGGACCCCCGCACCGGCCTGGAAACAGTCTTGAGCCCTTCGGACCGCTCGATCAGCGTCAGTACTCCCGAGGTGAAGCACAAGATCGCCTCCCTGCATGACGGCTACCGCGAGGAGTATCATCGCGACGCCGTGCAGGAAGTGGACGCCCTGGGGAATGTGCGCTATAAGGCGGGGTTGCACGGCGAGCGCGAGAACACGGTCGTGGCGAGTGTCCCCGGTCAGGTGGGCTGCATTCCGATGGACATCCAGGACGACAAGACGTGGAGCCACATCGAGGTCTCCCGCGGGCAGGCCCCTATCGCCTTCGAAATGAGCTGCAACAAGAAGGGCGAGGAGTCGCGCGGGGCCGACCTGGAGGCAACGCTGGTCAAGGACGGCCGTCTCGCGCTGGTCAACGAGGACGGTGTGACCGTCAGCTTCGAGATGTACATTCGGGTCTGAGGACGGACCGGCTGGGTGTGTGTGCCGCCCCGAGACGCCCTGGGACGCGCCCCCCGCTGGGCGCGGTGCCGCCCGAGTCGCCCTGGCATGCCGGCACGACTCGCCCTGGCAAGCCCTGCTGGCCGCGTGCCGCCCGAGTCGCCCTGGCATGCCGGCACGACTCGCCCTGGCGAAGCCCTGCGGGCCGCGTGCCGCCCGAGTCGCCCTGGCATGCCGGCATGACTCGCCTGGCAAAGCCCGGCTGGCCGCGTGCCGCCCGAGTCGCCCTGGCGTGCCGGCACGACTCGCCCTGGCAAAGCCCCCCGGGCGCGTGCCGCCCGAGTCGCCCTGGCGTGCCGGCACGACTCGCCCTGGCAAAGCCCTGCTGGCCGCGTGCAGCCCGAGTCGCCCTGGCGTGCCGGCACGACTCGCCTGGCAAGCCCGGCTGGGCGCGTGTCGCCCGAGTCGCCCTGGCATGCCGGCACGACTCGCCTGGCAAGCCCGGCTGGGCGCGTGCCGCCCGAGTCGCCCTGGCATGCCGGCTCGACTCGCCCGGCAAAGCCCGGCTGGCCGCGTGCCGCCCGGAATCGCCCTGGCGGAGCCCCGTCGGGGGCAGATGCACTCACTCGCTTGCCCGGGCATGCAGGAATCTTTCAAGTGAGCTTGAATTTCCTTCAGCGACTCGGAGTGTGATGGGAGTTTTCCTTTCGTGAATCAGGCCCCTGACCGGCAGGTCGAAACGCTGGTGGCGCGTTTGCTCGAGCCGAGGCTCGCAAGCCTCCCCCCGCAAGAGGTGCTGAAAGTGACGCGCGAGGTTTTCGCGCAGATCGTCGCCGAGCTGGGCGACGATCAGGAGCGGATACATAAGGCCAGCGAGGCCGTGGTGATGTGTGTGGCGCGGCGCTGGGGGAACATCGTCCAGGCCGGGAAGGCCAGCGTGCTGGCGAGCCGCGATTCGGCGGAGGCGGTTGGGCTGACTCCGGCGCTGGCGGCCGAGCTGGCCACGCAGGGCGCGGCCCGCGGGGTGCGCCGCGTCGGCCCGGTCGCTTTCTCGCAGCTGCGCAACGAGCTCTGCAACCTGGTGGAGAACTTCGACGAGTTGACCGCGCTCAAAGGCACGGCTCCTTCCGGGCCGCGCGACCTGCCGATCATCGTGCCGGAAGAACAGGATTGGGACTTTCCGTCGGCCGAGGAATCGTGGGAGGAGGAGCTGCAAAAGGTTACCTCCACCGAGAAGATCGCGGCTCCCGTCGACCTTTCGGCCTGGGATTTCGACCCGTCCGAGGATAAGAGCCCGCTGATGAAGTTACCCCCGGCGCCGCCGCCTCGTCAGAAGCCGAAGAGCTTGTTGTGGCTCTGGCTCACCCTGATGGCCATCTTGCTGGCCGCCGCCGGGGCGCTGCTCTACCCGCACTAGCGCGTGCAACTGATTGCGGTCTCGATGCTGTCCGAGAATCACGCTCGGACGTATCGCGAGGTTACGGCCCAACTGGCCGCGCGCACGGGCATCCCGATCGTGCTCGAGGAGACGGTCACCTGGCAGGTGCGCCAACAAATGCTGTTGCGCGGCGAGATCCACCTCGGTTTTCTGTGCGGGCTCCCGTACGCCATCGAGGCGCGCCAGTTGGATCTGCTGGGAGCCCCCGTCATGTCCGGCAAGCGCTATCAGGGACGCCCGATCTACTTCTCCGACGTGGTGGTGCGGGCCGACAGCCCCTACCAGCGATTCGAGGACCTGCGCGGGGCGCGCTGGTGTTATAACGAGCCCGGCTCGCACTCGGGCTACAATGTGGTGCGCAGCTACCTGGCGCGCCAGGGCTGGGAGAATCGGTTCTTTGCGAGCGCCGAGGAATCCGGGGCGCATCTCGAGTCGCTCCGCTGGGTGCGGGAAGGACGCGCCGACGCCTCGGCCATCGACAGCACCGTGCTCGACTGCGAATCGTCGGAGGGTCTGCGCGTGATCGAGCGCCTGGGGCCCAGCCCTATCCAGCCCGCGGTCGCCAGCCTCACGCTCGACGAGGGACTGCGTTCCAGACTGCGCCGGGCGCTGTTAGACATCTGGCTGACGGGCCACCCGATGACCCACTTCGCCCCCGTGATGGACGCGGACTACGACCCGATTCGTAAAATGCTGGCAGAGGCTGAAGGTGTGCGGTTGGCCTGAATCGCCGCCGTCCCCCTGCTGGCCCGGACAAGTCCGGGCTGGGCGCGCGGACCCTGCCGACGTCCCCCTGCTGGCCCGGACAAGTCCGGGCTGGCGCGCGGACCCTGCCGCCGTCCCCCTGCTGGCCCGGACAAGTCCGGGCTGGCGCGTGGACCTGCCGACGTCCCGTTGCTGGCCTGGACAAGTCCGGGCTGGGCGCGCGGACCCTGCCGACGTCCCCCTGCTGGCCCGGACAAGTCCGGGCTGGGCGCGCGGACCCTGCCGACGTCCCCCTGCTGGCCCGGACAAGTCCGGGCTGGCGCGCGGACCCTGCCGCCGTCCCCCTGCTGGCCCG
>JBDHVW010000040.1:0-69460 GCA_039809865.1 Vulcanimicrobiota bacterium
CTTGAACCGGGTCGCCCGCTGCGACGAGGTTCTCGGCGCGCTCTACGTCGCTCGACCGAGGTGCTCGAAGGCCATCCTCGTGGCCTGGCGACCGCGGTGCGTCTTCTGCACGAAGCCCGCGGCCAACAGATAGGGCTCGTAGACCTCCTCGAGGTTGGCCGGGTCCTCCTGGACGGCGGCCGCCAGGGTGTTCAACCCGACGGGGTGGCCGTCGAACCGCTCCACCAGCACCTCAAGAATCTTCTGGTCCAGACGATCGAGCCCGCGCCGGTCGATCTCCATCCGGTCCAGGGCACGACACGCCACGCTGGCGTCGATGGGGTCGGTCCCTTCGACCTGGGCGAAGTCGCGCACGCGCCGCAAAAGCCGGTTCGCAATCCGGGGCGTCCCCCGGCAACGCGCCGCGATCTGGCGGCAGCCCTCGGACTCGACCGAGTAACCCAGGATGCCCGCCGAACGCCCGACGATCTCCATCAGGTCCGGCTCCTGGTAGAACTCGAGCTGAAGCAGAATGCCGAACCGGCTGCGCAGAGGAGACGAAATGGAGCCCGCGCGCGTGGTCGCCCCGATCAGAGTGAACGGGGGGATCCGATGCGTACGGGCTCCCTTGTTGTGGCCTTTGCTCAGGATCCGGTCGAAGCTCAGGTCTTCCATGACCGGATACATGATCTCCTCGACGACGCGCGACAGCCGGTGAATCTCGTCGATGAAGAGCACGTCGCCCTCCTGCAACGAGTTGAGCAGCACGAGCAGGTCGATGGGACGCTCGATGGCGGGACCAGAGGTGGTGCGCAGCTTGACACCCATCTCGGCCGCCACGAGCGACGCCAGCGTCGTCTTCCCCAGGCCAGGCGGCCCAGAGATCAGGACGTGATCCAGCGGCTCCTTCCGCTCTTTGGCGGCCTGCAGGAAGACCCGCAAGTTCGCCACTACCGAACGCTGCCCGATGTATTCCTCGAGCTGACGGGGACGCAGAGAGTTCTCGCGGTCCTCTTCCTGGGCGTTAGGATTGAGCAGGCGGAGCATGTTGAAGGAGATTCTACTCCCTCGGGTTGAGAATCCTTCTACTTCGTGGCGGCGGGCTTCTTGGGCGCCATCGGCCTGGTCGCCATCGGCTTCACGAAGCGGAACGAGTCCACGAATTGCAGGTTCTCTTTCATGTCGTAGCTGGCGCCCACGATGGCGTAGCCGCCCATCGGCGTGCTGACCAGGTGCATCAGAACCGGTCCGCCTTTCTGGCTGACACCGCTGAGCTCGAGGCCCGGCAGGCCATCCACTTCGATCTCGGTCCTGGCCAGGTTGCCCTTGGCCCAGTCGGGGCCCTTCGAGGTGAAGTCCTTGAGCAAGCCGTAGCGGCTCTTGGCCCAGGTCCTGGGCAGCACTCCGATACTGAAGTCGCCACCGGTATACCAGATCACGTCCTCGACCCTCGACTGCACAACTTTCTCGGGGTAGCTCGCCCGAAAGCCGGCCTGGGCATTCAGGTATTCCTTCCAGGCCGCCAGAGCCGGCAACGCCATCACCAGAACCAAGAGCAGTAGTTTCTTCACGATTTTTCTCCTAACACACGCATTGCTTCCATGACCAGCCGGTCGGTCCCCACCTCGATATCCCCGATGCGCTCGCGGGCCGATTGCAGGGCTGCCAACGCTTCGTCGCGATGGCATCCGAGCTGGATCAAAACATTGAGAGCTTCCATCCGAGCCGCTTCCGGCTCGTCCGCGTCGCCCGTCGCGAGCGCAGCGATCTTCTCGGACAGCTCGACGATCAGTCGCTTGGCCGTCTTGGCCCCTACTCCTGGCACGCGGGTCAAACTGCGCACATCCTCTTCCAGGATGGCCGCCGCCAGTTGTCCGGGAGATAAGTTGCTGAGCAGCTTCAAGCCAAGTTTGGGACCGATGCCGCTGATCGTCAGGACGAGCTTGAACAGCTCGCGCTCGCGATTGGAGCTGAAGCCGTACAGCGACAGCTCGTCCTCGCGCACGACCAGGTAAGTCGCCAGGCGGATCTCTTCGCCCGGCTCGACACGCTGGGAGATGGGATCGGGGACGCGCACGGCCAGGCCCACGCCTCCGACATCCACCGCCACCAGACCCTGAGAGACCTCCGCCACCGGTCCGCGCACGAAGGCGATCACTCGAGGTCCCTCCGCATCAGGTAGCACAGCGCGATGGCCAGCGCGTCGCTGACATCGTCGGGACGTGGGGGCTTCTCGAGACCGAGATGCATCATCACCATCTGGCGCACCTGGTCTTTGTTGGCCGAGCCGTAGCCGGTCAGAGTCTCCTTGACCTGGACCGCGTTGTACTCCGCCAACCTGGCCCCGTGCTCGGCCACGGCCAGCAGAATGACCCCGCGGGCCTCCCCCACCGCCATCGCGGTGGTCACGTTGCGGTTGAAGAAAAGCTGCTCTACCACCACGTAGTCGGGCTTCTGCTTGCCCATGATGCCGGAAAAGTGCTGATACAGCGTCTTGAGACGGTCCTCGCGGGTCTGCTCGGGTTTGGTGGTGATGCAGCCGTAATCGAGCGCATGCACACCCTCCTCGGTGATGGCGACCACGCCATAACCGGTCCGGGCGGTGCCCGGGTCCACGCCGATGACGATCTCACGACGCATGGACCGCTCCTGTCGTCGCTGACATTAGACGGACGCCAGCTCTTCCAGGACCTCGTCCGGGATCAAGAAGTTGGCGTAAACCTGCTGCACGTCATCCAGCTCCTCGAGGAGCTCGTAGAGCTTGAGCACGGCCGGCGCGTCGGCTTTGCTAACCTCCACGCCGTTCTTGGGGATCATCGAGAAGCTGGCCGTCTCCACCTTGAAGCCGGCGGCTTCCAGGGCTTCTTTGACCACGTGCAGGTCGGTGGGCTCGGTGACGACCTCGAAGCTCTCCTCGTCCGAGGTGAGATCCAGCGCTCCGGCCTCCAGGGCCACCTCGAGCGCCTTCTCCTCGTCGTGCTTCTCGCGCGCCACGCTCAGTACGCCCCGGCGGTCGAACATCCAGCCCACACACCCGGTCTCGCCCAGGTTGCCGCCGTTCTTGCTGAAAAGCAGGCGCACCTCGGAGGCGGTGCGGTTGCGGTTGTCGGTGGCCGCCTCCACAATCATCGCCACTCCGGCGGGGCCGTAGCCCTCGTAGACCAGCTCTTCGATCTGGGCTTCCGCGGCACCCTGAGCCCGGTCGATGATGCTTTTCACGTTGCTCATCGGCATGTTGACGCTGCGCGCCTTCATGATGGCCATCTTCAGCCGGAAATTAGCCTCGGGGTCTGCGCTGCCGTTGCGGGCCGCCATCAGGATCTCGCGCGAGACTTTGGTAAAAGCCGCCCCGCGCAGGGAGTCTTGCTTCCCCTTGCGGATACGGATGTTTTTCCATTTGGAATGGCCGGCCATCAGGGATACAGCCGATACAGGGTGCGCGGGAACGCGATCGTCTCGCGGATGTGCTCGATGCCGCAGATCCAGGCCACGGTCCGCTCCACGCCCAGCCCGAAGCCGGAGTGCGGCACGCTCCCGTAGCGGCGGAGATCGACATACCAGGAGTAGGCTTCCTCGGGGAGGTTGTGCTCCTTGATGCGGGCCTCGAGCAGCGCCAGATCTTCCAGGCGCTGGCCCCCGCCGATGACCTCGCCATACCCCTCGGGCGCCAGCATGTCGGCCCCCAGCACCGTCTCGGGACGATCCGGGTCGGGCTTCATGTAAAATGCTTTCACCGCTGCCGGGAAATGGTGCACGAAGACGGGCCTGTCAAACTGCTCGCTGACGACGGTCTCGTCGCCGCCTCCGAAATCGCCGCCCCAGGCGAACTCGACGCCCTTCTCGTTGAGAATCTTGACGGCATCGTCGTAATGCAGGCGCGGGAAGGGCGGCACGATGGCCTCGAGCTTACCCAGGTCGCGCTCGAGCACTTCCAGCTCGCGGCGTCGTTTGGCCAGGCACTGCTGGACGACGTAGGAAACCATCTGCTCCTGGACTTCCATGTTCTCCCACATGTCCACGTAGGCCATCTCGGGCTCGACCATCCAGAACTCCATCAGGTGGCGACGGGTTTTGGATTTCTCGGCGCGGAAGGTGGGTCCGAAGGCGTAGACCTTGCCGAACGCCATGGCAGTGGCCTCGTTGTAGAGCTGCCCGGACTGGCTCAAGAAGGCGCTGTTCTCGAAGTATTTCGTCTCGAACAGGGTGGTGGTGCCCTCGCAGGCGCTGGGCGTCAGGATGGGCGTGTCGATGCGCAGGAAGCCGTTGTCATCGAGCCAGTCCTGGATCGACTTCATGACCTGGGCCCGGATCCGCAGGATGGCGTGCTGGCGCTGCGAGCGAATCCAGAGATGGCGGTGGTCCATCAGGAAGTCGGTCCCATGGTCCTTGGGCGTAATCGGATAGCCTTCCGCGTTCTGCAGCACCTGCAGGTTGTCGACCATCAGCTCGTAGCCGCCCGGGGCGCGAGCGTCTTCCTTGACGGTGCCCTCGAGGATGATGGCGGACTCCTGGCCCATCGAGCGGGCCAGCGCAAACATCTCTTCGCCCACGTCGGCCTTGCTCAGCACGCCCTGGATGCGTCCCGAGCCGTCGCGGAACTTGAGGAAGCAGATCTTCCCGGAGGAGCGCATGTTGTCCAGCCATCCGCAGAGGCGGACTCTCTGCCCGGCGAATTCGCCGATGCGGGCGATGGTGGTTTTGGGGAGAGCGGTGGTTTCGGTCGACATGGCCGCAGATTTTGCGCGCGAGCGGGGCTTATCCTGCCTTTGATCGAACTTGGCTTGAATGAAGTTCCGTAGAAATATAGCGACGACAGGAGCGGTCAAAAGGGCTTCGACGACAGGAGCGGTCAAAAGGGCTTCGACGACAGGAGCGGTCCCGGCGATAGCGACGACCGGAGCGGTCCGAAGGGCTGCGACGATGGGGGCCGTTGGATGTGTCCTGGCGTTGTTGCTGGTGGCGGCGATGCCTTCGCCCACGCTGATGCTGCAGAACGACGGCACGCTGTTTCTCTATGAAACCTCCGCGCCGGCCGTGCTGGAGCGGTCGACGGCGGACCTTTCGCGCTATGGCGCCGTGGATGACCGTTTGCCGGTGCGTCGCGTGGACCTTCCCGGGGTCAAAGGCGACCTCATCGACGGCGATGTGGCGGACAACACCACGTATTACTACCGCCTGGCGCTGGACGGCGCGTTCTCGCCCGTCTGCTCGGTGACCACCCCGAACCGGCCGGTGCCCCCCCTGACAGCGCCGTCCATCCTGATCGACAAGGTAAACTACTACCTGGAGCTGCGCGATGGCGGGGTTCCGGTAAAGCGCTATCCCTTCTCGATGGGCAAGCGGTGCGGGCGCAAGGTCTGCCTCGACCGCGCCTCCACGCCCGAAGGCCGATTCCGCATCACGGGCATCCAGTTCGAGTCGAACTACTATGCGGCTTACGACCTGGACTACCCCACCGCCGTCGATAAGGCGCGCTACGCTTTCTACAAGAAGCACGACCTCTTGCCGGAGCCGGGCCGGCCGATCGGGGGCGACATCCAGATCCACGGGTCGGGCGACTGGTACGAATGGAATTGGAACCTCAACAGCAACTGGACCTGGGGCTGCGTCGGCCTGCGAGATTTCGACCTGGACGAGCTCCTGGCCCAGGAGCAGATCGGCCCGGGGACCCCGGTCACCATCGTGGGCACGGAGATCACCCGCGAGGATCTGGCAGCGATCGATCAGTGCGACCGGGCCGCCGTGGCGCGCGCCCTGCAGCGGGAGCTGGGCGAGGGGGCACGCTGCGACAGCGAGTGGCTGGGTCGCTACCAGCTGCGCAAAGGACTGCCGGTCACGTGCCAGGCGGACGCGCGCACCCAGAAGCTGCTGGGAGTGCTCAAGCCCTGACCTTTTGCAGCGCCAACATGAGACCGATCACGCCCAGACATGCCAGGACCGCCATCAGGCCCCCCGTCTCGAGTTTTTGTCCCGTGCGGACCTGCCCGGCCGTACATGTTTAGCGGATACCCCGTCGGGAAATCGGCAAGCAGCGGCCAAGCCGTTGTAGAGTCTATGGTGGCGGCGTCCTGAATGTGAGCGGGCCTAGCCGTCGCGGGGCCAGCGGACCAGAGTGCTCAGGCTGCCCCAGCTCTTCAGGGCTTCGAGCACGACTGCGGTGAAGTCGACGCCTTGCTGACGGCAGGTCGCGAAGACGCTGGTGAGCGTCTCGGTGACTTTGGCTCCGCGCTCGGTCTTGTTCCCGGCCGAGATCTTGCGGCTCAGCACCAGCGGACGGAGCTGTCGCTCGGCGAGGTTGTTGGTGGCGTCTACGCCTTCTTGATAGAGGAACGTGAGGAGGTTGGCCTGGTGCTTGCGCAGGCGGTTGGCAATCTTGAGGTTCTTCGAGTCGGTAATCTTGCCGGCCAGGAGCTCACCGATCCGGTGGCCGATGTTGGCGCGGCGGCGAGAAAACTCGTCGGCATCGAGTGTCGCCCGCTCGGCCGCAAGAGTGATCGCCTCTTTCAGGAGCGCGATGGCCCGTCTGGGAAAGTTCACGGCTCCCCGGGTCTGGAGGCGTTCGATGTCCTTCAGGGTGCGCAGGAAGTGGGCCAGACACTTGGACTTCAGTTCGTAGGGAAGGACGTTGTAGACCGCCAGGCAATCGCTCACGAGACACCCACCAAAATTGGGTCCGAGCACCCGAAGAGCAACCTTGTGAGACCTGCTGTTGGTGATGACGAACAGCGTGAATTGGTCGTTTGCGAAGACCCAGGCCCAGTTCGTGAGCGACCGGACCCACCAGCCAGTCTCATCAACGTGCGCCACCTTGCCGCTCCGGATTGCAGCCGCGATGGCTTGGTAGGTAGCGTCCAGGCACTGCGCCGTGTTCGAGAAGATCCCGAAGAGCCCACCCGCACTGACCCGGAGCCCGAACTGGTCTTGCAGCACAGCTGCAATCTTCTCAAGCGGTGCACCCAGCTGCACGCGCAGGCGTACCGCAAACGCGGCCGCGTTCGGTCCGATCGACGTTCCGGCGGCACCAGTGGCGACCGAGATCTGGTCAGGATGCCGTCGATGGGTTCGGCACTTGCAGCACGGGCAGAATCCGCTTGTCGTAACGAACCTGCGTCGATGGACAGTCATGACGGGCAGCTCGTCGACGAACTGCTCTTGAGTGCGAAGATCGATGAGGGCGCCGCCGCAGTGCTCACAGCCTTGCGGCGGGTCGACAACGACCGTCTCGTCGACTTGCTCCGGTTGCGGCCTCCAGGCGGCCTGGTGGCCCTTCGGACGGCCCGGAGGCTTCTTCTCGGGCTTGGGCTCCTCGCGCCGGAACGGAGCCGCTTGTCGCTTGGGTGCCCTCTGCGCCTCAAGCAGCATTGCCTCCGTCCGCTCCTGACGAGCCTTCAGCTCCGCATTCTCGGCTCGCAGCTTGGCGTTCTCCTCGCGCAGTTGCTTGAGCTCTGCCAGAAGGGCCTTGATCTCGTCGGCTTGGGCCATAGAACGAGCCTTCGATCTCGCAGGCCAAGTACCTTGCGCATCCTTGAACTTTTTTCACAATGCGCTAAACATGTACTGAGAGAATGGTATATGGACTCCGCCCTAGGACGGTCAATGTGGGCGCACCAATAGGCCGCGTGGTCCATAGCCGCCGCTCCCAATGTAGTCCCCGGGTGGGCTGCGGCTAACGCCAGGAGGGCATCGACCCCCTCGGCAAACTTCTGCTTTTTGAATATCAGTTGCTCAGCCTGCAGGAACTCGGGGGTCATCTGGAAGGGCTCATAGACCCGTGGCGGTTGGCCGAGACTATCGGATGTCTGCCAGAGACAGAGGCCCAGAGCTAAACCTAAGATCAATAGCGCTTTACGCATAGCTTCCTCCTAAGGTTCAGGGTACGGGAGTTGCGAAAGGCATCGGCCCGTTGCCAAAATTCAGCTTTGGAGGGTCCGTATTCCACTGACCGCTGGGCACTCGCCACACTTTCGAAACCGAATTCTTGTCAATCCGCAATGAATTTGTATTCTGATTCCTCAATATCTTGAACGGGATATAGTAGTAGTTGCCGCCGTCGAACGCGCAGGCATTGAGAAGGCTGTCGTCCCCGCCCGCTTTCCAGGCTTTGAGGTTGGCCCAGACCCAGGACTCAGCCTCCTTTCCCCCTCTCGCGCCCAACTCGGCGCGATAGAAGCTCATAGCTGTCTGGTCGGCCAGAAGGGCAACCGGGCCGGCATAACCAAGCAGGTTGGTGCCCGGGATCAAGGCGTGCCACAAGGCCCCCCCAAATTGTCGGTCGGCAACCGGGGCGTTGGGGCCGTGGTCCTGATGCAGGTTGTTGTAGTCGTGCAGGTCCAGTGCCTCGCAGCTGGTAAGGTAGAGCGTTCGTAGTCCCCCAAACGCTCCCGGTGGCAGCAAGTCGGGAATCAGAAGGTCTCCGAAGGCTGGCACGCTGTCCTGGCCGAGATCGATCCCCCCGTCATGTCCTCCATGCTGGTCAATGAGCAAGACCTCGGCCGGGTGCTTCACCTTGACGGTGGCCACCAGGGGAGTGACCAGTCCCTCGTTCGCGGATCCCTTTTCCTCCAATCTCACCAAGACCGCCTCAAAACCGAGCGCGAGCACATTGTCGCGGCTGTTGTCCGCCGAGGTCGGAGGAATGTCCGGGGGGCTGGTGAGATTGGTGACCGGAAGACGGAATTTCTCGTCGAGCACCCCGAGCGCAGCAGCGCTCCCCGTGTAGGGCTGCACCGCTCCGAAGAGTCCGGCAAAGTCTAGATACTGGGTGCTTTGAGCGCTGCCGAAGATGCCTCTGGTCCCGCAGTAGGTATGGTCGGCCAGGCCAGTCGACTTGATCAAATCCGGAGCGAGCAGGACGAGGCCCTCCCAGAGGTCCAAGAAGGTACCATCGGGGCCCTTGACGCGGGTCAAGGTCATTTCCTGACTGCCCTGGCTGAGGGTGCTCTCGAGGACGACCTTGAGATGCTCGGGCCCCTCCACCACCTGGTGCTGGGCATCCTCGAACCGGAGGTCGCGGGCGCGAATCTGCCACGTACCGGTGCTCGGATTGACCTTCTTGAGCAACTCCCAGCGGTCCCGGCCATCAGGAGTCGTCAGGTCATGGGGGCCGGGCATCTCCAGCGCCACCCGACGTACCGCGCCCTTGGGCCCGCTCAACACCTCATCCGTCAGAACCTCGAGCTGAGGATTCGTTTGACCCGTCACTCGGAAGAGCGCCTCGGCCCTCTCGAGCACGCATGGCCCCGGGTCGCCTGCACGGGCGACCATCCTGGCCTCACTGACATCCGTGCCACCGCCCTCGCTGCCACCCGACTCGCAGGCCGTCGCTACCAGCTCAAACTTGTAGTCCGTCGGGTCCAGCGCCACTCCTTCCACTCTCGCATCCCAGTCGATGGCCGGAAAGCGGATCGAAGCCCCCAAACTCTCGTCGGGGAGAAAGGTCCTGATAAGCTTTCCAGTATCCTTCTTGCGAACTTCCAAGACCCAGTCATAGCTAGGGACGGTGTTAAAGCCGACCGCGGCCAGCCTGGCCCGGTAGTGCAACTTGACCGGCTCGGTAGACCCCTCTGGGATGGCATCGGGATCCAGGGTCTCTGGCGTCACCTCATCCGAAATGAGGAGAATTCGCTGCCCGGGCACGACACTGTTGCGAGAGGCCCGGTAGCGCACTCCTTCGTAGGCCTGCGCTGATGCCTCAACCGTGTAGGGAAAAATCGGCGGGTCACCCGCGGCACGCGATTGGAGCTCGAAGAGCGACCGGTCGCAACATCCGTTGGGGCATTGCGCCCGTGGAACCAGCCGAAGCCGCCTGGGTAGGTCCCCCCTTGCGGCCGTCAGGGCCAGGTCGGCGGGCGACCAGGTAAAGTCGATGCTCGCTCCTGGCTGTTGCCCGGTATCGGCTCCGATGGCGTCGATGAAAGCCTTCCAGGCCGGCTGGACCAGCTCGCTCAGGTCGTCCCAGTGGAAGGCGTTGGTAATCTGGACCGGCTCGGGAGGGTCGCCCGTGGCAATTTCGACGGCCGGAAACGGATCGTCAAATGCGATTCCCTTCTGGCGATAGGTCTCGGTCCGAATGTGGGTTCCGTTCTGGCTGGCCGAAAGTGTGTACTCTCCCGAGTAAGCAGACCGAAAGACCGGCGTGAGGGGGAAAGAGCCGGACTGAGTCGCGATCTCCTCGTCTCCCGTATCGAACAGCACGACGTTCCCAACGGTGGTCTTTACCTTGAAGTAGTCTGTTGTGACGCCACCGACGGTTGCCTGCCTCCAGCGATAATCCATCGTGTAGGTCAGCACGTTGGTGTCCAGGATGTTGTTCTCGTCGAATTGCCCGGCAGTCGCTCCGTTGTCCTGTCGTTGCTCGTGGATGTACACGGGCCGCGGCAGCGGCAGGCTCCAGGTCCAGACGATCACGCCATGCTCCTGCAAAGGGGCGCCAAAGCCTCTGGGCGCAACCCCGTTGAACAGGCCAATGAGCAAGCCGTCCGGCGTGTAGGCCTGATAGGGCTGCGTCGAACCCTGCAACTGGTAGACGTTCGAGCCGACGATCTGGGAAAGCTCGGAAGTCGAGCCTGAACTGCTTACGAAGCGCTGGGGGTTGCGCCGAAAGCGCGCC
Source organism: Vulcanimicrobiota bacterium (assembly GCA_039809865.1). Classification (GTDB taxonomy): domain Bacteria; phylum Vulcanimicrobiota; class Xenobia; order Xenobiales; family QWHO01; genus QWHO01. The sequence goes on from JBDHVW010000040.1 coordinate 10,589, forward strand.
TGGCGCAAAATTTCCCTGGCCTGCGCTGGGTCACCAGGAAGAATTTGGAGGCCCTGGTCTGTGTCGGCCGCCAATCCCACGGCCACAAAGCTCTTAGGGTTTGGCTGGAGGGTCAGAGAGCTTTGCTCTGCGGCGCCGCCCCCCCCCCCCGACAGTCGTGCTGTCCCCGCATGCCGAGAGCCAGAGAAGTGAACCGACCAGGGAAAAGCCCAGCAATCGTTTCAAGATATTGCTTCTAGTCGGCATCGATCCCCCAAGAATGCTTTCTAGCCGAACTCCTTCGGCCTCGAGCCACCAATCGCCTTCATTAAATTTCGTTCAATACTCAAACGTGGCTCGAGCTCTACCTGCGCCGCCGCCTTTGTCTGGCCCAATCCTCCAGATCGAGCCGGTTGATGAGAAGATTGTCGAGCAGACGAACGGCCCGAATGCTTCCACCTTTTATGGCCCGGGCGATTGTTGCCCTGGTGGTCCCCACAATCCGGGCGGCCTCTCTCTGGTTGATGATCAGAGGCAACGGGCCCGGGTCGAGACCCGACCGCTCCAGAAAATCGCGCCACCATGGCTCCAGCTCCTCCGGGCGCGCGGCCGCCCCCAGGGGCTTCAAAACGTCGGGCTCGATTCCGGTCAGAAGGGCCATCTGCTCGGCTGACACCATATGCCGTGAGCGGTACCAAGCCTGCAAGTCGTCCGGGGCGAACATATATTGGAAGAGCTTTCCCTTGAAGCTCTGGCGCCGGGCCGGCAACTGCCCCCGGAGGGCCGCCTGGTGGATCAGATCGCGTTTGCAGCCGAGCAAGTCCGCCGCCTGCACCACGTCGAGCGCGCCCGGGATGCCGGCCTCGGCCGGCGCCACCTCGGCGAAATACTGCTTCGCAAACTCAAGGACTGCCTCGCGAGGCAAGAGATAGACCGGTCGGTTTCCGACGGAAATCTTTTGGGCTGGCAGCTTGCCTTGCCCATGGGCCCTCCTCAAAACATCGATGGAGACTCCGGTCAGCCGGGAGGCCTCCTCAAACTTGACGAACTCCTCCTGGATGGCGGGGGGTAAAGCAAAGGCTCGCCTCTCCTCGAGCTGTGCCAGCCATGGCTCCATCTCTTCGCGTCGCACCACCAGACCACGCCGGAGGCCCAGAACTCCCTGGGGGAACCAGGCCCTGATCGCCCGGAGCTTGTTGGCTCGAATGGCATTGCCGATGGTCACGGTCGAAATGCCCAGTTTCTCGCTCCAGCCACGCACGCTCAGAGCGCCTTCGGGCGGAAGCTCCTGGCGCAACCACTCGGTGAAAACGGAACGCTGGACCAGGAGGCGATAGCCGCAGCCATCCGGTACGGGCCTTTTCACACCCGGAAAGCGGCCCTGAGCGATAAATCGGCCCAACGAATTCGGATGAAATCCGCTCAGCTCGGCGGCCTGGCTCAAGCTCAACAGCTCCCCGAGGTTTTCGTCCGGATGAAACTCCAGTCTTGCCTTGTAGCTCGAGGCCCATTCCTGGAGCTGCTCGCCCCGAACCACGAACCACCTCAGACGGCGATGAGTGCGCTCCTCGGCGTGCAGCTCGCCCTGCTGGATCGCTCTGCGGATGACGCACGGGTGAAGGTGAACCGTCCGACCTGCCTGGAGAATGGAATAGCAGTCAGGCTCGACGGGGCGTTCGATCGTGCGAAAGCTTGCCGCCAGGTCGAGATCCCCTCGCAGGATTCGATAGCTGAAGCCGAACTGGCCGAGGCCGGCGACGCGCTCGCCGGGCAATTCCCCACGAAGGAGCAGTCCCCGTAGCCTCCGAGCGTGGACGCCGGTCAGGTGGGCCACGGTCGGCAGAGGGAGACGCTCGTTGCAGCTCAACCACTCCTCAAAAACCGTCTGGTCCAAAAATTGCGGCTTCCTCGGGTCGGCGGCAAGCTCCCCCGCGCGCAGCGCCTTGAGAATGCAGCCGATGGGAGCCCCGGCTCGGCCCGCTGCCTGAACCACCGTCAGCCCGGCGCCAGAGGCCACGTTTTCCAGAACTCGCTTGAAACCACCATAGCGCGCCTTGACTTGACCCCTGAGCCATTCGTCGGCCTGGCGTAGCTCCTCCGAGCTGCCAATTCCGATCAGCTCGCGAAGCCCCAGAACGGCTTTGAGAATACCCGGCGGAGCGCCGTCGTCAGGCCACTTCTGAACTGGCTCCTCGAGCCTGGAGAGGGACAGGCCGGCCAGGGCGACGGCTTCCTCCGGGGACTCCCAGAAACGCTGGATACACTCGGTGAGAGCCCGATTCCGGGCCAGATCGACGGCAGCAACCTGGCGCGTGAGGCCGCCCATGAGGCGCAACCGTCCCAGGACTTCGTTGGGAGACAGCACCGGCCCCGTTAGAAAATGCTCTGGCAGAAGCGGCTGAGGCAGCGGCAGCCAGGTGCTCTCGCGGAGAGCCTCACGGGCCGTGCCGAAGTGGATCCAGATATCCCGCAGCAGGCGGCCAAACCCTCGCCGCGCGAGCCGGCCCTCGTCGAGTGGCAGCCCGCGCTCGGCAAGTTGCGCCACTGCCAGAGCCGTGGCCCCGCGCGACCAGTGCCGGCGTGGCATATACTCCACCCGCACTCCGGCGAGCAAAAGCGCCTCGGTCCACCCCCCGAGCCGTCGCACAGCCAGGGCGACGAGAGACGCGTCAGGAAACTTTCCGCGGGGTAGCTCGGCTCCGTCCAGAATTGCGTCGCGCAGCTCCGTCCACATCTGGATCGGCGGGCGACCTCTCCTCCAGCGGCCCCGAGCGGCCGCCACGAGCCTCCAGGGCAGACCAGCTTCCTGCAGGGCCGCCACCCACGTTCCGTAGCGGTCTAGTGCCTCTCGATAGACAGCGTGGCCTGCGACCCGAATGGCCTGAGAAGAGGGGATGGGTCCGTGCTCGGCCCACAACGAGCGAAGGGTGGCTTCGATCATGGGCTACGGACTCTTTAGAAGTAAATCCAGGGGCTGGCCGGGACGCCTGTCAGTTTCTCCTGCGCCTGGTCGAGGTCGCGCAGGAACTGCGCCTGCTCTTTGGACTCTTCCTTCAGGCTCGCTTCGCGGTTCTCCAGGCCCCGATGGGCCAGGTAGAGCCCTACGGCCACGCCGCCCAGGACCATCCCGCGGGTGACGTCGCCGGTGGCGGCGTTCAAGAGGGCGGAAAACCCGATCCCGAAGGCCCCGCCTCTGGTCATCGCGCTGCCGATACCGGCCCAGGCCGTCTGCTTGCCGATGTGGTTGAGCTCTTGGAAACCGTTCTGGCGGATCTCATCCAGGTCGTTGCCCGGAGTGGCCTCGAGGCGATCGTTGTACGAGTAGCGGGCCGGAGTTTCGGGGCCGGGCGTGGGCACATAGGAAACCAGCTGCGGGCGGGCGACGGAGATCTGCATGCGGTTACTCTGGCTGGAAGCACTGAAAAAGACCTGAACACATTTTCGGGATTGACAGCTCCCTGGAAAATGAATATTGTGCAAGCGTCGGCCTACAACGCCGACCGAATCGGAAAGCGATAGACCGACGCTCCAGGTTGGCGAAACAGCCTGGCGGGCTGCCAGAAACCGAGACTGGCAGGGTCTCGATTGCGCAAGCGCGAGACTGGCCTGGCTACAATGCCAGGAGTGGCCGGTGAGGACGGGGCCGGCTAGCCAATTCCCCATGGTTCTTGCAAAGCCACCGCGAGGTGGCTTTTGTGTTATCCTGGCGCAATGAGAAAGCTCTCCGTGTTGCTCGCGCTCCTGATGCTGCTGCCCCTCGTGGCTCAAGAGCTCAAGCATTATTCCAACAGCCCCTACAAGTTCAGCTTCGACTATCCGGCCGACTTCGAGCTGAACGAAGACCAGGAGCAGCTCCGGAAGATCATGGACACGGGCCAGGACGTCATCGACACTTCCAAGATGTCCCCCGAGCTACGCGACGCGATGACGCACGTCGGGCCCCAGTTCATCCTGGGCGCTCCCAGCGGCGCGGTGATGGTCTGCCTCACCACGCCGGTCAACGAAGCGCAACTGGCCGTGCCCACGCTCGACCTGGCCCGCGCCAGCCTGAAGGAGGCCATCGTCACCATCCCGGGCAGCAAGACGCTCTCCGAGCCCGCCGAGGTGATGATGGGCGACAATCTGCTGGTCCGCTACGAGCTCGAGCTGCAGGTGAAAGACGAGACCACCACCCGCCAGGTGCAATACATGGTGCGCAACTCCGAGCTCCGCGCGCTCTACCTGTTCGCGGTCACCTCGGACTCGAGCACGTTCGGGACCGACGTGGTGCCGTTCGAGACCATCATCAAGAGCCTCAAGCTCGATTTCGCCACCAGCGACCGCGGCCAGGGCTAGATGGAGATGGGAGATGGGAGACGGGAGACGGGAGACGGGAGACCGGAGATCGTTAAATGATTCCGTCTTCGCCCAGGGGGCGGTCGGGGGCGGGTCCTCCGCCGGCATCCAGCCCGTATTCCCGCTTGGCGTGCTCGATGAGCACGCGGCCCGAGCTGATCATCTGCTCGGCCTCGGGGATGATCTTGAGGGCGCGGTCCAGGACGCTCTGGTCGAGCCGCTCGACGAAGGTGCGGGAGATGCGGCACGCCTCCTGAAGCGTGCGCAGGCCGGTCTTCACGCGCTCGAGCCCGAGCAGATAGTGCTCGTTGTCGAACATCGGCAGGTAGCTTAAATCGGCGTATTCGTTGCCGACATCGAGGTTCAGGCTCTTGACGCGGCCGCTGAACAGCACCGGCTGCAGCTGGTGGGCCCGCACCTGGGCGATCAGCGTGCGCAGGCGCTCGCACGACGGGTTGCTCTCGGCCTTGCCCAGGCGCAACGGGGAGGCTTCCTCCTGCTGCTTGGTCTCCCACAGCGAGCGCTCGGGCGTGAGGTTGCGGCCGCAACTCTCGCAATTGGTCATCCAGAGCTGGTTGATCGTGCCGCATTGCGAGCAGGTCAGCTCGAACGAGATCTTCTTGCCGACCGTCAGCTCCTCCACCCGCGTCTGGAGCGCGGAGAGGTAGCTGCGCACCGTGGCCAGCTCCTGCTCGAAGCTCGACTGCAGGGTGCCGAGGTAGGCGCGCAGCTCGTCCTCGGAGAGACCTTCGGCGGCGCACAGCTCGGCCAGCTTCTCGTGGCTCGACAGGGCCTCTCGCACGGCCGAGAGATACTCCTGGAAACTGGCCCCCGCTTTGGCGCCGCGCAGGGTCTGCACCACCTCTTCCGCGGGCGCGGGGGCGGACGAGCCGAGCAGACCCTGAAGCAGCGACATCCAGCTCATATCAGTGCGGGATCGGTTCCCAACCCTTCATCGGAGGATACTGCTTGCGAAACTCGCTCACCACCCGCTCCACGTCCGTGTAGCTGCGGGTTTGCAGCAGCTCCTTGAGGTAGAGGCAGCGCCGACACACGGCGTCGACCTCGTAGGACCAGTACTGACTCATCAGGGGACTGATGAACAGCTTCGACCCTTTCGTGCGCCAGGTTCGATGATGATCGCCAAAATGCCCCTCGAGAGCCGATGCGATGGAATTCGAGACGACGCTGGGCGACCCTGGCAGGGCCAAGTTCGCAAAGTCGACCGCCTGCAGGAAGAGCTGCGCCTCGGGCATCTCCGGCAAGAGCGAGAACGCGCCCAGAAAGCCACCGCGCTTCTGCAGCGCGGCGGTGTTCTCGAGAAAGCTGGCGTGGCACACTCCGTCGAACGCGTCGACCCCGAAGCCGAGGCAGGTCAGCACGCGGTAGGGCACGTCCTTCAAGCCGTGGACGGCCGCCAGGCTGGTGAGATCCTCGTGGGGGGTGCCCAGGCCCACCTCGTCGCCGCGCATCAGGCTGTCGGTGCCGCCGTCGACCAGTACGATGGCATCGAGTCCGAGCCAGTCGGTGAGCTTGCGCCAGGCGTCGGCCAGCGTCACGACGCCAGTGCGCGAGAAGCAGAAGATGGAGATCTTCTCGCCGTGGGTCTGGAACCACTGGCAGAGCGTGCGCTCGGGGAAATACTCGTCCGAGCCCCGGGTGTCGACATCGATCTCGGTCAGGGCGGGCGCGATGCGGCGCCCCGTCTCGGGCCGAAGCGAGGCAAAGGACATGTTGCCCAGATAGACTTGCTCCACGCGGGGACGCAGATAGAAGTAGAGCGGTAGCCCCACATACAGATCGAAGCCGCCCCCCGCGCCGCACAGCAGCACCCGGCGGGCCCGCGAGAGGCGCTGCAGGACGGGCGGAACACCAAAGTCCATGAGGCTCCAGGTTCGACTGTGGAGGGGAACAGCCTTTCCGCCTCCCGTCGATATCCGTTAGCCGCTCTTATCGTCGGTTTCCGTCGCCAAGCTTTGCCACCATCCGATCGATCGTGTTGCGGTTGCGCATCGTGGCCGGCCCCCCGAGCAGCTTCTCGAGCGCCGCGCCGGAGAACTTCGAGTCCATCATCTGGCCGTGAACCAGCCACCAGAGCTCGCGGCCGGTCACGGCAAACTCGTCCTCGAACTCCGCGAGCTTCTGCACGAAGCTCTTGGGCGGCGGCTCTTTGAGGAAGGCCACATGGACCCGGCCGTCGGTCTTGCCGAACGGGTGCCGGGCGGCGATGGCCTTCAGCTCCTTGACGCTCCGGACGAAGGTGTCCACCTTATAGCCCAGAGCCTTCTGCAGGTCCGCCTCGAGTTGTTTCTCCAGAGCCCCGGCGCTTTCGCGAGAGGTGAGGATGACGTTCCCGCTGGCGATGAACGTGGAGACCTCCTCGTGACCGGCCTCTTCGAGGAGGCGCTTGAGGTCCGCCATCTTGACGGTCCGCCCTCCGACGTTGATGGCCCGCAGGAAGGCGATGTAGACCGGCATGGTTCCTCCGACCGGAAACAAATTGGACATGTTTTGCGCGAGAAATGTCAAAGCTAATAAGGCACACTTAAAACATGCTGAAAACAGCCCCCGGCCCCAAAGGTTTCGCTCCGGAAGACTTCCGCATTCTCTGCGCGTGGTGCCGGGAGGAGATGCGCTCGAACTCGGCTACGCCCCCCTCGTCGGGCGAGGTTCCCGAGTCGCACGGCATCTGCATCCCCTGCGCTCTGCGCCTGGGACTGCCCCCCGAGCGCCTGCCGCAACTGAACGTCGCCTGACAGGAGCCTTCCCGCTCGCTTGCGAAGGTCGCGCCCGATTCTGACCCGGGAGCACCCTCTCATGCGCGTTTTGTCGCTCATCTGTCTGATTCTGCTGGGACTGGTCTTGCCCTTGCGGGCCGAGATCGTCCCGGTTCCCCCCGATTTCGAGCTGGACAAGCAGTTGCCCGGCTCCGATCCCTACTGGATCATCCGCCCGACGTTCTCGTACGACGGCAAGTATATCGCCGGCTTCTTCAATTCCACCAAGGTCCTGACCGTGTGGGAAGTGGCCTCCGGCAAGGTCGTCAAGGAGATCGGCCCGGGCGTTCACAAGCTCGATTCGATCGATGGTCTCGAGTTCACGCTCGATTCCAAGCAGATCATCCTGCTGCGCAACTTCCAGCCCATGAAGTGGATCGACTGGAGCGCCGGCACGGTGACCAAAGAGCTGGCCACCAACGCGGACCCGAAGAAGATCATGGACTACAGCTTCAGTCCCGACCAGGGTCTGGTGGCCATCGCCACGTCGACCGGCGTGGCCCTGTGGGACGTGAAGGCGGGCAAGAAGCTCAAGACCTTCGTCGAGGGCACGCCCATCTGCTCGGTGGACTGGCTCGAGTACACCCCGCCCAAGCAGAAAAAGGTGCGCCTGCTGGCCTACGGCAAGCCGCTGATGCCCCCCAACACCACCTGGAAGGACGTGGCCGGGATCATCGACATCGATTCCGGTAAAGTCACGCCCATCCTGAACGACATCCCCGCCGACAAGAAGGTGGACGGCAAGATGACGTTCTCCTTCGTGCGCTGGGAGTGGGGCGGACAGTACCTGCTGGTGACCTACTGGAACCTGCCGCCCAGCCAGAAGGCCGGCGCGGTGCTGGTGGACACGTTCACGGGCAAGTACCTGGCCAACCACGATCTGGAGGAGCTGGCGGTGGGCTGGGCCCCGCGCTATCTGGGCAAGCCGTTTTACGGTTTCGAGGTGGCCACCTGGGACATCACCGGCAACCCCTACAAGACGGCCGCCCAGTTCCTGGTGCCCACCAGGAAGGAAGGCCTGAAGATCCTGGACACCATCAACGAGACGGTGATCCCGATCCAGTCCATCTCGGTCAACCGCACGGGCACGATGGCGGCCATCACCACCAAGCCCGACCCCACCGCCCCCAGCCAGCTGTTCCTTTACAAGCTGGTGCCTAGGAAGACGCCTTAAGCGCCTCGTCGAACGCGGCCGGGTCGGTGTAGAGCCTCATCAGCTCGCCCAACTCGGCAAAGCGCTTCACGAATTCAGCCGAGAGCTGGATGAACTTCGAGCCGGTGAGCATGTTGATGCATGTGAACCGGCTCTTGTTTTTGCCCAGATAGAGGGCCCAGGCCCCGCTGACATCGATGCTGGCGGCTTTGGCGTCGCGGGCGTCGATGAAGAGCTCGACTTTCCGGTCGAGGAGGTGCTTGTCGAGCAGAACGAAGGGCGCCTGGTCATACTGGCCGGCATCCTGGCCGTCGAAAACGACCAGCACCACGCTGGGCGCGGGGCGGGTGATGGTGATGGCTCCGTGCTCGGATTCGAGTCGCATCCTTAGAGCTTCTGGAAAACAGAAGAGGCTTCCTCGCCAGGCGGGGAAGCCACTTCAGCCCTCAGGCAGAAAAAATCTTACTTTTTGAGAGCCGCGCGGGTCAGTTCGCCCTGGCGCTGGACTTCCAGCACCAGGCGGCGGATGCACACGCTGTAGAGCACTGCCAGACCGGGCTGGTCGCCGAAGCTAATGGTAGCACCGGCGGGCAGCTCCAGGTTGAGCAAGGGCCCCATCGTATCTTCGAGCGCCCTGATTTTGGCGTCGATCGCGTCAATGTTTTCAGCCACTGTATCCCTCCCAGTGTTCGATGGAATTGCCTGCCGTTCGACGGCCATGTTGATCTGCCTTCCGCGGTGAAGAGTTTTCTTCCCAAGGCGAGGGGGACGTGCTATACTGCCGCCCGTTATGCGTAAAGTTTCCCTGTTGCTGCTGCTCTTGATGTGCTTCTACGGCTGCTCTGGAGGCGGCTCCGCCGGCGACCCACCCACGGTGGACGCGGGCCCCGTGCCGGGCGGCCCGATCGTGATCGACGACGGGGGCGGCAATCCCCCGCCCGTGGCGGTGAACGACCCGGGCAACTCCCTGGCCGCCGCGCTCAATCGCTCCACTCCGCCGGGGCTGCCGGCCAGTCCTCCGCCCCTGGTGGCCGGGGCCTCCCCGCGTTCCGAGCGCGCCCTGGGCGCCACCTACAACCTGGTGGCCGGCTGGAACGTGCTGAGCTTCCCCTTCGGACGTGTCACCGCGGCCTCGGGCTTCCGTTATCAGCTCTACGGCTACTCGCAGGGTAATTTCTTCGCGGTCGACCCGGTCAACAACCCCGGGGCCATCGACACCCGTCTGGCCTATTTCGCCTACTCCGATGGCGCGGTGAGCGTGAACGTCTCGGGCGAGTCCAACGACGGCGAGCTTTCCACCGTTCCGCTGAACCAGGGCTGGAACCTGGTGGGCTGTCCTTTCGAGAGCCCCATCTTCTTCTCGACCATGAGCGCCAGCCAGCCCGGCCTCACGCGCCGCCTGGAAGACGCCGCCGGCTCCTGGATCGATCGCACCATTTACGGTCTCTCGCCGCAGGGCGCGCTGGTCACCGACGACCTGCTCGGCCCGAGCAGCTTCAATCCTTTCGAGGCGCGCTGGGTGTACGCGTTCTCCGACACCGAGCTCAACCTCAACCCGGTCCCGCCCTCTCCCCCGCCCATCCTGGGCAACATCTCGTCTGCCTCGGCTCAGGCTGGGGACCTGCTGGTGCTCACGGGCAGCGGCTTCGGCGCTCCCGAGAACGGGCTGGTCACCATCGGCGGCATCCCCGTTCCGGGGACCTCCCTGCAGAGCTGGAGCGGCTCCGCTATTCAGCTGATCGTGCCCCCGGGCGTGCAGAGCGGCAGCGTGGTGGTGTTCGTCAATCGCTACCCCTCCAACCCCGGCATCGTCACCATCACCAACGCGGGCGTCGGTACGGCCTCGCTGAGCGGCCTCGTGCAGTCGTCGGGCGGCGTCCCGCTGAGCGGCGCCCAGGTGACGCTCGACTCGGGCCAGACCGCGCAGACCGGCGCGGACGGCACGTTCTCGATCGCCGACATCCCTGCCGGCGACCACCTGGTGTTCGCCCAGGCGCTGGGCTACAAGCGCGGGGCGGGCTTGCTGAGCTTCGCGGCGGGCGATCAGCGCTCGCTGCTGGTGGAGCTCTCGCCCCTCACGGGCGGTGGTTCCTCGGGCGGCAGCGGCTCGCAGCAAGAGCGCGGCAACCTCTACATCGCGGTGTCGCCCTACTTCGTGGGCAACACGCGCTATTTCGTCAGCCGCATCGAGGTCCAGGAGTACGGCAACCACGCCAACCGCTGGAGCGACATCAACTCGGCCGATTTCGGCGACAGCGAGTATGACCTGACCTGCGACGGCGCCTACATCGGCCGCAGCTACACGATTCACATCGTGTGGAAGAGCGGTTCGGACGAGATCGCCAGCACGTTCTACCGGACGTTTTATCAGAACGGCCAGACGGAGCGGTTTACGACGCCTTAGGGGGCCGGGACCTTTTCCGGGATGACCTCCTCGACCAGTTTGCGCTGGCCGTGGGAGGCTTCCACCAGGAACACGCTCTTGCGCGGGATGCGCTGCCCTTCGTCGAAGCGCAGCGTGCCCGTCAGGCCGTGAAACTCGCGGGTGTCGCGCATGGCCTTCAAGATGTCGTCCAGGCTGCGCGTGCCCGCGCGCGTCAGCGCGCTGGCCAGCAGCATCACCGAGTCGTAGCCCAGGGCCGAGAACGCGTCCGGGGGCTCTCCGTAGACCCGGGTGTAGCGTTGCACGAACTCGGGATGCTGGTCGAGGAAGGCGTGGGTGGTGAAATAGACTTGGTCCAGCTGCCAGCCGGCCACGTCCAGACTGTCGCCGCCCAGGATGGGGCCTTCCCAGCCCGAGGAGCGCAGCGAGGTCGCTTTTTCGATGGCTTTGTCGGGGCCCACGGCCAGGAAGACGACGTCCGCTCCTGCGAAGTCGTTGTCGGTGGTGGTGCCCCCGAGCTGCTCGAATCTTGTCTGGAAGTAGCCTTTCAGGAGGCGAGTGTATTCCATGTCCGGGTCGGCCACGATGGTGGCCTTCTTGAAGCCCTGGCGGGCGGCCCACTCGGCCGCCGCGGCCGCCTGCACGTTGTCGCCGAAGCATGCCATGAACAGGTAGTCGGGCACCTCTTTGGGCAGACGGGGCGAGGTGGCGCCGCTCGTCAGGAAGACGCGCTTGAAGGCGGCGGCTTCGGGAGCGGCGGCCAGCACCATGTCGGTATCGCTCAGGCCCACCACGGCCAGCGTGGTGCGGTCGTCGGCCACGATCTCGCGGGTCTTCTGCTTGAGCACGGCCGGGTCGGAGCGCCCGTCTTCGAGGCGCAGTCGCACTTTGATTCCGTGAATGCCCCCGTGCTCGTTGATGTCGTCGGCCGCCAGACGGGCGCCCCGGCTGGCCGGCAGGTCGAGCGCGGCTTGTGCGCCGGTCAGGTTGAAGATGGCCCCGATGACCAGGGGATTGGGTTGGACCGCCCAGGCCGAGGCGGCCACCAGGAGCAGGAGGAGCAAAAGGCGTTTCATGGCTTCTCTTCGTGGGATTTCAGGATCAGCCGCACGCCCCACTTCCAGGTGAAGTAGGACCAGGTCCAACGCGCGAAGACGAGCAGGCGGCTCTGCAGGTCGGCGATGCGGAACAGATGGAGCCAGAGCCAGGCGAACCAGGCCGGGAAGCCGGTGAGCTTGAGCCAGCCCCACTGGAAGACAGCCGCCGAGCGCCCCAGAGTGGCGATGCTCTCGCGGCCCTTGAACTGGAAATTCTTGGTAGGTTGGTTTTGAAGTTGTCGGAGGATGTTGTTGGCGGCGTGTTTGCCCTGCGCCATGGCGACCGGGGCCACGCCGGGCAAGTTCCTCAGGCTGGTCATGTCGCCCACGCAGTAGATGCGGTCGGCGATGCGCAGGTCGTCCTGCACCTGCACGCGTCCGGCGCGGTCGTGACCGGCGGGGAGGGCTCGGGTGAGATCGGTGGCCTGCACGCCGGCCGTCCAGACGATGGTGTGGGCCTCGAGCTGACGGGTCGTGGTGGCCACATGGTGGGGGCCGACATCGCTCACCGGCTCGCCCAGCCAGACCTCCACGCCCAGGCTCTCCAGGTGGCGCCGGGCGCTCTTGGAGAGCTTCTCGGAGTAGCCGCTCAGGATGCGATCCCCGGCCTCGATCAGCACCACGCGGGCCGCCTCGGGGTGGATCTCGCGAAAATCCCAGCGGAGCACGTGCCGCCGGAGCTCGGCGAAGGCTCCGGCCAGCTCCACGCCGGTCGGTCCGCCGCCGACCACGACGGTGGTCATCAGGCGCTCGCGTTGCCGGGGGTCGGTTTCGGTCTCGGCCTCCTCGAAGCCGAGCAGCACGCTCTCGCGGATCTGGAGTGCCTCGCGGGCCGACTTGAGCCCGGGCGCGTGCCGGGCCCATTGATCTTGCCCGAAGTAGGAGCTCTGCACGCCCAGAGCCAGGATGAGGTAGTCGAACTCGAGGTGTTTGCCGTGGCCCAGGGTGACGGTGCGGGACTCGGGATCGACCGCCTGCAACTCGCCGAGTTGCACCGTGACGTTGCGCTGTTTGCGCATCAGGGCGCGGATCGGGGTAGCGACTTCGGCGGGGCTCAAGCCGGCGCTGGCGACCTGGTAGAGCAGGGCCTGGAACAGGTGGTGGTTGTTGCGGTCCACCAGGGTGACGTCGACGTCCTGGTCTTTGAAGGCGCGGGCGGCCGAGAGGCCGGCGAACCCGGCCCCCACGATGACGACGCGAGGTCTCACCGGGCGCGGCCCAGGAAGACGGCGTGGTGAGCGGCGCGGGAGCGTACCTTGTGGGTGGTCGCGTCGGAGAATCCTGCCTGGCGCATGCGCTGCTCGAACTTCTTGTCCTCGGCGGCGCTCCACACGGCGAGCACGCCGCCGGGGTGGCGCAGCGCTTTCTTGGCGCGCTTGATGCCGGCCAGCGAGTAGAGCTTGTCGTTCGACTCCCAGGTCAGCGCGTCGGGGCCGTTATCCACGTCCAGCAGCACGGCGTCCCAGTCGGCGCCGGGCTTGAGCAGCTCGTCCACGTCGCCCAGGTGGACGCGCGAGCGCGGGTCGTCCAGCGGGTTGCCCGCCAGGTGCCCGAGCGTGTGCTGGTTCCACTCGAGCACCTTGGGCACCAGCTCGGCCACGGTCACCTCGGCGGTTTCGGGCAGCACGTCCAGGGCGGCGCGCAGCGTGTGGCCCATCCCGAGCCCTCCGATGAGCACTCTGGGGTTGGGGTTCTTGAGGCCCTTGCAGCCCAGCCTGCTGAGCTCGATGGCGGAGACCTCGTTGCGGCTGCTCATCAGCCCGGCCCCGTTGATGATGATGGCGTATTCTTTGCCCCGGCGGTTGAGCAGCATCTCTCCGCCATCGGAGAGCGTGGTCTTGTCGAGCGTTTCCCAAGGTTGCATTCGGGTAGGATAGCCCAGGCGGGGGGGTGGCGTAAAGAGTCGGGCTGGTGGGCGGCTCTTGAGGTGAATCACAAAGTCGGGCGTTTCCCCTCGACCCACAGCTGATAAGAGTCGCGCTGTTGCTGCGGCCGTCCCCACCGCGACCTGGATGCCTGGAGACAGGCGTTTTGGAGGGGTTAGCCTCCTCGTAGACCAGGAGGACACGCCTATTTCGAGGTAATGGTGCTGGACCTGCTGCACAAGATGGGCTACGGAACCAACCGTTCCGAAGTGAAGCGGGTGGGCGGGGTGGTCGATAGTGGCATCGATGGGATCGTCACGCTCGATCGGCTTGGCTTCGAGAAGGTCTACGTGCAGGCCAAGCGCTGGCAAAGCTCGGTAGGTCGACCCGAGATTCAGGCCTTCTACGGGGCTCTAGCCGGACACCGAGCCACCAAAGGTGTATTCATCACCACCTCGAGCTACACCGCGGCCGCCCGAGATTACGCCCAATCCATCGAGCGAGTGGTGCTGGTGGACGGCGCCCCCCTGGCCGAGCTCATGATCGACTTCGAAGTGGGCGTTTCCGGGCGGGTGCTTCGCGTACCGCGAGTGGACGGTGACTACTTCGAGGAGGGAAGCGACTGACGGTGCCGATGTCTGCTATCAAGCCAACGGGGACGACTTTCCCGTGCTCAACCAACCGGCGATTCGGTCCCTCAGCTCCTTAAGCTCTGGGCAGACCGCCAGGAGTCCCTTCCACTCTTTGGATAGGGGGTCCATAGCCCTTTTGTAACCCCCTCCGAGCTCTTCGTCCCACCCCATCTTCTCCAGGAAAGGCCAGGCGAATCTTTCCTTAGGATCGCACTCGGCCTGGATATCGGCCCAGTTCTTGAAGCCAGAGCGATACAAAGCCAGCATCCAGACCTCGAGCTCTTCTCTCGGCAGGCACGCGATCAATCTGTCCTGGTGCTCCAACTCACGCGCCGCAGCCTTAGTGGAGTTCTTCTCGCGATCGCAGTCTCGATCGACGATCAGAAGGAAAAGATTGACCATCGGATTATCGGTCACGATCTCCTCGACGACCTGCTGGCTGAGGGCCTGAGACGCGCCTCTCAGCCAGGGGTCATAAAGGACCTCGATGCGGGCGATTCTGCTCAACTCGGCAAAAATTTTCTCTACCACCGGCTTCAAGATGTATTGATCGTTGGCGGGATCTTCGGGAATGATCAATACTTTCAAAGTGCGCGCTCCAGCCACCGTGTTGTAAAGAGGTATTCGAAGCCCTTCTTCTTTACGAGAGACTCGAAATCAGGCAACGCTCCGAGGCGGCGAATCACACTTCCCGGGCTCTGGTCGGAGCGAGCAAAGAGAAGGGCCGAAGAGAGTGTCTCTGGCTTCAGCCTGTGCAAGAGCAGAGGGGAGTGGGTCGTGGCGATCACCTGGAAACCCCTCTTGGCGGTGAGTTTCTCCAGGAACTCGGCCATCAGGTGAACGCGGCTCGGATGAAGCCCATTCTCGATCTCCTCGATTAACAAAACGGTGCCTGGGCGGGCGGTGAGCACCGCGGCCAAGGTTCCCAAGAAACGGAGAGTGCCATCGGAGAGGCTGCGGATCGAAAGCTCTTTGCCATCTCCCTCGATCAACTTGAGCATCACGTCTCCAAGCTCAGTCTCGACGAAGTCTATGTCCTTGACCTCGGGTGCGCAGAGAGCCGACAACCAGTCAACCAGGGACTTCTTCCGCTCTGGATTGCGGGCAAGATCGAACAGCACGCTCGATAGGTGCTGCCCCTCTGCTCCCAGCTCGCGGATATGCTTGGGCACGTAGTCGCGCATCTTGCGAGGGTTGAGGTCGAGAAACAGCATCGAGCCGAACGCCGCGAGAGCGTGTGTTTGAGCCTCCAGAACCTTGGGCGCGAGCGAAGGTAAAGCCTCTACCTGGCCAACCACACTTCGGTGGGCGGAATACTTCTGCGAAAGGCTCTTACCCTGGCCGACCCTTCTCAGAGCCACGGTCAGGGTGCCCCCCGCGCCGAGCCCTTTTCCAGCGCCGAGAGTCTTGGCGGCGCTGTCGAACCAGTAACGTCCCGATTTGTCCCACAGTCGTTCGCGGGTGACCAGTGGCTCTGGCCTGAGCTTGCAGTGAATCAGATGGTCAACAGAGATACCATTGATCTGCCACAAGGATCGAAGTCCGAACGACTTCGTCCCACTACGGGCAACTTCCGCTACTCCACCTCGGATTCCAGGCCAGATCTCGCGCCCTCCTTCACTGCGGCCTCGAAAGATCTCCGTCAAAGGCATGTGGAAGCTAATGCCCTGCAGAAATCTCAAAGCATCCAGGAAGTTACTCTTCCCCGAGGCGTTGGCGCCAATCAGGAAGGTAAGCGGAGCTAGAGGCAGCGGATCTGTTAACTTGAAGCTTTTGAAATCTTTGAGCCTGACTACTTTCAGCATGACTTGAGCTTTCCAGTCTCATTCTTCATCTTCGTCTGCTTCCAAGTCCAGCTCTAGTTCCTCCTCGTCGGCTTTCTCCGCTTTCCGGGCCCGGCGCTTGGCCTCGGCCTCGCGGAGCTCACGCACCTTGCCGGGGTGATCCGACTCGAAGGCGGCGCGGGCGTCGTCCGAGCCTTCCTCGTCCAGGCGGAAGTCGGGGCCGAGCTCGTCCGGAGATTGGAGGCGTAACTCCCACTGGTAGGCTTTGTCGGGGTGATACCGCCAGAAGCAGCCGTGGGCCACGGCCAGGGACGGGTCCTGGCGGCACTTGTCCTCCACCCGCGTGGGGAAGTAGCGGCGCGCCAGGTGGGCCCAGTCGTAGTCTTTGCGACCTTTGGCGGTGCAGAGTTCGGTCCACCAGGCGGCGGGGTCCTTCTTCCACTGGGGCTCCAGCACCGGCCACAGGGCGGCGGCGTTGATCATCACGCCGTCGTCGAGGTCCATCCGGAAGCGGGCGTCGGCCTCGCGCGGGGGGCCTTTGGGGGCCGGCGGGGCGCCTCGCTCGGCGATGTCCTGGACCTTTTTGACGAACGCGAGCATCTCCTCATAGTGCCCCTGCACCTCATTGGAGCGCGCCTGCGCGCGGGCCTGCGAGGCCCGGTCGCCCGTGGTGCGCGCCTCAGACAAGTCGGCCAACTCGGCTTTGAGGCGATTGAGCTCGGGCTGGAGGTGGTCGGCCAGCAAGACCTGCAGCGTGCTGTCGTGCCAGCGGTGGATGGAGCACCAGGCCACGAAGGTCCGCTTCTCCGACGAGAGCGGGAAGTAGATGGGACGCTTCTCGTAGCGCTTGAGGTGGTCCTCGGGGAAGAATTTGGTGCGCAGGTAGTCCCTGAGGTCGGGGGTCCTGGGAGCGATGGCCTTCTGGTGGACCTCCCAGGCGTCGCGCAGGGGTTGCGTGGCGGGGTGCTCCAGGCCGTCGGGGCCGCCCGCGTCGGTGAGGAAGAGAATGCCGTGCGGGAGCGCGTTGGATGGGGCGTCGTCGAGGATGCCCTCGCCCTGGGCGCCGAAGCGGCCGAGGGCCACGCCCAGGGCGTAGGAGAGGTGGTCGGCGGGGGGCTCGGGGTCTTCTGTTGCGTCGTAAGGAGGGAGGGGGGCGCCTGGCTCGCGGTCGACGGCGCGCTGGGCCCAGTCCTGGGCGGTGCGCCAGGGCGAGGGGCCGGGGCGGCGGAACTCGACGGAGGTCTCGCGGGCCTGCTCGTGTTGGGTGAAGGCCTGGTCGAGCCGGGCGTAGATTTCGTCGGCCGATTCGATGGGGAACAGGGGGAGGCGGTTGACGTCGCCGACTTGGAAGCTGACACTTGGATTCAGGGATTCCATTACTTCGCGGGCTGTGGTCGAGTTCATGAGGCACAGGGTCTGAGGAATGTTTGCCGGAAAGACTGATGAACCTTTGTCATCAAAGACGCTGAGATAGCGGTGTGCGCGAGCCGAAAAATTCGCGCCGATCATAGAGAACGCTATCCCCGGCTTGAACCAAAACCGTTCATTCTTGGGATATGAGCGTTCGTACAGAAATATCTCTGCGCAGGCTAGAGCCCAACGCATTACCGTGTCAGCTGGCTCCAACCAAACCTTTCCGGCTGCGCCCTTTATGTAAGGAACCCAGAATGCGGTGGGTTTTCTAACCAGAGTCGAAATAGCTAATTGTAGATGGAGATGTTGAGGGTCGATCTCCCAGATTGTTCTCAAAAAACGGGTGTTGTCCGCCGTGACCATTCCAACGCAAGCAGCTGATTCATCTCCAAGTTTGGGCGCATCAGCATAGCGGAACAGAAAGGTTTCGTCCCACCAATAAATAAGAGGATGCCCAGGAACCAACGACAGTTGATTAGGCTCAAATTCGAAACGATTCTCTCCACTCAGCAGTGTTGCAGCCTTTCGTCTTGAGCGTCTAGCGTCACGCGATGTGTCGTGGAAGAGCGTCGGGAGAACGGCAACGCTTTTGGCGCTAGCCGAGGCCTTTCTGAAAGCACTGACTACAACGGCTACAACCTCAGAATCCAAGACGGTCTCGAATGCTCCACGGTCAAGATCGCATAACAGCTGTAGACCTCCGCGCTGAAAGAGCGACGCTCTCAGTCGAATGAACTGCCCCAAAAACATCCATCCTCGTAGCGTCAGCAGGGCACTCAGCCCTCCGGGTAAGCAAAGGTCGAGGCCCCGCATCAAGAAGGCCGAGTAAAGGTCACTCTTGCCCTCTGGATACTGCACTCCCAGATAGCCAAAATTAACTGCTTTTGCTGTCCCCTGATAAGGCGGGTTCCCCACCACCAGATCATACTGCCCCTCCCGCACCATCCGGACAAACCGCACCCCGGCGGCCAACTGCTCCCCCCGCAGCCGCAACCCCAGATCGTCCCCGTGCGTATGCTGCGCCACGAACCGCTCCAACTGCTCCACCAGGCTGGTGCGCGCCTCCTCCAGCGTCAGCTCCAACTGGCGCGGAGGCGCCGTCCCGAACAACACGCCTTGCGTCGGCAGCGAGCGGGCGAACCCCACTGTCCGCTCGTGCTCGGACAGGGCCTTCTCCACCGCGTCGCTCACCTTCAGCAAGCTCCCCAGCGAGTCGGCCCCCTTCAACGCCTCCACTACCTTCCGGGTCAACAACGCGGGAACCCCGGTCTCGCGCTCCACCGCCTCGAGCAGCTCCACCAGCGCCGGGTCGTCCTTCGGCAAGGCCCCCAGCCCCAGGTTGGAGGCCACCAGGTTCACCTGCCCCGGCGCGGCCTCCGGAGAATACTGGCGCATCTTCAGCCACAGCGCCGCCGCGGCGATCTGGACCGCGCGGGGGTCGATGTCGATCCCGTGCAGGTTGCGCTCCACGATCCAACTCGCGATCTGCGCGGAAGTCCAGCTCTCTCCCCGATGCCGCGCCTCTTCCTCATACAGCGCGGTCAACAGCGAGAAGGCGATCACCAGGAAGTGCCCCGAGCCACAGGCCGGGTCCAGCAACCTCAGGTCGCGCAGCGACGCGGGCGCAAACGACGCGGCATCCTCGGGCAGCGAACGCGGCACCCAGTACTTCCAGCGCTCCTCCTCGTCCGACTCGAGGGGCATCAGCGCTTCGAGCGAGACCTCCTCGCGCTCGCGCTTCCGCCGCCAATCGGCGCGTCGGGCCTCCAGGCGTTCCAGAGTGCCGTCTCGCACCACCTCCGCCGTCCAACCGTTGCGAGCGCAGACAGCGAACCAGAGCTGGCCCAGGCTGTTCTGCAGCAGCCACTCCACCATGTAGCGGTCCGTGAAGAGCTGCGTCTTGGCAGCGATCTCGTGGCTCTCGATCTTGCCGCCGGTGCGGATCTTCTCGTCCAGAGCCTCGCGCTCGGGGTCGTTCCAGAACTGGTAGACCCAGCCCAGCAGCGTGTCGTCCCCCCACAGGCTGGCGCGGTCCTCGGGGGGGAGGTCGGTGCCCTCCAGGCTCTCCACCACCGCGCGCAGCGTGGCCGGCGGGACGGGGATGAGCGCGTTCAGGCCCACCTCCCCGAAGAGTCCCGGCAAATCCAGGGCCAGCTCCTCGAAGACGAAGTGAAGCATCAGGCCGTAGCCGTCATCCTCCTCGGCCGCCAGGGCCGGGCCGAACTCGCGCAACTCGCGGTAGCCGGGGCTGGCCCAGCCGCCCGTGAGGGAAGGCACTCGCACCAGCCCCAAAGCCTCCATCTGGCGGAGCACGACGAGGCGGTTGAGCAGAGTGGCACCGGCCAGCTTCACCGCCGACGCCAGGTGACGGACACGAGCCTGCTCCAGGGTCTCTTTGCCCCCCCGGGAGCCCGAACGGGACTGCTCGTCCAGCCAGCGCTCCAACCTCGCCCGGCCGGCGGTCCGCTCGGCGGAGAGCTCGGCGCGCTGGGCAGGCAGACCGAGCCGATAGACGGACTCGAGCTCGCGCATCAGGTCGGTCAGGAGCTGCTCGCGCAAGCGGCGCACGGTGGACGCGAGCCAGGCCTTCGCTTCGGAGGTCATGGTGGTGGAGCGGGCCGCCATGGTCTTCAATTGCACACCTCCTGCGGTTCTAAGGATTGGCTTTGCGCCGGCCGAGACCGGATCCTCCATCGTAGGGAATTCACGTCCTCGACCGGAAATGCGGGGGATGCGAGTGTATCTGGTCGCAATGGAAGGCTCGCTCCTGTGGAACGGCGAGCACACCCCCTGGACCCGCGTGGAAGCGGACTCCCCGGAGGAGGCGGCCTCCCGGCACGTGGCCAATCTACACGACCACTTCCGCCAGCCCCGCTTCATCGAGGGGGTCAACGTCCTCGAGCCCGAGGTCTACTGCCCGGCGGACGACTGCTGGCCCTGCGCCACCACCTCGACCGGGCCCTACGTCGTCAAACTGCCCGGGCAGGCCGACTCAGAGGCGGTCGCAGTGCTGGTCGACATCTGGCATTTCGTCGCGGGGCGGCAGATCCCGCGACATGGGCCCGACTGAGCTTCACGGATTGGGGACCAGGCGCATGCGTCCCCCGCAAAGGTGGCAAACCGTGCGGAAGTAGCCTCGCTGCGAAGCAGCCATCCCCGCGATGTAGCTGAGGTATCCAAAGTCGTGGCAGCGTGAGCACTCCAGGCGGCGGCGGTGCTCTCCATCGTAAAAGGCCAGTGGGTGGAGGCCTGGCTCGATTTCGAGCGACCAGCCGTCACGCTCGGCCCAGCGCTGAAGTTGAATCGAAGTTGCCAGACGGCGCTCTTCGGGGCAACGGCTCAAGCGGACCCGCGCGTGGGTGTCGTCCACAGCATAGATATCGCCCAGCACTTCAGCTTCGGGACGGTACGACCGGAGTCGCGTCAAGTCCGTACCGGCAAAATACCAGGGAGTGACAAGTCCCTTGCAGTTGTCGATCCGGACACGAAAGGCCGGCAAAGGGTCCGCGGGTGCGAAGACCAGGCCATCGAGCAGCCAGGGCCGCCCTTCTCGAACCGGGATGCTGTCCAAGAGCTGCTTCAGTGGCAGGCCCCTTTGACGAAGAACCTCCCAATCCAGAAGAGGCACGTCAAGCGCCGCAGCCGCGCGCTCCAAGTCTCCTGCTTGCGGTTCGTGGATGCTCGCAGGGGGATAACCAAGCGCCAGAATCCGTCCGTGAGAAGCCTCGACTCGATTCCCATGGAGCACCAGATCGCCCCAAAATGCGCACAGCGCGGAAGCCATCTCCATTCCGTAGTAGCCATCTTCGCCCAGGATGAGCGGAGTGCTCCATCCGGAAACGCCACAGCAGCACTGGGGTTGAGCCGGGGGATGGTCGACCCCCTTGAGCCCACCCAGAAGGCAGCCGCTGTCTTCGTGAGGCCGGCGCTCGGCCAGATCCACCGTGTTCAGGCAGGGAGCCTCGGGATGGAAAAAGGAGAGCCCCCGCTCACTGACGACCAGCTCGTGAAAACCGAGCACGGCCTCGTGTTCCTCTCGTTGCAGGACAGCGTAGGACTTCATTGCTTGCCTCCTCTTGAGCGCGCCGCACGACAAACATTGCAAAGCGCCGGGGACCACCCGACGATCGACGAGCAGTAGACTGTCGTCCGAGTCTCCGCGCAGTAGGTGAGCATCCCGGGGCGAGGGGCCCTCCTCCGTCGGCAGACTCCGCACAGTCGGCCCTCGCAGAGGCAGCTGATGGTCCGTCCCAGCAACTCGCCCCGCGGCTCGCCGCAGGTCGGACAGAAGGTGAGGCAGTTCGGCAAGGCGTGCTCCATGGGACTATCCTCTCACGGACAACTGACAACCAGTGTCAGTCGCTGAAGGGGACTTCCAGGTTTCCAGGAACGAGCCCGGCATGGCCAACTTCCTCATTATCGCCTCCGACATTCCGCCGCTCGAGGGCGAAGCGGTGAAAGCCCCGGACGTGTACAACCTGATGATGGACCACGCCTGCTGGGAGTTCCCCCCGGCCGCCCCCCACCTCAGCCAGCTGAAAAAGGGCGATACCCTGGTCTTCTACCTGGGCGGCAACCACGCGCGCTATTTCGCCGGCGAGGCCGTGATCGCGGGCGAGTTCGAGGAAATCGGCAAAAAGAGCACGACCACATTCGATCGGGTTAAGATCCCGTTCTTCCATTTCCGCCTGCCGCTCACCAGGATCGAACGCTACGCCCCCGGGGCCACCAGCCTGGACGACATGATGGACCTGAGCTTCGCGAAGGAGAAAGAGATCACGCGGCCCTACATCGGGCTCTTGCTCCGCGTGGGAATGCGCAAGCTCACTGACGAGGATGTCGCCTTGTTGCGTAAGAGGGCGAAGCGCGCCCCGGCCCGCAACTAACGCGCCGCCCCTTCTCCCAGCGCTCGCACGCCCGGGTCCACACCAGGTCGAAGGGCGCCCGCCCGCTCACCTGCAGCAGCCCCAGGTGAATCAGCCGGTGGCAGGCGCTGCACACCAGCACCAGGTTCCAACCCTCGTCCGGACCCCCGCGCGAGCGGAAGAGCACGTGGTGCACGTGCAGCTTGCCCCGGCCGGTGCAGCCCGGGGCCTGGCAGCAGTGGCCGTCACGCCGACGGATCCGGCCCTTGCGACCTCCCCCCCGGAACGACCCATACTGCTGAATGAACAGCTCGAACATGCGCTTCAGGCAGGCCCCCGGCGCCGCAAACAGGCTGTCGCCGGCCAGGTCGATCCCCTCGTAGAGCAGCGGCACGAAATCTCTCGGCACCATCCAGCCGACCCGCGTCCGAACTTCTTCCGACACCTGGACAGGCCCCATCTGATACTCGATCCCGAAACGCCCCACCGCCAACGCCTGGACCGCCCCGCGAGCGGCCAGCACCAGAGAGCCGTCCACGGGACGCTGGACCAGAGTCGGCAGCAAACCGGCCGCGCCCGGATCGGGAGGCCGCTCGCCCGGATTGGGGGCGCGCCACATCCACGAACAGAACTCCTCGAACCGGAACGTGGCCTGCCACCTCACATGGCGCACCCAGCGCTCCAACTCGGGCAGGCTCACCGCCGCGGCGAACTCTGTCCAGGTGTTGGAAACCCCGGCATCCAACAGCGGCAAAACCAGCAGCGCCCGCTCGGGCGACAGACCCTGCAGGCCGGGATGCCGCGCGCAGCCGTGCGCCAGGGCCATCCGCTTGTAAGCCGTACTGCGACTGATCCCAAGCTCCTCACGAGCGATGCGCCCCACAGTGGAGCGCTTGCCACCCCGAGCGACGAGATGCACCAACACCTCACCCTGGCGAAGCGCCACTCTCTTGCGCTCCTCCAGCAAAGCCAGCGCTAGCTCCTGTAACTCGACCGGCTCGCTCGGAAGCACGGGCGCGACCAGGTCGACCGGGAACGCGCAGCCTTCAACAACCGACGCGGCCGGCCGGGGCGGCAGCAAGACCTCGTCGTAAGCCATCCTCTCCTCGCCCGACAGAAACTCGGCCACGGCATACTCCAGCACCTCGGCCCGCGGAACCCGGGCCTCGAGATGACCGCGAGCCGCCTCGCGCACACGCCGCCACGCCAGCACTTCGTTGCCGGTCAGCTCGAACGAGACGTAGACGAGGTCGGGCTCGCTCTCCAGCTCCACCTCCAGACTGCGCCGCAGCGCACGCACACCCAGACGCTCGGCCTGAGCGATACGCGCAGAAACCTCAGCAGGGGAAGCCCGACGCAGGCAAGGCAACAACAACTCGACCTTGGCCGGACAAAGACGCCCGGCCGTAAAACTGGCCCGGAGCTCAGGGTGCCGATCCAGGCCCGCGGCCAGCTCCACGAAGCGCCGAGCCGTGCTGATGCTCAGGTCCAGGACCTCTTCGACATAAGCATCCCAACGGCCATAGCCGAGTTGCTGAAAAGCCTGGCGAGAAAGGGCGGCCAGAACGTGACCGAGCCGATAGACAAGCGCCCAGTCGAGGCGAGCCAAACACTGCAGGTCGAAATCCATGACGACAGCTCCCTATCGGGAAAGTCAGCTGTCTCCGGAAACCGGCTCAAATCAACTCAACCAGCTACAGAGGAATTTTCAACGCCAATCGGGAGCTACCTGCCCATCAACTGGCGAATTTGCTCGGAGTTGGTATACACGAACAACCGGTGCCGCGCCCGCGAGCAGGCGACAAACAGGTCCTGTCGTTCGAACTTCCCCTCGCGAAAATCACCCACGTCCACGAGGATCATCACCTCGGCCTCCAACCCTTTGAAAGCGCGAATGCTGGAGAACCAGACACCCTTTCCGGCCATCCAGGCCTCCACGTCCTCGAGCAAAGCATACCTCCCCAGCGGTTCGGTACGCAGACGAGAATTGGCCGGCTTATAAGGACTTAACAACGCAATCCGCGAGGCTGGCAGGGAGAGCTCGCGGAGCAAGGCCGTGCAAGATTGTCGCAGCTCCGAGTCGTCGGCAAAGCCGCGCAGCTCAGGCTCCACCCCGTCGGGACAATGACGAGGGCTCCTGATCGGGAAGCCGATCACCTGTCCGCAAGAGCGGGCGATCGCGCGCGTGTTGCGACAATTCTCTCTCAATGCAAAAGAAAAGCCCTCGGGGAACCTCATCCCTGTTCCGAACAGATTCTGCGCCCGGTCATAGAAGATATACAGCGGTCCACCCGGCTCTCGCAGCAGCGACTCGATTCCCAGCCACCACTCGTCGTGAAAATCCTGACCCTCGTCGACCACGATGGCATCGTAGCGGTCGGTCGCGATGTCGGTGGCATCCAGCAACAGCTCGACGGTTCGGTGTCGCCAGAAATGCTCGCTGTCCTTCTCCGGGGGCGCCCATTCGAGTCCCGCTTTGTCGCAGAACTCCGCGCAGATTCCGTGGAAGTGGGCAATCTTCAATCCGTCCAGCACCGGCGCACGCTGCCGCAGCCAGTCGGCCAGCTTGCGGTTGTAGCACAAGAGCAGCGCGGATAGACCCTCGTTGGCGTAGGCTTTGGCACGCTCCAGCGCCAGCATCGTCTTGCCCGACCCGGCCGTGCCCTCGATCCGCACGCGCGCGTTGGCGTAAAGGCCCTCCAAGACCTCGCTCTGGTCCTGAGTGAGCTGCACCAGCAACTCCTCATCTTTGTCCATGTCCCGGCTGAGCGACGCCACCAGACGGAACGTCGACTGCAAGGCCTTCCGGAGCTCCTCGACATCGTGCGGCAGCATGTCCACCGGCCGCTGGTCGCGCGCCCACGAGCGCAAGGTGTCCTGTACCCGCTTGCCCAACTCGGGCAGGTCGCGAGCGCCGTAAAGGACCGATCCATGGGCGCCCGGAGGGAGCGTGCCCTGGTAATCGCGGTCCGGGAAGACGACCCCATAGCCAAACGTGCAAGGGAACTCGCCGCCCTTGATGAACCGGGCCCGCTCGGCGATTTGCTTGCGAAGCGCGTGCGTGCCGGTCAGGGCCTGCGCGAAGGGGTCCTTCATCGGCTCGCCGTTCTGCCACCAATCCCGGGTGGCCGGGTCGTAGGAGACATCGCCACCCTTCACCTCCAGGACCAGCATGCCGTAACGAGGATGCACCAGGATGAGGTCGATCTCGCTGGCTTCCAGAAAACGCTCGCGGCGCAGCCAGTTGTAGGAGTAGTAGCAGCTCCAGGTGTCGTCCAGCGTCGCCAACAAAGCTTTGAGGACGTCCCGCTCGGAGCGCGTCTCGACGGCGGTGGGGTCGATGCGGGGGTAGAGCCTCACGGCAGCGCCCCCGCCAGATACCGCAACGTGCCAGGGATGTCCACCAGATAATCCCGCACCACCTCCAGCGAACGCTGCCGGGGCAAAGCCTCCTGGAACTTGCTCAGCCGGTAGTCGGGCATGGCGCGCAACAGGTCATCCCCCATCGCTTCCCAGGTCTCGAAAGAGGCCAGCTCGCGCAGTGCGGTCTCCACGGCGACGCTCCCCTCGCGCCGCACCCGCAGGCGGAAGTTGTCCGCCGCCACGGTCCATCCGAAGCGCAATCCGAGGCCATACTTGAGGGTCTGGTTGACCGCCCCGCCAGCGTAGGTCCAGACCAGCTCGTCCTCGGGGCCCACCTCGACCGTCAGCCGGCCGTGCCCGGCGCGCTCGGCTCGCAACGAGTCAACTCGTGAGCGGGCCGTCTCGTCCAGGTAGGGCAGCGAAGGCGGGGACCCTAGCAGAGCGGCCATCTTGCGGCACACGTCGTAGCCCAGGAACTGGGGGATATAGCCCGCCCAGGTCGGCTTCTTGCCGGCCGGGGCAGGCACCACTTCGAGGACCCGCTCTTTGTGCAAAACCTGCCGCACGAGCCAGGCCCGGCCGCCCAGCAGAAACGAGCTCATCTCGGGCACCAGCTTGTCCACGAACGACTGCTCCAGCGAGCCGACGTCCCGCCCTCCCTCGGTCAGCACGCGATAGAGCTGGGGGGTGGAGAAGACGGCGTACATCTCCATGAAGTTCTTGCGGCCAAAAACCCGCTCGGCCTTCTCCCCCATCGAAAGGAGGCCCCCGGACCGGAAGAGGTAGTCCTCCCGGACCATGTGCTCGACCAGCTCGTCGAACTCGGCGCGGGTGATCCCGGAGAAATCGGGCACGTGACCGAGCTCGTCCCAGCAGCCTTCCGGACTGACGCCGCCATACTGCAGGGTCAAAGCCAGCAGCTGGTGGACCAGCACCGGCCAGCAGCGAGTCTGGACCTTGACCGACTCGACCCATCCCTCGCGGGCCAGCTCGACGAGCGCGGCCGCCTGCAGCACGACCTCGGCGTCCTGGCACAGGAACAGGGTATTGGCCTTCTGGCCGGCGCGCCGCCCCGTGCGCCCCATCCGCTGCAGGAAGGAAGACACGGTGGACGGTGACTCGGCCTGCAAAACCCGGTCGAGATCGCCCACGTCGATGCCCAGCTCGAGCGTCGAGGTGCAGGCGATCATGGCGTTGGTGCCGTGATGAAAGCGGTGCTCGGCGGCCTGGCGCTCCTCGAGCGAGACAGAGCTGTGATGCACGAAAACATCGATCCCGCGGCCCCGCAGCCGCTGGGCCACCGCTTCGGTGAGGGCCCGGCTCTGGCAGAAGAACAGGCTCTTCTGGCCCTGGGCCACCCCGGCGGCGTTCCTGGCCACGGCCTCCTCGCTCTCGCAGTAGCGGATCCGGATCTCGCGCGCGCTGGGGGGTTTGGGCGGGTCGACCACGCGCCCCTCGCGCCGGGAAGAGCCGCGCAGCCAGACCAGGATGTCTTGCGGGTTCCCCACCGTGGCCGAGAGCCCGATGCGCTGGACGTCGTGCTTGGAACAACGAGCGATCCGCTCGAGCACGCACATGAGGTGGGCACCGCGATCCGTGCCGGCCAGGGCGTGGACCTCATCGATGACCACGGCGCGCAGATCGGCGAAGAGTTTGGGATGCGGCACCTTGGGAGAGAGCAACATCACCTCGAGTGACTCGGGCGTGGTCATCAGGAGCTCCGCAGGCTCCTTCAGGAAGTGCCGCCGGTCGGTGGCGCTGGTGTCGCCGTGCCAGAGAAAGCGACGCAACCCAACCATCTCGGTGTAGGTCCCCAGGCGCTCGGCCTGGTTGTTCAGCAAAGCTTTGATGGGAGCGAGGTAGAGGGCGCCCACCCCCGTCGGCCGAGACTCCATGAGCTGGGCCACGACGGGGAACATGGAGGCCTCGGTCTTGCCGCCCGCCGTGGGGGCCAGGATGACCGCGTTGCAGCCGTCCAGGAGAGCTGCGCCCGACTCTTCCTGAACCGGGCGCAGACTGGTCCAGCCCAGCCGAGACACGATCGCTTCTTGCAGACGAGGCGGGAAGCGGGCGAAGGTGTTGGCCACCGGCTAGAACTGCACCAGCTCGTAGCCGCCTGCGTCGTCGGGCTCCTCCTCATACAACGGCTTGCCCTCGAGCAGGGCGGTCTCCTCCGGCTTTGGCTCGGCCGGCTCGAGTTTCTCGAGCTCGCGAGGGTCGTAGGCCTCGTGCTGATCCACCAGGTCGAGCATCCCCACGAACTGGCGCAAGAACTGGCGTGGCACCACCCCCACGTCACCCCGGAACCCCTCGGTTACGCGGCCCACGAGTGCATCGATGACCTCGCGGGAGACCTTCTCCTGCACCCGCTTGTCCCCCCGGTAGAGGTCGCGCAAGCGAATGGCCACGTTGCGCAGTCGCACCGCGTCGAAGGGACGGAGCTCGAGTTGAGGCTGCCGCAGGTTGACGAAATCGCCCGACTTCTCCAGCTTGACCCGATCGTGCAGCGGAGCCAGGCCCTGCACTCCTCGACTGGTGTCGAAGAAATCCGGGGTCCCGGTAAAGACCCAGAGCAGACCTTTGAAGCTGTCGCTGGAGTCGATGATCTGGCGGATCCCGTTGAGCGATTTCTGGCGCGAATCTTTGCGCATGCGCAAGATCGTCTCGGCCTCGTCCACCACGATGACCAGGCCTTTGTAGCCCGCGGCTTTGATGATCTCGAGGATGCCGTTGAGGTAGTTCATCGCGTCCTGGCTCGAGATGTCCCCCCTCACCTGGGCGCGACTCTTGGCGGCCGCGGCCACGTTCTGACTGCCACAGAGCCAGGAGAGCAGGGAGCCGGCCTCGGCCAGCTTTCCCTCTTGCTTGAGCTCGAAGATGGCCGTGATAACGCGCACCATGTCCTGAGGAACTTTGCCCCGGGTGGCTGACTGCAGGTCGTCCTTCAGCCGCGCCACCACGCGCTGGTCGAAGTCGGGGGCATCCTCATCGGCACCGGCTGCCAGGAGGCCTTCCTCCACCCGGCCGATCCAGCGGTCCAGGATGTCGCCCAGCGCGGAGCGCTCGCAATAGGCGGTGGAGAGCTCCTGCATGACCTTGCGATAGAGCTCGTCGA
This sequence comes from Vulcanimicrobiota bacterium, assembly GCA_039809865.1. Classification (GTDB taxonomy): domain Bacteria; phylum Vulcanimicrobiota; class Xenobia; order Xenobiales; family QWHO01; genus QWHO01. The sequence continues at coordinate 39,350 of JBDHVW010000040.1, forward strand.
ACTTGTAGAAGTGGAGGTCGTTGTCGGACACCACCACGAAGCTGGCGGCGAAATTTCGCTCCAGGGCGTCCAGCATCACCAGCCGGGACATGAACGTTTTGCCGCAGCCATAGCCGCCTCGCAAGAATTTGAACGCGCCTTCGCCATCCTCGGCGATCTTGAGCTGACGGGCCAGCTCGGCGCGAGGGCCCTCCACGCCCACGGCAAACGTATCCAGCCCGCGCTGGGGCACCACGCCGGAGCGCAGGCGCTCGAAGATGTGCTCGATATCTTTGGCCAAGGTGCCTCCTCAGTCTTTCAGATAGCGCTTGCCGGCGCCGGTGGTTTCCACGCGGACGCTGAAAGGCAAGTAGCGCAAGAAGGATTCCCATTCGAGGGTGAAGCGCCGGATGACCGAGCGCCTCTCCAGGATCGTCCGGACCTCGGCCTCTTCGATACTGGCGAACTTCTCGATGTGCTGGAAGACGCGCACGATGGCCGGCTCGTCGAAGTGGTCCACCCAGGAAAGCGCCTCGGGAGTCGCGGCCGGGGCCGGCCCGGTGGCGATCACATCGAAGAATTCTGCCAACGGGAGAGCCTCGACGTTCTCGGTGCCGTCCGGATGGTAAAGCTCGAGGTGCACTCGGGCAGCTCCACTGCCCTGGAGCTTGAAGAACACTTCGGCTTCCTGACCGAGCTCCAGGTGCAGCTGCTGGTTGACGAGCCGGGCGCCCTGCGCCTGCTGGATCAGGACCTCGACCTTTTCCGCCCCGCGCACCCGCAGCGCGATCGGCAAAACGGGCGGCACGGCGTAGCCCAGGACCCCCTCGGAAACATCCTGAAGCGTGACTCTGAGCCGGCTGTAGTCCATGAACGGAGCCAGCACCTGGGCCGCGAGCCGATAGCGGGCCAGCCCGAACGACGCCGGTCCCGTCCGATAGGAGACGCTGAGCACGGGAATGACGCGCTCTTGCAGGCTGTTCCCCCCGTGAACGAAGGTGCTGGCGCCGGTCACCTTCCTCTTGAACACCCGGCTGTCGCGCAGGAACATCAGGTGCCCTTCGGCATTCCCGTAATTGAGCGAACGGAGAGGCACCGTGGCCATCGATTCGTCCCGGATGGGAGTATCGGTCAGGATGAAGCGGCGGTCGACCTCTCCCCCGTGATAGGTGCACGGCTCGCGCGAATCGTCCAGCAGGAGGAAGCCGTGGTCGGAGGAGATCACGAACTCGTCCACGCCCGCATTGCGCAGATGCTGAACGGCCGAGCGTAGCTGGCCCAGCCAGCGGTCATAGGTGGCGAGGCCGATGTCCGACTCGCCGGACTCGTCGATCTCCCGGCTGTGGACCACGATCAGGGCGGCACTCTTGACCTGTTTGGCCAGCTTCTCGGGAGCGGTGTTGATCACGTCGAGCAGGGTCAACCGCAAGGGAGTACGGCGGGAGCCGCTGTGCAGACTCAGGCTGCGCTCGCCCATGGCGCGCACTCGCTGCTCGGTGTTTCGCACCGAGTATTCACCCGCCCGAAAGCCGTTGAAGGGCTTGTTGTCCAGCATCAGGTTGCCGTCTCGGGAAACCGGAGCCAGCACGTTCATTCCCACCGCCGTGATGCTGGGCAGCTCGGAGTAACGGGCCTTCAAGTGGACCTGACCCTCGAGCTGCTCGGCCAGCTCCACCGCCATCTCGAAGCGCAAGGCGTCCACCATGAAGAACGCCACGCGCCCGTCCGCGCTCTGGGTCATCGGATGCACGACCTGCTCGTAGAGCTGCCGCTGCTGGAGCAGGGGGGGTGGCAAGAATCCATGCTCGCTGCAGAGGTCGGAGAAGGCGGCCGTCAATTCGTCCAGCCAGTCCCGGTAACGGCGGCGCACCTGGCTGCAGGCCCCCTCCAGTCCCGTGAAATGGGGCAGCTGGGGATTGAGGAGCTGCATCCTCTCCTGCTCGAAGTGGCGGTGAGAGCGGTCCACGGCCTGGGCGCCGCCGGGGCCGGTGTAACGTTCCAGCGCGTCCTCCAGGCTGCGCGCGCCCCGCAGGGGTTGACGGCAATCGACCAGGGACTTGCCCAGGCGGGCGGCGCTCTGGACCAGGCTCCATTCCTGGCGTCGAAACAGGTCTCGTTGCACCCAGACCGAGGGGGCTTCCAGGCGTGCCGTCGACCAGGTCAGGGCCTGGCCCCAATTCTCGTCCTGCAGGCAGGCCACCGCGGCCTCGAGCAGGCGCGTGTCCTCACGGCTGAACGTGTCGATCTTGCCCAGCTCCTCGGCGGTTCCCGCCTGCAGCTCCGGCTCCAGCAGGGTCTCCGTCTCCAGAGCGTAGGCTCGATACGATTCCGGAAAGCGGTCTCGCAGGTGATTCACCAGCGCCAGACTGGTCTTCTTGAGGGGCGCCGACAGCGTGGCCAGAGGGCGCAGCTCCGGCATCTGGGGAGCACGGCCCAGGTCGTTGACGTACTCCACCACCAGCAGCCACCCGACCCAGGTTTCCGTCAGGCTGCGCAAGCTCGGCTCGAGACCGAAGAACTCTTCGAACTCGGGGGAGAGCCCCGTGTGCCGGGCCAGAAACCGGCGCAAAGTCTCGCGGTCCTCCGGCTTCTGAATCTGGCGAACCAGCTCACCGGCCGGTCCCACGAGGCCGTCCAACACCCACTCGGGCTGCAAGGACTTGAGGAAGTCGTCCTCGGGGCTGAAGCCCTCCAGCCAGCGCTCGGCCTCGTCCAGCGTGTAGCCACCGCGGGCGAGAAACCGCTCGGTCTCGGCCGGGGGGACGCGGCCGGCGGCGACCTCCCGAACCAGCGTATCCAGGGACCGTTCGAAACGGGTTCCGGCGCGATAGGCCTCCAGCAGCGGGGTCTGGCGGATGGAGGTCTCGTTATGCCCGGGCACGTGGACCAGCAAGGGGGCTGGGTCGAGCCCTTCGTGCAGGTTCTCGAGCGCCAGCATGGATTCGAGAAAGCTCCCCCGAAAGGCGACCACGGGCGCGAAAAAATCGTTCCGCTCCAGCAGGCGGTCCACGAACGGAGTGTAGACGCCCTCCTTGTCGAGCCAGAGGACGAGCCCGCGCTCGCGCAGGCGCCCGGTGATCTGCTTTTCCAGAGTGGCGGTCAGGCTCATGAGACGATCCGAACCCGGATCCCAGGTTTCAATTGGGCTGTCAGGCGTTCGCGCACCTGGGCCAGCCAGGCGTCCACCTCGGCCACGTCGGAGAACTCCTGGCCGGTGGTGCGCAACTTCACTGGGACCACATGCACGTGCTCGAGGATCTCGTCTAGACGCCGGTTGCAATCTTCCTCGGCCTCCTCGAGGCGGTTGGGAACCGAGTCGCGCAGGAAGGCCAGGCCCGGTTGAGTCGCCTCGGGGCTGGTCTCGCACCGGCTCTCGCGCAAGGGGCGCAGCACGTGATCGGCCTGCTCGGGCGTGAGACTGCTGAAACCGGCTCGCAACACGACCCGCCCGCGAAGCTCCTCGTAGAGTTCTTCCTGGTGTCGCAAGTAGTCTGCGCGGACTTCGCGGTAGCGAGCCTGGATGCGGTCGGCTGACTGCTGGAGCTCTCCCAGGTCTTTCCAGGGTTGACTGGCCTCGAGTTGCCGGTCCAGAGCGACCCAATCGGCGGCCAGCTGCTGCTCGAAACCGACCTGGCTCAGTTGCTCGAATTCGATGGTGCGAACCCGGTTCAGATGGTTGAGCTCTTTGAGGGCGAGCTCGGTCAGGTCGTTCAGGTAGTCGTTGAGCAGGTGCAGTCCGTCCGCGAGCTCGTTGAGGTGCTGCTTGACCGTAAGGAGAGTGTCCTCGACCAGCCGCGAGCTGACACACTTGGCCAGAACGGTCTGCAGGCGATCGAGAGCCGGGGGCACGTCGGGTTGCCGGGGAAGCCGGTTGAACCGTCTCTGCAGCTCGCGCAACCGCTCGGCCTGGGCCGGAAAGTGCTTGAAAATGGCATCCGCCAGATGTTCGTTCTCGGGGTCCGTCTCCAGGCTCAGTTTGCTCTGTAAGAATTTATGGATGGCGATGCGGTCACGGCCCGTGAAAACTTCGGAGGCCGGAAAGATGTCGGCCGCTTTGAAATCCTTGTCCTTGCGGAACAGGTCCTGGACATCGGGGTCGTTGACGGACGTGATCTTGGTGCCCGAGGAGCGCAAGAAGACCAGGCTGCCACGCAACAAACCCAGCACGCAAGCGCGCACGACGTCGGGAGCGTAGCCGCAAGGCGGACCTCCGAATTCGCTCAGGAGGTTGGCGCCGGTGACCCCGCTCTGGGCTGCGATGTGCTCGCGAATCTTGGTCGGCACCTCGCCCTTGCAGGTGGCCCGATAGCGGCCCGAGTCCAATTCGAGAATCCCCAGTCCCTTGACGAACTTGTCGCTCACGCCGCTCAGGTTGTAGTCCAGCAGTTGCTTCATGTCGCCTTCGGTGATGGCCAGGTCCAGGTAGTGAGGGTACAGCCCGGGCAGGGCTTCCTCTGCGGCCGACTGCACGACACTGGCGAAATTCCGCGCGTAATTCTCCCGTGACAGCTTGCGGGCGCGAAAGTAGAGCTCGCCCTCGAGGTAGCACTCGGCGACCAGGCGGGCGACCTCCTCCTCGAGATGGTCGAGCCGGGTCTGCTCGTCGTAGACGAAACGCCTCTTGGTCTCCGGCAGAGACTGCAGGCGCGGCGCATAACGCCCCACGATGTGCTGGGAGCGCACCAGCTCACGCGTCTTCGCCTCGAGGGCGGCGGCCGGGCCGTTGACCCAGATCAGACGGTTCCGGCGCAGTCCGGAGTCGCTTTCTTTGAGCCAGTTCTCTTCCTTGCGGTCCTCCTGACGCGTCAGGAAGTGAAAATCGAAGGCCACCACAGCCGCGTCATTGGGGGCCAGCAAGCGTTCGTCGCGGGCGCCCTGCCCATAACTGAAGCTGGCCGCCAGCGGGAAGGGGCGGTTTTTGAATTTGGGGCGTCCCGCCTGGCCCAGGAGGTCGCGCAGCTTCTCGCGCACCAGGTCGCTGATCGCCTGGCTGGTGACTCCGTAGGAATCGCGCTCGCGCGACCACTCCTGGCCGGCCGAGCTCTGAATCTTGTAGCCCGTCTTCTCGGAACGGGACAAGAACCCGAGCTCGTTGAGCTTCTCCAGGGCCCGGCTGATGGCTTCGACCTGACTGCCGGCCCCCAGGCGCGCGTAGAGACAGCTGGCCACCAGCTCGGGGGTGGTCGGCTCCAGGTCCTGGATCAGCTCGAGCAACGCCACGGCCTTGGCCACCTTGACGGCCAGCTCATCCCGCGAGAGCTCCTCGTGATTCCCCAGCCGGGCCATCGTGTTCTGCACGTCGGCGTCCAGGGCGGTGTATTGGACGTCGTAGATCTGGTCGATCGTCAGGAGGCTCCCCAGGGGCTGCTGCCCCAGCTTCAGCTCCCGAAACAGCTCGCCCAGCAGCTGCAACAGGCCGCGGATGGCGTGATCGTCCCCCTTCACTCGGGTGGAGCGAGCTCGAAGATTGCTGGTAATCTGCATCAGGAGGTCGACCTGGCCGGGCAGCATCGGATAGACTTCGAGGAAATCGAGATCCGTGATGCCGTCGCACTTGTAGCCATAGAGCTGGAGGTCGGGACGGTGCTGATCGAACAGCTCCTTGAGCTCCTTCACTTTGTCGGGAGCCTTCTTCAGCAGACGCTTGTGGACCACGTCGCGGATGTTGGTGGGCGCCAGGTGCACTCGCAAGCGGGGCGGGAAGCGGTCTTTCAGTTTGGCGATGTTGCTGCCCTCGAGGTCCTCCTCGAGCTTCTGCTGGCCGGTCGCCAGCAACCACACCCGGCCCTTGAGCCGCTGCCCCAGCGCAGCCACAAAGCTCTGGAGCTTGAGCATGCGGTTCTCGTTGGCGTGGATGTACTGGCTCACCTCGTCGACCACCAGGAAGAGCGTCTTTCCGGGGGCCCGGAAGCCCAGCATCGACTCGAGGTCGCGCACCGTCTCGTCCACCGACGTTCCAGCGCCGGTCTTGTCGCCGGTGCGGATGTCGAGCCAGGACACCGGGTCCTCGTAACGGGTGGGGAACATCTCGTGCATGACCTCGGAGAAATGATCCTCGGCCAGACTCTCCCTGCGGGCCTGCTGCCAGGGCTTGCCGAGCGTCTTCTCGGCCATCTGGAGGAACTCCGGATACTTGCCGTCCTGCTCGAGCTTGAGCTCGAAGTCGGCCACGGAATGGCTCTGGGGGCAATACTCCAGCCGCTCCTGCAGCTGCCGCTTGACTGCGCTATGGATGTGCTCGTCATCGCGAGCCACCGCCCCGATGTCGAAAACGACCGCGAGCGGGTCCACCTTTGCCCGCATCTTCTCCCAGGAGGACCGGAGCTCGTGCTTGAGCGGAGAATCGTCCCGGCTCAACAGCGCCTCGGCCAGACTGCGCCCGTCGGGAAGCTGCCGGTTGTCCAGAGCCAGTCCCAGGAGCTTGGCGAAGCTACTCTTGCCCGAGCCGTAGAAGCCCGAGATCCAGCACGCCGGAAGCTCCGAGCCTCCCTTCTTGTCCAGCTCGGCGGCCAGAGCTTCCAGCAGGTGCACATACTGCTCGTGGATGCCGTCCTTGATCTTCTTGCGACGGTCGTCTCCCTCGGCATAGCCTCCGGTGATGATGTACTCGCCGACCTCGGCCTCGAGCTTCTCGGGCTTCTGCTCGTGGAAGTAGATCACGGGTGGGATATCGCGGGTTACGTCGGCTTGGAAGATCTCCGAGATCAGCATCCTAAAACGCCTCCGAGGAATAAATGCGGGGCCGATAGTCTCGGTCCGGCTCGAACTCATCCATGAAACTGAGCGCCGTCTTGTCGCGCTGTACTCCGGGATAGAGCAGGACGACCGGAATTTGCCGGGTCTTTCCATCGAGATGCTTGAGCAGGGTGGAGGAGCGGTAGAACGGATAGAGTGCGCCCACGCGCTTGATCCAGATCAGCGTTTTCTCGGTGTCGTGGGGTTGCGTGTCGGCAAACTGCTCGATGATGCGCACCACGTCAGCCGCCAGGCCCTCTTCCCCCGAGATCAGCTTGCCGACCTGGTCCTTGACGCGGTTGAGGGCTCGCTCGGGGTCGCGCTCGAACTGACGCTTCTCGGTGGCGATCAACTTATCCAGAGACTCCACGCCTTTGAGCCGTTGCAGGAAAAGGCGCTGCATCGAGATTTCGAGCACATTCCAACCTCTGAGCTTGAGGTCGTCCGAGAGCTGGCGCACCCTTTTGCGCAGGTCAAACTCGGCCTCCGGCCCGTAGGGCAGAATCGCAAAGCGGTAGTTGCGCATGGTCGAAATGCGCGGCCCCTCGTCGGCCAGCAGATCGCGCTTCAAGGCCTCGAAGGCATGCGACAAACCCGTGGCACTCACGAGAGCACCTCCTCGGCCCAACTGGCCAGGTCGGGATGCTCGAACTCGAGCTCGTGGACATTGCCCATTCGTGCGAATCGCACATAGGGCAGCTTCCTGACGCGCGACTCCCATTCCAGGGGGTCGATTCCGACCGAGCCTAGATAGGGGTTGTCTCGCAGGCTTCCCTGAAAGTGAATCCCGCGCAGCAAGTGCATCAGGTAACCGAGCGCCCGGTCGCTGACGCGCGGCAGCTTCAGGCTGCGCGAAGTCTTGTTGCCCTCGCATAGACCTGCCTCCGTGGCGCAGGACAGGAGGCCGGCCGCCATGCGCTGACTGGTGGAGGGGGCCCAACGTCCCTCCGTCTTGCGGTCGACAAAGCGGACCGTGGTCGTGCGGTCGATTGTCGGAGTCGGATGGGCGCGCCGCTGGGGGAGCACGCTACCTGAAAATTCGCGGTACAGGGGATCGGAAAGCTGCACATGCCAGTGGCAGAGCAGGGCGCGTTCGCGGGGCTCGGCCGGGTCCCAGCGATGCAAGACCGCCCGGGCCGGAGGAAAAGCGTCGAATCGGTGGGAGAAGTTGAGCAGCAGGTAGCGCACGCGGGCCATCGCGCGACTCCCGAACCAGCGCTCCTCGAAAGCAGTCTCGACCCCTTCGCGCTCGGGACGTTGCCAGTAAGCCCGGCTATCTTCGGCCGCCAGCCCCAGGCGCAGCAGGCGGGTGTGGATCTCGGTGGTTTCGGACGGTTTCTCCAGCGCGATCACAGGCGGTAGAACGGTGCTGGGTAGGTTTGGGGGAAGGGCAGATGCGCGCCCGCCAGGCGAAGGCAAGCCTCGGCGAGGTCTTCCGGCATCGGGCCCGGCAATTCGCGACCGGTCGAGCGTAATTCGTAGGGCGGCTGCTGCAGAGCGCTCTCCAGGGCGGCACGGTCGAACCGGGCCGAGGGACGGAGGTCGATTGGCAGCGACAGCGCCGCCTCGGGCTCCGCCTGGCTCAATTTGAGCTCGCGGATGCGCTCGCCGAGTTTCTCGTCCACTTCAAAGCCCCAGAAGTAAAGAGAACGCAGGCCATCGGGGTGGCCCGTGGCGTTCCTCGCCTTGAGATCGGCCAGGAAGGCCGCCCGGCGGACAGCCTCTAAAGCCGCCCAACGATGCGTTCGGGGGAGAAGGCGCTGCATGAAATTGCCTCCCCCATCTTCGTCCACCAGATCTGTGCGCCACCACTTCAGGCGAGGAGACTCGCCCGCCCACGCCAGCGCGAATTGCCAGGCGAGAATCTGATCGATCGTCTTGCGGGGAATGGCGGTGAGCTCCATTCTGCGCGGTTCGCGCCGGATTCAGATGTTCCCCTGCACAGATGATCCGGTGTCGCCGAGATGGTCGCTCAAGCGAGCCTCACGCACTCCGTAGAGTCCAGCGTAGGCCACCGGCTCGGCCGCCAAACAGGACCACGCCTCAGCATAGCTGGCCACCTGTCCCGCATAGCGCTCGACCAGCTCCTCGAGGCTCTTGCGGTCCGTCTTGTAATCGATGATCTCCCAGCCTTCCTCGCCCTCGAGGGCCACGTCGATGACGCCGAAGAGCAGCCTGTCGGCCACTTTCCTTCCGAACGGAACCTCCACCAGCCGTCGTCCTGCCTGCATCGCTCTGGTCCAAAACTCACTGGCCTTGACGGTTTCGACCGTGTCCAGCGCCAGCGGGATCAATTCGGCCAGTTCGGGCACCTCAAAGGTAAACCAGCGGGCCAGACGTTCGAGCTCGTCGCGGCCAAGCTCGGGGCGGCGGACCTGGTGCTCGAGCAAGCGGTGGATCAGCTCGCCCCACTCGGCGCCCGAATCCTGACGCTCGCTCTGCAGCACCTGTTCGGGAACCGGGACGGACCAGACCTCGAGCTTTTGGCCGTCGTTTCTGGCTGTGACCGAGGTTCTCGACCAGGTTGGCTGGCGCGAGGCCTCTCGCGCCGCTTCCCAGTCCGGAAGCTCCAGGGATTCCTCCGGAGTCGCAGGCCCTACCTCTTGATCCAAATGGGGAAGATCTTCGCTCAGAAAGCGGTCGAAGGGCAGCCAGGGACGCTGCGCCCTGCCGTCGGTCCCGCTCCATTGACCCACCACCAGGACCTCGCGAGCCCGGGTCGCTGCCACGTAGAGCAAGCGAATCCGTTCGGCTTCCAGATAGCCTCTCTCGGCCTGTTCGTGGGCATCCCAGTCGGCCGGCCGGGCAAAGACCTGAACCTGGCCCTGAATGGAGAGGTAACCCCTGGCCCCGCCCTCGTCCCGCACGATGCGCTGGTCCACGCGCACGGGGAAGCCCCCGGTGGGTGAGGCCAGAAACACGACCCGGGCCTCCAGACCTTTGGCCTGATGCAGGTTCATCAAGCGCACCACGTCGGAACGACCGCAATCCAGAGCCAGCGGCTGCTCCAAGCGCGCCAATGTGAGCGTACGCAGCGCTTCGGAGAGTGTGACCCCGTCCTGGCTCAGCAGACGCACCTGGTCGGCCACCTGTAGGAGCTCGGAGGTTCCCCCTCCGCGCGAGGCGGCCAACGCGACCAGTCCGGTCTTCTCCAGCACCCGTTCCACGGCCGCTCCCATCGGAAGCCTTCTCACGAGCTCACGATAGTCTTGCAGCGCCGCAAGAGCCCGACACACCTCCGTCTCGCCGGTCTCGGAACCGAGGAAGAAGCTTCCTCCTGCGTGCCGGTGACGAAAGAGCGTGTCGTCATCCAGGCCGAAAAGCGGCCCGCGCAAGACTCCCACCACCGAAACCTCGTCCTGAGGATCGCCCAGAACGGCCAGAAGCTCGAGCAGCGCGTCAACCAGCTCTTCCTCGCGCGCGTGGCCTCCGGTCACCTCGTGGGGAATTCCCCGCGCCGCCAGAGCCTGCGCGTACAGGCCCAGATGCTCCCGCTTCCAGGTAAGGAGCATGAAATCGCCCGGCTTATAGGCGGACCCGTCGATCCAGGCCGCGATGCGCTCGGCCTCGCACGCGGCAGCCTCGGTATAACGCTGACAGGTCTCGACATTGCGCCACACGGAGGCCGGGCCTTCCTCCACCGGCTCGAGAGGCGAGAAGGCGGCCTGCTCGTGAGTCGGCTCGGCAGGAAGCAGCTGGCCGAACACCTCGTTGGTCCACTGGCACAGGCCGGGACGGGAGCGAAAGGAAGTCGACAGGGCGATCACCTCGTCCATGCGCTCCCGCACGAGATTGTAGGTCTCGATATCAGCGCGCCGGAAGCGGTAAATGGACTGTTTGGGGTCCCCTACGATGAAAAGGGCGCCGGGGCGAAGTTCCAGCTGGCTCCAGTCGCCCGCCTTCTGACCCGCCCTCGCGGCCAGGTAGAACAGCACCTCGGCCTGGATGGGGTCGGTGTCCTGGAACTCGTCCACGAAGAGCCAGCGGAAGCGATTCTGGAGCTTCTCGCGCACTTCCCCATTCTCACGCAGCAAAGCGGCAGCGGTGGTGAGAAGGTCGTTGAAATTGAGCAGTCCGCGGCGCCGGCGCTCGGAGGCGTAGACCTCGCGAACCCGGTTGAGAAGCGCCAGGCTTACGCCGTACAGATAGGCGCGCCAGTCCGTCAGGAACCTGAGGGCCACGCTCTGCCGAAACGGCTCGAGCAGCGCCCGGACCTCTTCGGTGTGGGCACGCTTCTCGTCTAGCTTGCCGCCCGGCCACCACTTGAAGACGAACTTGAGCTCGCTCTCCCAGAATCGCAAGAGAGTCAGCAAGTTGAACTGGGAACGCTCGGCGTAGCGGAGCTTCCGCAAGAACTGGTCGCAACGCTCCAGGACCTTGCAGGTGACTTCACGGGGAACTTCTCGGGGCATCAGCGGCTCCAGGTCGGACGCGAGCTTTAGAGCCGCATCCCACACCGGCGCCGGATCGGGTCGGTCCATGGCCGGCGCCTCGAAACGGACCTCGCCGTTGTCACAGACGATCCGCAGCGCCTCGAGCAGGTCGGCGGGCCGCGACCCGGACTCTCCCAGTTCGCGAGCGGCGCGCACGCCCTCGGGATGCTCCAGGCAACGACGAAAGAAGTGAACGCGCAGAGCGGTGTCCTCGGCGTCGTCCGTCTCGCGGAAGCCGGGAGAGATACCGGCCTCCACCGGATATTCTCGCACCAGCCGACCACAGAACGAATGCACCGTCCCCAGGAACATGCGGTCCAGGTCGCGCAGCGCCGCGGCCAGGTTGGGGGAAGGCTCGAGCCGATGGGCCTCCTCGAGAGCGAGTTGCAGACGACCCCGCAACTCGGAGGCCGCCTTGCGCGTGAAAGTGACAGCCGCCATGTCCTGAACCAGGAAGAGACCGGTCCGAAGTCCGGCCACCATCCGCGAGGACAGGCTGTGGGTCTTGCCGGAACCGGCGGGAGCCTCCACGATGAGGTTCCGGTCCAGCCGAGTCCGAATGGCGTCGCGCGCCGCCTGGTCCGGAAGCTTCACGGGATCTGGGATGCGCGACGCCGGTAATCGAGCATCTGGTTCTCGGGTTGGGCCAGCTTGGCCCGCGAGGCGTCTCGGGTGTTGACCCGGCAAGCGGATTTGTAGTCGCAGTAGAGGCAGTCCGTGGCGGGGTCTTCCGTGTGAAGGAAGGCGCCGGACGTAAGGGGTTCGAGAATATCGTTCAGCAGCGCGGTCAGGGCCGTCTTGCTCGGGTAGGGCAGCTCGACGCGGCCCTGCTGCGAGTGGGCCGCGGGAAAGTAGTAAGAGCTGCCGCGGACCTTCTCGCCGGACAAGATCTCGACCACCAGGGCATAAACAGCGTGTTGCAGCACCCGGCCGCCCTGAAAGATGGCCCCGCGCGGCGCCTTGTGCTTGCGGCCGGTCTTGTAGTCGACGACTTCGAGTCCGTCGGGCAGGCGGTCGATGCGGTCGATCCTGCCGCGCACCTGGAGTGTCCATCCTCCCAGCTCGAGAGTTACTGGCTCGACCCGGGCCAGGGGCTCGTCCGAGGTGTCTTCCTGGCCGAAGGCAACCTCGAAGCCGATAGGCTGGCGGTCTCCCTGACCCGCTTCGAGGCTGAGGAAATTCTCCAGGTCGCGGCGGAGTTGACGCGTTTCCTGGCGGGCCACGGCCTCGCCGGGCGGTGGTACGGACCTGCGAAGCTCCAGCAAAGCGGCTTCCAGAAGGCTCATCAGACGGGGTTTGTCGCGGTCGGGAACGACGGTCCATCCGCGCAGGCGCAATTCGCGGTAGAACGTTGCGAACAGATCGTGCAGCAGGGTTCCGCGGGCGGCCGGATCCAGCCACTGATCGGGATCGGGACGCTCCAGGTCGAGGGGGCGAAGCCGGAGACCCCGCTCCAGGAAGAAGCGAAATGGACAGGCGGCCAGGCCCTCCAGGCGGCTGACCGAGATGGGCTCGCCGGTCTTCCTCGGGTCCAGCAGCTCGCGCGCCGAGGGGACCAGACCGTCATAGCCGGTGAAGCGATCCGAGAGCCGCTCGTTTCGGGCTGCAATCCCGGCCGCCAGGAACGGAAACCGGGCCAGCACGGGCCCCTTTCGAGCCAACCACCACTCCATCTCGCCCGCTCCCTGCGGATGAGGATAGCCGGCCGGCTCCCCCAACCACTCTCGCAGCTCGTGGAAATCCTTCAGGGGCCGGACGGCGCGGGCTGCCTCGAAGAGGAGCCAGGAAGGCAGTAGCTCCCCTCCGGTGCGCAGGTCGCGCGCGCTGAAGCTGTAGGTAACCTGCCCGGTCAAGCCCGCCAGCCGCTCGCGGACCGTGAAGAGCCGTTCCTGACTCCGGTCGTCGGACCGCGCCAATCCCGGATGCAGAGCGGCTCGTTCGGTATCCGAGAGCACGGCGTCCTCAGGCTGGCTTCCGGCCAGGCGGCCTTCTTCCATGGCGATCAGGAAAGTGTGAGGACGTCCGGTCAGGCCCACCCGGTCGAGATGGGTAACGTGGATATAGCCGGGCAGGGCGCGCGAGCCGCCAAAGCTCAGAGCCTCGAGCTTCTGGCGCAGCCAGCGGACGGTTTCCTCCACGCTCAGACGCTCTCCCTGGAGCAAGAGCAGCTCGTCCATCGCGCGGAGAAGCCGCTGACGCGCGGCGCGGTCGTTTGGCGACGGGGTCGGCACGTCCGTCTCGAGGATGGACATCAATCCGCGCACCCAGGTGGCCCAGTCCGCGCTGTTCTCCGAATCGACCGGCAGCCTGCGGAGCAAACCCGCAATCCACCGGCCCAATCGCGTGATCCGCGCGCCCTGCTCGAGGTCTGGCTCCTCCTGGCTCCGGGCCCGTTGAGTCAACCAGGATTTCAGGTTCTCCAGGCGCAGTTGGTAGGTTTCGCGGCCCCAGGTCGCCGCCGAGCGCGCCAGCAGGTGACCGGCCGACCAGGCGGGCAGCTCGGGCGGCCGCAGAAGCTCGGACAAGAGAAGCTCGCGCAGGTCGAAAGCCGAGTAATCGTGCTCGATCCAGGTCAGAAGCCCGAGCAGGGCCTGGCCAGGCTTCGAGGCCGCCACGGGGAGTCCGGGCTCGAACGTGGCGGGCAACTCGTAAGCGGCCAGCTTGTCCCGCAGCAATTCAAACGAATCGGGGTCGGCACTCGCGATCTCGACCTGGTCGAGAGGCAGGTCGCGGATGCGGCGCAAGACCTCGAGGATCTCGGCATCGCGTCGCCCGGCGTGGAAAAAGCTCGTGTCGGCGGTCTCGGTTGCGATCGGGTGCCGTTGGGCGCCGGCCAGCCTTCGCGGCAGGGGCAAGTCGGGTGCGTGAGCGGGGATTTTGATGCCCGCGAGACCATCCAGGAACTGCCGCTCCAGCGGTGCCCAGAGGGTGGACGGCAATTCGAGCACGAGGTCCTCGGGCTCGACCGTGGTGCTGCGGGCTTCCTGGTAGATGGTGGCCCGGTCGGCGATCTTTTGGCGGGTCAGATACTCCTCGTAGGCGCGGAGCAAGGCCGTCAGTTCGGACTTCTTGGGTTCGCGCAACACCTTGGAGAGCTGCTGGTAAGTGATTCCAGCCATCCGGCATTCTCGCAGCGTGGCCCAGAGCACCTCTGCCATTCCCGGTTGCTCGACAAGGTCTCGAAAGTAGGGTTTGGTGCGCGGCGGCAACTCGAGCAAGAGTTTGTGGACCAGGCTGGGTCCCAGTCCTTCGGGCTTGGGATTGAGTCCGCGCGCCAGGAGCTCGGGAGCGGCCGCTTCCAGGGCGAGCTCGAACGGAGTTGTAAAACGAAAGTTAGCCCAGTCCTGACCCTCGTGGAGAAGGCGCTCGGCCAGAGTCCATTTCAACGAGGCATAAGGAAGAAAAATCCATTTGGTGCGAGTTCGCTCGCTCCGTGCCAGTTCGGCCAACTGTCGAAGGAAGGGCTTCACCAGACTTGAGTTTCTGAATTGCCCGCAAATTCCTTTGACGGCCAGCGCACATCGATCGAAATCGACTGGCTTCGAGCCCTGAAGTCGGCGAGTTGCTTGGATTGCTCCTCACCTGGGCGGCCCGACTGCCGGCGCGAGGCCGGACACTCATGAACTAGAGGTCCACCACCAGAGGGGCGTTGGTGGGCTTGTAGCGCAGCGTGCAGATGCTGGCGTTGGCATAGATTGTGTGCTCGTCGCGGGCCAAGCCGTAGCTCTCGTGGATATGGCCGAAGAGGTGCAGGCGGGGGCGGACCGCGCGCAGGCGGTCGCGCAGGTCTTCACAGCCGACAGCTCGCCCGTCGTAAGTGACGTCAAGTTGGCCGAGCGGTGGGCCGTGCGTGATCAGGACGTCGGTGTCGTCGGGGATTTGCGCCCAGATCGCCGCCAGCTTCGGACCTCGGTCGACGTTGAAGGCCCAATCGCAAAAGCGCGGCTGCCATGGGCTGCCGTAGATCTTGAGCCCCTCGAGCTCGAGCATCTCGTCTTGCAGATAATAGGCGTTCGTAAAGAGTTTGCGAGCGGACGGGTCGTGTTCGAAACAAAAATCATGATTGCCCGCAATAACCACCTTGTGGCGGTGCGGTAATCTTCCCAGCCAGCCATTGAAATGCTCGACGTCAGGTAACTCGCCATGATTGGTCAAGTCACCGGCGTGCAGCAGGATGTCCCCGTCGGGAACCACCGGAATCTTGTGATGTCGGGCGTGGGTGTCGCTGAGGAGGACCAGCCTCACCAGCGGGCTTCGACCGCGATGCCGATCTCGCCCACGTCGTCGAACGTGAGCAGGCGGGTCTCCAGGCCCTGCTTCTTGCAGACGTCCAGAAAGCGGTTCATCGGCTCGGGCAGCTTGAGCCCGCGCGTGAGCCAGCGCGACAGTCCGGAGCGCTGGCCCAGCTGCTCGCGCACCGTGCGCACCCACTTGAGAGCGGGACGCGAGGTGACGTCAGTCACACCCAGCTCGGCCAGCCAATCCTGGATGTTCCCGAAATTCACCGGGCCCAGTTTGCGGATATTGGGATAGGACTCGTTGTCGGGCTCGGTCATGATGCGGCGCACCTCGTCCAGGATCGCCTGCCTCAGATCGTAGGTGCAGCCCACCACTTGAAAAACCAGCGCGTTGTCGTGACCACGCTCGGCGGCCTGACGCACCTTCTCGGGCAGCTCCTCGATGCCGACCTGGACCCAGGTGTGCAGGGCGTCCTCGGCCAGCTTCTCGCGACCCTGGGCCACCTTGCGCACCAGCGCGATCTTCTCGTGGAGCAGTTGATCCTTGGCTTTCTTGGCGCTCTGGCGCAGCTCGTCGACATCCATCGACCTTCGATTCGCTCTCTTCAGACGCGGTCCTCGCTCGCGAACACCTTCAACCCCATCGGACGCGCATCGCTCACCAGCAGGCAGCGATGATATCGGCCGGCGCGCTCCACCAGGCCGTTCACGATGACCGCCCCCTCGCGCCCCACGATCAGCTTGAAGCGCTCGTAGACCGACGGCATCAGCACGCACTGCACCCGCTCGGTCTCATCCTCGAGCAAGAGAAACATCACCCCCTTGGCCGTGGGCGGCCGCTGGCGCAACACCACCAGCCCTCCCACGCAAATGCTCTGCTTGTCCCGGGCCGCGTGCAGGTCGGCGATGGGACGCACCCCGCGCCGCTCCAACTCGGCCCGGTGCCGCGCCAGAGGATGGGCCTGCGGGCTGAAGCCCTGGGTGGAGTAGTCCCAGGTCATCGTGAGCTCGGCCGCCAGCGGCTGCAGCTCGGGCAGCAGGTGCGAGTCGGCCGGCTCCACCAGCAGCGGCAGCTGCTCGGGACCGCTCGGGCGGGCGCGCAGGCGCCGGCTGCGGGGGGCGCGCGGCCCGCCCGAGGGACCGCCCGGACGCAGGCGCGGCGCCTCCACGTAACCGCCCCCGGCCCGAGCCCGAAACAGCCCCACGCGCCAGAGCGCGTCGCGCCGCTCCAGGCGCGCGTCGAAGGCGCCCGCGCGGGCCAGCGTCTCCCACAGGTCCACCGGCAGGTCGGCCCGTACCAGGAGCTCGTCCAGCGAGCCCGCGCGCCGCTGGACGAAGCGGGTGGCCTGCTCGGGCGAGAAGCCGTTGACGGCCGTCAGCGGCAACCGGATGGCGGGCTCGCCCCGGTAGAGCTCCAACCGGTAGCGCACCCCCGAGCGCCAGGCGTCCACCGGCAAGATGCGGACGCCCATGTGGCGGATCTCCTCCAGCACCGTGCTGCGCGGGAAAAAGCCCGGCAGATGCTGGAGAAACGCGGCCATGTAGGCGGCCGGATGGTGCCGCTTGAGGTAGGCCGAGTGGAACACGGTGCGCGCGAACGCGGCCGCGTGCGAGCGGCAGAACCCGTAGCCCACGAACGCGCTGACCTGGCGGAACACCTCCTCGGCCAGCTCCAGCGAGACACCCTGCGTCTTCATCGCCCCCTCCACGAAGCGGGTGCGCATGTTGCGCATGCAGCCCGGATCGCGGAACTTGCTCATCAGCCGGCGGAACTCGTCCGCCTCGTCGAGCGACATGCCGGCGAACTGGTGGGAGATCTCCAGCACCTGCTCCTGGAACAGGATGACCCCGTAGGTGTCTTTCAGGATCGGCTCCATGCTCGGATGGGTGTACTCGATCGGCTGATTGCCCGTGATCCGCTCCACGTAAGGATTGACCATCTTGCCCTGCAACGGACCGGGGCGAAACAGGGCCACCTGGGCCACCAGGTCGCGGAAGACCCGCGGCTGCGTGCGCGAGAGCAGGCTGATCTGCCCGGGGCTCTCGATCTGGAACAGACTGAGCGTCTTGCCGCTGCGGATCAGCTCGAACGAGGGCTCGTCGTCCAGAGTGAGGTCGTCGAGGGGGATCTCGGTGCCGTCGAAGGCCCGTTGCAGCTCCAGCGCCTCCGAGAGCACCGCCAGCATGCGCAGGCCCAGCACGTCGAACTTGATCAGCCCGAGCGCCTCGATGTCGTCCTTGTCGAACTGCAACTGGCGCACCCCGCCGGCCGAGGTCTGCACAGGCGAGAAACGGCTCAGCGGCTCGCGCGCCAGCACCACTCCCCCGCTGTGCAGCCCCAGGTGGCGCGGGCAGCCCAGGATGCGCTCCACCAGCTTCAGGACGGTGGCGATCGGCGCCTCCGCGCCGAGCACCTCGGCCAGCTCTCCCTGGCGCGCCTTGAGGTCGTCCAGGCCGTCCCACGGCCCGAGCAGGTGGCCGGTGCGGTCGACCTGCTCGGGCGTGAACCCCAGCACTTTGAGCATGTCGCGCAGGGCCAGCTTGAGGCGATAGGTGATCACGTTGGCGGTCATGGCGCTGTGCTCCACGCCGAAACGCCGCTCCATCCAGGCGATGACCTCCTCGCGCCGCTCCGAGTCGAAGTCCACGTCGATGTCGGGCATGCCCTTGCGGCCGCGGTGCAGGAAGCGCTCGAACAGCAGGTTGTGGGCCTGCGGATCGACCGCCGTGATGCCCAGCACGTAGGCGATGATCGAGTTGGCCGCCGAGCCGCGCCCGGCGCAGCGGATGCCCTGCGAGCGCGCGAAATCGACCACCTCGCGCACCACCAGAAAGAACTCCTCGAGCTGCAGGTCCTGCACGACCTTCAGCTCATGCTCGAGCTGCTGGCGCGCCTTCTCGCGCGAGTCGTAAGCCTGGCGTGCCTGGAGCACCTCGGCGGGCACCACGGGAGACACCAGAGGGTCGACGGTCGACAGTCGACAGTCGACAGAGGAAAGTTTCTTGGAAGCCTTGGGCGCGGGTTCGAGGTCCCACCCCAATCCGGGTGGGCCATAGGCCGCCATCGCCATGGGGGCCTGCCTTTGCAGCTGCGGTGCTGGCTCGCGGCTGATGCCGGCGCGGGCCGGCACGCCGGCCGGGTAGCGCTTGTCCCAGCCGGCATAGCAGAGCTCGCGCAGGTAGTCGGAGGGCTGGCGCCCCGCGGGCAGCTGGGCGGTGGGCGGGGTGATCTCCTCGGCCAGGAGCTCCATCTGGCAGCGCTCGGCCACCTCCAGCGTGCGCGCCAGCGCCTCCGGATAGGGCACCCGGCGCGCCAGCTCGGCCGCGTCGCACAGGTAGGCGCTGTCGTTGACCGGACGCTCCGGATGCGGATCGCCCACGCTGATCCCCAGTCGCACGCAGCTCAGCGCGTCATACACCGCGTAGTCGTCGGGCCCCGCGTAGCGTACCGCGTTGCTGGCCACGGTGGGCACCCCGGTGCGCTCGGAGAGACGCACCAGCTGGCGCATCCCCTCGACGTCGCCGGGCTGCAGCCGGTTGGCCAGCTCCACGTAGAGGCGCCCGGGGAACAGCTCGCCCAGCCGCTCCAGCCACTCTTCCGCCTGGGCGTAGTGACGGCGACGCACCAGGCGGTCGAGCAGGCTCTCGGGACCTCCGGTCAGGCAGAGCATCGAGCCGGTGCGTCCACGCAGCTCTTCCAGTGCCAGCGAGCGCGGCTCTTGCTTGCCAGGCGGCACGACCTCGGGCGCCTCGGCCAGCCGCTCGCCGGGAGCCATCAGCGAGTCGGCCGAGAACCCGTGCACCAGGCTGCACAGCTGGCAGAGCTGCTGATACCCTTCGCGGCTGGTCACCAGCAACACCAGTGGGAACCCTCCGGCATCCAGGGTGGCCCCGAAGATCGGCCGCACCCCGTAGCGCCGGCAGGCCGCCGCGAACCGCACCAGCCCGTAGACCCCGTGCCGATCCGTCAGCGCCACCGCCGGCTGCCCGTGCCGCGCCGCCTCGGCCACCAGCGCATCGGGGGCCGCGCCCCCGGCCAGAAACGAGAACCAGCTGCGCGCATGCAGGTGCACTACGGAGCTCATCGAATTTTCCTCGTGTAGTTTCCCACGTTTTTGACCTTACCACACCCGCGTTGTTTTCGTCAAATTTAACGAAGCATTCGAAAATGAACTCTCCGGGTGGGCGTCACGTATCCCTGCTATGCGAGCGACGGTCCTCTGGATTTTTGTTCTCGTCACCCTCACAGCGGTCTTCTCCCCGATGTCCGTCCGCTCAGAGAAGAGACGGGCAGCCCCCCCGCTCACTCTCGACGGGATCTCACTGGGAATGACGCGTTCCGAAGCCTCGATCCAACTAGAGAAGAGATACGGCGGAGACATAGAGCCTATCTGCGGAGTGAAGACCTGGGTGGAGTACGGCCCTGACGACCGCGTCACTCGAGTCGAGGGAATGACGCTGTCCAACGGCTTGCGGGTCGACGGCCAAGTAGAAGATCTGAGGGGCCTGGGAATCCAACTCCGGACCTTCAACCTACCGCAAGTCTACCGGGTCAAAGAGCTGAAGCTGACCGTGGTGACTGTCGAGTGCTTCATCGACAGGCTGATCCTAGAGAACGACTTCTCAGACAAGGAATTCCCCCCGCCACGCGGTCCACTTGCGCCGAGCGGAGCGCATCGCTGACATCATAGAAAGCAAACGCACCCGGCGCCGTGCGCGAGTGCGAAGCGACCACCAGCCCCGTGGTGAGGCTCAGTCGAAGAACCTGATCGACGAGAGCGGCACCGCGCCGCCGGCCTGGGGAGCGGCGTCGGCCGGGGTCTCGGCTGGCCGACTGGCGCGCAGGGCGTCCAGGGCCTGAGCGCCTTCCCAGGTGATGCTGAGCCAGCCCTCGGTCTGACCGGCCGGAGGCACGACCCAACCCCGACGCTCCAGCTCTTTGAAGACCGGAGCGCAATCGTGACGGCTGAACTTGGTCTCGTTCATGATGCGACCGGCCTGAGCGCGATCCTGGTTCTGGCTGGCGGCCTGAAAGCGCTGGGTGGTCTCCATGATCTTGAAACGGCGATCGGCAATCTTGTCCATGACCGCCTGATCGACCAGCTTGTTGGCCTCGACGTGATCGATACCGGCGGGCAGAATCACGACCTCGTTGCCCACGCGCTTCTCGAGCAAGGACTTGTTGTGCAAAGCATCGACCAGGTTGCGGCCGTTGGGGCCGATATCCAGCTCGAGCTTGTCGCGGCCCGTCGAAAAGGCGCTCTGACCAATATCATTCTTGCGTAACCACTGCACGACGTCAAAACGCGCCTCATCCGCGTAAAAGCTGTGGTACATAGCCGCCAAAAGCTCATCCTGAACGTTCACTCTTCCTCCGGTCCACCCTGCTCTCTTTGTCTGTCGTGACTAAGGTTCGCTCGCCAGACGGCCATTTCCTGTGGCTAAACGCAACGGGTCCCGGACCTGTCAGGCCCGGGACCCGTTCGTGCGACTCCAAACGATCTCAGCGACCGTTGGCGCCTACCGTCTCGGCCCCTCCGAGGAAGCGCTGGACCGCGCCATCCATCATCTCGGACAGCGCCGGCTTGATCGTCTCGCGGGCCACGTCGCGCATCATTCCGATGAGCATCGTGAAGGCCGCGCCCTTGACCATCTTCAGCTCGGCGTCGAACATCGGCACCAGCCGATCCGCCAGAGAGCTGCCCCGGGTGTGCTCGTGATGGGCGCCATGCTTGCTCAGCATGTGGCCCACGGCTGCACCGAGGACGATGGAGCCGGCAAAGAACGTCCAGGGACGTTCGTTCACCTGATGCGACAAGCTGACGGTCTCCTTCACCTTCTCGATCCCCTCCCCGACCACATCGCGCGCCTCGCGCACGGTGCCCCGGACCTCGCTCTCGAGACGGCCGAGCTTGTCGCTCAGGGCCGCGCGAGTGCCTTCGATATTGCGCCGGATCTGCTCCGGCTCTTTCTCTAGGTTGTCCCTGCTGCTATCCATCGAGCATTCTCCTTCATCGTCTCAATCGTCTGGTGGGGCACGAAATCAGTCTTCTCGGCGGCGCTCCGGCCCAACGAGAAACTGACCGCGGCTCCCACGCCGTAAAGCAAGCCCACGATGCCGAACGAGGCGCCCAGCGGGATCGCAAACGCCCAGCTCAGCAGGTGAACCAGCCCGAACGAGAGCATCAACGTGGCCAGACCAGCCAGCGCAAGGCTCGCGCTCATGCCGACAGCGGCTTCCTTAGCGGTCACCAGCTCGGACTTCAGCTCGGCTTTCGCCAGAGCCACCTCCTGTCGAAACAGGGTTTGCGTGTCCTGCACGATGCCGCTGACCAACGGAGGGATGTTGGTCTCCGCCTCGGCCTTCACCTGACTGAGCTCGCGCATCATGACCTGGTTCTCCGGGCCGACAGGATGCTGCCGAGCAGGATACCGAGGCCGAATCCGACCACCATCGCCTCGACGGGGTGGTTGCGGATGAGTCCGGTCGCCTTCTCGCTCAGGTCGTCCACTCCGTTCTCCTGCAGGAACTGGCCGCCGGCCTCGAGCCGATCCGCCACTCCCGTCATGCCGCGATCGCGCGCCTTGTCGGCCGCGGCCGAGAGCTTCTCGCCCATGCTGAAGAGCGAGCGGTCCGTCTTGTCGTGCAGGTCGGCCGCCATATCGGAGGCCTTCTCCTTGAGCTGGGCGGCCTTCTCGGGGAAGTTCTCCTTCAAGTCCGCGGCTTTGTCCTTGAGCTCGGAGATCTTGTCGGAGGCGGCGCTCTTGAGGTCAGCCGCTTTCTCCTGCAGATCGTTTTTGAGCTCGGAAGCCTTATCCTTGAGGTTGCTCGCTGCCGCGGAAGCTTTCTCCTTGAGATCGCTCTGGGCCTGATCGAATTCCAAATCTTGAGACATGATCGTGTGTGTCCTCCTGCCAAGTTCTACTAGCAGTGTAGGACAGACGCGAAAAAGGCTGCAGAGAAGCCCGTCCCTCTTCGAAGGTTACTGGCGTCCTGCCAGGCAAAGGGTGCGGTAGTCCGGACGCTCGCCCGCATGCTCCGCGCGCCAGGCCTTGACGACCTGGCCGTTCTCCACCAGAATCGCCCCGCCCAGCTGATGCCAGTCGGCGGTCGGCCAGCTGGCGCCGTGGCGGCGCGCCTCCCAGGCGCGGCTGACGACCTGCCAGGTCAACTGGAAGCGGCCGAGGCGATAATGCCGGTAGAGACTGGCCTCCGGGTCGGAAAAACGGGGAACGTCGCCCAGGCCGGCGGCGCCCAGCGCCCGGGCGGCCTCCTCCTCGGTGTTGAGGTGCACCAGGGCCAGCGAGACGCCCAGTTCGTCGCGCAACTTGGCCAGATCGCTGACAGCCTCGCGACAAAAAGTGCAGCCAAAATGACGCAAGAAAACGATCAGCAGCGGGCCCGACTGCGAGAGCTGCAACAGCGATTTGCCCTGATTGGTGACCGCCTGCCCGAGGTCGCGCGGCAGCATCTGGCGTCGCCGGGTGCGCAGCCAGAACAGAAATCCGAAGAAGGCCCCGGAGGCCAACAGCAGGCCGAGTTTTCTCACAGGTAGACCACCACTTCCGCTTTCTTGAGCAAACGACCTTCGTGGCGAAAGCCGCGGCTCACGCAGCGGTCGACGCGATCGCGCTGCGAGGGGTCGGTCCCCCGGACAACCTTCAAAGCGTTCTGCTCGTTGGGGTTGTAAGGACTGCCGGAGGCAGGGCGAATCTCCTCCAGGCCGGCCGCCTGCGCCAGAGTCGTGAGGCGGCCGTCGAGGGTGCCAAAGAATGGCAGGTCGGGATCGTGGGACCGACGCGACGCCTCGCACAGCTCGACCAGCTCGGGGACCAGCAGAGTGCTCAGGTTGACCAGCGCCAGGCGCAACTCGTCCATGCCAGCGTCGCTCGAAGCGATGCGTTGCGCCTCGCCGGCCAGCGTCTCCAGGGGGCTGAGGAGGGCGTCGGGCGCCTCGTCGATGAGAGCGCGGGCAGCTTGCTCGATGCGCCGGGCGAATTCCCACAGGGCCCGGTGCTCGGGATCGGCCGGAGGAGCGCTCTCTCCCCCGCCGAGCCGCCTCTCCAGCGCTTCGATGCGAAGCCGCAAATCACGGTTTTCGTGGAGCAAGCGCTCCATCAACTCGCGCTGAAACTCCTCCTGCGTGTGAAAAAGCTCCTCGCGAATGCGCCAGATCTCCTCGCGGAGAGAGTCGTCCATGGTCAATAGGCCTTTCCGTAGTCGGTGCTGGCGATCGGTTCGAACTCCATCGGCTCGTGGCCCTCCAAAGTAAGCGTCAGGCGAAGCGAGAGATCCGGCAGCACGCGGAAGGTGAGCTCGACCTCCTCCAACTCGAAGGGGTCCATTTCGTCCGGAACCTCGATGTCGAACTGGCGGATCGTCTCGATATCCGGATTGGGTCGGCCCTCGACGTCGAGCAGGCGCTCTTCCAGGCCGGTATTCTCCAGCACCGGCAGGACGTTCATGCCGGGTTGCAGGACCACGCCGGGCAGCGTGACGGTGAGCCCCTCGGGCGGGATGGCCACCCCCGCGCCCACCAGCTCGTGAAAATAGGCGTGCCCGGCGTCCACGACCTTGATGCCCAGCCGGCTGGTCGTGGCGGTCAGGCTCTGCTGCTGGCGCGCCAGGCGCACGCGCACGCTGGGGCGCAGGGCGCCGGCCGCGATCTGCACTCCGCTGCCCACCTTGCCGGGCAGATGCGTGGTGCAGGCGCCTTTGACGACACACTCCTTGGCTTCCTCGGGCGTCACGTAGCGGCAGGCGGGATAGGCCGCCCGCAAGACCTCGTCCACGGCCGGTAGTTTGGAGGCCTTGCCCACCCGCAGCAGCACGTCTGGCTGGGCGAGCTGGTGATTGGCCAGGAGGCGAGCGATGACCTCGACCGTCTCCTGCAGGCGCGGCCGCACGCGCTCCTGAACCTCCTCCAGCAGCGGAGCCCCGGCCTGCTTGAACAGGAAGCTCCCCGGCACCATCCGCTCCTGGCCGTCGAAGCGGAAGGTCAGGTTCTGGAACGTGGCCCGCACCTCGTCCTCGGGGGCCCGGCTGGCCAGGGCCACTTTGAGGCGCTCGGCCCAGAGGCGCAGGGTGTTGCGATTGGTGCGGGCAGCCAGGCTGGCGTCCTCGCCGGGGAGCTCGACCTTGCCCGCGTTCTCGGAGAGGCGCACGGCGCGCAGCAATCGCTCCACCAGCAGCTCGCGCACCACCGCGGTGACGTCCTCACCGCCCATCCAGCGCTGTCCGCTGGCCCCGAGCACGGTGGGGGTCACCACGTAGCCGTAGGCGTGCTCGCCCGCCACGCTCTCGCCCACGATGCCCTGCAGCAGCTCCTGGCGCGTGAAGACGCGCTCGCGCGGAGTGCCGTCCACGCGGTAGCTGAGCATCACCTTCTCGTTGACCTGCGCGTTGTGGGCCAGGCTGCGGAAGTCGGGCTCGGCGCCGGCGGCGCGCACGCAGCTGTCCACGAACTGGCCCAGCACGAAGCTGTTGCTGGCGGCCAGCTCCTCGTCCTCGCCGGGCAGAGCCACGGGAAATCCCGTCTCGCGCCGCAGGATGCCCTGGCAGTGCTCCAGCAGTCGCTTCATCAAACGCACCGGCATGGGCTCGGCCACCTGGCCCCCGGGACGCAGCTTGCGCTGGGAGTCGATGCGGAGCAGCGTGATGTCCAGCGTGCCCCCGCCGTAATCGTAGACCAGCAGATGATAGGTGAGCTCGTCGGTGCTCGCGGCCTCGTGCAGCGGGGCGTGGCTGCGCCAGTCGTTGAGGTAGTGCAGCGCGGCTCCCACCGGCTCGTGCAGCGTGGACGGCTCCTCGCTGGCGTCAAAGGCCGGCCCGAAGCGTTTGCGCTGCTCCTCGAGCGCATCGAAGGCGGCCGTCTTGAGCTCCTCGATCTGGTGCATCGAGAAGCGTGAAGGGTGGGTGATCAGGCAGCGGCGCAGCACCAGATCGGCCCGCCCCTGCGAGGCCAGGTGCTCCATCGCCTTCTCCACCACGTGGGCGTAGAGATCGCGCATCGCTTGAGCGGGAGTGAGAGCCACCGTCTCGGCGGGCTCGTCCACGGGCACGACCTCGAAGCGAAAATCGCGATCGCCCAGGCGGCGCTTGGCGCCCGAGACCACGGCGCGGGCCGCCGCCGCGTGGCCGGCCTGCTCCCAGGCCCAGGTCCCGGTGCGATAGCGGCGGGCGGCCACCATCTCGAGATAGCACAGCACCGAGGGCATCGTCTGCGCCGAGCTTGGCTCGAACTGCGTGCCCAGCGGCGCATCGCTCAACAGCGAGCCCTCGGAGTCGAGCGCCAGCAGGTCGACCTTGCGGTTGTCGTCCACCAGGGCGGCGCAGGTATTGGTGGTGCCCAGATCGACCACCAGCCAGCCCGGATACTCCGACGCCTCCCGGCGCCGCACGCGCACGTAGTAATCGCGCGCCAGGGGATCGTTGGAGATGAAACCGAGCCGCGCCGTGCCGTCCTCCACCGCGCCGATCGTGAACATGAGCTCCAGGGATTCTCCGGTGGCGATCCGCCAGGGCAGCGGAGGCGCGTCGGGACAGGTGAACCAGGGAGCGTCGATCTCGAGCTGGTGGATGACCAGATCCAGGCGGCCGCGCGCGCCGGGCGGGCCATTGGAAACGACCACGCGCACGGGTCGGTGGTCGCTGACGCGCAACAGCAGGTCGAAATCCAGCCGGCGACTTTCGGGAAACGGCGCCACCGTCAGCTCCGGTCCGAGCACGAAGCCCACCTCGAGCGGCACGTCCAGCGGCAGTCCCTCGCCCCGCGTGCGGGTTCCCCGGTCGGTGCAGCGCAAACGCAGGGAGGCGCGCCGCTTGAGCCCTTCGGTCGAGGCGGAGGCCGAGTCGCGCAGGTCCTGGGCGGTATCCGGCCGCACCCTCAGCCGCAGGGGAATGCGCGCCAGTTGGCGAGCGTCCATCTCCAGGGGATACTCGACCGTCTCGGCCAGCTCCAGGTCGGCCCATGTGCCGGTGAACTCGGGCGGCGATTCGAGCCACAGGTGGCCGGTGCGCAGCAACAGCACGCCGTCGATCACGGGCTGGCTCTCCGGCAGCAACAGCACCTCCTGCGTGGCCAGGTCGAGGCTGAACTCGGGCGGGGGCGAGAACTCCAGCGTGCCGGTCGCGATCAGGGGCGCCACGCCGGGCGAGCCGGGCACCTCCACCTGGATGCGCGCCTCCTGAACGGAGTCTTCCTTACCGGGAACTTTCAGACGCGAGATGCCCACGTGCACGGCCTGACCTGGCGCGAGCGGCTGGGGCACGAGCGCGGCCGTGTCGAGGCCGAGCCAGGCGGACTCGGAGCGCACGTCGTCTTGACCCACGGTGACCGTGCCGGCGTCCCCGACGTGCCGCACCAGCACGCGCATGGCGGGGCGGCGCTCGCGGTTGAGAACGGGCGGGTCGAGCGGAAACCACTCCTCGCCCTGCTTGTATTCGAAGCCCACCTCGAGCTCGACGAGCCGCCCGCCGCACCAGGCGCAGAACGAGTCGGTGGGCAGGAGGGTCCAGCCCAGACAGGACGGGTCCTGGCAGGTCAGCACTTGGGTTGCTTCTGCAGGTGGTGGCGGATGGCCACGGCGCTGATGAGGAGAATCGGGATGATGTAGGGCCCAAAGCTGTCGTAGCCGAGCACCAGCGTGGCTCCCAGGATCAGCAGGCCCTCCGCCTGCGAGATGGGCCGCCGGAACTGCTGCAGCGACAGCGCCAGGCCCGCGAAGGAGCCGATAGCCGCAGCCACGGGCGCCAGCCAGCCGGGCCAGTCGAGCCCCTGGCAAAGCTGCACGAAGACCGTGCCGATCAGCACGGTGCCGCCGATCACCGTCAGCAGGAAGCGGCCCAGCTCGCGCTGGTTGGCCTTGTGACGGCGGACCAGCCCCAGCATGCCCCCCACCATCAAACCGAAGATCCCGGGCATCAGAAAGCCTACCACCACCTGCTCGGCGGGCACCTGCCCCACCATCAGCCCGGTCGCCCCCAGCACGCCGAAAGTCAGCCAGCCTGCCAGGGCCCAGAGAAAGACGCGTTTATCCACAGCGTAAGGCGTATTCTGTCGGAGGAAATGCCGGACCTCTTCGGGGCCGGGAGATCGCTGACGGGTTAAGAGTTGAGGGTTAAGAGTCGAGAGTCTCGTAGGGAGTCGCAGCGCACGTCAAGACTCGCCGCTACTCCCGTCTCCCGTCTCCGGTCTCCCGTCTCGTGCTATACTGCCCGGGTTGTGCGGTCTCGGTATCTCGATCTCATCACGGCCAGCTTCGTAGCGGTGTTGCTTATCAGCAACGTGGCTGCCATCAAGGTTTTCACGCTGGCGGGAAGGCCTTTCGACGGGGGGATGTTCATCTTCCCGATCAGCTACGTCTTCGGGGACGTGCTGACGGAGGTGTACGGCTACCGGCGGAGCCGGCGGGTGATCTGGACGGGGTTCTTCTGGCTGGCCATCATGAACCTCGTGCTGGCGGTCACCAACGCCATGCCCCCCGATCCCGACTGGAACCGCCAGATCGGGCAGGATGCGTTCTCGCGGGTGCTGGGCGTGTCGCCGCGCATCGCGGGAGCCGGGCTGGTGGGCTATTTCTGGGGCGAGTTCGCCAACTCGTTCGTGCTGGCGCGCATGAAGGTGATGCAGAAGGGAAAGCATCTCTGGATGCGCACCATCGGCTCCACCGTGGTGGGAGAGCTGGTGGATACGTTCCTGTTCTGCTCGATCGCTTTCTGGGGCATCCTGCCCTTCGACAAGATCCTCGACTACACGCTGACGGGCTACCTCTACAAGTGCCTGGTGGAGATCCTGATGACCCCGGTGACCTACCAGGTGGTCGGCTTCCTCAAACGGGAGGAAGAGCTGGACGTCTACGACCGCGAGACCGACTTCAACCCGTTCTCGTGGCATTGACCGGCCCCGCCCGTTCGTGGTAAACCTTCGCGCGGAATGAATCCGCACCGCGTCATCAAGCTCTTCTACGGCTTCCAGTTCTTCTTCAGCCTGCTGCTGTGGACGCCGGTCTTCATTGCCTACCAACAGCGGATGGGCCTGAGCGACGAGCAGATCTACGGCATCCAGAGCATCTACTACATCGCTTTCTGCTTGATGGAGCTGCCCACCGGCTACCTGGCCGACCGGTGGAGCCAGCGCAAATGCTTGCTCAGCGGCTCGCTGCTGCTGGTCTTCTCGAATCTGCTGGTGGTCTTTCAGCCCAACTACGCTGGTTTTCTCTGGCACTGGCTGTCCATCGCCCTGTCACGCTCGCTGATCAGCGGCGCCGCCAGCGCCTATCTCTACAACTACCTGCAAGAATCGGGTGCCGAGGACTACTACAAACAGACCGAAGGCCTGGCCCGGTCGTATTCGCTGATCGGCAAGGTCGTGGGCTGGGCCGCCATCGGTTTCTTGATGGAGCTGGAGCTCACTCTCCCCTACTGGTTGACCGCGCTGAGCGCCCTGATCGCCTTCTTCATCGCCCTCAAGCTGCCCGAGTTTTCGTTGAAGGTTGCCCCTCGCGACCGCGTGAGCCCCTTGAAAGTGGTGAGCCTGCTGCTCCAGAGCCCCTACCTGATGCTGGTGATCACCCAGGGGATCGGGATCTTCGTCCTTTCGCGCGTGGTCCAGGTGAATCTCTTCAACCCCATCCTGGAGGCCAAGGGGATCAAGCTCGCCTGGTTTGGCGCCATCATGTCCGTCAACACCATCTTCGAGGCGCTGGGATCGGCTTATCCCAACTGGCTCCGGCGGTTGATGAGCGACCTCAATGCCGTCTTCGTGCTGACGCTGGTCATGGCCGTCAGTTGCTCGCTGATCGCTCAATCGGGTCCGGCCGGCGCCATCGCCTGGCTGAGTGTTTTCAGCCTGGCCGTGGGATTCAGCTATCCCATCCAGCGCCAGGTCCTCAACGACGCCATCCCGGACTCGCGCTACCGGGCCAGCTTCCTCTCCGTCGAATCGCTGCTCGACCGGGCCGTTTGCGCCTGGGTCGCCAGCGCCATGGCCTGGTACGTAAAAAACGGCCGGGTGGGAGAATTCCTCGACCTGGCCGATAAACTGACGCTGGGAGGGGTCGTTCTGCTGATCCTTCTCTTTGCGTTGGCGCGAAAGAGCCTCAAACCTCGACTTTGACCGTTTTGGCGGTGCGGTTGTGTTTGATGGTGCGTTCGATGCGATTCAAGATGTCGTCGTGGTCCGGCCAGAAAAAGCGCTGCAGGCGGATCTGGTGCTTGCCATCCGAGATCAGGCTGGAGGCCAACATCGTGGTGGACTGCGTGCGGCCGACCACCATCGCGGCCCATCCCACGGTTACGGACTTGGCGCCGGAGACCAGCGTGACCCCCAGGGAGCCGACCTCGAGCCGACGGTTGAGCTGGCTCACCAGCAGATAGAGGTAGGAGATCACGGTCACCCCGACCAGCGCAAAGGGAAAGAAAACGCAGGTAAAGCGCATAATAGGCTCGTTCATCTCGGGCGGAACGAGCCGGTTACCATCGAGTCCAAGTTTTATGAGAAAGCCGGCCATCAGCACGAACACGAAACCTAGTGCCACGAGCTTTTTAGCCGAGTTCTGATACGTGTAGGTCAAATCGGACCTCCCCGCTAGAATAAATTTATCACCGTCAAGGGGGTTTCCTCCACGAAAAAGCGAAAATTAGGCAGGTCAGGCCGGGCCGGGGCTGGTGTTTCACTGTACTCGTTCGTCCAATAACCATCGCCGAACCGGGCCGCACTTGACGC
>JBDHVW010000041.1:0-68097 GCA_039809865.1 Vulcanimicrobiota bacterium
GCGGGTCGTTCCTCTGGGTGACGATTCGGCGGTTGCGGGGACGGGGTCGTTCCCTTCACGGGCGACTCGTGCGTCTGGGGAACGACATGCGGGACCGTCGTGTCGCCCTTGACCTGCATCGGAGCTGGTGCGGGCTGCTGGACCAACGGGCTGTTCTTCACGAGCGTCGGTGAGGACTGCTCGACATGCGGACCGACCGGGCCATTCTTGACCGGAGCCGGTGAAGGCTGCTCGACGTGCGGGACCGCCGGGCCACTTTTGACCGGTAAAGGCTGCTCGACGTGCGGACCGACCGGGCTGTTCTTGACCGGAGCCGGACCGGGCTCGACGTGCGGAGCGACCGGGCCCGGGCCGGGCGCGGGCTGGGTCACGGGACCACCCTTCAGGGGCGGCGCGGCCTGGTTTCCCCGTGGCTGCGGCTCTACATAGCCACGCGAGCGCTCGGTCGGGGGCATCGGGCCCTCGAGGTGCTCGGTCGGCATCGGACCCAGCGGGCCGGCCTTCACGGTGGGCATCGGGCCGCTCTGGAAAGCCGGAGTGGGCCCGTCCGGACCGGGAGCGGGTCCGAACACAGCGGGCGTCTGGGCCGGGCCCTGCCCGGGAGCCGGGCTCGCCAGCCCACCGCCCAACTGCACCGGAGCACTGGTCTGGCGCACCGGCACGGACGGATTGGCCAGCAACGGGCCGTCCTTGGCCGGCATGACGTTGGCACGCGGGGCCGGCGGCGCACCATTGGCGTCGAAGGCCGGACCCGGCATCGGGCCACCCTGGAACTCCGGCATCGGAGTCTCCAAGCCGGGCGGCGGGCCCGCGAAGGGCGGCGTGGGCGCGGGACGCCCGTAAACCACCGTGCTGCCCATCGGCTGATTGGTGCTGGTCGGCTTGTTGCCGAGGGCCTCGTCCAGAGCGCGCTGGTTGGGCTTGGGAGCCGTGAACTGCGGTTCGGGAGCCTCCTTGGCCCCGGCCAGCTTGGCCAGCGCCGGATCGTTGGACAGCAGGCTGCCATCCACCAGACCCGAGGTCGGCAGGGCGCGCGCGCTCTGCGACTCGGGCTGCTCGATCTCGGCCAGACGGCCCGTGCTGCGGTTCACCATCAGGCGATTGCCGGCTACCGCCTGATCCAGCTGACGGAACATCGAAGTGTCGTCGGTGTCGATGCGACCGTCGCGATTGAGGTCGAGCTGCTCGCCCTGCATGCCCTTCGTGAAAGCGGCATTCTCGAGCTCGTTGAGAGCGTCGGAGTGCATGTCGACTTCCTTGCCCATCCCCTTGAGCTCTTGCACGTCCTCCAGGTGCTCGAGCTGGGAGGGGTCGAGGTTCTCGAGCTCCATCTGCTCGCGCAGGGCATCCAGCTGGTTCTCGGAGGAGAACGGGTCGTTGTTGCTCCAGTTGTCGTAGCTGTAGCTGTTGTAATTGTTGCTGTAGCTCGAGCCGCGCGAATAATTGCTTCCGCCGGAGTAATTCGAGCCCGTGGAGCGATCGGCTCCGCCGGTGCCGCCAGCGTTATCGCTGCCGCCCGTCCCACCACCGGTCCCGCCGCCCGTGCCGCCCGTCCCACCGGTCCCACCGGTCCCACCGGTCCCACCAGTTCCTCCGGTGCCTCCCGTACCACCCGCGTCACCGGTTCCCCGCACGCCGTGACGGCCGTCGCCCGGAGCATTGGTGGTGGTCGCCCCGGTCACCGGGTCCACATCGACAGTCGTGGCGGTATTATGCACCCCGTGCAGCAGGTGCCGGCTATTGTTGGCCTGGGCCTGCTCCTCGGCGCTCAGCTCGAACGCCCTTCTGTCGCCGTGCAGCACGGTCTTCTCGAGCTGCGCGTAGAGCTCCGGGTCGAGCTTCTTCAAGCGCTCGGCATCGGGGCCGCCCCGCATCACGGCCGAGATCACCTCAGAGGCGTACTCGGCCTTATCCTGAGCGGCGTTCTCGTTCAGATAGCCATTCTTCTTGCCCAGCTCGTAGTGCTTGTTGATGAACGCGTCCCAGTTCTTGGAGGTCTTGGCATCTTCGCGGTAACGGTCGTCCACTTTGTGGGCCAGCTCGTCGGCCAGCACTTCCTCTTGCTCCTCCTTCGAGAGCTTGAAGAACTCGGGACGCAGCCGGATCTCGTTCTTGTCCGCGTCATACTCGGCGGCCCGGGCGCGATGGGTGCCCTGGCCCTTCTCGAGGTCGGTGGTGATCTTGATATTGGTGTCGCCGGCCTGGCCTTCACCCTGCAAGCCTTTGATGGTCTGCTGGATTTGCGCGGCCTTCTGCTCGGAAGTGAGCGGCTTGCCGTCGGGGCCCATCACTTCTTCGTTGACGTGCTTGATCTCGCCGGCCTTGCCCTTTTCACTGTCCGTACCGGGAATGATGAGGTCCTGACCCGTCATGATCAGGTTCGGGTTCTTGATGCCGTTGACGCGCGCAATCTCCTGGTAGCTCGTGCCCCACTTCTGGGCCAGCTCGGACAGGGTATCGCCCTTTTGCACCTTATAACTGCCACCGCCAGCCTCGTTGGCGCCACCCGCGCCTTTGGCGGCCGCCGGTCCGCCTCCCTCGCCACCGGCTCCGCCGGGCAGTTTAAGGTCCTTGCCGGCGATGATCAGGTTCGGGTCCTTGATGCCGTTGATGCGGGCCAGCTCCTCGACGGTGGTGCCGTACTTCTTGGCGATGGCGGACAGAGTATCGCCGGGCTGGATCTTATAAGACCCGCCGCCTCCCCCGCCCTTGTCGCCTTCGGCCTGGGCCGCGGGCTTGCTGCCGCCGTTTCCGGCGGTCTCATCGGTGACGTTGATCTGCTGCTTGCCGTCGCCATTCCCGGACGGGCCTGGCTTCGGATCGGCCTTCGGATCGGCCTTCGGGGCGGGCTCGGGCTCACGCCTGGGCGCGGCGTTGGACTCGGGCTTCGGATCGGCCTTCGGGGCCGGCTCGGGCTCATGCCTGGGCCCGGAGTTGGACTCGGGCTTCGGATCGGCCTTCGGGGCGGGCTCGAGCTCACGCCTGGGCGCGGCATTGGACTCGGGCTTCGAATCGGCCTTCGGGGCGGGCTCGGGCTGGGCCTCGCGCCTGAGCGCGGCGTTGGAATGGGGCTGGGCGGCGGTCTGAGCCGGATTGCTCCTGTCCTCGGACTGGGGGGTGACCTTATTGGCGGGCGGATGGGCGGGCTCCTGGGGCGTCGCGCGCAGCGGCGCCGAGCCGGCGTAAGAAGTCCTGGCCGGGGTGGGCTCCGGGCTCGTTTTGGCGGCGCCCGGCGCGGACGAGGCAAAATTGTGCTGCAAGTCGGGGCCACCGGCGCCCGAGGACACGGGCGCGGTCGCGGCCGGGCGGCCCTGCGACTGCACGGCGTTGGCCATGAAGTCCCGATTGCCGGTGCTGGCCGTGCCCACGAAATGCCGCGCGTTGGCGGCCGCGGCCGAAGCGGCGTTGTCGTTGGCCTGGTCCGTCTTTTCGGACTTCTTGTCGGGCTGGTCGGACTTCCTGGCTACGCTCTTGGTGTCTGCCAGGGCGGCCTTGTTGGAATTGGTCGGCTGGGGAACGGCGGGCGCGTCGAGCTGACGGGCGGACACTCCGGTCTTGGGCGTCGCTGGCTGAGCCTGGGCGGATTTCGCATTCCTGGCCGCCTGGGGCTGCCGGGTAGGCGCGCTCTTGGTGTCGGCCTGCGCGTTTTTGTTGGCGTCCTCCGAAGGGCCGGCTTGCGGAGCGGGAGGCTGCTTGTTGGCTTCGGACTGCGTGGCGGCAGGCTGGGTCTGCTTGTTGCCTTCCGTCCTGGTGGGAGCCGTGTTGGCCTCGCCCTGGAGCTGTTTGCCTTCGGGCTGCCTGGACGCGGACGCGTTGGGCTGGCCCTGGAGCTGCTTGTTGGCTTCCGTCCTGCCGGGAGCCGCGTTGGGCTGACTCTGGGTCTGCCGCGTGCCGTCCGTCTGCCTGGCGGCGGCCCCGTCGGGTTGGCCCTGGAGCTGCTTGTTGGCTTCCGTCCTGCCGGGAGCCGCGTTGGGCTGACTCTGGGTCTGCCGCGTGCCGTCCGTCTGCCTGGCGGCGGACGCGTTGGGCTGGCCCTGGGTCTGCTTGTTGGCTTCCGTCCTGCCGGGAGCCGCGTTGGGCTGACTCTGGGTCTGCCGCGTGCCGTCCGTCTGCCTGGCGGCGGACGCGTCGGGTTGGCCCTGGAGCTGCTTGTTGGCTTCCGTCCTGCCGGGAGCCGCGTTGGGCTGACTCTGGGTCTGCCGCGTGCCGTCCGTCTGCCTGGCGGCGGACGCGTTGGGCTGGCCCTGGAGCTGCTTGTTGGCTTCCGTCCTGCCGGGAGCCGCGTTGGGCTGACTCTGGGTCTGCCGCGTGCCATCCGTCTGCCTGGCGGCGGACGCGTCGGGCTGGCCCTGGGTCTGCTTGCTGCCTTCCGTCCTGCCGGGAGCCGCGTTGGGCTGACTCTGGGTCTGCCGCGTGCCGTCCGTCTGCCTGGCGGCGGACGCGTCGGGCTGGCCCTGGAGCTGCTTGTTGGCTTCCGTCCTGCCGGGAGCCGCGTTGGGCTGACTCTGGGTCTGCCGCGTGCCGTCCGTCTGCCTGGCGGCAGCTCCATTCTCCGCCTCGACCGTCTGCTTTCCGGCGGACTTCTTGCCGTCGGCCGAGGGCTTTCTGGCCACGCCCTGCTCCGTCGCCTTCTGGGCATCTTCCCTGCCGGCGCCGGGCAGGGGCATCTGGCCCGCGTCCACGCCCGCCTGCTTACCCAGCCAGTCGCGCAGCGCGCCGGCCTTGGAACCATCCTTCTCGAAGCCGTCGAACTTGGACAAACGCTCGGGCGACACGCCCTGCTGGGCGGCCAGCTTGCCGAGGTCCAGATCCCGCATGAAGTCCGCGTTGCGAGGCAGAGTGCCCTTCTGCTCCTTGTCGACCAGCCCCGCCATCCGCGGATTCAAAGCCGACAAGCGCTGCTGCGCCTGCTGGTCGCCCTTGAGGAACAGGTCGCGGAAGTTCGAGTGGTAATCGTCCCGCGACTTCAACGCCCGATCCGAGCGCTCGGCCGCGCTCTTGGCGTCGTAGCCGCGCCCACGCAACAGATCCTGGAAGGTCGAGCTGTTCTCGGCACGGTTGCCCAGCGCGTCGCGGTAGGCTGGACCGAGCTCCAGGCCGTGAGCCAGCTCGCGGCCTTCCTTGCCGGCGGGATTAGCAGCCTGCTGGTAATCCTTGCGGGCCTGCTGTAACGCCGGACGAGCCGCCGCCCCACGGGAGTGCTTGTCGCCACCTATCAGCGATTTGTCGAAGCCCAGGCGATTCGTGTCCGGATCATACGAGGCCGGAGCCGAGCCGTTGTCGGTCAGGTCCACCCCGTTGAGGTTCCTGAGCTCCTTGTCGCTGAGCTTCATCGCCTGGTTCAAGCCCGCGGCCCGCAGGCGATCCAGCTGCGCCGGATCCTTCAAGTCGGGCTCGCGCAGCTTGGAGAACAGGTTTAACGCCTTATTGTGGTCCTCGGGCGGCACCTTGTCCAGATAACGGTCGAAGAACGAGCGATCGCGTGCGGGAAGCTTCTCCTGCCAATCGTCCAGGCGATCTCTCTCGGCGCCCCTCAGCGAGCCGCGCGAGCCCAGGTCGCGAGGCTCGTCGGCGTAGTTCTCCAGCAGACGGTGCGAGAATGCGTGTTTCTTCTTCCGCGGGGCGGCGGGCTCTTCCGCCAGCTCCTGGCTGCCTTTGAATCCGTCGGCCTTCTCAGCCGGTTTGGAGGCAGGCTCGGGCGCAGAAGTCTTTTCAGCTTCCTTCTTAGCGGTAACCCGCTGAGGCAATAAGACTTTGTGCGCGTCGCTGGTTTTATCGACGCTCATGGTCTGTCGCCCTCGAAATGCGTAGCATGCCCTGTCGCACTAATTCGCTCGCTCTACTCCAGATCCATCCGAGTTCTCTCTGTTTTTTCGGTAACTCGGAACCCCAAACCGCCATCCGTCCCGTTGCCATGTCAGTGTAACCTTCCTATCCCCCCGTCCGTTCCTGTCAGACATAGACAAGCGGTAAACTATGTTAAGAGAACCTGAACAATCATTTCCGCGGCTAGACGATCCGAACTTTACATGCTAAAGTTGCTTTATGACACAAAGCGCCCTGCAAGAACCCGAGTCTCTGGCCTGGTGCCGGCATTTTGCGGCGAACCAGGGGGACGCTTTGCCCTGGGACGACCGAACCTACTTGACCCCGCTCGGGAAGAGAACCATCGCGAAGTCGATTCAGCAGTTCCAGCTAGGAGAGGGGTCCGAGGGGCGGCAGCTCAAGAAGCGCGGATTGCAGTTCGCCCGCAGCGTGGGGGACGCGGACTTCATCGAGGCGCTGAACCTGTTCATCCGCGAGGAGCAGCGTCATAGCGAGTATCTGCTGCGCTTCATGCAGCGTCAGGGTATTCCACGCCTGCGGAAACACTGGGTGGACAGCGTCTTCCGAAAAATCCGCGCACTTTCTGGACTCGAGCTCGAGCTCCGCGTGCTGGTCAGCGCCGAGGTGATCTCGGTCCCCTACTACCGCGCGCTCGGCCGGGCGACCGGGTCTCCCCTTCTGAAGGCGATTTGCGAACGCATCCTGGAGGACGAAGCCGGCCACCTGCGCTTCCAGCGCTGGATGCTGGGCCGTCTGGAGCAAACCCGGCCGCACAAAGGACTCGTCCGCCTCGCGCACCGGCTCTTCGTGGTGGGAACCTGTGGCCTCGTCTGGCTCGAGCACGGGAGCGTCTTCCGAGCCGCGGGGTATGGTTGGAAGCAACTCGTGCAAGAGTCGCTGGAGGCTCTGAACCACGTCCATCTTTCAGCAACATCGCCGTAAAATCGGGGCAAGATCCTGCTAGCATTTCAGTAACCTGGCGCAGGCAAGATCCAGTCATGGACAACTTGTTTCACCATGACCTGAAATTCGAGCGCCTCCAGCGGGCTTGGTCTCAACGGGAACTGGCTCGGCGAGCCAATCTGACCCGAACGCTGGTAAGCTTGATCGAGAGCGGGATTCGCATTGCGACCCCCTCGCACCGCACCCAACTCATACGTGCCCTCGGTCTGGGTCGCGACACGCTCGGGCCCTCACATCCCCGCGGCCACAAGGGGGGCTGGCCAAACTGGCAGCAAACGCGCCTCTGGGAGACCTTTCGTCGCCGCCCCGAACGCTATCGTGTCGACCGTGACCGGCCCAACTGGCAACGATTTCGGGCCGCGCGCAAGCAATACGGACGACTGTACGACGAGCTGCTGAAGAGCGCGATCGCCCGTGTGGGGAAATTGGCCCTGGCCGACCTTCTCCACTTCGGGTGCTGCGAATCGGGGCTCGAGGCCTTGCTCTGGCTGCGCCTCCTGGTTGCGGGAGCTATCTTGTCGTGGGTTGCGGCCGCGCGTCTCGGTTGGTGCCGCATGCCGATGGTCGATCTTGACAACCACGTGCTCAATGACCGATTGTGGCCAGCGTTCGTTCTGAGCGAGCCTTTCCTCTGCGCTTTGCTGCCGCAGGTCCGCCTGCGTCCCTGGGACAGCAAGCCCTATCGCCTGGACTTTCTGGCCTGCGTCCGGACCGCATCCGGCCTCGTTTGGGTCAACGTGGAGGTGGATGGCGCGGGCCACGACACCCGCTGGGATCGCAAGCGCACCGCCGCTCTCCGCCTCCCCCGCGTAAGCCTCTCGGAAGAGGACATCCTGGCCGACAACTTCCTGGAGCGCCTCCAGACCCGGCTGCTCCGGGCGGTGGCCTGATGGCTACACCCGAGCGGTGCGAGCACGCGCGCACCACTCGCTCCGAGCCCCCCGCTCACGCCCGAGTGCACCCTGAGCCTGCTACACCCGAGCCCCCCTGCTCACGCGCCCCATGCAAAAGGGTCGTGAGGACCTCACGGCCCTCACGACCCTCGCGACCACGGCTGTGGTCCCGAACTTACTTGATGTAGGCTTTGGTGTCCGCGCCCAGGGTCACCTCGGTGGCCGTGGACAGGTTCAGGCCGCTGAACTCGAGGTAGTTCCCCGCCGAATCCTCCACGCGGAGGTCCCACATGGGCGCGCCGGCCTCGGAGTTGAAGCTGACGTCGAGCTGCTGGCCCTGCTTGAGCGTGCGGCCCAGCAGAAGCTCGTCGGCGTCGGCCCAATCTTCGTCGCCATGGACGCCCACGAACACCTTTTGCAGATCGACGCCGGTCTGGTTGATGAGCGCGAAGCCCTCCTCATCGGCGCGAACCGGGTGACTGCCGAGCATCATCGTCGCCAGCAACAACAGCGCGAACAAACCCATGGAAATCTTCTTCATTGAACCAACCTCCTCACGACTTTGTGGGACCATCCTACCCCGCGCCGCGCCCCTCCAACCGGACCGGTCGGGGGCGCCAACCGGGCGCAGATGTGGGCCGTTCGTCATGCGCAAAAGCGACCCCTGGCATTCGCATCCCAACAATCGAACATCAGCGAACAATCACCTTGTCGCTGCTGCTCCGACCAAACGTCTCCGGGTTGTACATCTCCTCGGCCCTGGCCGGGGGGACGACGAACTCGCCCGGAGTGGTGGCGCGGCAGACATAGCTATACTCGTAGACGCCCGACCAGAGCAACGTGGTGAAGGCCTCGGCCCGCTCGTCGCGCAAGTTCTGATGCTCGTACCAGGTGCCCAGCCAATACCAGTATTCGCCGCGCGCCTTCGGATCGGCCGGGACGTCACCCGTGACGGCCAGAGCGGGGTTCATCGACTCCAGACCGGCCGGCATCGGATCCACCAGCGCCACGTGGTAGCGCCGCGAAGGCGCCGCCATCGTCACGCGCACGCGCACCCGCGAGCCAGACTTGATGACCCAGACCCCATCACTCCCGCGGGACACGTCCGAGGGCGTGTCCACCGCCTCGTACACCCGCTCCACCGCGAACCCGTGGTCCGAGGGGTCGAGCTTCAAGGATTTCGGAGCATACTCCATCCCCAGGCGATAGTAGAGGCGGCCCACGCCGGTCTTGGACAGCACCAGGTTCTGGGTGCCCTTGTCGGCCAGCCAGCTCATCGGCACGCGCACGTTCTGGCGGTCGACCTGGCGGCCCTTGAACGTCTGCTCCCCGGCGAACTGCGAGCCCAGCCAGATGCGGGCCACGAAGTCGGGCGTGGTCTTCTCGTAGGTGTTGAAGTATCGGTCCAGCGCCAGCAACACGAAGCAATTCTCCTGGGTGTTAAGCCAGTGACCGGCGGTGCGGTGGGCCAACAGGCCGCGCACCAGCTTGGGAATGATGTCGTTCTTGGGCTGGTCCTCGATCAGCGCCTCCAGCAGGATGCCGTCGGCGCAGCGATCGGAGGCCAGCACCATCCAACCGCTCTCCTCGTTGAACCCGGTCACGAAGTGAGCCGTGCCGGCTTCCTCGGTGACCCGGTTGGCCAGGAACGCGCGGATGGCAGAGACCTCGCGAGCGGAGCCCGGGTCCTTCGAGAGCACGTAGAGGATCCAGCCCACCGCCTCGATGGGCAGCTTGTCCACGCCCCCCGCGTCGGCGATGAGCCAGCGCGCCTTGGCGTAGTCGCTGTCCTTCATGCGATGGCGCACGTAGACGGCGTAAGCGGTGATGAGCCGGCGCGCATCCGGGCCATACCAGCCCGGGATGTGCGACTCGATGTTCTTGAGGTACTGCGAGCTGCGCGCCAGCATCTCGTCGGGCACCGTGAAGCCCTTCTCGCGGGCGCGCACCAGCGAGTGAGCGACGTGCACGGAGAGGTAGGGCCATGTCTCGGTGGACGTGTTCCAGAACCCGAAACCGCCGTCATAGGTCTGCAGCAGCTTGAGGCGCTCGATGTCCTGAGCTACGCCCGCCTTCAGCTCGGCGGGCGAGGGCAGCTGGGCCGCTTTGAAGGCCGTCAGGACGTCCTTCAGGGCGGCGATGGCCATCACTCGCGACGACACCTGCTCGGAGCAGTCGAAGGGATAGCGCACCAGGTAGAGCACCGCGTCGGTCAGCTCCTGGACGGCGGTCGAGCTGATGGTGACGTCCAGGCCGCCATACTGCGGGAAGACCTCCGAGGGCGCCTTCACGGGCTGGGAAATCGCGCCTTCGTCGATCTGGCCGTAGGTCGCGAACGCTTCGCTGGTGGCGGGCGTCCACACCGGCAGGTTGAACTCGGCCGCATCGGCCGCACCACCGGACACCGCGCCCACCTGGAATGCCGCCGTGCCCGCCTTCTCGGCGGCACTCGGGAAGCGCACTTCGACGCGGTTGTTGGCAGGCACGCTCAGGGCATAGCCCGGGGCGCCCGTCAGGGAGGCGTTGGAGGAGCGAGCCACGACCTGCACCTCGAGCGGACGGTCGGTCTGGTTC
Source organism: Vulcanimicrobiota bacterium (assembly GCA_039809865.1). Lineage (GTDB taxonomy): Bacteria > Vulcanimicrobiota > Xenobia > Xenobiales > QWHO01 > QWHO01. Next base: position 10,257 of record JBDHVW010000041.1, read on the forward strand.
TGCAGCACCACCGGCAGCTCGAAGCGGTCGCCGAAGTTGAGGAAGCGCGGCGGCGAAGGCCGCACCATCAGGGGCAGGCGGGCCACCAGGGCCGACTCGCCCTTGCCAAAGTCGCGGCCGCGCGCGGCCAGGGCCACGATGCGGTAGCGCGTAAGGTTGTCGGGCAGCTTGAACGGGACGGTCGCCATGCCCGAGGCATCGGTCTTGACCACCGGCGCGAACAGCGCATTGGGATTGAAGTCGGTGCGCACGTTGATGGGCGTGTCGGGGCTCGACTGCCGCTCGTCGTCTTCGAAAGAAGCCAGGCCGGCCTCGGAGCGCGAAACCTCGTTGGAGGCGCTCTTGCGCATCGCCGTGGTGGCGGGTGCGGGCGCCGCCATGGGGCGCGCCGGGCCGTCCTTGTCGCGGGCGGCCTGCTCCACCACCTGCTCGAGCTGATCCAGCTCGGCCAGCACGACGAGCTCGCGGTTGTGATGGTCCTCGACGCCGGCCGGACGGCCGCCGTAGAACACGTTGAGCGGGTCGGGGAACTGGTAGCCCGAGAGGGCCAGCACCGCTTCGTCCACCACGAACAGCGCCACTTCGGTGCCGGCCGCAGGCTTGCCGTCGGGACCGGTAACCGCCACGCGGAGCGAGGTCTGGGCGCCCGGGTCGAGCGACGGCGAGGCCGGCTCGACGGCCACCTTCAGCGTGCGCTGGTAGGGCGGGATCGAAAGGTTGAGGGTGCCCGCCGCATAGGCCGGGCGCCGCGAGGGGGGACGCTCCACCGAGCCCACCAGGTCGACCTGGACGTAGAGGTTGGGCACCATGCCCTCCTCGATGGGAACCTTGAGCACCATCGAGGGGCCTTCCATGCGGAACCGCTCCGTCTTGAGGATGCCCGTGCGGCGCAGCGTCAGCACGCCTTCGGCCGGGTAGAACGGGGCCTGCACGAGGATCTCAGCGGTGTCGCCCGCGCGGAACTCCTTCTGGCTGGGGATCAGCGTGACTTGCTGCTGCTCCACCTTGCGCTCGGGAGGCTGCTTGCCGCCGGCCACCCAGATGGTCAGATCGCTTTGATTCAAGCGCCCTTTGTCGTCGCTCCCGCGCACCTCGACCTTATAGGTGCCTCCGGCGGGGGTCTGGAAGCTCAGCTTGACGGGCGCCGAGGAGCCCGACACGGCGGACTGCTTCTGCACGTCGGTCTGGGTGGAGCGGTACTGCCCGTCGACCACCTCGTAGTCCTGGCGGTAGACCTTCACCTCGAGAGGCCGGCCCGCCAGAGCGGCGCCTTCGCGATCGCAGGCGAGGATCTCCACCTCCAGCGGCTGGCCCTTCTCGAGGAACGAGCGGGGCGTCTTGAGCCCGATGTAGAGGTCGCTCGGATGCACCATCACACTCGTGGTGGCGCTCCACTGCTGGCGGTTGACGTCCGTCACGGAGGCCTGGGCCCGCACCACGGTGGGGCTCGGGGGATCCACGGACCGAAAGTCGATCTTCACGTGGTGCGTGCCATCGGCATCGGTGCGGCCCTGGAAGCTCTGGTAGGTGTTGGCGTTGGGAGTCTGGTAGTAGCGGCCCTCCCAACCCCAGCCCCACCAGGGGACCCAGGTGCCAAAGCTGTACTCCGAGCGTCCCGGCGGGGTGAACGACGTGGCGCTCGAGCTGACCGACCATTGCACCGGCGCGCCTGCCAGGCCCCCTCCAGCGTAGTACTTGGCGTTGACCGTTACAGTGGCCGACTCGCCCACGATGGACGTGCTCGGGTCGGCGCTGGCCGTCACCTCGAACTCGGGGCGGCGGAACTCCTGAATCTGGAAGGCGTGGTTGTAACTGGTGCCGTCCATCCCGGAGGCGGCGGCGCTCAGACTGAGGTTGGCCTGGCCCAGGTTGGGCGTCTTGGGCAGCTTGAGGACGAGGTCCCAGCCCCCCTCCGCGCTCACCGGGGCGGTGCCCTTGAGAAGCTCGTTGCCCTGGGAGTCGTTCAGCGTATAGCTGATGCTCTTCACCTCGCCATTGAGGGCGCTGATGTCGCCCTTGGGACCGGCGCCATAGCGACGCAGGAAGCCCTTCAGGTGAACCTCCTCGGCCGGGCGATACATCTTGCGGTCATCCACCACGAACCAGCTCAGCGAGTCGCTGCGGGCCACCAGATGCCAGCCGGAGTTATAGCCCCAGTAGTAGGCGTTCTGGGGCAGCATGGCCACGTCCCCGCCCTTGCTGGCCACCAGGACGGGCGTGGTTCCGCTGAGGGCCAGCCGGCCCAGGCCATCGGCGCCGGTCTCGCCCGTGACGGCTTCCTTGCCATCGTTGCCCAGCAGCGCCAGGCGAGCGCCGCCAACCGGAGCGCCGTCCTTGAGGGTGGTGACCCACCCCTGCAAAGTGCGGTCGTCGTTGGCCGCGTCCAGCCCCAGGTCGGTCACCTGCACCCAGGCCACGACCCGCTGGCGGCGCCAGTCTTCTTTGGGCTGCACCGCGGGCTGAATCTCGACCACGGCCATCCCGTGGCCGTCCTTGAGAGCCTTCTTGAGATCGATGCGGACCTCGGTCAGCTCATCCGGCTGGGCCCCGGTGGGCACCGACCCGTTGAAGACGACCTGGCCCGGCGCCACGAACGGCGTCTTGTGGGTCTCGGAGGCGAGCCGCTCGCAGTAGGTGCGCCAGTCGGCGGGCGTGACGGAGTTGATGCGCACCTTGAGGTCTTTGTGGTTGATACAGTAGACGGAGTAGTTGGGGGGTCCGTACGGGTCCACGATGGCGAGCTGGCCGCCCAGCTGGATCAGCTGCGGGTCGGCCGAGCCCACTTTGAACGTGAGGGTCTGCTCCTTCTCGAGCCGCTGGCCGAAACTGTCGGGAAGCTCGGGGGAAAGCTTGACGGTATAAGTCGTGCGGCCCTTCGACTCGCCCCGAATCACCAGGGCCTGGCCGCTGGCGTCGATCTTCATGCGCGGCAGCGCGGGGGTGACGGTGACCATCGAGCTCTGGAACTTCCTGGTGTCGATCGGGTTGTTGAACTCGATCATGAACGGGGTCAGCGGCGGGCAGTTATCGTTCCAGCCGCAGCGCGAGCTGGTGACGACGAACTTGTCATAAGTGCGGAAGGAGAAGCTCTGCTCCGACTTCGTGGTAAGCGGGCCCTCCAGGGACGGCGTGTTGGGTCCCACGGTCACCGCGTAGCTGGTGGCCGGGGTCAGGTTGGTGGTGGCTTTGAAGGCCACCAGGCGATTCTTGGCGACGCTCTTGACGGGCGATTTCAAAATCTCGGCCTCGGTCGCCATGCGCAGCGGCACAGGCGGGTTGAGCTTGATCGTAGCAAAGACCGCCTTCGGATCGATGTCCTGGTTCATCACCACGTACATCAGCGGGTCCAGGGGCTGCGGGTAGCCGGTGTTAGGGCTGCTCGACTCGACGGTGACGGTGGGGGTGCTGAAGCTCCAGCTGACGGCGCTCGCCAGCGACTGTCCGCTGGCTGATTTCGTGCCGGCCGGGATGGTGGCCGTGTAGCTGGTGGACATCGGGAAGCGCGCCTTGACCGTGCTGCCTCCGCGCGGGTCGAACAGGATGGTCTGAGAGCCCACCCAGCGCCAGTTACCGGGCGGCTGCGGGGTGAGCTTGACGGGCAGCTCGTTCTTCAGGTCATCGTGGCTGGTGATGGCGACCATCGGCTGGTTGAACGTGACGGAGAGCTGCGGAGCCACGGGAACATCGCCCTCGGGCGACTTGCGCAGCACCTGGAGGTCCCGGGGCGGAACGGCGGGGACGTCGGGCTTCTGGGGCGGCGGGAACGGCTGCTGAATGGTCTGACCCGTGCGCGGCGGCGGCTGCGACTTCTCGCGCATCGCGAAGTCGGTCGTCTGGCCCGGAACCTTGAACGGCGGGAGCCGCTTGAGCACGGCCTCGGCCTCGGCCTGGCTCAGCGGACGCGTCTGGGCCGTCGGATTGGGGGGCTCGGCGCCCTCGGGGGCCCCTCCCTCGCTGAGCTGGAAGATCAGTCCCGTGGGGGCGGGGGCGGCCTCCTCGACGGAGTCCTCCTCCTGGGCGCGCAGCGCGCCCCACGAGACGATCAGCAGGATAAGAAGCAGAATGCGTAGCCGCATGAGGAACTCCCAGAATGAGATGCTTAAGGGGTCGAAAAGTCCCCGGGTATTATTCCGAGGAGGGAGAGGGACCTTCAAGGTTTGATCTTGTCGATGTTGAGGGCCTTATCGCCCACGTCGGTGGCGCCGCCGCCCTCGGTCAGGCTCTCCTCGCTGTCGAGGCGCACGGCGTCAAAGCCGCGACCATCCGAGACCAGCACCTCACCGTAGCCGGGGGCGTAGTAAGCGGTCTCGACCACCTCGACGGCGGCATTCTCGCGCTTGACCTTCAGGCATGGAAATTTGTCGAAGCCGAGGTCGACGCTCTCGTCCATGGCCAGGACCTCGCAGTCGTAGCTGCCGTCGTTCCAGGTGGAGCCGACCGCCAGATTGTTGGGAAGCCAGAGGGTGGCCTCGTCCGGCGAGGAGTCGAGCACCTTGTAGACGCCGTCGGAGCGGGCGATGAAGTGGTAGACCACGTCGCCCTCGCTGGTGGCGGAGAGCACGGTGCGCAGAATGCCACGCTGCAGCACCGTGGTGGTCTCGGTGAGAGCGACCCCCTGGGACGGGTCATCGGCAAAGCGCGTGGTCAACTTGCGCACGGTGTAGAGCGCGGGAAGGTAGGTCTCGGCGTTGGCCAGGTCCTCGGGCGTGAGGTGCGGCCGCATCATGTTGTAGGGGCGCTCGAAGGTCCAATCCTCGGTCTCGCCCGAGTCCTTGACGAGCGTCAGGCGCAGCTCGTTGCCGTCGCGGGAGATGCTGCCCTTGACGGTGACCGGATTGTCGCCCAGCTTGGCGGTGCCTCCGAGCCGATCGTCGCCCTTCGTGTTCTTGAGCGACAGGGCGTACTTGTCGCCCACGCCCACCCAGGTGTCGTCGACCACCATGAGCTTGAGGACCTTCTTGCTTGGGACGTTCTCGCCCGGCAGCCAATCGCCGGCCAGGTAGTCCATCTCCAGCGGAATGTAGTAGCCCTCGTCCTCGGTCGGCGAGGCGCTGGGCGACTCGGCGCTCTTCTCCGGCGTGGGGGTCTCGGTGGGCGTACTGGTGGTGACCGCGACGGTCGTGGTCGTCTTGGAAACATCCGGGGTGGCCGGCGAATGGTGCTGCATGGCGGCCACGCCGCCGCCGATGAGGAGCAGCGCGGCAAAGGCGCCCAGCACGGCCAGAAGCATCGTATTGGAGCCTTTCTTGGGAGACGTCCCGGCGGGAGGGGTCACGGGGGCGCCGCAGCTCAGGCAAAAGCTCTGGTCATCGCGCATCGGCTGGCCGCAGCTGTGACAGGTCATGGCGCTTTGGGGGTGGCTCCCAGTCGGGTGACGGGCGTCTCGAGGTAGACCAGTTCGTAGCCCGAGATGCGCCAGGTCTTATCCTCGTCCTCGGACAGCCAGACGTTCTCTTGAGCCTGCACGCCCTCGTCGAACGTGCTCAAGATCTTGACCACGGCCCAGCCCTCGCCGTGCACCAGTTCGAGCGCTTTGTGCCCCTTCGCCTCGCCGAAGCGGGCGCGCGACTCCTTGAGCTGGTTGAGAACCGCGGAACGGCTCTTCTCCTTCTTGACCGACTCGGCCAGGCCGCCGTAGATGGGGCCTTTATCCTCGGCGTCGACCCGCGCCAGCCAGCGCAGCGCCGTGCCGCGCAACTCCTCGTCGGGAGGCGCCGCGGCCAGCAGCGAGAGAGCCAGAAAGATGACGAGCCATCGCATCACCCGCGGGGGTTAGACGCCGAGGGTGCCGGGCCCTGTTCAGTCGCTGGTATAGTAAGGCAACTGAATCAGGGTCTCGAGTTTCTGGGTCAGGGTCTCGTGAGCGCCCGCCGCGCGGCGGACCTGCTCGCTCACCTGCACCTGCACGCGCACCGTGTTGAGGGACAGGTGCTCGAAGGAAGCCGCATCCAGCTTGGTGGCCAGGACGCGCGAGTCGGGGCCGGGCGGGTCGATGCGCCGCATCGTCAGGGCGCCCCCGGCGAAAGCGATCTCATAGAGATAGAAGTGCGGCGCGCGCGGCGTGATGGCGGTGGTCCCGAAGAGGTCCTCGGTGGACGACCAGCGGATGCTGGTGCCGCTGCCGCCCACAGCGGGCAGGTAGATAGCTTCCTGAGTGGTGGTCGGCGGGATGGCCGTGCTCAGGAGAGGCTCCAGGCGTCGCACCGCCTCGCGGGCTTTCATCTGCATCGCCAGGTGGCCCTCGCCGTGCCGTACGCTGGTCATCGTCAAGCCGAAAATGTTCAACAGGGCGATGGACAGGACGCCCATCACGGCCATGGCCACCAGCACCTCGGCCAGGGAGAGGCCGCGCCGCCTCACGTGCGGCGGTGGAGAGCCCGCATGTCCACGCTCTTCTCCACTCCCTTCTCGGACCAGTAGACCCGCACTCGAATCTCCGCCAGGTCGGCCTTATAGTCGTCCGCCGCGCCCGTCTTGGCGGCCTTCAAGGGGACCATGGTGAGGTTGCGCGTCATGCCCGTGTTGGCCGGCATTCCGCTGGGGCCGCCGAAGGGCGCGTTGTCCAGCGCCACGCGGGCGGCGGCGCCGTCGTTGAGCGGGGCGACGAACGGCAGGTTGCGCGAGCGGCACTCGTCGATCAGGCGGCGCGCGTAGGCCGTGCCCTCGGTGACCCGCGCGCCCTGCTGCCCGCCGCGCAATCCGAAGGCGACGGCCGAGACGACGGCCAGGATTCCCACCGCGATGATGCCGATGGCAAAAAGCACCTCGAGCAGCGAGAAGCCCCTACTGGACAAGCGCCTGCTCCTTCCACGAGATCACCCGGCATTTGCCGCCCGAGGTCGGGTAAAAGGGCGGCGGGTCGGTCGCAAGCTGGGAGTCGTAAACCACCCTGGGCCAGTAGCCGCTGGCGGCGGCCGTGGCGTAGCTGGTAGCGCCGCCCAGTACCGTGCCCTTGCCCAGGGCATAGGCCTCGACGTGCGAGCCGAACAGCTTGAAGTAGGCCGCCGGCGTCACGGAGGTATTCTCGATCAAGAGTCCCCCGGTCGAGCCCTTCTTGCCGGCCAGGATGGCGGCATAGAACATCATGTTGCCGCGCTCGGCCAGGGGGAAGTCGGCCACGCGCACGTTCTGGGCGACCAGGCCCAGCGTGTCGGCCGTGCCCACGGGCGGATTGCCCGGCGTGGTATCGGCGCGGAGCAGGTTGTGGGTCAGGCGGATATCTTTGTCATTGGCCATGTCCACCGCGATGGTGCGCTTGCGGCGGTTGGTGCCGTAGAGCGAGTTGATGTCGCCCGTTCCGTAGACCATCCCGTTGGGCAGGCCCGAGTAGACGGTCTCGGTGGCCCCCGGACCGACCACGAGCGTGTCTCCCACGTTGACCACGGTGCCGCCTGGCGACGTAATGGCCGTGTCGCTCACTTCGGTGACCGAGTAAATATTAGCGCCCTGCGTGACGGTCATGACGCTGTTGTTGCCGCCGTCCACGGCCAGCACCATCTCGTCCACGTCTCCCACGATATAGACGCCGGCCCCCAGCGTGCCCGGAATGGTCGCGCTCTGATTGAGGTAGACACCGGGAGTGGTCGGGAAGGCCCCGTTGTTCCAGGCCGCCTTGGCCTGGGGAGCCGCATTGTTGGGGAACTCGACCTTAGCCACCCCCGTCGAGAGACCGGGACGCCCTCCCTGATAGATCAGGTTATAGCGGGCCGGGATCGGGTTGCCCATAGCGTCATAGGGGTTGCTGTCGTAGGAGACCCCGTCGGGGGTCAGGTTGACGCCGCTGACCTCGACGCCCGATTTGAATACCGGCAGACCGCCAATCCCGTAGATGCTGGTCAGGTTGATGAGGCCCAGACTGCCGTTGACGTGCACCGGGCCTTCGAAACGCTCGGGGAAAGCGGTCAGGTTGGGCACGGACGAGTCCAGCAGCCAGGCCCACCTGGCCAGGCTCTCGCCCGTCTGCACCCAGGTCTCGACCTGGCGGACAGGCGTGCCCTGGTAAGAGGCGATCGAGCGCATGAAGTAGATGCGGCCCGCCGTGGCGCCTCCGCGGGGGTAGGTCTGAGCCTCGCACATCACGTGCACGCGCCAGGTCCAGTCGCCCAGCGTGCCGTTGCGGTCCTCGGTGTAACTGGCCGAGGTCATGCTGGGGAAGGGCTCGCGGTTGGCGTCGAGCTCCTGGCGCAGCCAGGCCATCGTGTCCTGGATGCCCGCGTCGGCCACCAGACTGCCTTCGTTGTCGAGCGCGAACCGGTTGGCCGAGCGAAGCTCGCTGGGGACCAGTCCGAGATAGGCGTAGGCCATGAATGAGATGACCATCATGAAGAAAATGGCCAGAATCATGACCGATCCGCGGCGATGTAAGGCTCTCATATCAATAAGCGTAACACATTAAAGCTGAGCCGACAGGTTAATCACAGGCAGGGCCGTGGCTACCGCAACGAAACCGACGATACATCCCATAACGGCGAGCACCATGGGCTCCAAGATACCCGCGAGGTCAGTCAATGCAGTGCTAACCTCCTCTTCGTACATTTCCGCAACTTTACGCATCATATAGTCCAGCTCTCCGGACTCCTCGCCGACCTTGACCATCTGGACCACCATATTCGGAAAGACCTGGCTGTGGGCCAGGGCCGCGTGGATCTCCTCGCCCTCGGACATCTCTTCCTGAGCTCGATCGAACGCTTCGCGGACGATCACGTTACCGGCCACTTTGCCTACGATCTTCATCTGGGGACCGATCGGCACGCCCGATTCGAGCAAGAGTGCCCAGGCCATCAACATTTGAGAGCTGGCGGTCTTGCGCAGCAGGGGGCCGAGAAACGGGATCTCGAGCAGGAAGGCGTCCACGGCCCGGCGCACCGGCGGGCGCCGATAGAGCAGTGGAAAGCCGATCATGAGGGCCACGAGGAGGAGGGCGCAGGTTACCCAGACCGACGGGCGCGTGGCCAGGTCGACGAAGCCCAGCAGGAGCCGCGTGATGAAAGGCGGCTTGCCCCCGACCGTCACGAAGATGGCCTGCATCTTGGGCACGAGATACATGGTGAACAACCCGATCAGGGCCAGGCAGACGAATCCCAGCATGATCGGGTAGGTCAGCGTGCTCACGAACTTCTGCCGCAGGTGGTTCTCGCGCTCGGCCTGCTCGGCGATCTTGCTGAGACAGCGCTCGAGCTTGCCGGCCCCCTCGCCGGTTCGGACCAGGCTCATCTGCAGCGGGCTGAACATCTGCGGATGCTCCCCCATCGCCGCGCTCAACGAGGAGCCCCCCTCGATCCGGGAGTACATCTGCATGATCGCCTTTTCCAGACGGGGTTGGTCGCCCACCGTGCCCAGACTGTAGAGCGCGCGGTGCGAGGGGATGCCGGCCGCCAGCATCGTCTCCAGTTGGCGAAAGAACACAGCCAGCGAGAACTGGTTCACCTTGACCGGAAGCCGGGGCAAAACGATGCGGGCGCGCTTGACCTCTTGGAGCGAGATCAGCGCCTTATAACGGGAGCGAAGCCATTTGCGAGCCTCGTCCCAATTCTTCTCCTCGACCACACCCTCGACGACCTGATTGGCCTGGGTCCGAGCACGATACTTGAATTCCGGCAATGTCTGATCTAGTTCTCTGCAACCGCTCGTTTCCCGCCGAACGTGGCGCAAATGAACCAAATGAACCGGCTTAATGGTATCTTTCGATCAGTTTCTATCCAGGGAGGGAACCCGGTCCGCCTGAGCGGCCAGAAGCCGCGCGATACTCTCGGCGATGGGCAGGATGCGCTGCAGCCAGAACCACTCCCCGCCGGCGTTGATCTCCAGGAAAACGTGGCGTCCTTCCGGGGTCACGATGAAATCGGCGGCGGCGTAATTCAGTCCGAACGACTCGGTCACGCGCAGCAGGGCCTGCTCGACCGCGGGCGGCAGGGCGTAGGGCTCCCAGGCGTTGAGCAACCCCACCCCGTCGCGGCGCCAATCCACCGACGTCAACTCGCTCTTCTGCGAGTCGACGCTGGCCGTGTGCACCGTGCGTCCCACCACGGTCGCCCGCAGCTCGATGCGCTTGGGAACCAGGGCCTGAAAGACCATCGGCGCGTAGCGCAGTCCGTCCAGCCTCTGCAGGCTCTCCGGGGTGACGGGCGTCGTGAACACGACCTGCTCCTCGCCGCCCCGGTAGATCGCGAACGAGGACTGGGTCTTGGTGACCAGGTTCCCCTCGTGCTCGGCGTAGAAGGCCTTCACCTCGTCCGGGTCGTTGGAGATGAGCGTGGGCGGGATGTCCAGCCCGAACTCCAGAGCCTTTTGAAGCTGGAGCTCTTTGTGGTCGGTCTTGCGCACGCAGATCAGCGGGTCGAGCTGGAAGCATCCCAGCGACGCGATGGCGCCGTACATCGTGCGGCGCGCTTCGCCCACGCACGCCTCGCGGGTGTCGCCCAGCTCGGCGGGCAGGCGTCCGCCGGCGAAGTAGCGGCGGTACCACAGGGCGCTGACCTCAGCCAGGTCGTGCTTCCCCGCGCGGGTGATGAGATTGCGGCGCGTGGGCTGGCCCAGGCGGGTGGTCAGGCGGACCTCGGTGGGATAGAGGTCGGTGTCCAGTCGCAGCGGCTGCTGGCCGAGGTCACGCAGGGCGTCGGAGACCATCCGGATGCAGTCGTTGTCGTCGCTGCGCGTGATCAGCAGGACGCTCATCGCGTCAGGGCGCGCCCGATGGCCTCGGAGATCGGATAGCCGAGGTCGCGCTCCAGCCAGCCCCACTCCCCCGCCGGGTTGATCTCCAGGAACCAAGGCTCGCCGCTGCCATCGTCGATAAAGTCGAGAGCCCCGAATTTGAGGTCCATCCGCTCCATCAGCTGGTGGATCCTGGCCTGCGTCGACTCCTCGAGCTGAGCTTTGTCCCAGGTGAGCCCGGACTCGGCGGTCGCCTGGCGCCAGTCGAGCAGATCCTCGGCCGCGCCCTTCAAAGCCCCGGTGAAGATTTGTCCGTTGACGGCGATGACGCGGTACTCGGCCTTCTTGGTGAGCTCGGGCTGAAAGATTTGCGGCATCAGCTTGAGCGCTTCCAGGTGCTCGAGGTGCTCCGGCTGCACCCGCGTCGTGTAGGCAAAGGCGGGATGGGCCTCCATCGACTGCACGGCCTGCAGCAACAGCTTGGTGATGAGCCGGGGGTGCTGCTGGGCGAAGGCCCGGACCTGGGCGGCGCTGTTGGTGATCAGCGTGGGCGGGACGCGCAGGCCGACCTGGGTGGCCACGTCCAGCTGCCAGAGCTTGTTCTCGGCCGCCTCCTGGGCGCGGAACGGATTGATCCAGCGCGCCTGGTTCAGGCGGTCGAGCGCATTGAACAAAGCCGTGCGGCACGTTTCGGAGGCGAAACGGGCGGCGTCGGGGTCGAGCTCGGGAGGCACCCGGCCGGGATAGAGACGGCGATTCCATACGGCCGTGGCCTCGTGCAGCGCCAGCGTCTGGTCGCCCGCCTCGAGCCACAGGCCCTGGCCGGGGCGGGCCACAAGGTTATAGTCCAGCGGGAAACGGTCGGTATCCAGCCGGCGGTAGTCAGCCTGCAAGCGCTGCAGGGCGGCTTCTACGCCGTCGATGGTGTAGAAGTCGCCGCTGTGGGTGAGAAGAAGGATCAAGCTCTAGCGAAAGCCATCCTCGTTGTCGGACGGATACTTCTGGGTCTGGAAGCCGATGTCACCGATGCGAGTGCCACCGCCATCCTCGTTGTCGGACGGGAACTTCTGCGTGGTAGCGATAGGCCCCGGGCCACCATCCTCGTTGTCGGATGGATATTTCTGGGTCTGGAAGCCGATGTCGCCGATGCGCGTTCCGCCCCCGTCCTCGTTATCGGACGGGAATTTCTGCGTGGTGATACCGAGGTCGCCGATTCCTCCGCCACCGCCGTCCTCGTTGTCCGAGGGGAACTTCTGCGTCGTGGCGATGGGGCCACCGCCGCCGATGCCACCGCCACCGTCCTCACCATCGGACGGGAACTTCTTTGTCGTGGCGATGGGGCCGCCGCCACCACCGCCGCCGTCCTCACCGTCGGAGGGGAACTTGAGCGTGGTCGCGCCACCGCCGCCGATGCCGCCGCCACCGCCATCCTCACCATCGGACGGGAACTTCGCCGTGGTCGCGCCACCGCCGCCGATGCCGCCGCCACCGCCGTCCTCACCATCGGACGGGAACTTCGCCGTGGTCGCGCCACCGCCGCCGATGCCGCCGCCACCGCCGTCCTCACCGTCGGAGGGGAACTTGAGCGTGGTCGCGCCACCTCCGCCGATGCCGCCGCCACCGCCGTCCTCACCGTCGGACGGGTATTTCTGGGTGAAGCCGCCGCCGCCAATACCGCCGCCGCTGCCACCCTCCTCGTTGTCCGAGGGGAACTTCATCGTGGTGACGACGCCGCCGCCATCTTCGTTGTCGGAGGGATACTTCTGCGTGAAGCCGCCGCCCACGCCGCCGCCGCTCCCGCCTTCCTCGTTGTCGGACGGGAACTTGAGCGTGGTCACGACGCCACCGCCGCCGCCACCGCCATCTTCGGCGTCGGAAGGGTACTTCTGCGTGGTCGCAAACTGCGGGTGCTGCCCGGTGAGGAACTGCCCGAAGAAGGGCTGCGGGCGCGTCTGTCCGCCCCCGGCGAAGCCGCCCCAGGCACCGTGCAACTGGTCCAGCGAGCCGTTCAACTGGGTGATGTAAGCCCGAATGGCCAGGCTGGCGTCGACCGGTCCGCCGAACGCCCCCTGCTGCGCTTGCTGCGCGCGCAGCCCCACCGAAGCGAACGTAAAGCTCGCGTTGACCGAGTTGAAACGATTGATCCCATCCATCAGTGCACAGCCCTCCACGCTCATTGTCACGCAGGCATGGGGTCAAGTCCAGGGGGTGGATTTGTTAAATCATTTCTTCTTGCGCCAGAGGTACAGCAAGAAGCTCGGAATGCCGTCGAAGCGATACTGGCCGTCGACGTACTTCTCGATCACGTAGAACATGAAGTAATAGAGGCGGCAGAACGACCAGACGCCCACGAACAGGAGAAAGGCCGTCTGCCAGGTGGGGCTCTGAAAGAAAAGAGCCGCAACCGCAACGGTTCCGGCTATCAGGAACAAGAACGCCTTCAAATACATCAGCCGGGGGTCGGTCAAGTCTCCCATATTGGCATGGTAGCCTGACTCTGGCCGGCTCCGCAAGGCTACACGGCGGCGCTCACGGGAGGGCGGTGCCGGCTGAGGAGCAGCAGGAAGGCGGCTCCGGCCAGCTCGGAATATTCCAGCACGTGCGGGTCGGCGGCGTCCACGCGGCCGATGGCGTGGGAGCCGAAGGGACGGTCGTGAACGATGCCACCCTTCTCGACGTGACCCACCGGACAGTGTGAGAAGGGACAGGCGTGCACCATACCGTCGGGCTGGACCCGACCGATGGGGTGCCAACCCGTGACGGTATCGTGGACCAGGCCGTCTCGATCGAATCGGCCGATAGCTTTGTGGCCACGCAGGCTGGCGTAGAGGACTCCGTTATCTTCAACACGGCCGACCGGATGGTAGGCGCGAGCTCTATCGTGAATCAGGATGGACATCTGGTCACCTCCGCCCCTATTCTAGGGCATGAGGACGCCATTCCGCCGTGACCTGGATCACAAAGTTAACAAATTCGACTGCATCTCCTGGAAGTGTCGGCGACAGGAGTCGACCAGTCTCCGGAAACACTCGTCCTGCAGGGGACGTAAGCGGGAGAGGTCGGTCTTGCCCTGCCAGGCCACGATGGCCAGGGCCCCGGGTGCTCCCAGGTCGACCGTGATGGGATCGAGAGCCACGCCCCACTGCACCACAATGACCTTGCCGGGCTCGGTGGACTCCCTGTCCAGGCTGAAGATGGCGTGGACCAGAAGCGGCGGGTAATTCAGCAGGTTGTAGCCGGGGTCGCAGGTCTGGTCGTAAGTCAGAGTGTAAATCCAGACGCTGCCGGTCAGCCGGACCTCGCGGGGCCAGACGCTGACGCCCCACAGGTTCTCGGTGAGTTCGGGAGGCTCACCGCTGTAGGCCCGGATGGGCTTGCCCGTCAGGGTAGGCGGGGACTGGCGGGGGAAGAGGTGGTCCTCGGGGGCGGGCTGGTGAAGCTCGAAGAGGTCCGCCCGGTAAAAATTGGTCAGGAACTCGACGCTCTCCACGGCCGTGAAGATCGGGAACTCCCCGCCCAGGCCGAAGTAGTGGAATCTGCGGGTGGCGGGCGAGGCGGCCAGCAGGAGCCGGGCGCGGGGCTCGGAGCCGAGCACGTAACGCTCGGCGCGGAGTTTCTCGAGGCCGTCCTCGAGGCCGGAGCGAATCGAGGTCATGGTGTCGGTGGAAGGGCCGCGCAAGGGCCAGTTGATGCGCCGTCCATCCACGAAGATCGGCACCGGGCAAGAACCGCACCGTTTGATCATCGAGAAGTGCCATTCCGCGTGGCCCGTGAGGCGCTGCTTGAGACGCTGGAAGAAGTTGCCCTCGAGCCGCACCCGCAGCGAGAAGCGGATCTCGGGATCGGCGCCCGGTCCCTCCTGGATGACCAGCCCTTCATCGGTGACCATCACCGCCCAGCTCGCTTCGGGCGTGACGATTGACCAGCCCGCGGCCAGCGGATCCAGGGCCAGCGACGCCTGCAAGGCCGCCACGACGTAATCGGGCGGCTGCTCCAGGGCTTGGATCTCGGGGCTCTGCAGTCGCTCGGGCAGCACCGACCAGGCAGCTTTCTCCCGATGCTCCTCGTCGGGAACCCAGTGCACGCGCACGCCCCCGTCGCGGAACTTGACGTGAACCGAGGGCGCCCCGCTGCTGACCGCCGCCTGCACCAGCAGCGAAAGGAACTGGGCCGGCTCGGCCTGCTGAAACATGGCCAGCTTGCGAATCGCCATGGCGGGGTCCAGCGAGAAAACCCCGCTGGAGTCACGCACGCCCTCCTGGGCGAGGTCCTGGAGCAGACTGCCCATCGGATCAGTCAACGTCTCCCGTCTCCCGCCTACCGTCTCACAGCTGCACTTTGTCCCAGATCTCCCGCAGGGCGTCGGCCGAGCGCCGCAGTCCGGCGAGCTCCTTGGGCCACAGGTCCATCTCGAGCTGCTTCTCGGCGCCCCCTTTGCCGACGATGGTCGGCACCGACATGCAGACGCCCCTCACCCCGAAGAGCCCCGTCTGCATCGTGCTGACGGGGAGAATGCTCTTGGAGTCGCTTTCGATGGCCTTCACGACCTCCGCGATAGCCACGCCCACCGCGTAGCCGGCGCCGCCCTTGAGCTTGATGACCTCGGCGCCACTCTTGGAGGCGCGCTCGAAGATGGCCTGCACTTTGGCCTGGTCGTAGTTCGGCAGGCTCGGCAGCGGCACGCCGTTGACAGCGGCGGTGGACCAGATGGGCACCATCGAGTCGCCGTGCTCCCCCAGGATGAGCGCGCCGATCTGGCGGGCGTCCACCTGGAACTGCTGCGCGAGCAGCGAGCGGAACCGCAGGGTGTCCAGCACGGTGCCGAGCCCGATAACGCGCTCGGGCGGGAAGCCGGAGCGCTCGAAGGCGATCTGCGTCAGGATGTCCACCGGGTTGGTGACCACGACCAGCGAGCAGTGGGCCGGCAGCGGGATCTTGCGCAGGTTGTCCAGGATGTCCAGGAACAGCTTGGCGTTACGGTTGATGAGGTCGAGCCGCGTCTCGTCGGGTTTGCGGCGCAGGCCGGCGGTGATGACCACCACGTCGGAGCCTTCCGCCACGTCGTACTCCGAGCCGGAGCGCCAGCGCTGGGGCGCCGTGAAGCTGGCGCCGTGCAGCAGGTCGAGAGCCTCGCCCGCGGCCCCTTCAGCCGAGACGTCGATCAGCGCGACGTCCGAGGCCACGCCCCAGGTCTGCAGCACGAAAGCGGTGTTGGATCCGACGCGGCCGGCGCCGCCTACGATAGTGACCTTCATGCTTTGGAGACCTCCGTGTCGAGCGCCCCGAGCATGTCGGGGATGCGGGTGAATTTAAGCCGGGGCCGGCCCAGTGCCTGTCCTTTGCTGACCTCGTCCTGGTTGAGCCGCTCCCAGTCGCCGTAGGAGACGATGCGCACCCCTTTGGCGACCAGGAACGTGGCCAGGTCGTCACCGGAAGGCTCGTTGTAGGAGCCTTCCTTCATCTTCTCGACGGTCTCCTTGGCGCACGGCTTGTTGGTGCCGATCACGCCGGAGGGACCGCGCTTAATCCAGCCGGCCACGAAGACCCCGGTCAAATCGGGAACCTTTCCGCAGTCGTGGGGAACGGTGCCCGTCTTGGGGTTGAACGGCAGCCCCGGCAGGGCCACGCCCAGGTAGCCGACGGAGCGGAACACCATCTGCACCGGCAGCTCCTCGGTCTCGCCGGTGGGCTCGCAGACGACCTTGCCGTCTTTCTCGGCCAGGCGATTGCGCACCAGTTTGAGCGCTTTCACACGGCCCTGCTCGTCGCCCACGATCTCCACCGGCGACTCCAGGAAGCGGATTTTCAGCATCCGCTGCTTGCCGGTCGGCTGGCGCTGGGAGAACTCCTTCAGCACGTCCACCTTCTTGGCGGTCATCTTGTCGGCGGCGACCTCGGCCTGGCTGGAAGCGTCCAGCTCCATATCCTGGGGGGGGACACTCACGTCGGAAATGCTGAGCTCGCCGAGCTCGCGCACCTCGACCAGGGTGAAGGCGGCCTGGGCCGGCCCGCGCCTTCCCAGCATCACCACTTCCTTCACGCCGCTGCTCTCGAGCGCTTCCAGCGCGTAGTCGGCGATGTCGGTGGTGGCCAGCTCCTGGGTGCTGCGGCACAGGATGCGCGCCACGTCTACGGCCACGTTGCCCACGCCCACCACGGCCACGCGCTCGGCGTCGAGGCGGAACTGGCGGTCACGGTAGTCGGGATGACCGTTATACCAGCCCACGAACTCGGTGGCCGCGTAGCTCCCCTCGAGGTCCTCGCCCGGAATGCCCATCGTGCGGTCGGTCTGGGCGCCGGTGCAGAACACGATCTGGTGATAGTGCTGCTGCAGGTCGGCGAGGCTCAGGTCGCGGCCGTACTCGACGTTGCCGAAGTAGCGAAAGCCCGGCTGGCCGGCGATCTTGTCATAAATCGTAGTGACCGACTTGATCTTCTGGTGGTCGGGGGCGACCCCCCCGCGCACCAGCCCGTAAGGGGTGGGCAAACGGTCGATCATGTCGACCAGGACGTTGGATCCGAATTCTTTCTGGAGCCACTCGGCCGTGTAGAAGCCGGTGGGTCCCGAGCCGATAATGGCGACGCGCAATGGATTGGGGGTGCTCATGGTGGCGGGTGTTTTGCCACGCGCCCGGGGAGAACCTCTTCGCTGGACGAACTCTCGGGGGATGTGGAGCTCTCAGTTGCCCTATCGCGAGTTGCTGGAGGCTCTCCCGGACGACGACAGCGTGCTCGCTCCCTGGGCTTTGGAGCACGGTGCCTCGGTCCGCGCAGTGTTGGACTGGGCCCAGGCGCGCGATGGGCGCTGGCCGGCCCACGACCCTGAGAGTTGCGCGGTGTTGTATGCGCTGTCACGGGTGGAGCAGGTGCTGACCTACCGGGGGCAGTCCGCGTGGCTGGCTTCGCTCGGCTTACAGCCCTTCTCCCCGGCTGAGTTCCACCCGTATTTCTGCGAGGTGGTCTGCGTGGAAGAGGGTGTCGGACCGCCTGTCGTGGTCGGGGTCCAGTGGCCTGGCTGGTCTTACGGCAACCTGCTGATCGCCCGCGCCGGCTGCCTGGTGCGCAGCGGCCCGGAGTGGATGGTGCCGGGCGTGGCGGAGAACTCCACGCTCTACTGGGGTTACGTGCGGCGGCGTCCCTGCCAGGATCCCAGCCACGGATGGGGCTCCAACTCGCAGTGGGCCACCAGCTTTCGCCGGGACTACTGCGTGGACGGAACCTTTGGCTACAACGTCGACGCGCGTCATCAGGCCGTATCGGAGGAGGAGATCGAGCTGGTGCGCCACCGGTGCTACCTGACCGCCGAGCACTCGTGGGACTTTCCCTACGACCACGGCTATACCGAGAGCAGTCGGGGCAGCAGCTCGGCCGAGGGGCCTTCCAGGAAGTAATCGGCGATCTGGCTGAGCGGAGTCGGCTCCACGTTGAGCTCGATCAGCGTCGCCCCGGCTTGCTGCGCAACGCGCGGAAGCATATTGGCGGGCGCCACCAGGCCGCTCGTGCCGACACACAGGAAGACGTCGCTGAACTCGGACTTGCTGAAGGCCTCGTCGAGCACTTGCGGATCGAGCGACTCGCCGAACCAGACGATATGAGGCCGCAGCCAGGCGCCGCAAGAGCACTTGAGGTTGCCGTCGTAATCGCGCGGATTGCCCTCGCGCGTGCAGCGGGTGCGCCAGATGTTGCCGTGCAACTCCAGCACGTTCTCGCTGCCGGCTTTGCGGTGGAGGCCGTCCACGTTCTGGGTGATGAGCGTGACGCTCGGCTTTCGGCCTTCGAGCTCGGCCAGAGCGCGGTGCCCCGCGTTGGGCTCGCATTTGGCCACGATGCTCTGACGCCACTGGTACCACTCCCAGACCAGCTCGGGGTTGGCCGAGAAGGCGCTGGGGTTGGCCAGTTGCTCGGGGCGGTAGGTCTTCCAGAGGCCCTGCTCTCCGCGAAAGGTGGGGACGCCGCTCTCGGCGCTGACCCCGGCGCCGGTCAGAACGACGATCTTGCTCGCCTTCCCGACGATGTCGCGGGCCTCGTTCAGGTCGGTCTTCAAGCTCCGGGCGGGCGGACGATCAGGACGTCGATCTTGTTGTTCTTGACCTGCACGATGAGCCCCAGCTTGGAGTAGGTCATCACGCCCTCGCGCGACTGGTTGGGATTGCCGAGGATCTTGGGCACGTTGGCGGGCGGGGTCATCACCGACAGCCCCTCCTTGGTGGCGCCCGCATAAGCCTTCCACTGCTTGTCGGCGCCGTGGAGCGTGATCATGCTGACCTGGTCGTTGGTATAGACCAGCTCGATACCGCGGTTGTAGTAGCAGACGTACACGTCGGTGGGGCGGAACTCGTTGCGCTCCATGTCCTGGGGCGCGCCGAGCTTGGCCTCGACGTTCTTGCGGCTCATCCCGAGGCTGGCTTCGGTAATGCCCTTTCCGGGCACGATCATGGGCGCCGCGTAGGCTGCCGCGAGGATTGCGATCGAACAGAAAAGCGATAAAACAGTGCGTTTGAACATAGCGCCGGGCGGATTCTTTTCCCTGGTGGCGGGTTCCTGTTCAGGAGCCGTTCATCGGGCGGTAACATTTTTGTGAATCACGTGATACCAGCCCCGTTGTGTGGGGCTGGAGCCCGCCGTTACGCTGAGAGCAAGATAACTGTTGGCGGAGGGCACATGACTTCATTCGTTCCAGGACTCTCTTTCTTCCAGCCAGGGCCGATGCAGAATTTCGGCTTTCAGGGGTTTCAGGGCTGCGGGGGCTACGCTCCGACGACCCCCTACCAGCCGTTCCCCGACCTCAATGCGCGCGAGGAGCTGCTGGGCGCCAACCAGACCCTGGGCCAGGGTTGGACAGGGCTCGGGGGCGGCTCTCAGAATGGCAATTCGTCGTTTCCGGGCACCCTGGCCGGCAATTTTCCAAGCAATGGGACCAACGTCAACTTCTCTCCCCAGACCCCGGGCCTCGTTCCCGCGCAGCGCACCAGTCTGGGCGAGAACGTGCAGGTGTCCAATGCGCCCGGAGCCACGTTGCTGGAAACCAGCCGGGTGCGGGTGTTGAACCGCAATCTGCCGGGAGCCGGCGCGCAGCTCGATGCCCAGGGCAACCTGACCGGCCCGCTCGCGTCCACCCAGACGCTGACGGCAGCGGAGCGGACCGACCAGCTGTTCCGCGACAAGCTGGGCAACTTCCGCTATGACACGCCCAACGGCAAGCTGAACATCGACCTGGACGCCAACGTCGCGGGCCCGCAGGCTTTGCAGCGGGGCGACATCCAGTTCAACAATCGGCAGCCCGGCGCCACTACCGACCCGGACGTGGTCTCGCACGAGGCGGGCCACAAGCTGCTCTACAGCCTCCGCCCCGGTCTGAGCAACGACCTGGCCACGCAGTCCACGCATGAGGCATTGGGGGACAGCGTCTCCCTCTTCACGTCGCTCCGCGACCCGAGCGTGCGCGCCGATCTGCTCAATCGCCTCGGGCGCGGCAACACCTCGGGCCTGGCCAGCAACATCGGCGAGTCGCTGGGCAGCGGGGGGATGGGCCTGCGCGACCTGGCCGGTCCCCTGCCGTTCCCTGGCAACCGGGACCCGCACATCGCGGGCAAGCCTCTCTCGACGGCGGTCTACAAGTCGGTCCTGGATGTGGCCGGGGCGCTGCGCCAGAACAACGGCAACCTGAGCCCGGACCAGGCGCTGGCGCAGGCCAACGAGCTGGTGGCGGGAGACGTGCTACGCGGGATTCAGTTCCTGCCGCAGCAGGGCTCGGTGGGGTTGGGCCGCTTCGCTCAGGCCGTCCTCGGCGCCGATCAGGCCGACCAGGGCGGGGCGCTCTCGCAGATTCTGGCCCGGAACTTCCAGGCCACGGGAGTGCTCTAGAAAGAAAGGAGCCCGAACCTTTGGCGGCCCGGGCTGTGAACAGGGAGATATGATGATTCTGGAGGGTTCCGTTGGGAGGGCTCCGGAGAGACCTCCTGACCACAAGATACCCGTTGGGGGGAGATCCATCCAAGATCCGGGGAGGATCTACCTCCGATAGCCGTGGGGAAAGTTGTAGTTCCGATTTTGAGGAAGTGGAACTACAACTTTTCCCACGACTTGTCGCCAGAAAGAAAGGAGCCCGAACCTTTGGCGGCCCGGGCTGTGAACAGGGAGATATGATGATTCTGGAGGGTTCCGTTAGGAGGGCTCCGGAGAGACCTCCTGACCACACGATACCCGCAGGGGGCAGATCCATCCAAGATCCGAGGGGGATCTACTCGGGAGGTGGTTTCGCGCTCAAAAAAGAGAGCCCGAACCTTTGGCGGCCCGGGCTGTGAACAGGGAGATATGATGATTCTGGAGGGTTCCGTTAGGAGGCTCCGGAGAGACCTCCTGACCACACGATACCCGTAGGGGGGAGATCCATCCAAGATCCGAGGGGGATCTCCTCGGGAGGTTTGTCTCGGTCGAGCGTGCGAATTACCCCCGAATGCGCTGGTTGATTTGCCAGGGGGTGGAGCCGTGAACGCTTTCCAAGCGAGAGTTTCTTTGATTCTGGTCCTGCTCTGTCTGGTGGGGCGCTTGTCCGTGTCGGCCGAGGAGGTCCCGGCGCCGGAGGTGACCATCGAGGGGATCTTGATCTCGCAGAACAGTGCCGCTGGCATCGTGCGGTCGTGGGAAGGGGATTCTTACCTGGTGCGCCCCGGGCAGAGCCTGGGGGAATACACGGTGCTCGCGATCGACCCGAACCAGATTGTGTTCGGCTATGGCCGGGCAAAGTTTCCCATCAAGATGGCGGGCGCGGCGCTCCCTCCCGGACCGATCCTGCGGCTGCAGGGGGCCAGTCTACCCTACGCGGTGCGCCTGGTCTGCGACGGCCCCGTGCAGATCGCCCCCGACGTGCTCGGTAAGGTCACGCTCCAGACCGCCTGTACGCCCGCACAGGCATTGGAGCAGGTGCTGCAAGGGACGTCGTTCGGGGTAAGTAAGCACCGGGGCATCACCATTGTCGCTCAGCGCTCGAGCCTGGCGGGTGTGGTCACCCGGTTCGACCAGAACATGACCGCGCTGAGCCAGGCTCCCAGCAGAAAGGTCTCGATGAGCTTCATGGCGGCGGATCTGACGTATGTCAGCCAGGTCTGTGCCAGGGAGATGAAGCTGGAGATCGCTGGCTCCCCTCCCCAGGGACTGGTGACCTGCGGACTCCACAGCCGCCCGGCCGCCGAGATTCTGGCCCTGGCCTGCGCGCTGCAGACACGGCCCGTCGGGGTGTCGCTCAACGGACGGTCGCTGGTGTTTCGCTAACGGGTGCTGACCAACGGTCAGGCATTTCGGCCGGGCCCATCCCGTGCCGGGCGAGTCGCCCTGGCATGCCGGCACGACTCGGTCCGGCATTCCCAGGACCGCTCGGCGGCGGTCACCGAGCCCGCCGCCCCCCCAACCAGTAGCCCGCGCCCAGGGCCACGAGCAGGCCGGAGGCGACCACGCGGTGGCGGATGGCCTGGCCCCAGTTCGAGGTGCCCACCGCCCAGAGCGACTCGAGCATCACGAAGATGAGCAGTACCAGCAAACGGCGGTCGCGACGCGCGCCGAGGACCACCCCGACGCAGAGCAGCATCCGGAGGGCCGATTCAGCCCAGCCGTACCAATCGGCGGGCGAACCGGGCAGCGGGGCGAACATGTAGCTGCCCAACACGCGGGGAAAGGTGGTCAGAAAGCCCCCCGCGGAGCTTGTATCGAGCGGCGCCCGATAGGTTTTGCGGCCGGCCGGGACGCCCTGGCGATACGTGGCGGCCTCGCTCAGCAGGGTGCCTCCGGTCAGCGATGAGGTCGCTGGCGAGCTCGCCGGGGGGTGCGTGAGCAAAACCGTCGCGAGCCCCAGCGCCAGAGGGACCCCCGGCCACGGACGCGAGAGCGCCGCCAGCACCGCCAGCGCCAGCGCGAACACCGCCAGGCCGTTGTGGAGCTGCGTCAGTAAAGCCAGGCTCAGCATAGCCGGGATGGGCGCCCGCCGCACGATCGACCAGGTGGCGGTCAGCACCAGCAGCATCTGGAACGACTCGCGCAAGGTGACTGAGGTGGCGAGCACGCCGGCGGGCCAGAGCCCGAATACCAGCACCAGGGCCGGGGCGCGGTGGCCGTATCCCCGCCACTCCACCAGCCTGACAAAGACCACCAGGCTCAGCGAGAAGGCCAGGATGGACAGCTCGCAGCCCAGCAGGTCGTCGCATCCCAGGTAGTGATAGACCTTATGCAGGCAGGCCACATAGGGGTGGTAGGTCGGATCCGTTCGCAGGCCCTGGGCGGTCAGGTTGAACGTGCGCGCGTCCTCTTCGGCCATCGGGATGAGCGTGACGGTGCAGTTGATGAGAGCGGCGACGTGGCGGACCGCCAGAGTTGCCCAGCAGGCCACGAGCAGGGCGGGGTTGCTGCGAAAGCGCAGCGGGATCACGAGCGTCAGGCTGGCGAGCAGCCAGCTCACTGGCGGGGCATCGGGTAGGTCTTCTCGACCTTCCAGCCGTTCCCAGCGCGCGTCAGGCGCACGAAGTTGCCCTGATACTTGTGGCCGAAAAACCGCCACCCGACCAGGGCGTGGTCACCGTCGAAAACCACGTGGGTCACGGCGTAGACGCTCTCCGGGGGGTGGGGGTCGTTCTCGGGGACGACCCGGCGCTTGAGCTTGCGGGTTTCGAGGTAGCCAGGGAAGCCCTTCGAGAAGGTCCGCAACCTCCGGCCGAGAGGGTCGTCGGGGGCCTCGCGGAGCTCCATGGTCACCTCGTTGACGGCCGCATCCAGGGGCAGGATGACATTGTAGATCGCATACTCGTCAGCGGTGATCGGGTTCTCCTCGGGAGGCGAGGGCGGGGCTGCCTCCGTCGGCCGAAAAAAGAACCCGGTCAGGGCGATGAATGCCAGAACAACGGCTAAGGTCCAGCGCATGTTCCCTCTGTCGCAAAACCGCCTTAACGCTTCCTCACCCGCACGCCGCCAACCAGCACCGACGCATCCTGCTCCTTCAACCCGGGCCCGTCCGTGAGCAGATCCTCGAGCGAGGCCCCGATCACCATCGTGGGCAGCCGGTCGATCAACGCCAGTGCGCGCTCCGTGGGCAGGCCGTGCTCGCCCAGGTAGCCCAGCACGCGGGCGGCCACATCCTCCGGGACGCCCGCCAGCACCTGTAACCCTCGCGAGCGACGAGCAGCCGGAACGTCCACGTCCGAGGCCAGCTCCAACAACGCGTCCGCCGCCATCCGGCCCCCGTCGTCACGGAAAGCCACCCGGCCGTCCGAGCCCGAAACCTTGAGATTCCAGAAGTCCATCCCGGCATACTGGGTGCTGCCGTCACTGCGCAGGACGAAGCGGAGCTTGACGTCCTGACCCGCGTAGGCGCCAAGGTCCACGGTCTGCAGGCCGGTCCCCGAGCCCGTCCAGCGCGCCAGCTGCTTGTCCCCCACCATCAGGGACACCCAGTCGCTGTTTCCCTCCAACTGCCAGTTGCCCTCGAGCGTTAGCGTCCCGCCGGCGGGGACGCGCAGCGTGGGCGACTCCAGAGCCGCATTCTGGTTGGGCTTGTAGGGCCCGTTAGGACTGTCGCTCCAGCCGCGCGCCGTGCGACCCCAGTCGCCCGTGGGCTTCCAGCCCCCCTGGGCCAGGCCGTCACGCAGTTTGCCCAGCGCCTGGACGCCCGCCGTATCGAGCTCGGAGTCGCGCAGGGCCTCGGCGACGCGCACCGGGTCGGCGCCGTAGCGACGAAACAGCGCGCTCTGGTTGCGCAGATCCACCTCTTGCGTGAGCGCGTCGCCCTGCAAACCCGACATGTCCTCCCAGGCGGTCAAAGCGGCCTTCAGGCCCTGCACCTCGACCATCCGCATCAAAGACGGGTCGCTCACGGCCAGCCCCACGCACAGGCCGTGCTGAAGGTTCAGCGAGCTCAGGGGGCTGCTCAAGCGCGATACCAGCTCCTCGTGCAGCGGAGCCAGATCCTCCGGGCGATCGCTGAAAAACGTCTGCTCCGAGTCCTCGATCCGTGCCCCCCGCAGACGGAAACCGGCGCCCTCGTTGCTGCCGTCCGAGGTGAGGCGCCAGCGGAGCTCCACGCGGCTCTCGCCGAAGTCGGACAGATCGACCTCCTCCGACTTCCACCCCAGACTCGCCCCGGTCCAGGCTTTGAGGGGCATCCATTCCTTGCCGTCGCGGCGAGCCTCGAGGCGCACCCAGTCGGAATTATTCTCGGTTTCCCACCAGCAATCGAAGCGCAGCTTCGCGCCCGTCTGTCCCGCCAGCGAAACGGCCGGCATCGCCAGGGAGTTGTTGGAGTTCGGGCGGTAACGGCCGCTGCGGTTGTCGCTCCAGACGCCGGCGCCGCCGCGCACCCAGGTGTCGGTGGTCCAGCCCAGCAGGTTGGGCACCGTCTGAGCCGTCGCCCGGCTGCTCGCGGCTACCAGCTCGTCCAGCACCAGGGGCTGCTGCAGCTGGCGCGCGACCTCGCGGGTCACCTCGAACGCGCCGACCTGGTCGAGCCGATCGGCCAGGGCCTGCGCGGCCGGAGTGCCGATCCGCAGAGCGGCCTCCGAGAGCGCCTCTGGCTCTCCGGGAAGAGCGAGCATGCTCAGGGCCTGGCTCGGGTGCAGCTTCTCGGACAGCTTGTCCAGCCGCTCCAGGCGCGGGCCGGCCGACTCCTCCAGAACGCGGTCGAGCGTCTCCCGCCAGGCCCGGGCCTGATCGCTGAACACAAGCTGCGAGGGGGCGCCCGGCGCGAGCGTGGGCCTGGCGTCCAGGCGGAAGTCGGCGAAGTCCAGCCCCTCGGCCACGTTGGAGCCATCGGTCTTGAGGCGGAAACGCAGCTGGAGCGGCCCCTCGCCGTAGCTGGCCAGGTCGAGCTTGTGCTCGGTCCAGTCGCCGGTGCCGGTGAAGCTCTTGAGCGTGTCCCAGGACTGGCCGCCGTCGCGAGAGGCCTCCACCAGCACCCAGTCGCTGTTGTTCTCCAGGGCGTGGCGCTCGCGGAACGTGACCACCGGTTGCTGGAAGTGGCGAAGGTCCAGCGGAGGAGTCGTCAGCGTGGCATTCTGGTTGTTCTTGTAAGGCCCGGGGCTGTCCGACCAGGCGCCGTCGGCGGTGCTGTGCCAGCCGCCCTGAGGGGTCCAATCGGGGCAGGTGCGCTGAACCAGCCGCTGGACCTGCTCCTGCGAGGCTTGCGGCAGCTTGCTCAGGCGCTCGTGAATACGCATGACCTGCTCGAGGTCGTCGGGCGCGGCCGCGAGGCGGCGAGAGGCCTCGAAGGTCGCGGGCTCGCCGCCGCTCCTGGCGACGGCGACGGCGGCGTGCGTTCCCAGGCGCGGAGCCAGCTCGGCGGTGCGGGATTCCAGCTCGGCCGGGAGTGCCTGCCAGAGGCGCACGGCCTCGCCGGGGCCAAGGGCGGCGACGATGGTCTGGAGAGCCTCCAGGGGCTGGTTCTGAGCGGCTGCTCCGGCGAAGGCCTCGACGAGGGGCTGCTTCGGCGTGGGCCACAGGACGCTGCGCTCGCTCTGGAAGACGGGTCGGGCCGTCACGCTCATCGCCTGGAGCGAGATGCCGTCGTAGACGTTGGAGCCGTCCGACTTGAGACGGAAACGCAGTTGCACGTTGCCATTGCGGTAGGCGGCCAGGGAGACCTCGTGCTCGGCCCAGTCGCCCTTGCCGGTGAACGACTTGAGCTGGTCCCAGTTCTGACCGTCCGGCGAAGCCTCGAGGATGACCCAATCGCTGTTGTTCTCCAGGGCGTACTGGGCTTTGAACTTGAACGTGCCGCCTTCGGTGTGGCGAAGGTTGATCGGGGGCAGACTCAGGCAGCTCGTCTGGTGGTTGAGATAGGGGCCGTCCGGACTGTCGCTCCAGATGCCGTCGCGCTCAGCCCAGGTGAACTGACCGACCGGCTGCGGGACCGCCTTCTCCAGCCACTCGGAAAGGGCTTTCTGGCGGTCCTCGGGGAGCTTCGCCAGGTTGGCGGCGGCCTGCGGGTGCTCGAGCCGGGCGAGCCACTGCTTGAAATCGGCGCGGTTGGCTGCGGGGAGGCGGTCGAACTCCCGGGCGGCCTCCTCGCGAATCGGCTCGGGAGCTTGACCGAGCTGCTCGCGGGCGTAGTCCAGACGCTGCTTCTCGAGCTGCGGGAGCAGGGCCTCGGGGTGACCGCCCTGCCAGTTGCCCACCGGGACGCCGTGCCACTCCAGTCCCAGCTGCGCGGGCTGCTCACGATAGAGATGGACCGGATTCCGGGTCAGGTAGCCCTGCTCGTGGAAGGTCTTGACCGCGGCGCCCAGCTCGGGGCGGTCGAGTGCCTCGGGGCCTGCGAGGTTCTGGAGGTAGCTGAGCATGGCCACGTCCTGCGGGGTCACCAGGCGGGTGTCTTTTACCTGAACCGGCTCGCCGGCCTGGATGCGGGCGTAAGCTCCCCAGGCGCCGATGGGCTGATCGTCCTGGGTGAAGACGGTGCCCGCTTTGAGGAGTTGATCCAGCTGCTGCGCCAGCGGCCCCAGCTGAGTCAGGTCGTTCTGTTGGAAGGCATTGAGGACGGTCAGGTCCTCCGGGGTGCGCAGAGGCTGCCAGGATTCGTTGGGGAGCCGGACCTGCAGGTCGTTCGGGTCCTTGTTGGCCAGAGCTTGCGCGGCCTGGCGCGGGGTGGCCTCGCGCCAGCCAAGATCGCCCACGAGGCGCTTGCGCTGGAACTCGGCGCCGTTGCCGTGGAGCTTCTCGAGCAACTCGACACGGTCTCGGGGCACGGGCGCGGCCGCCTGCTGCTGGGCAGCAGGGGGGTTCGCAAAGGCAAAGCCCGTGAATGCATCGACTCGCATGCCTGGCAGTTTGCCGCAAGGGGCTCAAAGAACGGTGAAAAGCCCTCAGGGTCGGACGGTGAAGCCTTCTTGGAGGGCGACCGCGCGGAGACGCTGGTCCAGCGTGACGAACTGGCGTCCAGAAGGCTGATGTTCAGCCCAGATCAGTGCCGCAGCGAGTTGCATAGCGTCGGCCGCTCGGAGCGGATGAACTTCAACCAGACGGGTTGCCAGCCCGCGCACGGCCTCACTTGGAGCAACATGCTGGGCTTCCGCGAACATGACTCTGGCGGTCCCGCGGGCAAGCTGAAGTTCGTCGATCGAAAGACTGCCTTCGCGAAATCTACGGCACAGGGCCGTTTCGCACTCAACCGGGGTGGCCCACCAGAGCATAACCTGGTCATCTTCGTCGAGTAAGGCGTCAACTTCGTCGCTGACCGATTCATCCACGACCAGCGGAACCAACGCCGAACTGTCCCAGAATCTCAACGCCCATTCTCGCGGTCTTCTAACAATGCCTGAAGAACCGAGGCGCTGCTCCGCGCACGGCGACGCTGAGCAAGCAACTCCGAGATCGAATTTCCATTGCCCGGCTTGATGACTCCGTCGCGGTAGAGTCGCTGCATCCTGGCCTCCTCCTCGGCATCATCCAAGGGAGCCACGTGCGGGCTCAGCCTCGCAATGACCACACCCCGCTCCACCACCAGGATCTCTTCGCCGGCTTTGACTCGCTTGAGATGGGCGCTCAAATGGGCTTTCAGGTCGGTGACCGAAACGGCTTTGCTCATGTGACCATTCTAGTCAGATTGAGCGGCAATTTCAACCGCCACGGCGTTTGAGCAGCTGTTGGATGGTTGCGTCCCTGGCGTAGTCGAGGGCCGAGCGGGCGCGGTTATCGAGGGCGCCCACGTTGGCGCCACGTTGCAGCAGCAGGGCGACCACATCGGCGTGGCCTTCGCCGGCGGCCAGCATCAGCGGAGTGCGGCCCTCCAGGTCGGACTGGTCGAGGTTGGCTCCGCGGTCGAGCAACAAGGTCACGACCTCGAGGTGACCCTCGTCGGCGGCCTCGTGCAGGGCGGTCTCCCCCTCCTCATCGCCGAGATTGGGCCGAGCTCCCTGGTCGAGCAGCCAGCGCACGACCCCGAGATGGCCCTCCTCGGCTGCCTCGGTGAGCGCCGTGTCACCGTCAAAGCGCACGTCAACCGGGACGCAGATGCGCCGCATCGCAGGCAGGTCGCCGCGCTCCGCGGCCTCGACGAACCTCTCGGCGGGGCAGGCCAGGGCGGGGGCGGTCAGGATGAGCAGGGCGATCAGGGTCTTACGCATTCATAACTCCAGAGCCGGGGTTCCTTCGATGTTCCAGCGCCCATCCTGGGCGCGATTCAGCTCGACCGTGAAGGTGGGTCCGTCGACCGGGCCCGTATGGCCCGTGATTTGAACCGTCGCGTGGGAGCGCTCGCCGCTCCACTGGACTCGCGAGATGGTCGCGTAAACGCTTTGATGGCTCGCACTCGCTTGACGGAAACGCTCCCAGGCCGCTTCGTCGCGACCGGATCCGAACCAGTGCTCGAGCTCGGAGGGAGTGAGCAGGTGGAATTTGCATCGGGTCGGGCTCAGGACGCCGGCAGGACGGCCGTCTATGGGGTCGACCTCTGAGCAAACAAGCGCGGTTGGGCCGCAGAGGGCGTTGTAGACCGCATACTCATCCGCGTCGATGACGTCGGGACGGAATACCCAGGCGAGGAGAGCCGTGGCTACGAGGGCAACGCCGAGCGGAAGCGTGCGCTTCAGGTCAGTGCGTGGGATAAGCACGTTCCTCCCGGTTCCAGTGGCCGTTCGACCGCACAAAACTGACCCAACGGTCAGTCACAACGGTCGCACGCACCCGGATGACCAGATGCAAGACTGCGTCATCACCGCGAAACCGTACGCGAGAGACCGTCGCATATTGACGGTGCCCGGTTTGCTCCAGGTCCTGCGGTGCGATCAGAGTGAACCAGAAAGGGGCCGGGTCCAGCGTTGCGGCTGGATGTCCATCCATGGGCTCGGTCCGAGAGACCACCAGGGCGTCGGGCCCGAAAGTCTTCTGGTAGATTTCGATCTCGTCAGCGGTGATCCGATCGGTCGGGCGAAAGAAGAAGCCCAGCACGGCCACTGCCACGATCACGGCCAGCAGCGAGCGCTTCACAGCTTGACCCACTTGCCGTCGCGCAGCTCGGCGCGGGCCAGCGAGCTCTCGATGGACATTCCCCGGCCGTAGTAAGCCAGGTAGACCACGGCGTGGCGATGCGACTTGCTCCAGCCCACGCGGGAGACGCACCAGTAATCGGACGGGCGGTCCGGGTCGTAGCTGCCCTGCAAACCCGTGTCGGCGTTCAGCAGGAACCTCCCGAGCTCGACCGGGTCGAGGGGCCAGCGACGGTCGTTCGAGCCCCGAACGTCCGAAAGCCTCGGGGTTTGCCCCGGCTCGCAGCCTCCCACGACCTCGCCATAGGTCCGCCCTTCGACCCTGCACTCGGGCGGCAGAATAGCCCGGTAGACAGCATACTCGTCGGCCGTCACCTGGGCGGCCTCGGCCACGAAAACGTGCGGCGGCGGATCCGGCTGCCCCATCGCCGCCATGACCGCTACGACGCCAAGAACCCCCAGGATCGTGAGCATCGGTCGCTCCATCCCCTGAGGGTTCTCCAGACTCGTGTGGTTACCTTGCCGGGGTGCCCTGGATTTCAGTCTTCCCAGCGGGCGTCGTAGTTGACGTCCAGACGGATGACGCGTTGGGCGGCGGCGGTGCGGGCGTAGCCGGCCTGCCACGCGGACCAGGCTTCCTTCAGAGTCGCCTCTCGGTTCGGCGACCCGGGCAGCTGCTGCAACCCCACCAGACAACGATAGAAGTCGCCCTGGCCGTGGACCAGGAAGCGAGCCCCCGCCAGAAAAACCGTGGGGGTCTCGCGACCGGTCACGTCGTCGTTCAAGTCGTT
This sequence comes from Vulcanimicrobiota bacterium, assembly GCA_039809865.1. Classification (GTDB taxonomy): domain Bacteria; phylum Vulcanimicrobiota; class Xenobia; order Xenobiales; family QWHO01; genus QWHO01. The sequence goes on from JBDHVW010000041.1 coordinate 40,660, forward strand.
GAGACGCCGAATCAGCTGATCGGCCTTATAGTCGAGCTTGGACGCGTCGATGCTGCCGGACCTGGCGCGGCCGTAGAGCGCGCGGATGTCCTCGGCCACCCGGAACGTGTCCGGGATGTCCCACTGGACCAGCCTGCGGCGGTACTGCAGGAAGGCCTCGGCGTTGGGATGGGTCCAGGGAACGACCTGGCGCTCCTGAAACCGGAACGGGGCGTTGGTGACCCACCAGTGGTAGCCCGTCAGGGCCAGGGCCACCAGGAGCACAAGACCGATTTCTCTCTTCATACCGGCTTTTACGCCGGCACGGAGCAGAAGGTTCAGATCCGACCCAGCTCGCGGCGCAGCAGTTTGCCCAGCCGAGTTCGGGGCAGCTGGGCCAGCACCTGGACGCGGGCGGGGACCATTGCGGCCGGCAAGCGCCGCTCGCAAAACGAGCGGATCTCCTCACCGGAGGCGTGCTTGCGGGGACGCAGCACCACGAAGCCGCGCAGCTCCTCGCACGGATGGGGACCCGCCGGGTCGCCGGAGGGGGGCCAGCCGACCACGGCGGCGTCCTGTACCGCCGGATGCTCGAACATGACCTCCTCGATGTCGCGCGGATAGATCAGCCGTCCGTCTCGGCGCAGAACGTCATTCTTGCGGTTGATCAGGTAGAAAAAGCCGTCCTGGTCGCGCTGGGCCATGTCGCCCGTGTGCAGCCAGCCGTCGATGAGCACCCGGGCGGTGGCCTCGGGATTGCCGAAGTAGCCGTCCATCAACTGGGGACCGCGCACGATCAGCTCACCCACCTGTCCGTGCGGCAACTCGAGGCCCGTCTCGAAATCGACGATCAAGGCCTCGGTGGAAGGCAGCGGCAGGCCGATGGAGCCGCTGCGCCGCCGCCCCTCGAGCGGATTGGCGTGGGTGACGGGGCCCGACTCGGTCAACCCGTAACCCTCCACGAGCCGACCTTTGCTGACCTTCTCGAAGCCTTCCTGGACCTCGATCGGCAGAGGAGCGGCGCCGGAGATGCAAGCGCGGATGGTCTTCAGACCGTAGGAGCGCAGGTTGGGCTGATTGAGCAGCGCCCCGTAGAGCATCGGAACGCCCGGGAACAAGGTGGGCTTGAAGCGGCCGATGGTCTCCAGGATCTCCTGAGGGGTGGGGGCGGCCGGAAGCAGCAGCGTGGCCCCCTCCGCCATTGCCAGATTGACCGCCGCGGTGAGGCCGTAGGCGTGATAGAACGGCAGGCAACAGAGCATGCGCTCCTGCCCGGGCTTCATGCGCGAGTCCCAGGCCGCCAGCTGGCGGGTATTGGCGACCAGAGCGCGGTGACTGAGCACGACCCCGCGCGGAGAGCCCGTGGTGCCGCCGGTGTAGAGCACCACCGCGGGCGCTGCCGGATCCACCTCGACGCGGGGGAACTCGGGATCGGCCTCGCGCATCAGGCGGCGCCATCGCAGGTAACGGCGCTCGGGCAAACCGGCGGCGATGCGCGCGGCCACGCGCAGCCAACCGCGCATGTAGCGCGTGTACTCGCGCCCGGAGCTCAGGATGAGAAACTCGGACGCGGCCCGGCGCAGCACCTCCTCGAGCTGCTCGGGCAAAGGCGAGGGGACGACGCTGGCGCGCGGGCGAGCATCCATCAGCTGCTGCTCGAGCAGGGCCGCGGGGGTCTCGGGAGCCACCAGCACGCAGGCTCCACCCGCCCACAGCGTGCCGTAGAGCGCCACCAGCGCCTGCACTGAGTTGGGCAACAGCACCGCCACGCGGTCGCCTGGCTGCAAACCCAGCTCCACCAGCACCGAAGCGAATTTCTGGACCTCGGCCAGGAGCTGCTCGTAGGAGAGCGCCCCCGCCTCGGACCAGACGGCCGCCCGACGCGGCCAGCGGCGCGCGGAGTCGGCCAGGAGCTCCGTCAGGGGCTGGTCGGTGGGCGAAAGCTCGGCCGGCACGCCGGGATCGTAATGCGAGAACCAGCTCACGCGGACGATTCCAGCGGGCCGCGCCAGCTGCGCTTGAGCCCCGGCTCGAGAAAGCGCTCCAGGATGCGGTTGACGGCGGCCGGCCGCTCGAGCTGGGGCAGATGCCCGCAAAACGGCAGGCTGACGAACTCGACGTTGGGGATCAGGTCGGCCATCCTGCGCATGGCGCGGGGCCGGGTGAGCCAGTCCAACTCGCCCGAGAGCACCAGCGTGGGCACGTTGATGCTGGCGTAGAGGTCCCAGCCGCGCCAGCGCATCAGGTTGGGCACCAGCTGCTTGAGCACGCCCGGGGGGCAGTTGACCTGGTTCTTGAAGACCTTCCGCACCTGGTCCAGAAGCGACGTAGGGCATTTGAGCAGCACCGACGTCAGCGGGTTCAGGGGAATCTCTCCGGCCGTGGAGACGAGCGCCAGCCGCTCCAGCTTCTCGGGACGCTTGGTCGCGTAGCCGGCCGCCACCGCGCCCCCGAAGGAGTGGCCGATGAGCGCGAAGCGGGGCACCTCCAGCGCTTCGATGGCCAGCTCGAAGTCGCGCACCATGTTGTCGAAGGTGTAGCCGGAAGCGGCGATCTCGCTCTCACCGTGGCCCCGAAAGTCGTAGCTGAGCACCCGAAAGCGGTCGCTAAAGTAGTCCATCTGGTGGCGCCACTGGGTGGAGCGGCCCGCCCCGCCGTGGAGAAAGAACAGCACCGGGGCATCGCGAGGACCATAGTCCAACGCTGCCAGGCGCACGGCGGGCGCCTCCCCCACGCAGATCCACTTTCGGTTTTCACTCACCCCGGCGACACTTCTTCGCCCGGACCGGGCCCCTCCTGGTCGGGCAAGTCGGGCAGCGCGCTGCGCGCGGGAGACCGCTCGTCGCTCCAGCGGCTCAGGAACTCGTCCGCCTCGCAATTCTCGAGGGCCGCACTCTCTTCCAGACGGTAGCGCACGCCCCGAATCAGGTCGGTCTGGGCGCCGCCCACCACCAGGTAGCGCAGGACGAGGCGATCGAGGTCGGTTTCATACAGCGTGACCACCTCGGACCCGGCGATGGGCACCCACTGCCGCGTGCGAAAATAGAGACGGTCGGCCATCGCCCTGGCTTGGCGGAGGATTCGCGCGGGTCCTGCAAGAAACCGCCCTGCCACTAAAAAGGGACTCGATTGTAATGCTGCGCAGATTGTTACTGGTACTGGCTTCCAGCCGCTGGCTGAAGGCCCTGATGGTCAAGAACCCCCTCGCCCGGCGGGTTGCCCGCCGCTTCGTGGCGGGAGAGGGGCTCGAGGATGCCATGAAGGCGGTGGCCCAGCTCCGCTCCGATGACCTGATGGTCACCCTCGACTTTCTGGGGGAGAACGCCGATACGCTCGAAGGCGCCGAGGAGGCGGCCACCCAGTATCTCGAGGTGGTGCAGGCGATCGTGGCCTCCGGCCTCGAGAGCCACGTCTCCCTGAAGCTGACCGCCCTGGGCCTCGATCACGGCGTGGAGGTGGCCGTGGCCCACCTCGAGCGCATCCTGGCGGCCGCCAAGAAGCACGACATCTTCGTGCGCATCGACATGGAGGGCTCGGACTACACCGAGAAGACCATGCAAGTCTTCGAGAAGGCCCGCGCCAATTACGACAACGTGGGTGTGGTGCTGCAGGCCTACCTGCATCGCTCCCGGGCCGACGTGGCTCGGGCCAACGAGCTCCACGGGCGCGTGCGGCTGTGCAAGGGCGCCTACCACGAGTCCCCCCTCATCGCTTACCAAGACCGCGCCAAGGTCTCCGAGAACTACGTGACGCTGATGAAGGACCTGCTCAGCCACGGCACCTATCCGGCCATCGCCTCGCACGACGAGCAGATGATCCAGGCGACCATCCAGTATGCTCGCGAGAAGGGCATCTCCCCCAGCAGCTTCGAGTTCCAGTTCCTCTACGGCATCCGCCGCGACCGGCAGCTGCAACTGCGCAAGGAGGGCTATAACGTGCGCGTGTACGTGCCGTTTGGCTCGCAATGGTATCCCTACTTCATGCGCCGCCTGGCCGAGCGCCCGGCCAACCTCGTCTTCTTCGCGACCGCTCTCTTCAAAGGATGACCCCCTGATGCTGCCTGCACCGCCTCCCCCGCCCCCCCCGGCCCCCGCCAGGAAGGGCGGCCTGCCCTGGATGGCCATCCTGCTGGGCATCTTTCTGCTCGCCAGCCTGGGGGTCAACCTGATCCTCATGCTGGCCGTGGCGGCCAAAGGGGGCAGCGACAGCGACGGGGAGGACCACCTGCAGGAGGTGCTGGTGGACGGCAAGTCCTCGGCCTCGGACAAGATCGTGGTCATCTCGGTGAAGGGCGTCATCATGGACAGCCTGGAGCGGGGCGGCGGAACGTTCGACGCGGTCAAGGCCCAGCTCAAGAAAGCCGGCAAGGACGACGATGTCAAGGGCATCCTGCTGGAGGTGAACTCTCCCGGGGGCGGCGTGACCGAGAGCGATCGCATTTACAACGCGCTCAAGAACTTCCGCAAGGACGAGAAGCTGCCTATCGTGGTGCTGTTCGGCGACGTGGCGGCCAGCGGCGGCTACTACATCTCGATGGCCAGCGACAAGATCATCGCCCATCCGACCACCATCACGGGCTCGATCGGTGTCATCTCGCAGTTCTTCAACGTCACCAACCTGATGGGCAAGGTGGGCGTGAGCGTCGAGACCATCAAGTCGCTGCGGTTCGACAAAGCCGAGTCGTTCAAGGACATCGGCTCGCCCTACCGGCCGATGAAGCCGGCCGAGCGCAAACTGCTGCAAGACCTGGTGACCCAGATGTGGGAGCGCTTCACGTTCGTGGTGGCCGAAGGTCGTCAGGGGAAAATCAGCGCCGAGAAGGTGAAACAGCTGGCCGACGGCCGCGTGTTCACCGGGCCCCAGGCCCTGGAGCTCAAGCTGGTCGACGCGATCGGCTACGAGGAGGACGCCTACAAGGAGATCCGCTCGCTGGCCAAGTCGGACGACGCCAAGATCGTGCGTTACCGCAAGGAGCCGAGTCTGGCCGACCTCTTCTCGATGGAGACCCGCGTGCCCCAGCCGAGCGTCGAGGAGATGCTGCGCAAGGTAACCTACGACTCGCCGCAGCTCCTCTATCTTTGGTCGAGCCACTGATCGCGCTCGAGGGAGTCTCCCTCAGCTACGGACCGATTCAGGCCGTGGACCAGGTGGATCTGAGCGTGCCCGAGGGGCAGTTCCTGGCCGTGGTTGGCTCCTCGGGCTCGGGCAAGACCTCGCTCTTGAACCTGATCGGAGGGCTGGAGCGGCCGACCGCGGGCGCTCTGCGAGTGGCCGATACGGATTTGCTGACGGCCTCGGACGCGGCCCTCTCGGCCTATCGCTCCGCCCGGATCGGCTTCGTTTTCCAGTCGTTTCACCTCCATCCGGCGCGCACGGCGCTGGAGAACACCTCGGTTCCCCTCTACTTCTGCTCGGCGCCGATGAAGGAGGGGCTGGCCCGCTGCCGGGAGCTGCTGCAAAAGCTGGGACTCGGAGGCATGGAGCACCGACCCGTCTCGCGCCTGTCGGGCGGCCAGCGCCAGCGGGTGGCGATCGCCCGCGCGCTGGTGAACCGCCCCTCGATCGTGCTGGCCGACGAGCCGATCGGCCATCTCGATGGCGAGACCGCCGGCGTGGTGCTGCAGCTCCTGTCGGAGATCCACCAGACCGAGAAGGTGACGCTGGTGGTGGTCACCCACGACCTTTCCATCCTCGACGTGGCCCAGCGCACCGTCAAAATGGAAGGCGGCAAACTCGTTGGCTGACGGCAGACTCTTCCGGTTGGCGATGGGGGAAGCGGGAGCTTCGCCCTGGCGGAACTGGCCGCTGGCGCTGGGAGTGGCTCTGGGCGTCGCCTGCCTGATCTACTTCCTCAGCCTCGCCAGCGGCGTGGAGGAGCTGCTGCGGCAGCGCGTGGTGGGCTCGCTGCCCAACCGCATCAAGGTGCAGCCCTCCAGCTTCAGCCTCGGGCCGGTGGCCCTGCAGGGGTCGATCACCAACGAGACGGTCGACAAGCTCAAGCAGTTGCCCGGCGTGACGAACGTCTATCGCCAGGCCCACCTGCCCGAGCCGTGTCAGCTCTTCGCCAGTTACGGTGGGCAGTCGCTGGTCACCGACATGATCGCCGAGGCGGTGGACCCCGGCCTGGTGGCCGACCAGGTCGCCCGCGGCAAGAAATTCGAGGCAACCGACATCGAGCCGTATCCGGCCGTATTCCCCCTGGCGGCGATCGACATCGTCAACGCCGGGATCAGCATCCACACCAAGCTCCCCGCCCTGTCGAGCAGCGCGGTCATCGGGCACCACTTCACGCTGATCGTCGGGTCGTCGAGCTTCGCGCCCGGTCCCTCGGTGCGGCGGACCTGTGAGATCGTGGGGGTCTCGGATCAGATCGGCATCGGCGGCCCCGCGCTGCCGCTGGCCCTGGTGGAGCAGTGGGAAGGCCGACCGCTCAAATACTACGCCCTGACCGTGGAGGTCGACTCGCCCGAGCGCGTCGAGGAGGTGGCCCGGGCCGCCGAGCAGCTCGGCCTGAGCACGCCGGGGTTGGAGATGTCGCGCAAGATCGCCTCGGGGGTCACCTGGGCCCGCGTGGCCCTGGTGGGCTTCGCGGCCGCCATTTTGCTGATCGCGGGCGTGGGAATCTCGACCGGCCTGTCGCTGCAGGTGCGCGAGGAGGCCCGCTTCATCGGGCTCTACCGGGCTCTGGGGGCCACGCGAGGCGACATCCGCCTGCTCTACCTGACCCGGGCAGGGGCTCTGGGCCTGGCGGGCGCGCTCGCGGGCGTCGTCCTGGGCCTTGCCGCCGGGTGGCTCACGCAGGCAGCTCTATCCCGCTACGGCCCCCAGGGCGTGCTCACCGATGCCCACCTCTTCGCCCCCAGCGCCCCGATTGTGCTGGCCGGGCTGGCTTTTGGCGTGCTCGGCTGCCTCCTCGCCGGCGCCTACCCCGCCCAACAGGCCTCCCGCCTGAGCCCCGTGGAAGCCCTGCGGACGGGCTAAACTCCTGCCAACTGCCAACTCCAAACTGCCAACAGTCCGTGAAGGATTCGACTCAGACGGCTGCGAAGGCGACCCGATAACCGTTAGAAACGGCATGGGAAAAGGAAGGTGGCCCTGGTGGAGAATCGCAAGGAAGGTATCGGGTTCGCTTTTGGGCTCCTGGTGGGAGCCGTTGTGGGCGCATCGGTGGCGATCATCCTGGCGCCTCAGTCGGGCGAAAGAACCCGGCAGTTGCTGAAAGATACGGCCAAAGACATGCAGGAGCGCGCCTCCGATTTCGCAGCCGATCTCAAGGAAGACTACCAGGAGCTGGTCGAGAAAGGTAAGACTTTCTACGACGAGCGCCGCCCCCGTTCCGCCAAGGCCGAGCCCGAGACCGATCGTCCCGAGCGCGCTTAAGTTTCAGGAGGACATCACTGTGGACATCAAAGTCAACTCGCGTCCGATCTCAGACGGTGCCCACGCCGTAGAAGTGCAGGGCGAGATCGACGTCTACACCTCGCCCCGGGTCAAGGAGACCATCAACGAGCTGATCGACCAGGGTCGTTACAACCTGGTCATCAACCTCGAAGGCGTTCGCTATATCGACAGCACCGGACTGGGCGTCCTCATCGGCGCCCTCAAGAAGGTCCGCGAGCACGACGGTCGTATCCTCCTGATCTGCACCAACCCCCAGATCAAGAAAATCTTTAACATCACCGGTCTTGTAAAGATCTTCGAGATCTTTAAAACTGAGGAAGAGGCCGTCAAGGTCCTCGTTCCCAGCGCTTAGAACCCCCGACCAGGGAGGTTCACTCATACTCATAGTATAGGTCTTCCCAGGCCTATCATGCATGTGTGACACGGGCAGCGGTTCGTCTCTGACAAACCGCTGCTCTGTTATTTCTTGAAGAACTTTTCGCTGGCAAGCACAAGCAACTCTGTAGCCGACTTGTTTCCAAAACTGTGCATGACGGCAAATGCAGACAGGTCCAGGACTTAAGGAACTATTTTTGCCTACAGCGAGAAATTTTTTCGGAACGTTCGGTGTTTTTCCAAAGCACGTAGGTTCGCCCCCCCTGCCAACCACGAGTAATTTTCGCCACACTTTGAGTCACGTTTTCGCCAGGAAAGAACGGATTTTCGCCCCTTCCATCGGTTGCGTGCCTGACCCCGACGGTGGTATACTCAGCCAGCATCGCACCCCCCCCTTAGGAGGTATAGGCCGGAATGGCAGGATCTACTCAGAGTAAGAGTCGCTTGAGTCGAAGGCAACAGCAGATCCTGGAGTTCATCCGCCAGTCGGTGCAATCCCGGGGGTTTCCCCCGTCGATCCGAGAAATCGGTGAGGCGGTGGGTTTGTCATCGAGCTCAACCGTGCACAGTCACCTTCGGAGCTTAGAAACGAAGGGTTATCTGCGCCGGAATCCCTCGAAGCCGAGGAGCATCGAGCTCCTTGACGGGCCGAAGGGCACGGGGATCAGGTTGGTGGAGATTCCTGTCGGGGTCCATGCGGACCACGACGGGCCGCGTAGGACAATCTCCCTGCCGCTCGAGCTGGTGGGAAATCGGGAATCATTTCTGTTTCCGGTCGACACGGAACGGTATCGCGACGAAGCGATCATGCCGGGTGACCTCGTCATCGTAAACCGGAGTTCCGGAGTGCGGGAAGGCGACATGGTGCTGACTGACGACGGTGAGAATCCGACGTTGTGCCGGCTCAACGGAAACAGAGTCTCAGAGGGACGAGCCGACTTGGAGATCTTGGGTCGGGTCGTCGGGGTAATTCGCAAGTTCCCCGAAGCATAGACCCGCGCGGACGCGCGCACTTGAGCGACTCTAAGTGAAAGACCCGCCCATTGGGCCGGGTCTTTCTGATTTTGGGGAGGAATTCGGCCCGGGACCGACGTAAGCTCTCTGGGACTTGAAGAAGATTAACCCTCCGGGTGGGGGACAGATAAAGGGGTAGCAACGATGAACACATTCCGCAAACTGGCACTGCTGGGTCTGGTCGGGGCCGGGCTTCTGATCGGTCCGGCCACCGCCGACGAGCGCAAGGTGATCGTGCGACGCCAGGGCAGCGTCGTCAGCTACGATTTGAACAGCAACCAGCCGGTCAATGTGATGACCAACCGCTACATGGTGGCGGGTAAGGTCGAGACCAAAGCCAACTCGATCGCGCAGGTTGGCAAGCTGGGCTCTGGCTCGGTGCTGATCGGCCCCGACACCGTCATCGACGTGGCCAAGTTCGATCCCGACAATCCTTCTTCCGAGGCCATCCTGCAGCAGGGCACCGCCCGCTTCAGCGTGGTGCATCGTCCCAATCAAGATTATCGCGTGCGCACCAACTCGGCCGTGCTCTCGGCCCGCGGCACCGATTTCCTGGTCCAGGTGGTCGACAATTACGCCAACCTTCCCCTCGCGCCCACCGCCTCGCTCGTGCCCGACAGCGAGCTGATGGCCCAGGGTGGCGCCGTGACTCTGATGCGGGTCTTCGAAGGCTGGGTCGATGTCTACGGCGCCGATGGCACCTCGTTCTTCGGCACGCTGGGCCCGGGCGACACCCTGGTTGCCCCCGCCGGAGGAGTGGCCAACTTCCGTTACAACGACCCGTCCTTCCACTTTGCGGGTGAGCTGCCGGCCGCTCTGACCACTCCTGATCCCGATTATCGCCAGCGCTACCTGAGCACCTACTACGTGGAGAACATCGGCCCCACCGGGTTCTACTCGGAGTACCTCGACCAGGGCCAGGCGCTGGACGTGACGGGTGGCCCGCTGCTCATCGCCCCCGGCACCGAGAGCAACGGCAGCCTTTTGCTTGAAATCCTGCTTCCCAGCCGCAGCCCGAGCGGCTCCTCGCAGACCTACGACCCGTTCAACCCCAGCAGCTCCAACACTTACACACCGCCCCACACCGGTCGCGGCACCCCGTAAACCGGTCGCGGAAAGAAAAAAGGGAACGCCGATGCGGCGTTCCCTTTTTCCATGATTGCGCAGGATCGGCAGAAGAAAAGGCCAAATCTGGTAGCGTAGAACGTAAAGAAAGTGGGGTGGGTCCTGTGCGCAAGGCCCTCCAGGGAATCGCCATCGGGCTGGTCAGCGCCGCAGCACTGCTGGCCCCGGGTATGGCGATCGACTCCAAGGATATTGCCGAAGTCGAGCGTCGCGCCGGCCAGGTCGACATCCGTCCGCCGGCGCTGCAGACGGACCAGTTCAACGTGGGCTGGCAGCAGGTTTCCCTGACGGCGTTCGTGCCCAAGGAGGGCTGGACGCGCACTTACCAGCGCGCCATCGCCGACTGCCGCTCGCTGACCGGCGGGGTGACCTGCCGAATCGGCCCCCGGACGCTGGTCTCCATCAACGACTTTCTGGACAGCCCCGAGGAGATTCGCTGCGTGATCTGGCTTCCGGAAGGCTCGATCCGAAGTAAGGCACCCAAAACTCCCGGCAAGAAACGCCACTACGAGGTGCGCACGTCCAACGCGGTGCTGAGCGCCCGCGGGACCGAGTGGACGACCCAGTATGCCCCCCTCACGGGTACGCCCGATACGACCCCCGACCCGTTCGACCAGAACTTCAACCTGAAAGCTGCCCCCGGTGAGACCCGCATCGCTGTTACAGATGGCATCGTGGACGTTTCTCTCCCCGGCGATCCCAGCATCTCGGTAGGAGTGCCGGCCGGCTACCCGGCCGTGATCGATGCCAAGAACATCATCCACATCGCCCCCACCATGCCGCTGGATGCCCCGCTGACGCCCGAGCAGCAAGAGCACATCCAGCAAGACCTGCAGACCATGGAGCTCAACGGCACCATGCTCAAGGTGGACGGCCGCAACGTGGATCTCAGCGACGCCGGCCTCGACGCCACCGCCGCCCAGGTCGCCAACCCCGCGCTGATGGCCGACCCGCTGGGAGGCGACACGCCTTACACCAGGCCGACCATCGAGAAGGGAACATTCACCCAGGCGGGAGGGGGCATCGGGGATGGCGCCTTCCAGACCGGCAACAGCGGAGTACCACTCCAGACCCTACCGCCGCAGTCCACTTGCCCCCCACCTGGCGGCGGAGGTTGCATGCCGCCCTGCATGCCGTAAGTAGTTGAGCCGCTTCAAGCTCTCTCTCATCCGGACGGACTACACCCGGGGCGAGCGCCTGGTTGCGCTCGCCATCTCGCTTTTAGTCGGAATCCTGGCGACCTGGCTCTTCTATCGGGACAAGGCCAAAGACGAGCTGACCTTTCAGCACGACATCAACCAGACTTCGCTGGCGGCCTTCGATGAACGGGCCAAGTTCGATTGGTTCCGCAGCGATCTCGAGTACCAGATCTGGGAGAAGCTCAGCAAGGTTCGCGACAAGCTCGTGGTCCTGGCCATCGATGACTACAGCCTGACGCTCATGGATTGGACCTGGCCCATCAAGCGCGACCACTACGCCGACATGGTCGATCGGTTGGCCAAGAACGGCGCCGAGACGATCGGGCTGGACATCATCTTCGAAAATCGCTCCGACTTTCCCGAGGCGGATCGCTCGCTGCGGGAGACCCTGGCCCGGCCGGAAGTCATCGTGCCCTATCGCGTGGATACCTCCACCACGCGGCCGATCGTGCCCCACGAGAGCCTCCTGACCGTCACCCCGGCCGAGTTCGTGGCCCGGAACGGCTTCACCCAGGAGTGGGCGGATGCTGACGGCGTCATGCGCAAGGCTGTTCTCGTCATCCAGGTGGAAGACAGGACCTATTATTCGTGGGACGTGGTGATCGCCGCGCGCATCGCCAAGAAGACACCGGCGGAGATTCTGGGAGATCTGTCGGCGCTCGAGAAGAACAAGCTTATTCTGCGCGAGACCAAGACCGGTCAGGATCGCTACGTGGAAGCGCTGGCTTATGCCGCGCCGGTGCGCTTCGCCACCGGGGCCAAAGCCAACACGATGATGGATTTCATCAATCCCGAAGCCGCAGGCAACCAGCAACTGCTGCCCGGAGTCTACAAGATGGAGGACACCTCCAAAGACGAGAGCCACGCCACTCTGGATCAGATTCTGATCTATGCTCCCATTTCCGCCCTCTGGACCAGCGTCGACGACGGCGGTTACGTGGGCGCCGAAGGCGGGCTCGTGGGCACCCAGGTGGATGCGAGCGGCAAACCGGTGCTGGATGCCAACGGCAAGCCCAAGCCCCTGCCCTGCACCGCCATCGTCGGCGTCACCTCGACCGCGGGTTACGACCTGAAGATGACCCCGGTCGGCAAGATGAGCGGGCTGGATATGCACGCTTACACGATCGCCAGTCTGCTCACCAACTCGTTCTTCCGCTCCCCTCCCGCCTGGCTGATCGCCCTGTTCTTCTGCTTCTGCTCGCTGCTGGCAGGGCTTTTGATCTCCACGCTGGGCTTCCGCTCGGCCACGATCGGCTTTTTCCTCGCCTGCGGCGCCTCCATTCTGGTCACCCGCACGCTCTATCTCAACTCGATCGTCTGGCCGCTCTATCCTCCGCTGGTCTGTATGGCGGTCTCCTTCTTGCTGGTGAACGTCGCCCACGTCCTGTCGCGCAACCGGCGCATCGCCCAGCGGGACGCGACCATTCGCCAGGTGCAGAACATCATTCGCGAGCTCACCCCGGTCGACATGGAGGACCTGCTCGCCAACAACGGTCTGCAGCTGGGCGGAAAGGCCACCGAGCTGACGGTGCTGTTCAGCGACCTGCGCGGCTACACGAGCATGGCCGAGAAGCTGACCTCGGTCGAGGTGATCGACCGCCTCAACGATTACTTCGCGCTGCTCGGACCCATCCTGGAGCGCTACGGCGGGGCCGTGTTCGACTACCAGGGCGACGCTCTGATGGCCGTCTTCGGCCTCAAGGGCCCCTCCCAGCCCAACCACGCCGCGGCCGGTTGTAAGGCGGGCGCGGCCATCATCTACGCGCTCGAAAAGCAGCGCAAGGAATGGCTCAAGCAAGGCCGTCCGATGCCCGAGACCGGCATCGGTCTGTGCACCGGCCTGGTGGCCTTCGGCGGCCTGGGCACGGCCCAGCACAAGCAGTACGTGGCCATCGGCGACCCCACCAACACGGCCTCGCGCATGCAGGGTAAGTCGAAAGAGCTCGACTCGCCCGTGCTGATCACCGAGAGCACTTACGAGATGGCCCTCAAGGACGAGAGCGTGGTGATGCGCTACCTCGAGGAGGTCGAGCTGAAAGGCAAGCGCGAGCCGCTCAAGGTTTACGAGGTTTCGGTGGACGAAACCGCGGCCAAGCTCGACCTGGTGGCCAAAGTGGCGCCGGGCGAGGCGCTCGACCCGAAAGCGGAACCCATCCTGTAACGCAAAGCAGGATAAAAGGGCAACAGATCGAGTATCTTACTTCACTGTGGCCGACTCTCTCACCGACATCGAAACCAGTCTGACACCGGCATCCAGCGTTTCGGACTTCATCGCCAACAATCCGCTGTTCTATTCGTTGCACCGCGACGTCATCGACAGCATCGCCGAGCGGTTCCAGGTGCGGCGTTTCGAGGCCGGCTCGCAGATCGTGCGCGAAGGCGAGATGGGCGACTCGTTCTACGTGCTACGCAACGGCCACGTGCGCGTGATCAAGACGGTCAACGACGAAGAGCTGGTGCTCAGCGAGCTGGGTCTGGGCGAGGGTTTCGGCGAGATGGCCCTGATGATCGACCAGCCGCGCTCGGCCACCGTCAAAGCCATCGATGACGTGGAAGCGCTGGTGCTCATCCGGGAGGACTTCACCCAGCTTACCCGGCGCATTCCCGAGCTGGCCGAGAAGATGAACCGGCTGCTGGCCACCCGCGTGTCGCTGCTCGAGGGCGAGGGGTCCAACGAGGAGAACCGCGGCAAATTCAAGGCCGGACGCCGTCTGGAGCTCGATTACGGCTACATCGACCTCTTGATGAAGCTCAACGAGGCGGCGGGCGGCCCCGAGCAGGTGGAGCACTGCAAGGAAACCGGTCAGCTGGCCCGTGAGATGAGCAAGATGCTCTGTCCGATGGTCAACGAAGAGATCCTGTTCGCTGGCTACCTGCACGAGATCGGCAAGGTCTCCCTGGCCGGCACCCTGGTGCGCAAAGAGCGGCGCGGCGAGGAGCTGACCGACGACGAGAAGGTCAAGCTGTCGAAGATCTTCGATCTGGCGGTGGAGATTCTCGAGCCCAACCAGAACCTGCACGAGAACCTCAGTTTCATCAAGTTCCTGCACGAGGACGACTACCGCAAGATGCCGCTCGAGGCGCAAATCCTCAAGGTGGCCGACGACTACCTGATGCTGCGCAGCCGCAGCTATCAGGGCAAGAGCGACGAGGAGGCGCTGGCCATCGTCCAGTCTCGCTCAGGGGGCCTGTACAACCCGCGGGTCGTGGCCGCGCTCGAGAAGAACATCGCGCTCTACAAGCTGCTCTCGGTCGAGGCGCAGCTCAACGTCATGCGCATGATGGTGATCGCGCTCGACCGCAAGGACAACTACACCTTTCGCCACTCGATGGACGTGCGCAACATGGGCCTCAAGATCGTCCAGAAGCTGGGGCTGGGCAAGAAAGAGCAAGAATACTACCGCATCGGGGCCGAGCTGCACGACGTGGGCAAGATCTACATCGATGAGGAGATCCTCAACGCCCCCCGCAAGCTGACCGACGAAGAGTTCGAGATCATGAAGACGCACGCGGCCTGGAGCGCCGAGTTCTTCCGCAACGTGCCGGGCATGGACGAGCTGGTCACCATCGTGCGCGGGCACCACGAGAAATTCGACGGCAGCGGCTACCCCGACAAGAAGAGCGGCCGCGAGGAAGAGAAGAACGACGGCACCGGCATTCCCCTGCTCACGCGCGTGATGACCATCGCCGACGTCTGGAGCGCGCTCACTACCAAGCGCGTCTACCGCACCAAGCATTTCACGACGGCTGAGGCCTTCGAGATCATGGAGAAGATGAAGGACGGACATTTCGATCCGGACCTCTTCGAGGTGTTCCGGGGGCTCATCAACGACCAGATGGCTAAAGAGAGAGAAAAAGCGGAAGAGGGCAAGGGAGAGTAGATGGAAACGCAGGAAATGGCCTCGGCGAACCTGGACGAAACCGACGAGGATATGCAGGCCAAAGCGAAACGGATGCGCGTCCGCTTCGTGAACCTGATGGAGCTCGAGCTCGACAAAGAGGTCGGCAACACCATCCCCGAGGCCATGTCGCGCCGCTACAAGATGGTCTGCATCGGCAAGCTGGAGCGCCGCGTGACCCTCTGCATGGCGGATCCGCTGGACGTTTTCGCGATCGATGACATCAAGATCCGCACCGGCTTCGAGGTGGACGCCGTGCTCGGGCGGGGCGTGGACATCATCAAAGCCATCGACCACGTTTATGGCGAGGATCAGCGCTGGAAAGAGCTGGTGGACCAGGCCTCCGACGCCGGCGTGGACATCAAGGAAGAGAAAGAAGACAACGAGGCCAACATCGAGGCCCAGATCGACCAGCCGGTCATCAAGCTGACCAACCACATCATCGTGAACGCCATCCAGAAGAAGGCCTCGGACATTCACATCGAGCCCTTCGAGGACGAGGTGATCGTGCGCTACCGCATCGACGGCGTGCTCTCCAAGGAGATGGAGAACATCCCCGTGGCGCTGCTGCCGGCCGTGATGGCGCGCATCAAGATCATGGCCGCGCTGCGCATCGACGAGAAGCGCATCCCCCAGGACGGCCGTATCTCGCTCAGCGTGGGTGGCAAGGACCTGGACCTGCGCGTCTCCACGCTGCCGACCGTGCACGGCGAGAGCTCCGTCATGCGTATTCTCGACCGCAGCTCGACCCGCGTCGACCTGACGCAGCTCGGCTATCACGAGCCCGACCTGTTGCTGTGGAAAGAGCTGATCGAGAAGCCCAACGGCATCGTGCTCGTCACGGGACCGACCGGCTCGGGTAAGTCGACCACCCTGTACGCCACGCTGAACGTGCTCAACACGCCGGATACCAAGCTCCTCACCGTCGAGGACCCGGTCGAGTACAACATCAAGGGAATCGTTCAGGTTCAGACCAACAACAAAGCCGGGCTCACCTTCGCCAAAGCGTTGCGCGCCTTCTTGCGTCAAGACCCCGACGTCATCATGCTCGGTGAGATCCGTGACAAGGAGACCGGCACCATCGCGGTGGAAGCCGCGCTGACCGGCCACCTGGTGCTGTCTACGCTGCACACCAACTCCTCGATCGCCTCCATCTCGCGTCTGAACGACATGGGCATCGAGCCGTTCATGACCTCGGCCACCCTCAACGGCGTGCTGGCCCAGCGCCTGCTGCGCCGCGTGTGCTCGAAGTGCGCCGAGCCCCACCTGCCCAACGACAAAATGAAGGAAATCTTCGAGAGCTACGGCCTGGATCCGACCCGCGCTCAGATGCAGCGCGGACGCGGTTGTCCCAACTGCGGTCAGATGGGTTACAAAGGCCGGCAGGGCATCTACGAGGTGTTCAAGACCAGCGACACCATTCGGGACATGATCGTCAAGCAGGCCACGCAGCTCGAGCTGGAGGCCGAAGCCAAGAAGAACTGCGGTCTTGGCTCGCTCTACCTCGACGGGCTGCGCAAGGTCCACGCGGGTATCACGACCTACGAAGAGCTGCTGCGCGTCACCACGGACAACTGATGACGACCGTCGAAGAGAGAGTCAGCAAGTTCACGCGCCTGCTCGAGATGGAGCAGACGCTGGCGACCAGCACCGACATGGACGAGCTGCTCGGGCGTATCACCGCCAGCAGCCAGGAGATCACCGAGGCCGACGAGGCTTCCATCCTCTTGCACGATCCCGAGAAAAACGAGCTGTTCTTCAAGAAGCACAAAGGGGATATGGGGCAGCTGGTGGAGACCATCCGCGTCCCCCTCGACCGCCCCAGCATCGCAGGGCACGTGCTGCTGTCGCGCGAGTCGGAAATCGTCAATGACGTGCCCAACGATCCTCGCCACTACAAGGGCGTGGACCGGGCCACCGCCGAGCCCACCCTCAACCTGCTGGCCGTGCCGATCATCTGGGGTGACAAGTGCTTTGGCGTGGTGGAGGCCATCAACAAGCCCGCCGGGTTCACCGACCAGGACAAGGAGATCCTCGAGGTGCTGGCCTCGCACGCCGCGGTGGCGCTGCAGAACCTGACCGTGATGGATCAGCTGCAGAACTACTTCCAGCAGAGCGTGGAGCTCTTCATGAGCGCGCTCGAGTCGCTCGAGCCCGAGTCGGAGGGCCACGTCATCCGCCTCACCCGCATGGCCACGGCCATCGCGCGCAAGCTGGGCCTGGAAGGCGACGATTTCCAGCAGGTCTGGTATGGGGCGTATTTCCACGACATCGGCAAGCTCCTGATGCGCTCGGCCTTCGTGCCGCGCGTCGACCGGATGCATCCGGTGGTGGGCGCCAACGTGATCGCCAAGATCAAGATCTTGCAGAAGTGCGCGCCGCTGGTGCGCTATCACCACGAGCGCTGGGACGGCTCGGGCTTTCCCGACCGGCTCAAGGGCAACCAGATCCCCCTGGGAGCGCGCATCCTGGCCCTGGTCGAAGACTACGAGGAGCACTACATGGAGCGCAACCAGGCCATTCCGATGGCCGAGTTCCAGGAAGAGTTCTTCGCGGGCATTCCCGGCAAGCACGACCCGCAGCTGATCCCGATCTTCAAGAAGGTCCTGGCGGGCTTCCAGGCCTGAGTCAGCCGCAGCGCAGGGGTTGAGAGAGCGCCCCGGGAACTTTGCCGGGTGACCAGTCGCCGCGTCCTGGTAGTCGATGACGAGCCTCAGATCCACGAGGATTTTCGTCGCATTCTCGAGGTCCAGACCTCGGGGAACGACCTCGATTGGGACGAGGATCAGGAGCAGCTGCGCGAGGAGCCCGACGAAAGCTTTCTGATCGACTCGGCCCATCAGGGCGAGGACGCCTACCTGCGGGTGCGGGAATCGATTCAGAACGGGCTGCCCTACGCCGTCGCCTTCGTGGACATGCGGATGCCGCCCGGCTGGGACGGTCTGGCCACTATCGAGCACCTGTGGCAGGCCGACCCCGAGTTGCAGGTGGTCATCTGCACGGCTTACGCCGACTACTCCTGGCGTGACATCACCCGGCGTCTCGGGGGTAACGACCGCCTGCTCATCATCAAGAAGCCCTTCGAGCCGGTCGAGATCCGGCAGGCGGCCGCCACGCTGGCGACCAAGCGCAGCCTGGCCGATCAGACCCGCAAGCGGACCGTCGAGCTGGCCCGACTGGCCCAGGATCACATGCGCGCCCTGCAGGAGGCGCAGGCCCAGAACCGGCGCCAGGGTGAGCTGCTCAGCATCGCCCAGAGCCAGGTGGGGGTCATCCTCTCCCAGACGAGCCGCGCGCTGGAGGGCTCCTCCGGCGCCGACGACGCCTTACAGGCCATCGCCCGCAGCGCCCAGGTGATGCAGGAGGCGTTCGAAGCCCAGAACCGGGCGACCGATACCTGAAGCTCCGCCACCGCGTGCTCCTGCTGGTGGGCTTCGTGGTGCTGGCGACGCTGGCCGCCAGCCTCATCATCGTGGAGCGGAGCGTGCTGGGCGAGACCCAGGTGCGGCTGGAGGCGGAGTTGCTCCAGTCGCTGAGCGGCTTTCGCCGCGACGAGACCTCCCGCTTCGAGCATCTGGTGACGCTGGCCGTGGCGCTCGAGAGCAATCCGAGCTTTCGCCGCGTCCGCACCGCGGGCGACCACGCCCAGCTGGTGGCCTTCCTCCGGGAGATCGAGGCCGACTATGACTGCGACCTGATCCTCACCCTCGGGCCCCAGGGTCGCTGCCAGGCCCGCTCGGACGAGACCGCGCCCCCCAACTATTCCCTGGCCACCATGCCGGGGGTCAAAGCCGTGCTGGAAGACTCGCAGGCGGCCGAATACTGGCAGGAGAGCGGGCAGCTCTACGAGGTCGCCATGGTGCCCATTCTGGGCGCCCGGGAGCGGGTGGAGGGCTGCGTCCTGGTGGGCAACCGCCTGGACCAGGAACGCATCGCCCAACTGGCGCGCGATGCCGGGTGCCCGCTGGCCATCATCAGCGCCGATCGCGAGTCGATGCGCAGTCCGGATGCCCCCACCCTGAGCCCCGAGATGCGGGCCCGGCTCCCCCGCCTGCGCCGCCCGACCGAGTCGGCCGAGCTTCGGCTGCCCAACGCGCTCGGGATCGTGGCGCCTCTGGGCCAGGTCGGCTCGGTCGTGCTCTACCGCGACCTGGCCCCCACGCACGCGTTTCTCAAGCGCACGCGCATCGCCCTGGCGGGCATCGGGCTGATGATGCTGGCCCTGGCCATGGTGCTGAGCGCCCCCGTGGTGGGACGCGTCACCGAGCCCATGGAGCTTTTCCAGACCGTGTTCGGCAACGTCCCTGACGGCCTCTGCCATGTCGACCGCAACCTGGTCGTGCAGCAGCTCAACCCGGCCGGGTGCCGCCTGCTGGGGTGCACGGCCGAGAAGGCGATCGGCCGTCCGCTCGAGGAGCTGGCCGATTTTCGGCCGCCCGTCCGCATGGCGCAGGCGCGCGAGGAGGACGGCCTGATCGCTACGCGCGCGGGCGCCCCGTTCGCAGCGGCCTACGTCGTGGTCCCCATTCACGACGGGACCGGCGCGGTGGTGGTCTTTCGCGACATCGGGCCGGTCAAGGCCATGCAGCGCGAGCTCGTGGACGCCTCGCGCCTGGCCGGCATGGCCGACCTGGCCACCAGCGTGCTGCACAACGTGGGCAACGCGATGAACAGCGTGAATGTCTCGAGCCATCTGTTGACCGAAAAGCTGGAGGATTCCAAGGTCAGCTCGCTGCTCAAGGCGGTGGAGGAGCTGCAAAAAGACCCGCGCGAGCTGGCCGAGTTCCTGACCGAGAACCCCAAGGGCCGCCGCCTGCCGGGCTTTCTGGCGCGCTTTGCCCAGCACCTCGAGGGGCTGGTGGGCTCGCTGGGCGACGAGACGAACCGGCTGCGGGGCCACGTGGACCACATCCAGCACCTGATCCGGGTGCAACAGTCGCACGCGCGGCACACCGCCGAGGTGGCCGAGCCGTGTAACCTGGCCGAGATCGTGGAGCAGGCGCTGTCGATTTCGAGCCCGCCCGACGGCGTCGAGGTGGAGCGCGAGTTCGCGGCCCTGCCTCCGGTGCGGGTCGACCGTCACAAGCTGCTGGAGATCCTGGTCAACCTCATCCGCAACGCGCTGGAGGCGATGACCGAGTCGCCCCGGCTCACGCTGCGCCTGCGGCTCGAGGAGCCGGACACGGCCTGCATCGAGGTGCAGGACAACGGCATGGGCATCGCTCCCGAGAACCTGACCCGCATCTTCCAGACCCGCTTCACGACCAAGGCCGAGGGGCACGGGTTCGGCCTGCACAGCTCGGCCAACGCCGCCACCGAGCTGGGAGGGCAGCTGTCGGTGGAGAGCGCCGGGGTTGGGCGCGGCGCGACTTTCTTTTTGAGGCTTCCGGCCTAGTATTCGCTGAAGGGCCAGCGGGTCAGGTGCACGCTGACCGGACCGGCCGGGCGAACATGGCGATAGATACGCTCGGCGATAAAGGGCGTGAAAGGCGCCGCCAGGCGCGCGGCCACCACCAGAGCCGGAAGGTCGGTGGCCATGCCGGGCACCCGGGACAGCTCCTTGAAGGCCAGTTGCACGTTGCCCGCGTCCAGGTGTTTGCCGATCCTGGCGGCGCTCTTGGCCAGCTTCTCGGCCAGCTTGCGGTCGGGCGGGTCGTCGCCCTGGGCGATCACCTGGCGGAACGCCTTCTCCATCGGTGCCAGGAAGCGCTCGGCGGTGCGCACGGCCGATTTGCCTTCCAGGTCCTTCTCGCCGGCGCACATGCAGACGCGCACGGCGTCGGCCCCCGCGGCCGGGACCGGGCCGGGTCGGGCGCCCAGAAAGCCCAGCCAGACCTCAACCGAGACCCCCCGGTCGGGAAAGACATCCTTGAGCTCGATGCCCTCGCCGCGCATCAGGTGATAGCGCAACAGCACGTCCTCGTCCAGGCGCACGCGCCAGGTCTCGGGTTTGCCGGCCACCGCCGGGGCGCCCAGGACGAATCTTCTTTTCGACGGGGTGGGGCGCTTCAAGAGGAGCATTTCGACGCGCTCACGCCGCCAGAACTCGGCGATCTCTTTCTCGTCCAGGGCTGCGGGCTCGGGTCCCGAGAAGGCTTTGACCGGGACCTCGGGGCGGGGGGCGATGGGCAGCCACCAGGGCTTCTTGGGCACGCCCTTGGGCTGGGAGGGAGGCTCCGGGGCGCGCACGCTGCGGGGGTGGTAAGTGCTGCCGCAAGCCTGGCAGACCAGGAATCTCTCGTTCCAGCCGTAGCCACTCTGGCCCGGCACCACGGGCTCGCCCTGGCACAGCACGCCGGGGCAGCCCGTTCGAGGGCAGCGGGGGCGCCCCGAGGGGTCGAGCAGGATCTGGGGACGTTCCTTTTCGGGCTTGGCGCCCTTGATCAGGGTGCCGGGGACGGTGCGGCAGTTCACGCAGATCTGGACCGAGAGGCCATGGGACGGGTCATCCGCCCAGCCATAACCGGGCAAGCCCGGCTTCACATCGGTGTCCAGCTTGAATTCACGCCCTCCGCAAACAGGACAGGTCTCCACCTTGGAGCATGTTCGTTGCTCGAGGGGCGGGAGCCTACAGGAAGCGGCGAGGGGAGCAGCCCTGAGGAAAACGGATCGTCTCGCCCAGCAACATGCGGGCCAGCATGTGGCCCGCGCCAACGCCCGCGCTCCACGATCGGGCGGCAAAACCGGTGGCCAGGTGCAGGCGAATATCGCCCGGCTGGGGACCGATCAGGGGCAGGCCGTCGCTGGTGTAGGTGTAGATCTTGGCCCAGCGGTGGGTGATCTCGAGGCCCGCGGTATCGGGTAGCCGCTCGTGCATGAGCCGCTCCAGGTGGCCCTGGAAGCCGCGGTCGAGCTCGAGCTTGTGGGTCTTCTCCTCCCAGCCCGAAGCCGGGTTGATGCCGGCCGCCAGGATGCCGCCGTCGGGCAGCGAGCGATAGACCTCGTGGCCGCGGTTGGCCGTGACGCAGACCGTGGTGCCCGACAGGCGAGCGGGGGCGGGAGCGGTGGCCAGGCACTGCCCGCGCACCGGGAAGAGCAGGCGATCCATCCCCGGACCCACCAGCTCGGCCAGTCCCGCGCCGGGGGCGAGCAGCACCACCTCGGCCTCGACCTGGCCGCGCTCGGTCTGCAGCAGCACGCCGGACACCTCGTCCAGCCCGAGTCCGGTCACCCGGGACATCTCGTAGAGCTTGCCGCCTTTGGCCAACAGGAGCTCGCCCAGGCGCTGGAGGGCGCGGGCCGGGTCGAACGTCAGGGCGCCGGGCTGGTAGGTGGCGCCCGTGTTGCCCGCCACGGTGACCAGGTTGGTCGCCGCCCCGTCGCTCATCATGCGCGCCTGCAGGCCGTCGTCGGACATCTCGCGGATGCCCCGCTTCATCTCGTCGAACTCGGCGTCGTTGACAGCCAGCTCGAGCACGCCGCCCCGCTCGGCCTCTTCGGCCATCCAGCGCTCGAGGGCGTGCACGCCCTCCAGGGTGAGGTCCCACCAGGCTTTGGCGGCAGGACGCCCGAGGGCGGTTACCAGCGAGGCATAGTGCTCGCCCAGGCCAGGCAGGGCCACGCCGGGGCCCATCGCCTCACCCTGGGTGCCGAGCACGTCGGCCTCCAGCAAGACGACCTCGACCTCGTGCTCGGCCAGGGTGAGGGCAGCCGCCAGCCCGGACGGGCCGGCGCCCACGACGGCGACGTCGGCGTGAATTTTATCGCGCAGCGGGCCGCGCGTGGGTTGGGGTTGCGGCGTGAAGAGGGGTCGCGCCTCAACCAGCACGCCGGAAGGTCTCCATGCTGCCCAGGTAGGGTCGCAGCGCGGTCGGAATGGTGAGGCTGCCGTCGGCATTCTGGTAGTTCTCCAGAATGGCCACCAGGGTGCGACCCACGGCCAGTCCGGAGCCATTGAGCGTGTGCACCAGCTCGGTCGGCTCGCCGGGAGCGTTGCGGAACCGGATGGCCGCTCGGCGGGCCTGGAAATCGGTGCAGTTGGAGCAGCTCGAGATCTCGATCCAGCGGTCTTGCGGCGGCGACCAGAACTCCAGGTCGTAGGTCATCGCGCTCGAGAACCCCATGTCGCCCGTGCAGAGCAGGACCACGCGGTGCGGGATCTCGAGCCGCTGCAGAATCGTCTCGGCGTTGCGGACCATCTTCTCCAGCTCGTCGAAAGACGTGTCGGGGTGGGAGTGCTTGACCATCTCCACCTTGTGGAACTGGTGCACCCGCACGAGGCCGCGCGTGTCTTTGCCGGCCGCGCCCGCCTCGGAGCGGAAGCACGGCGACCAGCCGCAGTAGTATTTGGGCAACTCGCTGCCCTCGAGGATCTCCCCCGCGTGGATGTTCGTGATGGGGACCTCGCTGGTGGGGATCAGATAGAGGTCGGTGTCCTCGCACTTGAAGAGGTCTTGCTTGAACTTGGGCAGCTGACCCGTGCCGAACAGGGTCTCGCCGTTCACCAGCGCGGGGGACATGATCTCGTGATAGCCGTGCTCGGTCGTGTGCACGTCCAGCATGAAGCTGGCCAGCGCGCGCTCCAGGCGCGCCCCGAAACCTTTGAGCAGCCAGAAGCGGCTGCCGCACATGCGCGAGCTACGCTTGAAGTCGAGGATGTCGAGGTCCTCGCCGAAATCGTAATGCGGCTTGGCCGGAAAGTCGAACTTCTTGGGCTCGCCCCAGGTACGCACCACCTGGTTGCCCGTCTCGTCGGCTCCCACGGGGACCCGCGCGTCGGGAATGTTGGGAATCGCCTCGAGGATGGTCTTCTGCTCGCCCTCGATCTCGGCCAGACGGGCGTCGTTGGCCTTGATCTCCTCGCCCACGCCCTTCATGCGCGCAGCCTGCTCGGAGATGTCGCCCCCGGCCTTCTTGACCTTGCCCAGCTCGGCAGAAACCGTGTTGCGCTCGGCTTTGAGCTCGTCGGTTCGGACGTTGAGCGTCTTGCGCTCGGTATCGAGCTCGAGCCAGCGCTCGACACCCGACAGGTCGTAGTTGCGGCGGCCGAGCCCGGTGCGCACGGCATCCGGGTCGCGGCGAAGGAGCTTGGGATCGAGCATGGCTTAGTAGGGCAGCGCCATGACTTTCTTGAGCTCTTCGGGACGAATCGAGCGGCGCAGCGCTTCCTCTTGAGTGATGAGGTTCTTCTTGAGCAGCGCGCGCAGCGCCATCTCCTGGCTGACCATGCCGATCTCGCGGCCCGACGTCGACATGACGCCCTGGACCTGGAAGAACTTGCCCTCGCGGATGAGCGACTTGACCTGAGCGCTGCCGAGGAGCACCTCGAAGGCCGGCACCAGGCCATCGCCGCTGGCTTTGTTGCACAAGATCTGCGACACCACGGCGCGCAGACCCACGCTCAGCATCGTGCGGGCCTGCTGCTGGCGGTGCGGGGGGTAGAAGTCGATCAGGTTCTCGAGCATCACCTGGGCGCTGGGGGCCTGGGCCATACAAAGCACGAGGTTACCACCGGCCGCCATGGTCAGCACGCGGTCCACGATCTCGAAGCTGTCCATGCCGCCCACCACCAGGATGTCGGCGCCCTGGTGCAACAGCGATTTGAAGGCCGTATCGTAAGAAGTGGTGTCGGTGCCGATCTCGCGCTGGCAAATGATGCCCTTCTTGTTCTTGTGCAGGAAGTCGATCGGATTCTCGATGGAGACGATCTGGCAGGTGCGCATCTCCAGCATGTAATTGACCAGCGCCGCCATCGTGTGCGACTTGCCCGAGGCCTTGGGCCCGCAGATCAGCACCATGCCGCTGTCGGCCTCGATGGCCTCGGTCTTGAGGATCTCGGGCAACCCCAGCTCTTCGATGGTGGGCGGCGCCGGCGGGTTGGTGGAGATGACGATGGCCACCGAGCCGCGCTGGCGGAACACGTTGACGCGGAAGCGGCTCAAGCCCGGCACGGAGAACGAGAAATCGGTCTCCATGTTGCGGTCGAACTCCTCGCGCAACTGGTCGTTCATGATCGCTTCACCGATGGAGCGCGTGTCCGCCGGGGAGAGGATCTGCCCATCCACCGCCACGAGGTGGTTGTTGAGGCGCATCATCACGGGACTGCCCGGCACCAGATGGATGTGGGAGGCCCGCTTCTCCACCATGGAGGTGAAGAGTTCTTCTACGTTCATGCTCGGCTACCAGTCAAGAGTTAAGAGTTAAGAGTCAAGAGAAGACTCAGCAAGCGTCTGTTTGGCATCGAGGCCAAACCCACCTGCCTCTGACATCTAAACTCTGAACTCTCGACCTATCGGCCGATGAGGCGGTTGAACTCTTCCGGCGAGGAGCACTTGGCGAGCGCGTCCTCGTAGGTGATCATGCCCTGCTGGTAGAGGTTGCGCAAAGCCATGTCGAGCGACTGCATACCGTGCTGGGCGCCCGACATGATGGCGTTGGGGAGCTGGTGGCTCTTGCCCTCGCGGATGATGTTGCGCACGGCCGGAATCACCGGCATGATCTCCATCGCCATCACGCGCCCGCCGCCCTTGGCTTTAGGAATGAGCGTCTGGCAAAGGATGCCCTCGAGCGTAACCGACAGCTGCATGCGGATCTGCTGCTGCTGGTGGGGGGGGAAAATGTCGATGACGCGGTCGACCGTGGTCGCGGCCGAGTTGGTGTGGAGGGTGGCGAACACCATGTGGCCCGTTTCGGCCGCCGAGATGGCGATACCCGTGGTCTCGAGGTCTCGCATCTCACCGATGAGGATGACGTCGGGGTCCTGTCGCAGCACGTGCTTGAGGGCCATCGCGAAGGAGTGGGTGTCGAAGCCGATCTCGCGCTGCGAGATGACCGAGTTCTTGTCTTTGTGGAGAAACTCGATCGGGTCCTCGATGGTGACGATGTGGCAGCGGCGGTTCTCGTTGATGTGGTTGATCATGGCCGCCAGGGTGGTGGATTTGCCCGAGCCGGTCGGACCGGTCACCAGGCAGAGTCCGCGCGGGCGCATCGCCAGGTCTTTGATGATGGGCGGCATCTTGAGCTCGTCCAGCGAGAGCGGGCGGGCCGGGATGACTCGGATGGCGGTGCCCCACGAGCCGCGCTGCATGTAAATGTTGACGCGGAACCGGGAGAGACCGGGCACGCTGTACGCGAGGTCGAGCTCTTTCTCAGCGATGAATTTCGCCTTCTGCTCGTCGGTCAGGATGGACTCGCACATCGCGCGCACGCTGTCTGGCGTCATGATCTCATAGGTGGCCGGGGTCAGCTCGCCGTCCACGCGGATCATCGGGGCGGAGCCCACTTTCAAGTGGAGGTCGGAGGCTCCGCGCTCTACCATCAGATGCAACAGGTCATCGATGGTGAGTACGCCAGTTTCGAGAATTTCTTGTTGCGTGTCCATCCGGACGCTCCTTCGTTTAGGTTAGCAGTTGCGAAGCTAGTTCTATTCCGCTGGAAACAACCCCTTCGGCGCCGTGAGGCCGGATCTCCTACCCGATACAGGTTTAAGTGCTTTGCTGGAGAAAAGCGCTCAACTCATGGCTTGTCCGGAATCAATGGCGCTGCTGCTTTTGCCCGCCGCCGAAGAACTTGAAAATTGGCTTCGGCTGGCGGCCACGACTCTCCAGGGATATCAACCGCAGCCAACCGTCCTGCGCCGGACCCGGAGCCTGAGCGCCCCCGAGCACCTGGAAGTGCGGCGCTGGAGCCCCGATTCCTACCTGAGCCTGGGCGGTCAACTGCTGCTCGACCCCGAGGGGCGTCTCTTCCTGCACAAGCTCGAGGCGGTGCGCCACCTGCGGCGACGCGCCGACTCCAGCATCGAGGACGAGACTTACGACCTCGTGGTCCTGGTCGATCCATCGGCCGAGCACCTCGACCTGGTAAGGGTCCGCTGCCTGGATGTGCTGGTCACCGAGGCCTACGGCGTCTGGCACGAGCTTGATTGGGACCAGCGCGCCGAGCTGGCGCGCTTCGGCGGCGGGCTCGAGCAGGCCAACCGGGCCCTCACGCTGTGCGCCCCCTCCGAGCGCCTGCGCACGCTGCAGCTCCTGGTGGGCGGCCAGCCGCACCTGCGCGACGCGGTGCTGGACGCGGCCCGCAGCGGGCAGCTCAAGACCGGCATCGAGGTGGTGCCGTGGCTGCTGGGCCAGAGCGACTGGAACCTCTCCCCCGATAAGGTGGCCCTGGCGCGCTCGGCGGCGGCCGATGATCCGGCCGGGGCCTGGGAGTTGCGCACCCATCCCCACGCCCTGGTGCGCCTGCGGCTGGTCGACCTGCTCGACTTGAAGACCTGCGACTGGCTGGAGTGGCTGGCGGCCGAGGCCGACCCGGCCGTGCGCGATCGGCTGCGGCAGGCGGTGGAGCGGCAGTGGACGGTGGTCCAGGTGGTCGACCGGATGATGGAGGAGAAATCCGCTCTGCGCCGCGAGGCGCTGGGCTGGGTGCTGGTGCACTGGAAAGGCGACATCAAACGCACCGACGACATCAAGGCGTTGAAGCGCGCGGCCGTTTCTCCCAAGCTGGGA
>JBDHVW010000042.1:0-67500 GCA_039809865.1 Vulcanimicrobiota bacterium
GCCCGGACATGTCCACCCCAGCGGACGGACGTCCAGGGTGTCCCGCGCCTGGCCCGGACATGTCCACCCCAGCGGACGGACGTCCAGGGTGTCCCGCGCCTGTCCACCCCAGCGGACGGACGTCAGGCGTGTCCCGCGCCTGGCCCGGACATGTCCACCCCAGCGGACGGACGTCAGGCGTGTCCCGCGCCTGGCCCGGACCATCTCGGCCCGCGTGTCAGGGGGTGAGGCCGAACTCCTCATGGAGGGCTTTCACGGCGGTGCCGAGCTGGGCTTCAGGGACCAGGCACGAGATGGTGATGTTGGAGTCGGTGGTGTGGAGGACTTCCACGCCGCTTCCCACCAGCGCTTTGAGGACGCGCGCGAGCACGCCGGGGGTGCCGCGCATTCCGGCGCCCACCACGCTGAGCTTGGCGCAGCCCTCCCGGACGCGGTACTTGAGGGCGTGCGCGTCCAGGGCCTGGCGGGCGGCCTCCTGGCGGTCGGCGCGGAAGATGAAGTACAGCCGCTCGTCACAGGCGTTCGAGAGGTCGATGTTGACACGGGCCTCCGCCAGCGCCTGGAGGGCTCGCATCCGGTCGCGGTCGAGGTGCTCCACCGAGCACTCCACGACCATCTGCGTCAAGTTGGTTACGTGCGCCACGCTCGTCACGACGCGGGTCCGCTCGAAAGCGTCCTTTGGCATGACCTGGCTGAGGAACGTGCCATAGCCGTCCGAGAACGTGTTCTTGATCCAGACCGGCACGCTGTGCTCGGAAGCCAGATCCACCGCGCGCGGATGCACGACTTTGGCGCCCTCCCCGGCCAGCTCGCCCATCTCCTCGAAGTTCAGCTGGGGCAGGATCTGCGCCTGATCGTATACGCGCGGATCGGCGGTCAGCACACCCTCGACATCGGTGTAGATCTCGACGAAGTCGGCTTTCAAAGCCGCCCCCAGCGCCACGGCGGTGGTATCGCTGCCGCCCCGGCCGAGCGTGGTCGTCTCCAGCGCGGCCGTGGCGCCCTGGAAACCCGCCACCACGGTGATGACGCCCTGCCCGAGGAGGTGCTTCAGCCGGGTGGGATTGATGCTCAGGATCTTGGCATCGCCGTGCTCGCCGTTCGTCAGGATGCCCGCCTGCAGACCGGTGAGCGCACGCGCGCTGTAGCCCAGGTCGCGCAGATGCTGCGCCATCACGACACAGGCGATGTTCTCGCCGCAGGCCATCAGCAGATCGAGGTCGCGGCGGTCAGGTTGAGCGCTGTGCGCCAGCAGCTCGAGGAGGCTGTCCGTGGCGTAAGGCTGAGGCTTTCGACCCATCGCGCTGATCACCACGCAGCACGCCAGCCCCCGGTCGAGAGCATTGAGGATCTTCTGCGCCACCAGATTCCGCGACTCGGGCGTCGCCACCGACGTCCCCCCGAACTTCTGCACCACCACTCGCATAGGGAGGGCGGTTCGGGGTGCGGGAAGCCGGTCCTCCGGGTCTCCCACTGCGAGATCGGGCAACTACGGCTTTTCCAGGTTTCACTCCGGAAGGTCCCGATTCAGGTGGATGCCCGTCCGCCACGCCTGCTCGAACTCGTCGCGCGAAATGGCGGTCAGCTTGTAGTCGAAACGAGGGTCGGGCTCAAGGTCCGCGTCACTCCAAGGCTTGTCCGGCAGCATTCCCCAATGGTCGTGCAAGTGATTCCAGTCATAGCTGCAGCGATTACCGTTGGAGTAAGCGTCCAGGTGACGGAACGGCCAGCCTTCCTCGTCGAGCTCCAAATAGCACTCGAAAATTTCGCCCCAGGCCTCGGTCTCGTCGGCGTAGTGTACGTCCGAGACATACTTCCAGTAGAGCGACGGTAGTCTAGAGCTTGCCCTGTCCAAGCAGCACTTCCGCGATCTGCACCGCGTTCGTGGCCGCGCCCTTGCGGAGATTGTCGGCCACGCACCAGAAGCTCAGGCCGTTCTCGCAGCTCGGGTCCTTACGTACCCGGCCCACCAGCACCTGATCCTGGTGCTGGGCGTCCAGAGGCGTCGGGTAGACCAGATTGGCCGGGTCGTCCTGGAGGACGATGCCCGGGGCGGCCGCCAACAGGCGGCGAGCCTCCTCGGCTGAAACCGGGCGCTCGAACTCCGCCAGCACCGACTCGCTGTGCGCGTAGAAGACCGGCACCCGCACGCAGGTTGCGGTGATCTTCAGGTCGGGCAGGTCCATGATTTTGCGGGTCTCGGCCATCATCTTGTGCTCTTCGCCCGTGAAGCCGTCGGGCTGGAAGGACGCGATGTGGGGTAGCAAGTTGAAGGCGATGGGGCGCGGATAGACGGTCGGGGGCGCCGGGGGCAGCCCCTGGCCATAAGCCTCGGCCTGCGCCTGCAGCTCGTCGATGGCATCTTTGCCCGTGCCACTCACCGACTGGAACGTGGTTACCACCACGCGCTTGAGTCCATACGCTTTGTGCAGCGGCGCCAGGGCCACCACCATCTGAATGGTCGAGCAGTTCGGATTGGCGACCAGCTTCGCACCCTGCAGGTGGTCCGGATTCACTTCCGGCACGACCAGAGGCACGTTGGGCTCCATCCGGTAGGTGGCCGAGTTGTCCACCACCACGGCGCCCTTCTCGTTGGCGCGGGGCGCGTAAGTGGACGAGGCGATCTCTCCGCCCGCGAACAGGGCGAGGTGCACCGAGGACCAGTCGAACTCCTCGACGTTCTGCACCGTCAGCTCGTTGACGCGGGAGCCCGCGCTGCGGGCCGTGGCCAGGGCGTAGAGCGAATCGACCGGGAAAGCGCGATCATCGAGCACCTTCAACATAGCCTTGCCCACCGCTCCGGTGGCGCCCACGACCGCGACGTTCCACTTCTTCACAGGTCGAGCACGTTCTCCAGACCGACCACCATGCCCGTGATGCGATTCACGCGCTGGACCGCCATGATGACGCCCGGCATGTAGCTCTCGCGTGAGAACGAATCGTGGCGAATGGTCAAGGTCTCGCCGGCGCCTCCCAGGATGACTTCCTGGTGGGCCACCAGTCCCGGCATGCGCACCGAGTGGATGCGGATCCCCGCCATGTTACCGCCGCGCACGCCTTTGATGTTCTCGGGCGCCTCGGTGGCGGCCCGGAAACCGTCGGGACGCGCTTTGCGCATCTGCTCGGCGGTGCGGGTGGCCGTGCCCGAAGGCGCATCCAGCTTGCGCTCGTGATGCTTCTCGATGATCTCGGCCCAGCGAAAATACTTGGCGGCGTCACGCGCAAAGCGCATCATCAGCACCGCGCCCATGGCGAAGTTGGGCACCACCAGCACGCGATTCCCCGCCGAGGCCTGCTCGATCTCGTTCTCATCCAGAGCAGGGATGCCCGTCGTGCCGACCACCACCGCCATCTTGTGGCGAAAGGCGGCCAGCACGGTGTCCTTGACGGCCGTGCCAATGGTAAAATCGACCACCACGCCACCCTGAGCCTGCTCCAGCGCGGCTTCGAGCTGATCGGTCACAGCGATGCCGCAGGGCTCGCCCGTGGCCAGAGCGCCGATGTCCTCGCCCATATGGCGGGCGTGCCCGACGGCCGCCACCAGCTGCATGTCGACTTGCTGCAGGACGGTACCGACCGTCTCGCGTCCCATCCGGCCCGTGGCCCCCACCACGACGACCGGGATGACGTCGTTTTCCGCCATCGTCCCTCCTCTAGCCCCGGGCAGCCTCGGCGGCGCCGGCGGCTCCTGCCGTGAGCGGGCGACCCTTGACGCCGTCGATCTCGCTCACCGGACCCAGCACCGTCAACGTGTAGCGCTCGGTGTCGATCAACCACTCGGCCAGCTCGCGCACCTGCGCGGGCGTCACCGCATCGATCTTGGCGATCACTTCCTCCAGGCTGATGAGTCGCCCGTAGTAGTGCTCGCAACGCGCCAACCGCATCATGCGGCTGGAGGTGGACTCCAGCGCCAGGGCGATGGACCCCTTGAGATGCTCGCGCGAACGCTCGAACTCCACGCTGGTCATTCCATCCTTGCGCAGGTTGGTCAGCACCTCGCGGGTCAGGTCGAGCACCTGAGGCATGCGCTCAGCGCTCGTGCTGGCGTAGATTCCAAACACACCGCAGTCGCGGTAGCTGTTCTGGAACGTCCCCACCGAGTAGACCAGGCCGCGTTTCTCGCGAATCTCCTGGAACAACCGGCTGGACATGGACCCGCCCAGCACGCTGTCGAGCACCAGCATCGCGTAGCGTCGGTCGTCGGTCTGGGAGAGGCCGTCGCAACCGTAGCACATGTAGGCCTGCTCGCAGTCTTTGGTGCGCACGGTGGTCTGAGGCTTGGAGCGCGGGACGCTGTGGTTGATGTCGGCCCGCGTGGTGGGCAGCCCCTTCTCGAGGTAACCCTTGACCTGGTTCAGGAAATCCTGGTGGCGCACCTGACCGGCTGCCGCCACGATGAGGTTGGGGGCCACGTAATGGCGGCCCAGATAACTCTTGAGCTCCTGGCGGGTCAGTCCGCTGACCACCTCGCGACGCCCGATGACGGGACGCCCGAGCGGGTCATCTCCCCAGAGATTCTTGGTGAAAAGGTCGAAGATGATCTCGTCGGGAGCATCCTCGTACATCTTGATTTCTTCGAGCACCACGCCCTTCTCGCGCTCGATCTCCTCTTCGTCGAGCAGCGAGTTGAGCAGCATGTCCGACAGAATCTCGAGCGCCAGAGGGAGATGGTGGTCCATCACCCGGGCGTAGTAGCAAGTGGATTCTTTCTCGGTGAAGGCATTGATGTGCCCTCCGACCCCATCCATCGCCTCGGCGATCTCCGCGGCGGTACGGGAAGGTGTTCCTTTGAAAAGCAGGTGCTCGAGAAAATGAGACAGCCCCGCCTGATCGGACTTCTCGTTACGCGACCCTACCGTAGCCCAAATGCCCAATGAGCAGGAACGAAACTCGGGCATTTCCTCGGTGACCACGGTCAAACCGTTTTCTAAGATAGTTTTTTCGTACATAGTGCAGTGACTTGAAGACTGGGCTTCAACGGGATGGAGATGTTCCCCTTCGAGCCCGATTTTTAGGACCGGGCCCCACGTCGTGCCAGCGGCTCAGGCCACGGACGCCAACAATTCCCGCGCATGCCGGCGGGCCGTGTCGGGCGATGCGTCGCCGCTGAGCATACGGGCCAGCTCTCCCTCGCGGCGATCCCCGACCAGGGTCTCCACGGCGATGCGAGTCTGTCCCTTTGTGGCGCTCTTGGTCAGCCGGAAGTGGCGCGTGGCGCCCGCGGCCAGGACGGCCAGGTGGGTGACGCTCAGCACCTGGCAACGCTGGCTCAGTTCGCGTAGCTTGCCGGAGACGGCCTCGGCCGCGCGCCCGCCGAGCCCGGCGTCTACCTCGTCGAACACCAGGGTCGGGATTGGCTCGAAGCGCGAGAAGACGGCCACCAGCGCCAGCATCAATCGGGAGAGCTCGCCCCCCGAGGCGATTCGGGCCAGGGGCAGTGGCTCCACGCCCGGATTGGGCGCCAGCAGGAACTCGCCCCGCTCGAGCCCGCCGGGACCCGCCTCGGCCAACCCCTCCAGGCGCACCTCGAAGCGAGTGTGCTCGAGACCCAGACCCTTCAGCTCGGCCTCGACCTCGCGCGCGAGCTTCTTGGCCCCCCGTCGGCGGGCCAGGGACAGCTCGGAGGCCAGCGCGTCGCGACGAGCGCGCGCTTCGGCCAGCTGCGACTCCAGCTCGCTGCCGCGAGCCTCGGCCTGCAGTAAGGCGTCTCGTTTGGCGCGGGCCTGGCCGGCGTAGGCCAGCACCTCGCCCAGGTCAGCCCCGTACTTTCGTTTGAGGCTCCGCAGCAGGTCGAGACGGGCCTCTACCTCTTCGAGGCGCGTGGGATTGGACCCCAGCTCCTCGGAGTAAGCACTCAGCTCGAGGCTGCACTCGCCCAGAAGCATCGTGATCTCGGCCAGCCGCGACGCCAGGGGCTCGATGCCGGCCGGGTCGTGTCGGACCAGACCGCGGAGCTGGCGCTCGGCCCGATCCAGACCGGCGTGCGCCAGCATTTCGGCGACCTGGGAGGTGCCGGCCGCCAGGTCGGAGGCTGACGCCAGGCGCCGCGCTTCGTTCAACAGCGCCTCCTCCTCGTCGGCCTGCACGCGGGCACCCTCGATCTCGGTGAGCTCGTGGTCGAGCCACTCCAGCTCCCGGTTGCGATCGCGCTCGGCCTGTCGCAGGGCCTCCAGTTCGTGGGATAGCTGCGTGGCCAGGCGGTGGGCCGCGGAGTAGACCTCCAGGCGCGCCAGGTGCTCTCCCCCCACCGACCGGTCGAGCAGCTCCAGATGGCGCGAGGGGCGCAAGAGGCTGTAGTGCTGGTGCTGACCGTGCAGGTCGACGAGATACTCGGACAGCTCGCGCAAATTGCCCAGCGTGCTCATGCGGGCGTTGATCCGGGCCACGCTGCGCCCCCCCGCGCCGATCTCACGCGAGAGCACGACCTCGTCACCCTCGTCCATTCCCCACTGCTCCAGGAGCTGCCGCGCCGGCCCGGGCTCGAGCCGAAAACGCCCCTGCACCCGGCAGCCGGCGTGGGCCTTCTGCTCGAGTTGCCCCCCGAGCAAGAACTGCAAGGCATCCAGCACGATGGACTTGCCCGCGCCCGTCTCTCCGGTCAGGACATTGAACGCTCCGTCAAACTCCAGGCGGGCTTCCTGGACCAGGGCGAAGTTGAAAATTTCGATTTCTTCCAGCATAGGAGTTGAATTCTCCCCAACACGGGGAAGTCTCCTGCAAAATCTCAAAAAATTTCACGATACGTGTAGTTCAACCATGTTTTTGCCCATGCATGGAAGTCCGGACTCGATGTCGGCCTTACGCAAGCTGGCGAGGGCGTTTTGCCGTCGTTGGCGTTGGGGCCGGGACGGTGGAGCGAAGGTGAAGCCGGCGGGACATGGGAAACCGGAGAGAGGATGAGGCCAACGACATCCAGTCGGCAGGGGGAGGCCTGCCAATCGATCCGGCACGTGCTGGGTCGCCTGGGCGACAAGTGGAGCCTGCTGATCGTCTTCAATCTGGCCCGAGGCCCATTGCGCTTCAACGAGCTGCGCCGCACCGTCGAGGGGATCTCACAGAGAATGCTGACCCTGACGCTGCGCGAGCTGGAGCGGGACGGGCTGGTGCTGCGCACCGTGACCCCCTCGGTGCCGCCCCGCGTGGACTACGAGCTGACCGAGCTCGGGACGGGACTCCTGGAGCCAACCCGGCGCCTGGTGGAGTGGGCCTTGCGCAACCAGGTCGCGATGGAGACGGCCCGGCGCGAGTACGACGCTAGGCCCCCCGAATCTCCCCGTCATGGAAGACCTTGACCACGCGCGGGGCCAGGATCAGGCTGTTGAGGGCACTGCGGGGGATGTCGGCGGAAAAGGCGTTGATGATGTAGAGGTCGTCCTTTACCGTGCCGCGCAGGGTGCTGACCAGGCGGCGGTCGTCCTCTTTGAGGCCGTCGGTGGTCTGGATGATGACGGTGAGCAGCTCGGGGGCGGCCGGATCGTCCAGCATCGCCCGCAACGAGGGATCGAGCTTCTGGTTTTCCAGGCCCGACTGGGATTCTTCGAACATCAGCCAGCCTTCGGGCCGACCCGAGCGACTTCCTTGATCGCCTCGTCCCAAAACGTGTCCCGCGCAAACCGCAGGGCCGCATAACGCCCCTCGACCGGGGCGGGAAGCTCACCCTCGGGCAGGTAGACGGACAGACCGGGCGAGCCGATGCTACCCAGCACCACGTCCTGCAGCGCTTGCAGAGCCTCGTGGGCGCGGTCGCGCAGCCCCCGAGAGAGCCGCTCGTCGTCCTTCAACTTGTGCAGGAAGGTCGACAGGTCGCGCATCTCCGAGAGCGGACGATCCCAGTCGTGTTTCCAGAAGTGTGGCGTGGCGTGCACGTGGGCGGCCACCAGCTCGCGGTCCTGGCCTTGGAAGGTATGGGCCAGATGGTCGAGCGCTCTCGTGAGAGGGGGGATCTTCTCCAGGTCCAGGGCCCCCATCGTGGGCGTCTGCCCGGGAGTGGTGGCGCAGGCCTCCACCACCGCCAGAGCGCCCTCGTGCGCGGATTTGCCGGGTAGCGTGGCGACCACCTGGCCCAGGGGAATGCCCACGCCCTCCTCGCCGCTCTGCGAGGCGACCAGATAGTGCGCACGCGGGTAGATCTCGTGGGCGATTTCGACCTGGGCCATCAGGCACGAGTTGAACACCAGCACGTCCGGCTTGAGCCCGGAGGCTTCCAGAGCCTGCGACGCCTCGCCCGGCAACAAGAAGCGGCGGCGATCCACGTCGCTGACCGAGCCCAGGAAGCCGCCCCCGTGGCCGCCCAGGACCACCATCGTGTGCTCGGCCGGGTATTTCTCCATGCCCCAACGCAAGAAATCTTGCAGCGACTGGGGGCGGCTCATGTCCACGCCCTCCAAGCGGGTGCCATCCGAGCGCAGAGCCACGGCGGCACCGTTCTGCTTCACGCCTAGCTGCGAGCCTACGACCACGCTGTCGGTGGGGACGATCTCCTCCAGCGATTGGCGCGCCGCAGCTTCGATATCCGGCGAAGCAGAGCTATAAATCAGGACGGCCCATTGACTGCGCTCGCCTCCGGCTGGCTGCGCGACGCCATAGCCTTCACTACGCTCGCCTGCGGCTCGCTGCGCGCTGCCATCGCATTGACTACGCTCGCCTGCGGCTGGCTGCGCGACGCCATAGCCTTCACTACGCTCGCCTGCGGCTCGCTGCGCGCTGCCATCGCATTGACTACGCTCGCCTGCGGCTCGCTGCGCGCTGCGCTTGCATGTTTCCGTCTTCGTGGAACTCACCTTTTGCATCGGATACAATTTAGTTGACGCCCCTCAAAAGGGCCTGAATCCTGGTGGGAGAAGAAAATTCAGCATGCGGCGTGGGCTGAGCTTGTTGGAGATCGTGGTCGCGGTGGGCTTCCTGGCCATCTCGCTGATCATGGTCTTGAGCCTGATGCCGGCCGGAATCCTCTCGCTCGATCAGGCCGAGAAGCTCGAAACCGGCACCAGCCTCGGCACGATGCTGGTCGAGGAGGCGCGCCAGCCGGCCGAGCCTGAAACGCTTCCCTTCACCCTGAACGGCACCGAATATACCTGCCGGCGCTGGTCGGACAACGTCAGCGACGAGCTGTTCGACGTGCACGTGCGGGTGGAGTGGCGCAACGCCAAAGCTCCACTCGAGTTCTGGCAGCGCAAGGACCGTCGCACTTGAAGCGCGGCTTCACGCTGGTCGAGGTGCTGATCTCAGGAGCGCTCCTGTTCACCCTGATCGCCCTCAGCGTGAGGGTCTTCGTCCCGGCGCTGACCATCTGGCGGCGCAATCAAGCCAAAGCCACCGTCCAGCAGGCGGCTTTGCAGACCGCTTATCGGATTCGCCACGACGTCTTC
Source organism: Vulcanimicrobiota bacterium (assembly GCA_039809865.1). GTDB lineage: Bacteria > Vulcanimicrobiota > Xenobia > Xenobiales > QWHO01 > QWHO01. Next base: position 9,369 of record JBDHVW010000042.1, read on the forward strand.
CACAGCGCGCCCGGCGTGATGCAGGTCAAGCCGCGCCTGCTGGTTGTGCTGAGCGCGGGAGAGCCTCCCGCCTTCGACCAGGACGGACAGCCGCTCTGGAGCGAGTGGGTTGGCTACTGGCTGGATGACGACGGCCGCCTGTGGCGCTTCACGCGGCCCATTCCGCCCACTCCGGACGCCCCGACCACCGTGCCGACGGGACTCCCCTCCGATGCCGACCTGACCGATCACGGCCGCATCGTGGCGCGCGACGTCCTCAGCTTCATCCCGACCGCGGGTCCCACCGGGGGCGCCCGCTATCGCCTCAAGCTCGAGTTCGGCGGTTTCAGCTACGAATTGCTGAGCGGGGCCGTTTCCGCCTATCAGGGGGACACTTGAGGAGGCGCGCCCTGGCGCTGCCCACGGTGCTCGGCGTGATCGCCGTGCTGCTGACGCTCGGCCTGGCGCTCTGCACTCTGAGCACGGTGTCGCTCAACCTGGCCCGCCACAATTACCTGGAGGCCCGCGCCCAGCTGCTGGCGCGCTCCGGGTTGGCCGAGTTCGTGGCCCAGATGCGCCGCATCGAGGCCACTCTGCCGCTGCCGCCCGCCATCCCCACGACGGACCTGGCCACCAGCTTCGCCGATGTCGAGATCGTGCCGGGCTGCCATCTTGGTTTCCGCCCGGGGCTGGCCTACAAGTCGACCGACAACCTGTATTCCGAGTTCCCCCAGGCGGGCTACGTGGACCGCGGCACCACGGCCAAGAGCGTGCCTCCATTCACGCTCGAGGTCATTCTGCACGTCGAGGTGGAGGGCGTCCAGCGCGAGTTCCGCGCCCTGGTGCGCCGCGTCTGGCCCTATGCAGCCTACGTCGACCAGGGCCCCCTGGTGCTGTGCGGCTGGCCCGACGCCGAGGTGGCTCCCACCCACGTGGACGGCTCGGTCTACAAAGGGCGCAACTGGCCCGGCCCGATGTTCGAGAACGAAACCGACCCGGACGCCCAGAGCCCCCGCCTCTGGGTGACGCGGCGCGAGCTGACGCGCTGTATGGTGATGAACGTCCCGGGCGCGGTGACGCTGGGCCCGCATCTCTCGCAGAACCTGGCGTTCAATCCCTACGGTCCGACCGGCTCCACCACGTTGCCCAACGCCTGCATCGCGGGCGGGACGCCCCACTGGTTCAAGGTGAGCGCGGTCAACCGGGCGCCGTTGCAGGTTCCGCCCGGCTCCGGAACGGCCGATCCGGGCAACCACCTGGAAGGCTCCGCCGACCTGGACGACGACCTCTCCGCGCTGGGCTCGGGAGCGGTGTTCGCGGCCGCCGGCAACCGCTTTGACGGCACGGTGCTCTACAAGGACCCGCGCCTGGACCCGCTGGACCTGCTGCGGCCCTCGTTCATGGCCCCCGGCACGGTGGTTACGGGGCTGCCCCTGGTCACCCCGGGCTTCCCCGACCCGCGCGACACCTACGTGCTGAACCGCACCCTGGCCCTGGACGGCTCCACCACTTCGCGCTGGGAGATCGACGGCAACCTGGTCAGCCGCATGATCTGGCCGCCGCTGGATCCGGGCGAGGACGCCGGTACGGTCATCGTGGAGTCCTACCCCGCCGGCCTGGAGCTGCGCGATTGCTCGCTACACGTCAAGGGCGACCTCGATCTGTGGCGTCCGCTGGCCCAGGATCCCACCTATACCGACTATCCGCCCACCGTGCTCTCGGGCACGAACGCCACGCTCATCGTGGACGGCACGCTGACTCTGGGTGGCGGCCGACTGGACTCGCACGACCAGGGCATGGTCATCTACGCGCGACATCTGGTGATGCGCGCGGGGGGGGATTTCCGGGGGCTCATCGTGGCGGATCGGTCGGCCTCGGTGCTGCCAGACGGCACCAACCACCTGAGCGTGCGCGGCGGCATCGTGTGCGGCGGCGTGCCGGGCGCCGAGGGCTTACCGGGGATGGTGTTGCGCTCGATGGACCTCAAGCACGACCCGCGCTACCTGAAGACGTTGCACTCGATCGGCACGTTCCGGTTGACGGGGTGGCAGCAACTCTAAGGTCGGCAGCCCCGGCGCCAAATCCGGCGCGCATCTTGCCGAGCCGCCCCCGCCATCCCGGGTCGGCAGCCCCCGGCGCCAAATTCGGCCACCGCTGGCTTGCCGAAGGCCATTCCCGATCGTCATGTTTCCCCAACTGCCCGTGCTCGCGAAAGGAGAGTCCTTTCGACTGGACCTCCTGATCGGCGTGAAATTGGGGAAACGCAAATTCTGGGTCAACGGGGAAGTGGACGGAACCGCCCACGATGTGACTCAGGATGCACAGCGAGCAGCCAAGATCGACCTGCCCAGGGTCCGCCTCACGGCCGAGGATACTCTGGCCCCCGACTGCGTCGAACGTCTCATCGCACAGCTGACGGCTCTCTGAAAGGGAAACCCTGACGCGGGAAGAACCTCGTCCCCTTCAGCAAAGGAGAGTTTCGAGCATGCCGCAGACCGAGGAGAAGAAGAACACCCGGGATGACCTGATGGAAAGGATCGTGTCCCTGTGCCGGCGCCGCGGGTTTATCTTCCCCGGCTCGGAGATCTACGGCGGACTGGCCAACTGTTGGGACTACGGGCCGCTCGGCTCGCAGCTGAAGAAGAACGTCAAAGACCTGTGGTGGCGCACGGTCGTGCAGGAGCGCGACGACATGGTGGGCCTGGACGCGGCCATCCTGATGCATCCGCGCACCTGGGAGGCCTCCGGCCACGTGGGCAACTTCTCCGACCCGCTGGTGGACTGCAAGAAGTGCAAACAGCGCTTCCGCGCCGACCAGATGGAAGAGGCCGGCAAGTGCCCCGAGGGCGGCGAGCACGAATACACCGAGGTCCGGCAGTTCAACCTGATGTTCCAGACCCAGATGGGCGTGGTCCAGGACGAGACCTCCGGCATCTGGCTGCGCCCCGAAACGGCTCAGGGCATCTTCGTCAACTTCAAGAACGTCCAGACCAGCTCGCGCAAGAAGCTGCCGTTCGGCATCGCCCAGATGGGCAAGAGCTTCCGCAACGAGATCACCCCGCGCCGCTTCACGTTCCGCACCCGCGAGTTCGAGCAGATGGAGATCGAGTATTTCGTGCGCCCCGAAGAAGCGGACGCCAAGTTCAAAGAGTGGGTGGACGCCCGCCACCAATGGTACCACGACTACGGCATCAAGCCCGAGAACCTGCGCCTGCGCGCCCACGGGGCCGACGAGCTGGCCCACTACGCCAAAGGCTGCTTTGACATCGAGTACATGTTCCCGTGGGGCTGGAGCGAGCTGGAAGGCATCGCCAACCGCTCCGACTTCGACCTCAGCCAGCACATGAAGTTCTCCGGCAAGGACCTCAAGTATTTCGACGAGGAAACCAAGGAGCACCTGACGCCCTGGGTCATCGAGCCCTCGGGCGGCGTGGACCGCGCCGTGCTGGCCTTCCTGGTGGATTCCTACGACGAGGACGAGACCACCACCGCCAAGGGCGAGAAGGACACCCGCGTGGTGCTGCGCCTGCACCCCCGCCTGGCGCCGATTCAGGTGGCGGTGCTGCCGCTGCAGAAGAACAAGGCCGAGCTGGTGGAGCTCTCCCACAAGCTGCACAGAGAGCTGCGCCAGACGTTCCTCACCGATTGGGACGGCACCGGCCAGATCGGCAAGCGCTATCGCCGCTACGACGAGGTCGGCTGCCCGTTCTGCGTGACGGTCGACTTCAACTCGCTGGAGGACGAAGCCGTGACCGTGCGCGACCGCGACACGATGGAGCAGGAGCGCATCCGGCTCGATCAGGTGCACGAATACCTGCGGAAGAAGATCTATCGGTGACGGCCGACGAAGTCCTCACGACCACGCGCTCGGTGCGCAAGCGGCTCGACTTCGACCGCCCCGTGCCGCGCGAGATCATCGAGGAGTGCCTGGAAATCGCGATCCAGGCGCCCACCGCGAGCAACCGGCAGACCTGGTCGTTCGTGGTTTTGACCGAGCCCGGGCCCAAGAAGATCGTGGCCGACGCCTATCGCAAGGCTTTCCAGATCTACGCCACCCAGATCGTGCCCGGCATGCCAAAGTTTGCCGATGACGACCCGCGCACCAAACAGCAGGAGGGCGTGACCAACTCGGCCGTCTACCTGGCCGATAAAATGCACGAGGTGCCGGCGCTGGTCATTCCCTGCATCGAGGGCAAGCTGGACAAGGCACCGCTGATGGAGGCGGCCGCGCACTGGGGCACCATCGCCCCGGCGGCCTGGTCTTTGATGCTGGCGCTGCGCTCGCGCGGCCTTGGCTCGGCCTGGACCACGCTGCACCTGATGTTCGAGGCGGAGGTCTCGAAGGCGCTCGGCATCCCGGATGGGATCAGCCAGGCGGCTCTGTTACCGGTGGCCTACACGAAAGGAACCGACTTCAAGCCCGCGGCGCGCATTCCGGCCCGCGAGCTGACTCACTGGAACGCGTGGTAGAGCGTCACCAGCTCGACCGCGAAGTAAGCGACCGCCATCAGGCCTAGAGCCCCCACCAGCCAGCGCGGCTGTTGCCGCGACGCGATGGGGACCACGGCCGCAAACAGCGCCCCGGCCACGAGGCCGCCCAGGTGGGCGGCGTGGCCCAGGTTGGGCACGGTAAAAGCCACGCCCAGGTTGAGCACCAGGTTCGTCAGAGCGTCCTTGCGCATGCCCTGGGCCACGCGTTTGGGCAATTCGTGCTTGAAGCTGAGCACGCCAGCCGCTCCGAACAGCCCGAAGATGGCCCCCGAAGCCCCGGCTGACAGCACGTTGTCGGCCGAGGTGTAAAAGTCGGCCAGGCTGCCCGTCACGGCCGCCAGCGCGTACAGCCCGAGGAACGGGACGGTGCCGTAGAACCGCTCGATGCCGCGGCCCAGGTTCCAGAGGGCGTACATGTTGACCAGGATGTGTACGATGCCCACGTGCAGGAAGCTGGCGCCCACGAGGCGCCACCATTCGCCGGCGCGGATCAAAAGAGGGTTGGCGGCGCCGAAACGCGCCAGCACCATCAAGTCCGAGTTGCCCCCGTAGGCGCTCGTCACCAGGTAAAGCACGACGCAGCACGCGACCAGGACGACCGTGGCCGGAGCACGCGCCTTACGATAGGTCTCCCAGAAATCGAAGTAGTGCTTGAACTCGCTCGCGTTTTGCTCGGACTCGAGCCAGATCCCGTAGAGATTGAGCAGCCATTGCTGGATCTCGGGCACGAAAGCCTGAACTTTGCCGCTGGACAGCTCGAGGTAGGTGGCCTGCGACAGGTTCAGCCCGGGCGGGATCGGCCCCGAAAAGATCAGCACCGAGTGACGCGGATCGTATTGGGTCGCGGTGTCGCCGTCCAGGACCTCGATCTTCTGCGGGGGAAGGGCGGCGATAAAGCTCTGACTGGGCGTGGCCATTTCCCCATCGCCTTAGGCGGGCACAAGAAAAAGCCTCCCCTGAGCGGTGGGGAGGCTCAAGACCCTTCTTGAGAAGGGCTGGCCACGCATATGGGCCGTCGCACGAGTCGTTGCGGGCCCAGGAGCCGCTCGAGGTCCTCCAGGGTCAAGCCTCCCTGGATGTAACCGAAGAAGAGTCGCAGTTGCAGTGCGTCCCAGTCGGGCCGGTGGCCGGCCGGCGCCAGGGCCATCAGGCGGCCAGGGACTGCCGGGCTTCCGGCGAGAGTTGCACGTAGTCGCGCACACCCCCGTGCTTGTCGACCCGCGTGGGGTCTTTGCGGAACTCCGTGCGCCGGTCCTCGCCCGTTCCGATCATCTCGCGGGCCTTCTTGGGGCTGCCGGTGCGGATCAGCTCCTCGCCGTCGCAGAAGTCCTTACGGACGCTCTCTCCGGCCCCGTTGAAGAAGTTGGCCAGCCCGACGCCATACTTCTCGGTGGCCCGATACAACGTGTCCATGGGTTTGGAATTGACGATGCTGTCGATGAAGCCCACTTTTCGTTCCCCTTTCGTCTGGCCGTTCAACTCGGCTCACCCACAGGATAGAGCATCCGGGAGCGGCGTTCAGTGACAATTGGTACCGAGCGTTTGTTCGCTCCAGGCAGGAACCTGTGGCGTCGTGCAGGTATATCCGCAGGTCGCAGGCCCCCAGAAGCGCGCCGCGACGGGGAAAGGAGCTCCCAGATGACCACCACTCTACAAAACTGGCGTGAGAAACTCACCAACAAGAAAGCCACCTACGAGTTCGAGGAAGGCAACGCGAAGATGCGCGACATTCTCGGCGGCAAAGGCGCCAACCTGGCCGAGATGACCCGCCTCGGGTTCCCGGTGCCGCCCGGTTTCACCGTCACCACCGAGGTTTGCAACCTCTACCTCGAAGCAGGCAAGCAGTTCCCGCCCGGGCTCGAGGACGAGATCAAAGAGCAGATCGCCAGGCTCGAGAAAAAGATGAGCAAAGGCTTCGGCGACACCGCCAACCCGCTGCTGGTCTCGGTGCGCTCGGGCGCCAAGTTCTCGATGCCGGGCATGATGGACACCATCCTCAACCTCGGCCTCAACGAGGAGAGCGTGAAGGGCCTGGCCGCCCTTTCGGGCGACGAGCGTTTCGCCCTGGATGCTTACCGTCGCTTCATCCAGATGTTCTCGGACGTCGTGATGGGCATCCACAAGACCGAGTTCGAGGAGCTGATCCGCGAGCAGAAAGCCAAACAGGGCTGCAAGGAAGACAGCGAGCTGACCCCGGCCAGCCTCAAAGAGCTCATCGTCAACTACAAGAAGAAGTTCAAGGACGAGCTGAAGCGCGACTTCCCCGACGACGTGCACGAGCAGCTCAAGCTGGCCGTGGAGGCAGTGTTCCGTAGCTGGGACAATCCCCGCGCCAACGTCTACCGCGAGCGCGAGAAGATTCCGCACAACCTGGGCACCGCCGTCAACGTGCAGTCGATGTGCTTCGGCAACCTGGGCGAGGACAGCGGCACCGGAGTGGCCTTCACCCGCGACTACAACACGGGCGAGAAGCACATGGTGGGCGACTTCCTCATCAACGCGCAGGGCGAGGACGTGGTGGCGGGCATCCGCACCCCGATGTCGCTCGATCGCATGAAAGAGGTGATGCCGGAGAGCTACAAGCAGCTCCAGGAAACCTCGCAGAAGCTCGAGGAGCACTTCAAGGACCTTCAAGACATGGAGTTCACGGTCGAGAAAGGCCGCCTCTTCATGCTGCAGACCCGCAACGGCAAGCGCACCGCGCAGGCGGCCGTCCGCATCGCCACCGACATGGTCGAGGAAGGCAAGATCAACAAGGAAGAAGCGGTGCTGCGCCTGACGGGCGAGCAGCTCGACCGGCTGCTGCACCCCTTCATCCCCGAGACCGCCAAAGAGACGGCCCGCAAGGAGGGCCGCTCTCTGGCCCGGGGCACCGGGGCGTCCCCCGGCGCCGCCGTGGGCCACATCGTGTTCGACTCCAACGAGGCGGCGGCGCTGGGCAAGGAGGGCAAGCCGGTCATCCTGGTGCGCCCCGAGACGACCCCCGACGACGCGCACGGCATGCTGGCCTCGAAAGGCATCCTGACCTCGACCGGCGGCCCGTCCTCGCACGCGGCCCTGGTGGCGCGCGGCTGGGGCATCCCCTGTATCGTGGGCTGCGAGGCCGTCAAGATCAACCTCAAGACCGAGACGGTCACGGTCGATGACCGCACGTTCGGCAAGATGGAGATGATCTCGATCGACGGCAGCACCGGCGAAGTGCTGCTGGGCCAGTTGCCCCTGCAGGTGCCGACCGATCTGTCGGGCGAGACCAAGACCATCCTGGAATGGGCCGACGGCTTCCGCAAACTGGGCGTCTACGCCAACGCCGACAACCCGAAGGACGCCGCCCGCGCGCGCTCGTTCGGCGCGACCGGCATCGGGCTGTGCCGCACCGAGCACATGTTCATGGAGCAAGACCGGCTTCCGATCGTGCAGGAGATGATTCTCACCGCGCCCCAGGCCGAGCGCCTGCAGCGTCAGGTCGAGCATCTCCACATGGATTGGGAAGGCGCCGCCGAGGGCCGTAAGAAGGATGAAGCTAAACAAGCGCTCGAGGCCGCTCAGAAGAACCTCAAGACTCCCTGGGAGCACTACCAGGCCCTGCTGGCCCAGCTGCTGCCCGTGCAGCGCGAGGACTTCCGCGGCATCCTGGAGGCGATGGCGGGCCACTGGGTCATCATCCGCCTGCTCGACCCGCCGCTGCACGAGTTCCTGCCGGCCCACAACGAGCTGCTGGTGGACGTGACGCGCCTGCGCACGCTCCAGGAGTCCAAGTCGGGTGACTACGACAAGGCTCTGGCGGACATCCGCAAGGCTCGTGGCGACGAGAAGGCCACGCTGGAGTCGCTGGAGGCCCTGCTGCAGCGCGTGCAGTCGATGCACGAGTTCAACCCGATGCTGGGTTGCCGCGTGTGCCGCCTGGGCATCGTCTACCCGGAGATCTACAAGATGCAGGCCCGCGCCATCTTCGAGGCAGCTTGCGAGCTGACCAAAAAGGGCGTGGATGCGCGTCCCGAGGTGATGATCCCCGGCGTCGGAACGCTCGAGGAGATGGAATTCACGCGCCGCCTCGTCGAGAAGGAGGCCGAGGAGGTCCAGAGACGGATGGGCGTGCAGGTCAAGCACAAGATCGGCACGATGATCGAGCTGCCCCGCGCCGCCCTGACCGCCGGCGAACTGGCCAAGAAAGCCGACTTCTTCAGCTTCGGCACCAACGACCTCACCCAGACCACCTACGGCTACTCGCGCGATGACGCGGCCGGAACGTTCATGCCGGTGTACCTCGAGAAGAAGATCCTCAAGGTGGACCCGTTCCAGGTCGTCGACCGCGTGGGCGTGGGGCGCCTGATGAAGATGGCCGTCGAGGAGGGCCGGCAGACCAACCCCGACCTCGAGGTCGGCATCTGCGGCGAGCACGGCGGCGAGCCGGAGTCGGTGGAGTTCTGCCACACGCTCAAGCTCAACTACGTGTCCTGCTCGCCGTTCCGCGTGCCGATCGCGCGCCTGGCGGCCGCCCACGCGGCCCTCAAGGAGAAGCAGGGCGAGACCCACCGCGACAAGTAGGCTGCCATGACGGAAGCCCTGCTGATGGTGATCGGGGGCTTTCTGGCTGGCTTCTGCAATAGCCTTGGCTCTTCCGGCTCGGCCGTGACGCTGCCGCTGATGGTGTTCCTGGGGTTCTCCCCCACCATCGCCAACGCCACGAACCGGGTCGGAATTCTTTTTGGCTCCGTCGCCTCGACGGTGGTTTTCCACCGTAACGGCAAGCTCAACTGGCCCACCATCCCGCCCATCGCCCTCTGCCTCTGGGCGGGGACGCTGGTCGGGGTCGGGTTGGCCGCCCACGTTGGGGAGCGGGGCACGCAGCTGGCGATCGTGGCGGCTGTCCTGTTGGCCTTCGTGATGCTGCTGACGGGCAGCCGTAAGTTCTTGCGCCCGGTCAGCGGCCCGCCGCGGAGCGTGGGCCCGCTGACCGGCCTCATCCTGTTCGTGGTCGGGCTCTGGGCCGGCTTCATCATGCTCGACTCGGCCACGTTCATTCTGCTGGCGCTCGTGCTCGGGCTCAATTACGACCTCTGCCACGCCAATGCGATCAAGTCGCTGATGCTGACGGGGGTGGCCCTGATCTCGGTGGTGCTTTTCGCCTGGCACGGCTCCATCGATTGGGAGACGGGGGCGGTGCTGGCGGCCGGAAACTGGCTCGGGGGTTGGGTCGGAGCGCGGGCCGCCGTCATCCCGGGTATCGAGCGCTGGGTCTACGCCCTGCTGGTCACGGTCATCTCCTTCGAGCTCGGCAAGCTTCTGCTTCGAGGGTTCTGATGCCGGACCGGGAAAATGCTCAGATGCCGGAAGAGGGTTGGAAAATCTGCGCGCTCTGCCGCAACTTCGAGGTGCTCCAGCAGGGCCGCGAGTTCGAGCAGATCGCCGATACCGAATACATCGTCTACCGCTGCAAAATTTACAACTGGACCGGGCGCGAGGACTTTCTGATGAAGCCTCCCACCGGACGCGTGGACGAGGACAAACCCTTCGATTGCCCGCACTTCGAGCCGTGGAAACGCCCCGCCGACTGAAGCGCCCCTGGGCCACCTGGGCTCTGGCTCTGTCGTTCGTGCTGGTCTATCTGGCCGACGCGGCGATGGGCGGAAAGCTCTTCGTCTGGGGCAAGCGCGACGTGCACTACTTCTTCTTGAAGCCCGAGCCCCACCGTTTCGTGGCCTCGCTCTTCCTGCACGGGTTCTGGTGGCACCTGATCAGCAACACGCTGGCGACCCTGATGATCGGAGCCCTGATCGAAGAGCTCGTGGGCTGGTGGATGGTCTTCTACACGTTCTTCGCCAGCGGCGTGGTGGGCAACCTGGCGGCCTCCCTCTGGGGCCCGTCCGCGGCCGGAGTGGGGGCTTCGGGCGGCATCGCGGGGCTCTTCGGACTGCTCTTTGTCTGCTCGCTGCGAAAGCTCTACCCCGCTTCGCGCGAGATGCTGCTGATGATGGTGGTGATGTTGCTGCTGGGCGTGGGAATGGCCTTCGGGCCGCTGCCGGTCGACAACTACGCCCACCTGGGCGGGCTCCTGGCGGGCGCGGTTCTGGGGCTCTTCGCCCGCCGGGGCGGGATGCACCCGGCGGGGCTCGCCGTGACCTTTTTGGCGATAGCGTTTCTCTGGTGGAAGCTTACGGCGAGTCCTTTGACCAGTCCGGGATGATGGTCGGGGTCAGGACGAACCCGGAAGACTGACCCATCGAGCCGGAGGAGCGGCCCAGCATGACGTCCCAGGCGTCGAAGCCGCTCCCGGTTCCGGCCGCGCCGCCGCTGATCCCGGAGCCGCTGCGGCTGGTCTCCTGCGAGCCGCCGCCCACCATGATGCTGTCGCCCGACTTGAGGCGCACCGTGGTGGAGGCCTGCGAGAAGACGATCTGGCCGCGCCCCCGGTCGCCCATGTAGCTCATCCAGGGAGCCACTTCCACGGTGACCAAGTCGCCGATCACGCGGGGTTTGACGACGAATCCGGTGGTGACGTTCTGGAAGACGACACCCGGCGGCAGCAGGCCGTAGTTGCCGGCCAGCGTCCAGTAGGGCTGCACGTAGGTCAGCTGGCGGCCGATCTCGATGTGGCCCTCCTCGCCGCTCATCACCATCAGCTTCTGTGAGCCGTAGGAGAGCTGGTTGCTCTGGTTGCTGCTGAGCGTCGCGTTGTAGCCGCCCGGGTCGGAGTAGCCCCCGCCCACGGTGGTGCCGCTACTGCTGTTCTGGCCGGTGAAGTCGATCTTGATCATCACCTGGGGAGCGGCCACGTCGATGGACTGCAGCAGCTTCTCGATCTGGGCCAGATTCTCGGGCGTATCGCGCACGATCAGCTTGTTGGTCTGCTCGTCGGGCAGCACGGTGCCGCCGGGGCCAAGCAGAGGCCGCACGGTCTCGGCGGCCGAGGCGGCCGGACGGTTGCTGAGCTGGAAGACTTTCAGCTCGGTGGGCTGAGCGACGGCCAGCGAGCCGAGCATCAGGGCAATCAGGATCGTGTTCTTGAGCATGGCTCGAGTATAGCAGAGCCAGATACAGAAAAATTGGAACCCGTGTTCGAGAGGAACGCTTGAGAGAAATTCCGAAGCCAGGCTGGCCGAGTTTCAAGAGACGTGGCCTGTGGCGGGCCCCGGTCGAGCGCAGTTAGAGCTTGAGCCTCGAGTCTTCCCCCTCATCCGGAGACTCTGTGTCATGCCCGCCATTCTGCACTCCAGTACCCTGCTGGGTATCGATTCCATTCTGGTCTACGTCGAGGTCGACGTCTCGAACGGCATCCCCGCCTATCACCTGGTCGGGCTCCCCGACACCTCGGTCAACGAGTCCAGCGAGCGGGTGCGCTCGGCTCTGCGCAACAGCGGCTCCCAGCTTCCATCCAAGCGGATCACGGTCAACCTCTCCCCCGGCGACGTCCGCAAAGAGGGCCCGCGCTTCGACCTGGCCATCGCTCTGGGCGTGCTGTGCGCCGAGGACCAGAAGCTCGCGGCTCGCCTGCGGGGCACTCTGGTGCTCGGAGAGCTGTCGCTGGACGGAGGTTTGCGTCCCGTGCGCGGGGTGCTGTCGGCCGCGATGGAGGCGCGCCGGCAGGGCCTCAAGCGCGTGCTCGTGCCGGTGGCCAATCGGGCCGAGGCCATGCTGGTCGAGGGCTTGAAGGTGCTGAGCGCCGAGAGCCTCGCGCAGGCCTGCGCGCTGCTGAAGGGCAAGTCCGCGTGCGCCACCGACTCGACCGGCCTGGTGCCCGACTCCGACCCCGACGAGGATGTGCCCGACCTGACCCTGGTCAAGGGCCAGTTCGCCGCCCGGCGCGCCCTGGAGGTGGCGGCCGCGGGCGGACACCACCTGGCCATGATCGGCCCGCCGGGAGCGGGGAAAACGCTTCTGGCGAGCTGTTTGCCTGGCCTGCTTCCTCCGCTCGGCGCCGAGGAGGCGCTGGAGGTGACCCGCATCCATTCCGTGCGCCGGGTGGAGCGGGGCTTGATCTGGCGCCGCCCCTTCCGCTGCCCCGAGCCCGGCCTGAGTCGCCCCGCTCTGCTGGGCAGCGCCATGCCCGGCGAAGTGACGCTGGCCCACCGCGGGGTGCTCTTCCTCGACGAGTTCCCCGAGATGCGGCGCGACTGCCTGGAGGGTCTGCGGGCGCCACTCGAGAGCGGTCAGGTGATGATCGCCCGCACCAATCTCCGCGTCACCTACCCGGCCCGGTTCACCCTGGTGGCGGCCATGAATCCCTGTCCGTGCGGCTACTTTGGCGACAGGGAGCGTCTCTGTCGCTGCAACATCTGGCGCCGCAGCCGCTACCAGCTGCGCTTCTCCGGGCCTCTGCGCGACCGGATCGACCTGCAGGTCAGGTTGACGCGCCTGAATCCGCGCGAGCTGAGCCGGGCGGGTCCCAGCGAGACTTCCGACTCGGTCCGTCAGCGGGTCATGGAGGCCCGCGAGCGGCAGCTGGCACGCGGTGCCCTCAACTCGCAGCTCAGCGTCGCCCAGCTGTTGGAGTTCTGCCCCGTCGACGACGCAGGCATGGCCTACCTCGAGCTGGCAGTCCAGAGGTATGGCCTGAGCGCGCGCGTGTTCGACCGATTGCGGCGCATCGCCCGCACCCTGGCAGATTTGCGCGGCGCCGGGCGCATCGCCACGGAAGACCTGGTCGAGGCGCTCGAGTATCGCTACCTCGACCGCGAGGCCATCGGCGACGGAGGGCTCACGACCTGGGACGTGGAGGCGGAACGTTCATGTGCCTGAGCGAGGTCATGGTCAGGAGAGGACCCCGAATTTTCCGGCCCGAAGGGGGGCCTCATCTTCTCCGCGAGGTTCTCTTCATGAAGCTCCTGAACGCCCTTCTCGTCGCGGTCGCGACCGTCAGCCTGGCCAGCCCGGTGCGGGCCCAGCAATTTCCCCTCGACCCGCTCAGCCAGCCCGAAATCGAGACGACAATCGCGGTCCTCAAACGCGAGGGCAAGTTCGACGAGAAGACCAGGCTGCCGATGTTGACGCTCAACGAGCCGGCCAAGGCCTCGGTGCTGGCCTGGAAGCCCGGAGACCCGGTCGCGCGCAGCGCGTTCGTGGTGCTGATGGACCGCAGCCACTCCAAAGTCTACGAGGCCGTGGTGGACGTCTCCGGCACCGGGAAGCTGGTCTCCTACACCGAGATGAAGGGCGTCCAGCCCGGCATCCTGGTGGACGAGTTCGTGTTTCCGCAAGACCTCGTGCGGGCCGACCCCCGCTGGCAGGCGGCCATGAAGAAGCGCGGCATCACCAACTTCGCTCAAGTTCAAATCGACGTGTGGGCGCCGGGGCTCCTCACGGAGGCCGAGGTCAAGGACCAGCGGCGGCTGGTTCGCTGCCTGTCGTTCTACCGGGGCAACTCCACCAACCCCTACGCGCGACCCATCGAGGGCGTGATCGCCACCGTCGACACCAACGCCGAGAAGGTGCTCGAGGTGACCGACCTGGGCATCGCTCCCGTGGTGGACCATCCCAGCGACCTGGACGAGAAATCCAACGCTCCTCTGCGCGAGCGGCCCAAACCGCTCAACCCCGAGCAGCCCGAGGGTCCGAGCTTCACCAAAGACGGCAACCTGGTGAAGTGGCAGAACTGGCAGATGCGCGTCGGCATGGACCCGCGCGAGGGCCTGGTGCTCTACAATGTCAGCTACAACGACAAGGGCAAGCTGCGCCCGGTCGCCTATCGGATGTCGCTTTCCGAGATGGTGGTTCCCTACGGCGATCCGGCCGTGAACTGGGTGTTTCGCAACGCGTTCGACCTGGGCGAGTACGGCGTGGGACGGTTGGCCAACAGCCTGGTCGCCGGGGCCGACGTGCCGGCCAACTCCAAGCTTTACGACGCGGTCTTCGCGGACGACTACGGCAAGTCGTACGTGTTGCCCGCGGCCTACGCCATCTACGAGCGCGACGGCGGCATTCTCTGGAAGCACTTCGACTTCGACACGGGTCACGATGAGACGCGCCGGGCGCGCGAGCTGGTGCTGGGCACCGTGGCCACCATCGGCAACTACGACTATGCGTTCTGGTGGATCTTCGGGCAGGACGGCAGCATCCAGGTGCAGGGCGAGCTGACGGGCATCTGCCTGGCCAAAGGCGTCAACGAGGTGACGGTCACGCCGGCGACCGAGAAGACGGGCACCATGGTCGCGCCCCACATCGTGGCGCCGAACCACCAGCACTTCTTCGGCTTTCGCATGGACATGGACGTCGACGGCACGGGCAACTCGGTGGTGGAGCTGAACGATCAGGCCTTCCCCGAGCTGGGCCGGAACAAGAATGCCTTCGGCTGGGTTCCCACGGTCTTCCAGACCGAGGACCAGGCGCGCCGCGATCTCAACTTCGCCTCGGCGCGCAAGTGGGCCGTGGTCAACCCCACCTCCAAGAACCAGTGCGCCCATCCCCGGGGCTACCTGCTGCTGCCCGACGAGAGCGCCGTTCCGTATCTCGACAAGGACAGTCCGATCCGGCAAAGGGCGCGCTTCCTGGACCACCACCTGTGGGTCACGAAGTATTTCGACAACGAGCGCTACCCGGCCGGCGTCTATCCCAACCAGGCGCTGGGGGGCGACGGCATGCCCCAGTATTCGGGCAACGACCCGATCGATGGCCAGGACGTGGTGATGTGGTATGTCTTCGGGATCACCCACAATCCGCGTCCCGAGGACTGGCCCGTGATGCCGCACTATAAGGCCGGGTTCCGGTTGCTGCCGGCCGGCTTCTTCGATCAGAACCCGGCGATGGATGTTCCCTACACGGGCCCACCCCGGGCCGAGACTCCGCCCGAAGACGCCAAGTAGATGCTGGCCTGGCTGCTGCCGCTGCTGGTCACCGTAACGTTCTACGGACTGGCGGGGGGGATCTGGAAGCAGTGCGCCCTTTCGCTGGGCGCGATGAGCTTGCTGTTCGTGGCCGTCAAGACGGTCGTCAACTGGGGCGCCTGGGCGGCGCTCAGTCGCCGCGGCTTTGGCGACGCCGCGTCGCGCAAATTTCTGGGCTGGGCGCTGACGGGGCAGTTCTTCAACGGACTGGCCTGGATCGGCTATTTCATCGCCCTCACTTACGGACCGGCGGCTATCGTGCAAACCATCACGGCAGCCTATACCGCGCTGGCCGCGCTGCTGGCGCTCGTCTTCCTGCGCGAGCGCGTGGTGGCCATCCAGGGGCTGGGCATCGCGCTGGTCGTCAGCGCCGGAATGTTCCTGGGCTACACCTCGATGAGCGGCGGCGCGAACACGGGCTCGCTCTGGATCATCGCCAGCGTCTCCACGATGATCTTCTGGGCCGTGGCCGTGACCATCTTCAAGCATGCCTATAACCAGCCCGAAGCCGACGACTGGCGCTTCTTCGTGCTGAACTGGGCGGGCGTGGGCCTGACGATGCTGCCCTACGGCCTCCTCACCGACCACAGCATGGCGGCGGGCAAAGACCTCTGGCTGGGCCTGCTGATCGTCACGCTCTACGCTCTGGGCGACCTCACGCTGTTCGCGGCCATCGCGCGGGGACCGGCCTCGATCGTGAGCCCCGTGAGCGGGCTCTACCCGGTGCCCACGCTCTTTTACGCCAGCCTGGTGCTGCACGAGCACATCTCCGGACTCCAGATGGCGGCCATCGGCGTGGTGCTGGTGGCCATCGTCATGGTCGTGCCCGCACCGGACAATCCCGTCATGAAGCTGTTTCGGAAGGGGAGCGCTGCCGCAGCCGGGAACGTCCCGACAACTCTTGAGTAGATCGGAGCGGTAAAGCAATCATGAGCAAGATTCTCGTTCTGGGCGGCTGCGGCGCGATGGGCACCGAGTCCACCCGCGACCTGGCCCGGACGTCCGATTTCAGCGAGATCCAGGTGGCCGATATCGACCTGGACAAAGCCCAGAAGCTCTGCCAGGAGCTCGGGCCCAAGCTGAAGGCGCTGACCGTGGACGTGAGCGACGAAGCAGCGCTGGTCAAGCTTTTCCACGACGTCGACATCGTGCTCAACTGCACCAGCTACCGGTTCGGCCTGGAGATCACCCGGGCGGCCATCGCTGCCAAGAAGCCCATGCTCGACCTGGGCGGCCTCTACAACACGCCCAAGCAGCTGGCCATGAGCGACGATGCCAGGGCCGCCGGGGCCACCATCGTGCTGGGGATGGGCGCCACTCCGGGCGTCACCAACCTGATGGGCAAGCTGGGCTCAACCCGCATGGACGAAGTCGACGCCGTGCACACCCACTTTGCCACGTATCGCCGCATCGCACCTTCGCCGGGTCTGGTCGACACCGTGCTGGACGAGTTCAGCCCCTCCACCGTGCGCTTCTTCTACGAGGACGGCAAGATGATCGAGGTGCCGCCCTTCTACGGCGAGAAGGAGGTCGAGTTCAACGCGCCCGTGGGCCGCACGAAGTGCTGGATCGTCCCCCACTCCGAGGTGCATGCCTTCTCCAAGTCGATCCCGGGCGTGAAGCGCGTGGACGTGCGCGGAACCTGGCGCCCCGAGACGATGGAGCTGCTCAAGCACTACAACGAGATCGGCCTGCTCGGCGTCGAGCCGGTCAAGATCGGCGACGCCGAGGTCAAGCCCAAGCAGCTTTTGCGCCAGCTGCACCTGGACCACGACGACCCGTCCGATCCGAAGGAGTACGCCTTCCTGGTCAACGTCGAGGTGCGCGGCCGGCGCGGCGGCGCGGACGTGGTGGCCACCTACAACCTCAGTCACCCGCCCCGCAGCGAGTGGGACATGACCTGCACGGCCAAGGTCACCGGCATCCCCGCCTCGATCGGCGCTCAGCTCCTGTCGAAGAACGTCAGCAAGCCGGGGGTCAACACGCCCGAGAACGTCTTCGATCCCGAGACGATGTTCCGCGAGCTCGCCAAGCGCAAGATCGTCGTGGACGAGAAGGTCGTCGAGACGAGGGTGTACAACTAGCGGCGCTCTGCCGCGCGGAGCTGTCCGGTGAGCGAGCGGAAGAGCTCCAGCGCCAGCTCCGGGTGCTCGCGGATCCAGTCGAAGAGGCGCCCCGGAGGCCACGACATCAGCTCAGAAGCCGTCTCGGCCAGCGCGTCGGCGCGATGGCAGCCCCCGTCCAGGGCGGCGATCTCGCCCAGCAGGCAGACCGGCTCCAGGAGGGCGCCGTCGTGGCGCACGGTGCCGTCGAGCAGGGCGTAGAAGCGGTCGGCGGGCTGCCCGGCCCGGAACAGCACCTGGCCGGGCAAGAAGCGCTCGCGCGCGCCCTGGCCCAGGATCGTCTCAAGCTCATCGAGCATCAATCCGGACAGAAGCGGCAGGCGCCGCAGGCTCGAGAGACGACCGGTTCCCGCCGCGGCGAGCCGCACGCGCGGGTCGGGGTTGCGCGCGGCCTGAGCCAGCAGGTCGGGCAGCGCCAGCGAGCCGCCCCCCCGCTCGGGCGGATGCTCGTCCAGGAGCTCGACCAGCACGGCGGCACTGGCCCGATCGCCCAGGTTGCTGAGCGCCTCCAGAGCCTCGGCGCGCTCGCGGGCGCCGCCCACGCGCAAGCGGCGGCGCACGCCTCCGATCGCCTCGGTGCCCTCCAGGCGCTCCAGAATGGCCAGGGCGAGGCGGCGGGCCCGCTGCAGACGATTGCGCAGCGACGCCAGCAGCAGCTCGGTCGCGCGGGCGGCCTCGAGCTCCTGGAGCAGCTTGAGCTCCAGGCGCGCCTCGGAGAGCAATCCCCGCAGCTCGCCGCGCAGGGCCTCCTCGCCGGCCGCCAGCACGGCGGCCTCGACCGTGACCAGGCGCGGGGACCGCAGGGCCACCTCAGCCGCGCGGGCGCCACTGGGACCGGCGTGAGACAGGCCCCGGGCGGCCTCCAAACGGACCTCGCGCGCCTCGTCTCCGAGCGCGGTGGCCAGGATTTGCAGCGCCAACGGGTCGGTCCTGGGGGCCAGCGCGCGGGCGGCGGCCAGGCGGACCTCCGCCGCGGGATGCTCCAGAGCCGTCTCCAGCCGCCGCAAGGGCAACGTGGGGCCGAGGCGCCCCAGGGCCAGCGCCGCCCATTCCGGGTGCTCCAGAAAGGGCAGACCCAGCTCGCCGCACCAGGGAGGCAGGCAGGCCAGAGCGGGGGCCGGGTCGGTGGCGAGCAGCGCCTCCAGCACCGGGCGACCGGAGGGCGGGAGGCTGGCGGCCGCCTGGGCGCGCACGTGCGGGTCGGGGTCGTCCAGCAGGCGGTGCCGATCGGCTTCGGAGGCGCCCGAGAGAGCAGCCAGGCGCACGGACGGCTCGGGGTCGTCGAGCACGGCGGGCGGCACCTGAGGGCCCAGCGCGCGCGCGGCCGTGCAGCGCACTGCCGGATTGGGATGCCGGACCGCGCGCAGCAGCAGCTCGGGCGGCAGCGCGGAGGCGCGCGCCCCCAGCGGAGAGAGATCGCCGGCCTCGAGGGCCGCCTCCCCCATGCGCGCGAGCCGCTCCGGCGGCAGCGGGACGTCGGCGGAGAGACCGCCGGAAATCATGTCCTCGAGCAGCGCCCCCAGGTACGCGCGCCGGACGGCCAGCGCGCCCAGGAAGTAGCCGACCGCCAGGGCCAGCCCCGGCAGCACGACCTGCTCGGGGTTGCGGGTCAGCAACAGCAGGCCGCCTGCCAGGGCGCGGGCAGCGTAGGAGACGACGCCTTCCAGGAAGGCCCGCAGACGCGGCCGGTAGCGGCCGGGAAACGCGTTGTAAACCAGGCTGCGGGCGGGGCTGCCGACGCAATTCTGGAACATGCGGTGCACGCTCCAGGCGAAGACGGCGGCCAGCAGGCTGTAGTCGAATCCGAGCGCCACGAACGCCAGCACGGCCAGCAGCGGATGGAGCAGGCTCGTGAGCGGCACGCCGGCGCGCTGCAGCAGCCACGGGGTGAGGCCCGCCAGGAAGGGGATCTCGACGAGATAGGCCGTGGCCACCAGCACGCCCAGAAACGCGGCCAGCCGCTCGGGACGGTCGTAGTGGCGGGCGAAAAGGTCGCTGTAGCAGTACTGCGCCATGGCCAGGCACAGCACCATGCCCAGCAGCATCGCGAGCAATCCGCGGGCCAGTTGGGAGCGCCCGATGAAGCGAATCGAGCCGAGCATGCGCTCGCGCAGCGGCTCGGTCGCGAAGGACTGACCCGAGGACCAGCCGGCGAGGCGGCGCCCGAAGGCCAGAGTGAGCAGCGCCGCCCCGGCCAACAGCCCGGCCCAGACCAGCAGCAACGTGCGCGCGCCCAGCGCGGGGCCGGTCAGCGAGGAGAGTAACCCTCCCAGGAACCCGCCCAGGCTGGTGCCGAGCGCCAGGCGAGGGAACACGCGCTTCTGCGCCAGCGAGTCGAACGAGTCGCCCGCCAGCACCCAGAAGTGATTGCTCGACACCGCGATCGCCAGCGCCGCCAGGCTGAACAGAGCGGGCAACACGGTCTGAGCCGGGAGCACCGCGAGGGCAAACCATCCGAGCAGCACGAGACCCGCCGTGGCCAGGAGCATGGCCGCGAGCAGACGGTCGTGCCGGAACCTCCCCACGTTGGCCGCGTAGAGCAGGGAGCCCGCGGCGGCGCCCAGCGAGGCGAAGAGGATGGTCGCCGGCAGCGCTTTGACCCCCAGCAGCCCCAGAAGCAAGGCCTCGGTACTGGTGGTGCCCACGGCCAGGGCCGCCGTCATCAGGGCCAGCAAGAGGGCAAAGAATGCGAAACGGGGACGCTCGCGCCGACGGACCCCTAGCATGCCGGCAGGCGGAACCAGGCCGTGGTTCCCTCGAGCTCGAGGTGCGAGCCGTGCAGGACCAGGATCTCCTGGGCTACGTGCAGCCCGATCCCCAGGCCCGCCGGGCGCCCGGGGACCGCGGGCCGGGGCAGCGGGCCCGCCAGCACGGCCCGGAGCAGGGAGGGGGGCACCGGAGGCCCGCCGCTGGAAACCTCGACCCGCGCCGAGCCCCCATCGCGGGACACCCGCAGGACCGCCGGCTCCATCGCGTTGGCCAGGAGGTTGTCCAGCACCAGGCGCAACCACTCCGGATCGGCCTCGACCTCGGGTGGGTCCTCCAACTCGCCGTCGACGAACGCATAGCGCTGCAGGCTCAAGACCAGCGCGCCGCGCTGAAGGAGAGCCAGCGCCGCCAGGTTGCGCGCCGCCAGCAACCCGGGCTCGAGCTGCCGGGACAGGCGCTCGAACAGGTCCCCCAATCGCTCCGAGAGCCGACGCTCGCGCGTGGCATCCCGCAGCACCACCAGCGCCCCCACCTGCCCGCCGCCCGCCAGGACGCGCGTCCGGGTCACCTCCCAGACGTAGCCCTCGCGCTCGAGCAACGTGCTCTCGACCAGCCGCTCGTCCGCCGCGAAAGAAACTCCGGTCAATTCGTGCCCGAGCAGCTCCTCGACCGAGCGGCCCAGGGCCACCGCCGCGGCCGGATTGGCCAGCCGCACGATACCCTCGCGGTCGAGGGCCACGAGACCGTCCAGGTTGCCCTCCACCACGGCTTTCAGCTCGGCCTGGGCCTCCTGCATCCGCTCCACCGGGTTGGTCAGCCGCCTGAGCAACGGAAAGCTGGCCAGCAGGGCCACCACCACGGCCGCGAGCCCCAGCCCATAGAGCTGCAGCCGGGTCGACTCGAGAAACGCCAGGTGCTCGCGGGTGCTCTGCCCCAGCACCAGCACCGCCACTCTGCCCAGCGGCGCCTCGCGCAGATCGAACTCGTCTCGGCCCACCACGACAGCCTCCCCCGAGCGAGCCAGGACGGGCGTCCCCGGGAGAAAGGTCGAGCCCAACACGCGCCCGGAAGCCTCCAACTGAACCAGGCAGCCGGTATCCGCCGCCAGCTTGTCCAGCAGAGCCTGGTCCACGCGCAAGCCCAGCACCGCGGTGCCGCCGATGGAATCATCCGCGTCGTAAAGCGGGGTGGAGGCCACCTGGTAGAGCTTGCCGTCGCGCAGCCAGTAACCCGTGAAGGGCTCATCCCCCACCTGCAACTCCAGTTTGCCCGAAGGGGCCGTCCCCTGGTCACTCTCCAGCTTCAGGGAGCCGTCGGCCTCGGTCAGCACCAGGAGGTCCAGTCCGTATTCGGGCATCACCACCGAGCTGACGTGGTCTTGCAACGTGGCGAAATCGGTGCGGCGCAGGATGGTGCGAAAGCCCGGCTCGGCCTCCAAAACCCGGGCCAACAGGGCCAGGCGCGAGAAGCGCTCCGTCTCCTGGCCGCGAAAAGTGGCCAGGGACACCGACAGCGCCCGGCTCTGCTGCAGAATCACCTGCTGGCGCACGTCGCGATAGATGATGGCCAGGCTCAACAGCAGCACGCCGCCCAGGAGGACGGCGATCAGCAACAGCAGCTGGGTGCGGAGGCGCAATTACAGCGTCAGATCCACCTCGGCCCGGTCCCCCTTCACCTCGATCACCTGCGAGTGGCTCTCCAGGCGCGGATGCCAGGTCTTCAGCACATAGCGGCCCGGCGGCACGCCCGCGATGCTGAAGTGGTGCCGGGCGTCGGGGACGGCGAAATAGCCGTTCTCGAGCACCACGATATAAGCGTTCATGTGGGTGTGAATGGCGCAGAACAGCTCCACCACGCCGGCCTTGTCGAAGGTCACCGAGCGCGACTCGCCCTTGGGATACTCCGGCAGCTCGAACTTCTTGGCGGCCGAGTCGGAGTAGACCCCGTGATAGATGATGTCCTGGTTGGGAAACTCCACGGTGCTCCCCACCAGCACCGGCAACACGTAGGGGCGGAACTGACGACCCCTCTGCTCCATCCGGGCCGGGGGGAACTTGCCCTCGCCCTTCCCCTTCACTCCGACCAGGTAGATCACGATGTTCTGGACCTCGTCACCCTCATCCACGGCCGCGTCCCTGGCGTAGGTGTCCGGCTTGACGCCGTAGCCGGCCCGGGTGCGCCGGCCCGTGGCCTTCTTCTTGAGGGGCGATTTGAGGGTCACGTCGCCCTCCACCGTCCCGGCCAGCGTGGGGCCAACCAGCGCCAGGACCAGCAGCAGCACCATCCACATGGGGCCAAACTTCTGAGGCTGAAGAAACGATCCCCCCACCCGGTAGATTTTTTTAACAAATCATGCTAATCTGTCAGAAGTATCAGATGGGAGGGCTTCAGTGAGAACTCGTACCCCGGAAAAGTCCCAGTCCAACTCCGGTGCAGGACTCGTGTTCCTGGTCATCGTCGCCGTGGCGTTGTATTTCGTCTGGCCCACCATTGAGAACGCTTTCGTGGGAGCCTTCGTGGCAGGCGGATTCGCCCTCACCTTCGGCCTGATCTTCCTGAAGTGCGTCGCCATCCTGGGCCTGTTTGGCTTTGGCCTGTTCCTGCTCTCGACGATGTTGTTCCCGAGCAAGAAGCGCCGCTAATCGAGGTTTTCCCAAAGTGGGGTCACCCGGGCCGGGTCGTGAAGACCCGGCTCTTCTTATGCGGAAAGGTTCCCTGCGAACAGAAACAGAACTAACGCCCCCATGCGGGGTGTGATTTTTTTTCTAGCCGGTCTCTCCTTGATCAGCGCCGCCATTGCTGCTCCCCTGGACGATCACGGCGATCGCCAGGCGACCGACGCGGTGAAGATGCTTCAAGAATGGGGACTGGTGGAAGGCTACCCCGACGGCACTTTCCGGGGTGAGCGGGCCATGAGCCGCTACGAGGTCGCCATGCTGATCGCTCGCGCCCTGGCCAAGCTCGAGACCGAGAATGCCACGTTCGCCACCAAGGCCGAGCTGCAGGACCTCCTGAAACTGGCCCAGGGCTTCCGCGAGGAGCTCGATTCGATGGGCGTGCGAGTCGCCAACCTCGAGCAGCAGGTGGAGCGGCTCGACAAGCGGGTCAACGAGATCGGCAAGCTGGAGTGGGAAGGCAAGATCGTCACCCGCGTCCTCACGCAGCACTTCGCGAACCAGGGCCAGGCCCGCTCGGGCGTGGGCGTGGGCTCGCTCAACTACGACACGTTCGTGGGCAGTTCGGCGGGCGGCAACGTGCGTCCCCATGGACCGCCCGGTATCCTGCCGGTCATCTCGCTGGCCAACGGCCGCCCTCTGACCAACGGCAACAGCTTCACCAGCGCCATGCTGCTCAACCTGACGGTCACCCCCA
This sequence comes from Vulcanimicrobiota bacterium, assembly GCA_039809865.1. GTDB lineage: Bacteria > Vulcanimicrobiota > Xenobia > Xenobiales > QWHO01 > QWHO01. The sequence continues at coordinate 32,860 of JBDHVW010000042.1, forward strand.
ACGACGACATCAGCGTGCTGATGCGAATGTTCGCCTACACCTCGCAGGGCGATCCCGAGGTGGATGCGGTCTGGGGCGTCACCCCGCCCTACCTGGCCAACAGCTTCACCGGGCGCGGCTTCACCGGTGGGCCCATCGACGGCGCCAACCAGGGCCTCCCCCATTTCCCGTTCACCCAGGCGGGTATCGACAAGGTCGAGGTCACCTATGCCCCGGCCGCGCTCACGCTCACGCTCGGCGCCTTCGTGCCGCGCCTCATCAACTCGGCCATCTATATGGGCCAGGTCAATCCCAATCCCGGCGATCCCCGCGTGCTCGAGAGCTTCGGCGCCCACCTGACGGGCGACGCCGACAACTTCAGCTGGGAAGTCTTCGGCACCCGGCTCCCCGACGGCAACCCGGGCGTCACCAGCCAGTATCAGAGCGGCGCCCTGGGCGCCAGCGCCCGTTACCAGCACGACGAGTGGACCGCCGGACTCAGCCTGCTGCAGGCCGGCAACGGCAAGCCCTCCGACGCCATCCTGACTCAGGGACAGGTCTTCACCTTCGTGCAGGGGCGTCCCGGCGAGTTCTACACCGACTGGGTCAACCCGCCGGGCTTCTACGTCAACCAGCTGGGCAACCCGCAGAGCCCCCTGGTGGGGGGCGCCGGCACGGTCACCGACGTGCGCCCCATCAACGGACTCAAAGGCAGCGACTCGCTCAACCAGCGGGCCACCTTCGGCCCGCAGGGCGTGCGGCTCCTCGGGGGCAACCTGAGCTGGGAGAACGAGCACTGGAGTTTCTTCGGCGACTACGGTCACTCGCGCTACACGCCCAGCACGCGCTCGACCTACGGCGTGGATGGCGATCTGTTCCGGATCGGCGCCAACTACCGTTTCGACGAGGGGCGCTGGGAGCTGGGGGCGGAGTATCGCTACACCGACCCGACCTACGATCCGTTCATCCTCACCTACCCCGGCACGGCCGCGCAGCAGCGCATCTTCCGCGTCTACCACCGGCTGCCCGACTTCGACAACTTCTGGCACATGTACTCGCTGCACAACACCGACGAGTTCCCCCAGAACCGGCGCGGAATCTGGGCCAAAGCCTCCTGGCAGTATGACCCGGACGGCAAAGTGCAGCTGCGCTACCACCACCTCGACCAGGTGCGCACCAGCCTGCAAGACGTGCGCGTGCCCGCCGGCAGCCTGGGCTTCCTGACGCCGCAGAGCGACGTGCTGGGCCACGCGCCCGGCTTCTTCGACGTGGTCTTCCGCGAGTTCTCGCCGCGCAGCTTCGACGCCGCCCTCAATCCGCTCGAGAACCCGCGCGGCAACGTCAACGCCATCACGGCCCAACTGGACCACAAATTCACCGGCTCTCCCTGGCTCGTCGAAGCCCTCTTCGACCGGGACGACTTTCACCGCCCCAGCTCGCTGACGCCCGTGCTGGGAGGCAGCCAGAACCGCGTGGATCTGACCGCCGACCATATCCGGGGCGCGGTGGGCTACGCCGTGACGGACTCGTTTCTGGTCAAGGTGGGTTACGAGCAGGGCAGCATCCGCGGCCACTACGACCCGTTCGGCAACTACAACCCCTTCGCCATCGCCAGCGGCTCCACGACCTTCAAGAACTGGGACACCGTGCAGCACATCCCGCTGGTCGAGGCCAGCTGGCAGGTCACCGACGGCGTGCGCGCGGGAGCCGAGTTCCGCTGGTATGACACGGTGGACAACATCCCGGCCAGCACGTTCTCTGGTTTGCCGGGCCGCGCGGGCTCCACGGCCCACCCCTTCAACTGGAACGGGTATCAGGTGAGCTCGACGGTCGAGGTTAGCTTTTAGGGGGGCCAAAGTCCCTGCGGGGGCTGAAGAGGGCCAGGACGAGACCCAGTGCGAGGCCGAGGCCCCATTGTTTGATGTAGACCGCCGGGGTTTGCGAGAGCAGGAAGACGACCACGGCCAGGGAGAGGCCGCCGACGAGCCAGACCGCCGGCACGCGAAAGGGGCGGGGTTCCGCTGGCCGTTGGATACGCCAGACCAGGACGCCCAGGATCGTGGCCAGGTATTGCAGCAGGCTCGCCAGCACGCTCAGGTCCAGGAGCGCGCTGAACGTCAGCAGCTTGATCAGCGCCACCATGAGGAGGGTCGAAACCAGAATCGCGCGGGCCGGAGAGGCGAAGGTCGGGTGGAGCCTGGCGAGCCAGCGGGGGGCCCAACCGGTGGCGGCCAGGGCCCAGAGGCTGCGCGGCGTGGTGAACGCGATGCTGGCATTGACGCTGGCCTGCGAGAGCAGGGCGCCGATCCCGATCAGCGAGGCCAGGCCGCCCAGAGCGGCGGCGTCCAGCAGCGGGGTCTTGCTGCCCACGGCGCCGGCCGCGCCCACGATGAGCTGGAGCCAGAAATAAAGCCCCGTGGTGAAAAGCAGCGTCACGATGTAGGCGCGCGGAATGGTGCGCTGCGGCTCATGCACCTCGCCTCCGGGCACCGGGATCTCCTCAAAGCCGCTGAAACAGAACAGGATGCTCAGAAAACCGAGCACCCACGCCACGTGGGGGGGCGTCTCCAGGGTGAACCCCCGGGCCAGGTTCAGTCCACCCAGGGACCAGACCAGTAAGATCGCCAGGGGGATGAGCTTGAGCACCGCCAGCAGGTCGTTGGAGACCGCTCCCGAGCGCACTCCCCGGTAGTTGACCATGGCCAGCAGCACCACGATCGACGTGGCCACCGCCAGCCGCAGGCCGGGCTGGGGCACCTCGGGCAGGTAGATCTTGTCCACCGTCTCGGCAAAGCCCGTGGCCACGGTAGCGCCCCCCAGAAGACAGGAGAGCCACATCACCCACCCCACCAGGTAGCCTACGAACGGCCCGAAGACGGCCCGTGCGTAGAGGTAGGCACCGCCGTTGCCGGGCACCATCCCGGCCATCTCCGCGAAGCACAGGCCGATGCCCAGACACAACACCCCCCCCAGCAGCACCAGCCAGGGCGCGTAGGGGCCCAGTCGCTCGGCAATCTCACCGGGGGCAAAGAAGAGTCCGGTGCCGATGATGCAGTTCAATCCCAGGCAGGTCAGATCGAAAACGCCCAGGCGCTTCTTGAGTTCCATTCCAGAGGACGCTTGTACCAGAGGCGCGCCGATCTCCTGGGCGAAGGGTACCTCATGAGCAAGCTTTACAGTGCCAGAGTCTGCCCCTTCTGCCACCGAGCGCGACTGGCGCTCGCCGAGAAGAACATCGCCCACGAAGTGGTGGAGATCGACCTGCGGGACACGCCGAAGTGGTATCTCGAGCTTTCGCCCAAAGGCAAGGTCCCGTTGCTCGAGCATGAAGGGCATCGGCTGCTGGAGTCACTGGTGATTGCGGAGTATGCCGAAGAAGGGTTCGCGGGCCCCCGCCTGCTGCCCGCGGACGCGCTCGGGCGCGCCCTCGTGCGCGAGGCGATCGCATTGCAGGGCGACGGCTTCATGAAAGCCACCATGGCGATCGTCAAAGAGCGAACCGCGGAGAACGAAATCAAGCTGCACGAGGCGCTGGCTCAGCTCGAGGGGCACGAATGGTATGGCGGGCCCTACTGGGTGGGCTCGCAATGCACCCTGGCCGATCTGGCGTTGTATCCGTTCTTCGAGCGCTGGCCCCAGTGGGACCTGCCCTGGCGCGAGGGACAATACCCGGAGCTCGACCGCTGGCTGGATGCGATGCGGTCGCGACCCGCCGTGCAAAAGGAGATGAGCCCCCCCGAGTTTTACGAAGAGCAATATCGCAAGCTTAGTAAGGTTTCCCCATAGCAGGATCGAGACCCATCGGTTAGAATTGGATCGGGTTAGCCACCTGGTTGGTGTCAAAAAGACACGGTTCGGAGCTTGGTTTCGGTAACCGGCTTGTTAACAGGAAACCAAGCAGCTCGAATCGCGTCTTTTTCCTCTTCTGAGGAGTTGGGCAACCTGCTATCATCGACTCAAGTGATTGACCCCGGTGGGGGGGAGACATGATGGAGGTGTTACGGATATGGCAACTGCAACGAGCGAGCGCGATCTGACCAAAGCCCGCGAGGCGATTCTCCGTCTGATCGCTGAGAAAAAGAAGGCTGCTGCGAAATAATGAGCAGTAAGGAGCCTGGAAGTAGTAGAGAGCCCCTCAGGTAGACACCGGAGGGGTTCTCGCTTTCTGGCCATAAAGAATGCGTTTGTCTCCATCGCGCTGGGTGAAGTGCGTGCGGTCGAAATACTCCAGCATGGGGATCAGGAATTTGCGGGTCGTGCCCAGCAGCTCACGCACCTCGGAGGCGCCCAGCGGGCCCCGCTCCGGAATGGCCGCCGCCAGCATCTCCCGCGCCCGGGCCAGAGTTTCCTCGAGGAACACCATGTTGGGAGCCAGCTTGACTCCCCGCCCGCTCTCGAGCAGAAAAGCCTCCAGCACCGACCCCGAGCCCGCTTCCGCCAGGGCCACGTCCCAATCGGGCGGACAGAAGCCGCCCGCCCGCAGCACCTCCTCCAACCTGTCCAGCTGCTTCTGCTGGGAAGGCGCCAGCGTTGGAGCGTGGCTCAGGCTGGACAGGAACCCGTTGCGGTCCTGGATCTGGCCGGTGCGACCCAGCTCGGCCAGCACTTCCTCCGCCAGTTTGGGCGTGTCCGAGGCCACCAGGCGGAGAATCTCCTCCTTGCGCCATCCCACTTTCCAGGGGGCGCCCGTCTCCAGCTTCTGAAAGACCGCCGCCAGACGGTCCTCCAGCGCGATCGCCAGGCTGCTCAATGCGATGCTCTTGCCCAGCACCACCACCTCGCCACTGGCTTTGAGCGTCTGCACCAGGCCCTCCACCTCCAGGAGAGGGCGCTGCAGCTCCTGGGCCAGCGCGCCCGCGGTGCGCGTCCCTCCGCTGGCCTTGCGCAGGATCTCCAGGAGGGCGTCCTCGGGCCCGCCCCCCTCGCGCCTCCGCAGCGACTCGACGGCCGCGGCGTCGCCACGCTTGTGGCGCGCGGGCGCCGGATCGAGCACCTCTCCCCCTCCCAGCGTATACTGCGAGGTAAAGTCGCGCAGCACGAAGCGATCACCCTGTTGCAGCACCACGGGCTCGTCCAGGACGACCTGCACCAGCCCGGTGGCACCCGGCTGGAGGACGTCGCTCTCGAGCAACAGCGCCATCCCCAACGTCTCCGAAGTGCCTGAGTAGAAGCGGATGCGACTGCGATGCTTGAGCGGCCGGGGCAGCTTCGGGAGCAGCTTGAGGCGGGCATCCAGACGGTCGGTGGGCGTCAGCAGGCCCGGGGGCGCAATCCACTGGCCGCGGCCCAGGGCGGCCGCTTCGATGCCCGTCAGGTTGACGGCCACCCTCTGACCCGCCAGGGCCTCCTCGACCGCCTGGGAGTGCACCTGCAGGCCGCGAACGCGGGTCTCCAGCCCCTGGGGCAGCACCACCACCGGGTCGCCCTTGCGCAGCGTGCCGCTCCAGAGCGAGCCGGTCACGACACTGCCAAAGCCCGTCTTCACGAAGACGCGGTCGACGGGCATGCGGAAGGGGGCTTTCCGGTTGCGAGGCGTCAGGCTCTGCAAGAGCTTGCCCAGGGTCGCTTTGAGCTCGTCCAGACCGGCGCCGGTCTTGGAGGACACGCGCACGATCGGGGCGTTCTTCAGGAACGTGGCCTGCAGGTAGGCGCGCAGATCCTCCTCCACCAGCTCGGCGAACTCGTCGTCCACGGTATCGATCTTGGTCAGCGCCACCAGCCCCGCGCGGGTCTCCAGCAACTCCAGGATCTCGAGGTGCTCGCGAGTTTGGGGCATCACGCCCTCCTGGGCATCCACCACCAGCATGCCCAGATCGTAGCCCCCCACGCCGGCCAGCATGTTCTTGAGGAAGCGCTCGTGGCCGGGCACGTCCACGATGCCGGCCACGATGTCGCCGGGGAGCTCGAGATGTGCAAATCCAAGGTCGATGGAGAGGCCGCGGGCCTGCTCCTCGGGCAGACGATCGGTCTCGATGCCCGTGAGGGCGCGGATGAGGCTGCTTTTACCGTGATCGACGTGACCGGCGGTGCCGACGATAAAGGGGTGCATCCGGGCGCGTTCCGCCCCAGGAAACGAGCCTCCTTCCGAGAACCGGCCCCGACATGTCCATCCGGTCTTGGATTGCGCTGCTGGTCCTGGGAGGGCTCCTGCTCTGGTCGGGTCTGAAGGCCTGCGGCAACCTCGAGCGCGGCTCGGTGGCGCCGCTGCGCGTGGCCGCGTACAAGCTGCCTCTGAAGGTGGCCAGCGTGGACGCCGACATCGCCCACTACAAAGCCAGGGCGGACGCCAATCCGACCGGCTTCATGGACCGGGCCGCGCTGGCCCAGGCCTACCTCGCCAAGGCCCGCGAGACGCGCGACGCGGCTTTCTACGTGCTGGCCGAGCAGTCGGCCCGCGAGTCGCTCAAGTCGATGGGGGTTTTCAACGCTCCGGCCGAGCTGGTGATGGCCAACCTGGACGTGGCCCGGCACGACTTCACTGGCGGCCTCGCGCGCCTGGACAAGGTCCTGGCCCAGGACCCCCGCAACGAACAGGCGCGGGCTCTGCGGGTGACCGCCTTGTTAGCCTTGGGACGCGTTATCGAAGCCGGCAGATTGGCGGATGGTCTGGCCCTGGAGGCTCCCGGAATCACGACCGCCGTTTTCCGAGCGCAGACCTTGATGGCCGCCGGGCGCGACCCGGAAGCGATCGCGGTGCTCTGGAAGGGGATCGATCGCGAGCAGCCCGGCGAGGTGGGCCCCTCGGTGCAGGCCCGCGTGCTGCTGGCCCGCGCCTATGCGCGCCACGGCAAGCTGGCGCTGGCCGAAGCGGTGCTGACCTCGGCCGCGGCCATCCGTCCCGACCCCACCGCGCTGAGCGACCTGGGACGCCTGGACCTCGCGCTCAAACGCTACCGGCAAGCTCACGAGCACTTCTCGGACGCCTACACCCTCAGCCGCGACCCGGCCGCGCTCCTGGGCGTAGCGCGCGCTCTGGAGGGCCTGAAGCTCGAGCGCGAAGCCTCCGAGACCCTGCGGGGCGTGGAGGACGCCTATCGGCGCGAGTTGCAGGGGCCCGACAATATCGGCCACCGGCGCGCGCTGGCCTCCGTGCTGCTGGACCGGCAGGAGGTGCCTGAAGCCGTCCAGCTGATGCAGGCGGAGCTCTCGCAACGACGCGACTTCGACACGTTGATGACGGCCGCGCGCGCGCTGCGCATGGCCGGCCAGCCCAGGCGGGCCTGGCCTCTGTGCCAGGAGGCCTTTGCGCGCGGCTACCGCGACGCGCCCGCCTGGCACGAGCGGGGTTTGATCGCCCACGACCTGGGCCACCAGGACGAAGAGGCGCACTGCGAAGGGGAGGCGGTGCGGTTGAATCCGGCCTATGCGGGCGAGCCGAATCTACCCGCGGCCCCGGTGGAGCATTGATTTCAATCTCCTTTCAGGAGGCCCGGGCATACTGCTCGAGATATTATTGACCTGGAGGCTCCATGCTCCATCCAACCTCATCCCTGTCTCGTCTGGCCCTGCCGGCCTCGTCCCCACGCCCCAAGCCCCCCGGGCTGGTCCGCCAGTGGGTCGACGAGTACTCCGGCGGTCATTACGAATACCGTGAGCCCCAGCACCTCGAGGAGGGCCAGACACTGTATCACGGCCAGTTCACGCGCCACATCCGCTACACGGGCTCGAACGATGCCGAAGAGGTGGTGTATTACCGGCCCGTGGACGAGAAGTCGCTGACGACCACGACCTATGGCACCGGTGGCGACGAGCGCGGCATTCTGGTCTTTTAGCCCGAATCACAAGATAGCGGCAGGCGTAGAGCCGCGCTACTTGTCCAGATTCTCCAGGATCTCGTGACTCCAACGGTGGGCATCCTGCAGGTTCTCCACGGACTTGCGGGCGGCGGAGCCGATCCCGTTCGTGTAGGCTTCCTTCGAGCAGACGACCATGCCGTAGACGGCCCCCGCCACCAGGCCGACCGGGGCGGCCAGGCACACCAGGGGCGGAATCATCAGCCCGACGGCCGTTTTCTTCACCGGGCCGAGATCCGACTTGTCGAGAGCACGATAGATCTTGTAGAGGGCCTTGGGAGTCTTGGCCAGGCCCATGAGGCCCATGCCGGCGCCGTCGACGACCAACCCGATGGCTCCGCCGACCAGTCCTTTAGCGCCTTCGGTCACCTTGATCTCGTAGGGCTCCTGGCCGGGCTTCAGCGGCTCGGTCTCGAACTGCTTCAGCGACTCGATGACCGCCCGGTTGCCGTCGGTGAACACGGTGCGGACATCGTCGGCAGACTGCTGCGCTACGCGCTGCAGTCCGCCCTTTGAACCTTCCTCGAAGCCCTGGACCATGCCGTAGCCGGCGGCCGTCAGGGCCACCAGAGCTGGCGTCGCCAGGGCCACCAGCGGCACCATGGCACCGACCGTGCATTTCATGACGGGTCCGAGCTGCTCGGTATTCCAGAGCGTCTTGTAGGTCTGGGCCACCGCGCCTGGCAGCCGCAGAAGGGTCGCTCCCGTGCATCCGGCCGAGCGGATGGCCGCTCCGGTGACCGCTCCCGCCAGTCCGGAAGCGGCCTCACCGACCGTCAATTCGTCCCGCGGGGGAGCCTCCTCGACGGGCGGTGGCGCCAGGCGCGCGGGAGCCAGGGTCAGGGGCAGATTCGAAGCAGTGATCGTCAGGGACATGGAAACCTCCCAGAAATTGGTGCTGAGAGATTCCCCTGTTAGAGTCGGGCCAACGTCAAGCCCGCGTCGGGACCGAGTTGGGAATGTGAACGGCTTGTTGCGGTTCCAGGGCGCCGCATTTCACCGGTCAGGCTCGGGCCTGTCTCGCCTGAATTGCCCAGGAGCCGTTCTCAGGCGCGGGGAACCTCGCCTTACGGCATGAAAATTCGCGAATGGCGTACCGACCCACGTATGGCCTCGGCCCTTCAATACGTTCGCGAAGGTGGAGCCTTTGTCGAGCAAGTCCGAAGCGACCCCTGGCAGTCGCGAGCACAACACTGGGGGAGTTGGCTGTTGGCCGAGTTGCCGCCAGCCGAGCAATTGAAGCCCGAGGATGAGCGGGCGCTGCAACTTCTGGCGGTGGGATGCCAGTGGACGGGACTGGCGCGCTATCTGGAAGGTCACCCCGTGGAAGAGCCGGCCCTCTTTCAGGGCGAGGCTCCCGCCCGCTCCGTGGTGGGCTCGCTCCTGGCGGCGGTGCGCCCGGTCCTCGAACCAGGTGTCGCGCTGGTCTGGCTGCTGGCCTCCACCTCTCAACCAGAGCGGCTTCGGCCCTACTTGCTGGCCGCCTCGACCCGTACCCTCCAGGCGGGTGCCCGGAGTCTGGCCCACCCGGGCAGGGATGCGCAGGCCCCCCTGGTTCGGGCGGCCCGTCTGCGGGTGGCCCGTTTCTGGCTCCAGCATGAGCCAAGGTTACCCCAGCTTTTGCCCGATCTTCTCGAGTCTCAGGAAGTCGGCCCCCTGGCGGAGATTCTGGCCGGCCGGGCTGACTGCCGGGAAATCCTCGCCGCGGCCCGGCCTGTCGACGCCGCGGATGAGCTGAGATTGGCGCGTGTGCTGGATCAGAGAGAGCGGGCTCGCGAAGCGGCTCGCCGCGTGTTGCGCGGGGCGCCAGGTGACGCCGCAGCGGTCGTGTGGGCGCTCGAGACGTTCGGCACCGAGTTGCGCGAGGAGCTTCGGGTTGGCTTGCGCGCTCCCGGTCCGCTCGGGTGGCGCGGTCCGGCTCTTAGAGCCTGGGTCCGCTTGCAGGGAGCCGAGGCCGAGCCAGAGTTGCGAGTTTGCTTGACGGAGGCGATAACCATGAAGCCTGCGTTGCAAAGCTTTCGCGAGTTGGGTCTGCCCCTCCCGGACGAGCGCGGGCTCGTGCAGAGGGTATTCCGAGCGTGGTCGGGCACCCGGAGCCCGTCGTCCCGGACCCCTGAGGCCCTGTGGGCAGCGTGGCCAGCCTTCTCGGAGTCGTGGCTCGAGTTGCTCGGGGAGCTCCCCACGGCTCGGCACCAATCTTGGCTCTGGAGGACAATTGTGCAGAACGCTGGCCGCCCGGAGAGCTCCAGGCTGGCCGGGCTGATGAGCCCGGGCCTCGCCTGTGGGAGCCGCCTCCTGAGCCACAGGCCCCGACTGCGTCAGGCCGCCGCCAGAGTTCTGGCGGCCCGGGGAGAGCACAGAGAAGTTGCCAGAGCCATGCTTGTCGAGACCGACCCCGAGACGCTCGAAGTGATGAAAGAGGTGACCGACCCTGAAGTCTGGCCGAGGTCGGTGTTAGAAAGGGAGAAGTGTCGGTACACGGCCCCACCTGACCCACAGCTCGGTCTGCGCTGGCTCTCGGGGGAGCTCGTTCCGAACCGGTTGATCCAGGTCTTTCTGGACTCGAGAGGTCCGTCCAGGCGGGCCTGGTTGGCTCAACTGGAGCCCTCCCATGCCTTTGCTCACACCCTGCTGGACCGATTGGCCCTCTCGGGAGATCAGAGTCCTCTCGAGAATTGGCGATTGTCAGGAGCCTGGGCCGACCCGGCCCTGGCGCGACGACTGCTCGAGTTCTTGAAGACGTGGCCGACCCGGGTTCTCGCTGCCCTGGAACACTGCGCCCCGTTGGTCTGGGACGAACTCGAGCGCCTGGCTCAGCCGAGCAGCGAACTGCCTCACGACCTGGCTTTGCGCGTGGCCAAGCTCTGGAGGGCGGCCCCGGGCGAGCATAACCTCAGCTCGAATCCGGGTCGATTGCGTCACCTGATGACCGTGGGCCACCGTTGGGAGGCCGAGCTCTGGCGTCGGGCCTACCTTCACGAGAAGCCCGAGATGACTGGCCGGCTTCTGTGGCGATCGGGCGAGGTCCTGTTCCGGGCCAGCCACGGCGCCCTGCTCGATATTCAGGATGGCGCTGTGGAGCTCTCCGGCGAGGTGGGCCTCGTGCATCCCGCCGAGCTACCTCCTGCCTTGCTGGCTGACTGGCGGCGCAAATTGTCTTCGTGGCAGTGGGAGCGTCCCTTGCATCGGCTCGATCCGCTCCTGAAAGAGGAGCTCCTGTGGCCGGTCGATCGTTTCGTGGCCTACGAGGAGCTGACCCGGGGCCTGGCGGAGACCGGTTGGAATTTCGAGAGGGGCTTCCTGGTGCGTTCGTTTGTTGAGCTCGGGCTGGAGGTCAAGCTGGCGGTCGAAGGCTTCGTGCACCGGGCAGCTGAGTGCCGGCTCAATTGGGTGGTCCTCGAGCCGCCCCAGCCCTGGGGGTGCCTGCCGGCTGCTGTCTTCAGCGAAGTGATGGCCGACCTGGAGGTGCTGGGCCGCACAGGACCCCTGGGAGCTAGAGGAGCCAGCCTGACGCAATAAAAGCGGTTTCGTCCATCAAGCTCCGCCTTCCCGAAAGCCCCCCGCTCGGACCCCCGCGACGCCGTATGGACACTCCCAGACTCCCGCCGCCAGGAATGCCGGGTTGCCATCAGAAGGTCCTCCTGCATGCAGGTTGACCGCAGTCAGCAAATCCTTCAAATCGACGTTCCCCGCGACACCAGCTTCGAGAGCGAGGAGGTCCGGCTCTTTCCGGGTCTCAAGGGCTTGCTGGGGCCGGATTCGATGGTCCCCGCCGCGGCGCTGGCGGCGAAGGCCAAGTCGTTCGATGATGGGCTGATGGCGGCGGTCGAGCGGGCTGCCGACCAGGGAGCAGGCACGCTTACCGGCAAGAACGAGTTGCTGGCCGCCTGGCTGAAGTCGTGTCCGTCGCCGCACCTTTCGGCAGCCCTGAGTCTTCGGGGCGTCGCGACCTCGACCAGCCCCGAAGTGGAACGAGACGCTGCCCGCTTGATTGCCCAGTTCCTGAGTGACCGGGCGCGGTCTCATCCCACCTCGTTTTACAGTTGGGACAGAGACCTGGAAGGTATTTTCCGCCGCGATCGTTTTCTCCAGACGCCCCTCGGACAGCTTGAGGCAGAGAGATTGTGGGGCGGCCTGCCTGACCGTCCAGCTTACGGGGCCCTTCTCCGCCTCATCGAGCGGCTTGGAAACCCACTCGTGAGCGACCCCGCCGCCCTGCACCTCGAGGGGGAAACGAAGGCAGTATTCCCGCCCGTTCGGGCCCCCGAGACCGAGCTGGCGTTGCGCCTCTTGGGAACCGGTCCGATTCCGCCCGGCTTCGACCTGATCGAAGAGCTGATTCGCCATTTGGAGCAGGGCAAGCTCAGTCTGCAACCAGGCCCGACGGACGGCTGGTATGCTTATCAGCTCTGGTGCCTCGAGCCGCTGGTGCAGCCCGGTCAGGCCCTGGAATCGGCTCGGCTTCGCCGCGGGAAAGGATACCAGGATTGCCTGCGGGAGATGTTCCGAGCCCAGTTGACCATGGTTCGAGAAACCCATGTCAAGCAAATCCAGGGAAGGGCCCTGGGATGCGCAATGATGCAGGACCCACTCGAGGAGATTCGACCTTCTCTAACGCTGGAGCCGATGGTGACCTATTACCAGCGCCGGGCGGAGAGCTATGAATTCGCAGGTCAGGTACTGCGCGAAATCTTTGGGGCCGAGGCGCTTCTGCACCGAATGACTCCCACAGGGCCGATAAGCGTGCCGCTGTTCGAAGAGCTGGAGACGATGCAGCAGCTCTTCCGAGGGTGCGCAGCTCAGGCCGCATTCGAGTTGGGACTTGCCTGGCCGGATACCGAACGGTCCCTGGCAGTCGAGTGGCTGAGGACGGCCGCGCGCGATCCGGAAGTCGGACTGGATGTGCGGGCCATGGTTCCTCTCTTCTACGACGTGGAACGTCGTCGTCACAAGGTCCTGGCCCTACTGGGCTATGCGGCGCGACCCCTGACCGTATCGTTTTTCAAGCCACCGGGCCTTCCTCCGGGTGCGCGCGCAGATTTCAAAGCCGACCGGGAGCAATTGATCTATCCGGTTGCTATCGAGGTTTACTGTGACCGCTTGATGGACCGCCAGGAGTTCCGGTCCTTCTGCGACCAACACTCGAGCTCCCTGGCCGGCCTTCGGCACGCCTTATCGCTCGTCTGACGGAAAGGCAGGGCTGAGGACCGCAGCTCAGCGCATCAGTAGCGGTGGAAAAGGGCTCCTGGCCGGGCTTCAGCGGCTGAGAGATTCCCCTGTTAGAGTCGGGCCAACGTCAAGCCCGCGTCCGGACCGGGTTGTGGCGGGCTCCAGAGAACCTGGAAGTCTACTTCAACGCGGCCCACCACAGCTCGGCCAGGTGGTCGTAGCCCCGGGCGTTGGGATGATTGCCATCGTCGGCCAGCAGAGAGGGGTCGGTGAAGGTCCGGTCGGCCGAGAAGTCGACCACCCTGCCTCCGACCGCTTGAGCTTCGGCTCGCAAAGCCTGGTTGTAAAGCTTCACCTGAGCCGACATTCGCTTGAGCTCGGCCGGACTGGTGCCGGGGAAGGCCTCCCCCTTCACCGCCACCGGGCGCCGACTCTGGTCGTCGAGCAGAGCCACCACGAATCGGCACTTCGGGAAAGAGCCCAAGATCGCGTGCACGTCGGAGCGGAAGCGAGTCAAGTTGGCCTTCTCGTCGGCGGCGGTCGGGTCGTTGTATTCGTAGAGATACCAGAGGTCGTTGCTGCCCACCCAGAGGCAGACGACTTCGGGCTTGAAGGTGCGGGCGCGGGAGACCTGGGACGGCTGCCCCTCGTAACCGCGCAGAACCATCTCGGAAGTCCAGCCCGACTGACCCAGGTTCAGGAGCTCCCCGCCCGACCGCTGCTTCACGCGGCCGGGCCAGCCCAGGCCCCGGTCATCCCCGTCACCCTGGGTCAGGCTGTCGCCCAGGCAGGCAATGCGCGGACCGCTGCTGACTGCCGGACCCAGCAGCAAGCTTCCCAGAGCCAAACCCAGCAAGAGTCTTCGCATCAGTGCCTCACCACCGGACCGGTGATCGTGAAGTTGTAGTTGGCGCAGTTGGCATCCACATGCACGTGCACGCGCAGCTCGCGGCGGGCCGGGTTGCGATAGACCTGGCGGTCGGTGGTGGGCGTGTCCAGCGCGATCACGCCGCAGCGAATCTGGTTGATGCCGCTCAGGTCGTCCAGGTCGACGGTGACGGCGCTGGTCGAGGCCCGGCGGGCCTGGGCGGTGAGCGTGAAGTGGATTTCGCCGGCCTCGGCGGTCACGTCGTAGTAGAAGTCCTGGTCGCGGCCCGTGCCCGAACCGCCATCCGACCAGGTGGCGGACTCGACGGGAGCGGGCGCGTAACGGCCCGCACTGGCGTTGCGCAGAGCGTCAGAGTTAACGTTCTCGCTCACCTGAGGGATGCGGACCGGGGTCACGGCCAGAGCGCGACGATCGAGCCACAGGCTGTAATCCTGGGTGGACCGATCGACCGTGACCGCCAGCAGCAGGGGCTGGGAGCGACGCACGGTGAAACGCACCGTGCGCTCATCGGGAACCGTCCAACCCACCGCCTCGGTGTTGGCCAGGGCATTGCGGCCGGCATCGAAGACGTCCAGCGCCACATGGGTCTGGTTGGTGGCGGCTCCAGCGAAAACGTGAGCCGTGAACTCGGACGGATTGGCCGGCAGCTGGAAGTAATAGACCGCGCGGCGCCCGACCCCGTGACCATTGATGCCGTAACCCGACCACAGCGTGGGATGGTCCGGATCCTCCGACCATTGAGCCGTCGCCGAACCCGTCAGACAGAAAGCCATACAGCAGAGTGCCAGAAGTCGCTTGAGCACGAAACCAATCCTTCCTTCTTCCCATTCTCGATGACCGCAGCATACATCGTCAGAAAGACGAAAACTGTAAGCCAAATTACCAGAAACGTCTCCCGGTCTCCGCGCGGCAGGGCAGGGCTGAGGCCCGCCACGCAGCGAATCAGTAGCGGTGGAAATTGCGCCGCTGGGAAACCCGTTGCCGCCGGCCCGGCCCTTGGCTGCGGCTCGCGCCGAGTTGGCTCCGGAGCCGTCGCCCGATCGCGTCGTCTGGCAACCCCTGGCGAGGGAGCCCCGGTCACCTGCGCCCCAGGCGCCGCCGGCCTCGGCTCGCAGCGCGCCTGCGCCCCCGGTCAGCTTTGCCAACCCGGCTCCGCCGGTCAGCTTTGCCAACCCGGCTCCGCCGGTCGCTTTCCCGACCCGCCCGAGTCTGGCCGTTGACCATGAAGGCGACCTGACCAACCTGCTGGCGGGGGCCGAGACGAGTCCCGAGCTCTGGCTCACTGCGACCAGCGAGGCGCTCGCCGCGCTCAAGAACGGCTGGATCCCCTCGGCCGGAGTAGCCGAGAAGCTCGCTGAAGGTGTGTTGGCCGACCTGGCGCGGGTCTGCGCGGGCATCCAGGCTCGGCCCCAGGGGCAAGGGCTCGAAACGATGTTAGAGATGCAAAGTCGCGCCTCGCAATCGATGCCGCACGATTTCTTCAGTCGCGCGGCCACCCAGGCGTTCGAGCACGGAGGCCCCGGACGCCTTCCTCTCTCCGAGGAGATGAGCCACTGGCTCGTCCTCGCTTTCGGGCCGGACCGATTGGTGCAGGAGCTCGAGCAGCGCATCGGCGCCGGACCGCTTGAGCCCTGCTCGGAAACCGCCGTGCTGGCCTTGCGCAGCTACCTCCCCAACCACCTCGACGAGGGCCTGGAGAAGCGCTTCTTTCGCGCCATGCACCCTCTCTTGACGCAACCGGCAAAGTCGGAGGACTTGGAGAAAGTTCTGCGCGGCTACCGCAACCGGGTCCAGAACGAAGGGCGTTGGCACCTGGAAAAGGCTCCCCCGGCCGAGAAAATCGCGCTTCTGCGCGAGGTGGTCAGCGTCTCCAAAGTCAGCGCCAGCAAGCCGGCCGATGCCAAGACGGCCGCGGCGGTCGCTCAGGCCCTGCAGGGCCCCGGCGAGCTGCCCGAGGTGTCCGTGCAGCGCGTGGGAGAAGGCGAAGGCAAGGACTGCCTCGAGTCCACCCTGGCTTTGATCCAACAGGCCCTTCCCCGCGAGCATCGGAAGGCGGGTTACGAGGCGATGGCCGGGCTGCTGAGCGGCCACAAGGATGTCTTCGTCGCCTGGAACGCCTTCCTCGACGCCCTGGACGGGACCGATCCCCTGGCGGGACTGGCCGAGGCCCGGCTGGGCATGGCTCCCCAGGCCCAGAAGAGCTCGGGGGTCGCCCTGAGCCAGGGCGCGGTCAACGTGGGCGGGGTGCGTCTTCGCACCCGCAACCGCCCTTAAGGTCGCTGCGCCAGGGCCTGCTCCAGCGCGCTGGCCGTCGCCGTATCTCCATAGATCACGAAGTTGATGTCCTTCACGTTCTGGGCTCGCGCCTGGAAGTCGCGCACGGCCCTGGCCATATCCGCCACCTTCTGCTCGGGGGTTCCCCCGGCGTTCTTCATGACGCCCAGGCGCATGGCCGGAATCGAGACGGTCTTCTGGCCTGCCTGGTCGGCCGCGTTCAGACCGGCGCTCAGAATGTCATAGAGCGGCAACTTGAGATCGTCCACCACGAAGACCACGCTCTTGAAAGCGCCCTGGTGAGGCTGCTGGGTGCCGGCCACCTTCACCTGGCCGTCTTGTTTCCCGATCAGAACCTGGGCCTGTTGGTGGAACTGACCCCCGCCGGCGCGCGCGATCGCGCCGTCGACGCCCCCCATCCACATGCCTTCGGAGTTGACCGCCGTGATCAACCCGTCAGCGGGGACCCGGGTAATATCGCCCAGCTGCACTTTGACAGTGGGCGCCGTCGCGGTGGTCGCTGCGGCTGCGGGGGTTGCTGAGGTCGCGGCCGGAGCCTGGAGCTGGGCCAGGCCGGGGAAAATGGCTCCCACGCCCATGGCGCTCAAGGGAGTGAGGTGCAGCTCGGTCTGCTTACGGCCGTCGAGCCACTTCCAAACGGGCGCCGACTTCCAATCGAAGAAACCATTGAAACCGTTGCGCGTGGAGGCGCCAACCTGGCCCAGCAGCGAGCCGCCACTGACATCGTAGCCCTGATCGCCCCCCTTTTTGACGGAGAGCGGATTCTCTTGCACGTTGTTGGCTCCGCCCAGACCCATGGCCCGGCCCGCGCCGCCCAGGATGGACTTGCCCGCCGGGGCATTGGACTCGCTGATCTCGCTGGCGTGCAACCGACCACCCGGGCCCTCGGTGATGCGCGTGAACTGCTTTCCTTGCGCCGTCGTCACCTCGTTGAAAATCGAGGTGCGGGTGCCGTCGGGCGCGATCGTCTCGGCCTTCTCGCGCGTGACCGCGCCGTCCGGGCGCTGCTGGAACTGCGAGGTGATACCGTACTCGCCGGAAGTCGGGTCGAACGTGATCAGGTTCGGGCTGGTGGGGTCAACCTGAACATAAACCTTCCCGTCGCTGCCGTGCTGGGCGGCCACCGGCGTGGGCTGAGCGGTCTGGAGCAGGGCCCGCACCGAGCCATCGGCGCCCTGCAACACCGCGACCTGTACCGGCAGGAACGGCCCGGCCGGCAGGACCGCCTGGTAGGCCACGCCACCTTGATCGCGCAGCAACTGCAACCCGCTCGGATAGACGACAGGCTTGGCGGGCGCGGCCGGAATGCTGGCTCCGAGACCATCGGCGCCCCAGGGGTTGCCTCCGCCCTGAGCGCCAGATGCAGGCTGTGGCCGGCCGATCGGAGCCTGGTTCAGGTGGGAGAGGGGATTGATGCCGCCGAGGTTCATCGCGCGTCCTCCAAGGAAATCTACGAGGGACAGTTCCCGTTGGCGACGGACTTTCCCTGGCGAGGACGACCTCAGCAAATGGGGTTAGTTGAGCCAGGCGTGAAAGCCTTCTTCCGTGCTCGAAAAGGGGGCTCGGGAAAGCACCCGAAGAGCCGCTGCATTGCGGGAGGAGGCTTCATGAAACGTAGAGATCTGTTTCGTCTCGGTCTGGGTGCGGTGCTGGTGGGCTCGATGGGGAGGGTCTCCCTGGGCCAGACTTCCTCGGTGGGTCCGGACGAGGCGCTCAAGCGCCTCAAAGAGGGCAATGAACGCTACGTCAGCGGGCTGAAGACAGGCGGTTCGGGACGCTCGGCCGACCGGCGCGCGGAGTTGACCGGATCGCAAAGTCCCTACGCGATGGTGCTGGGCTGCGCCGACTCGCGCGTGGCGCCGGAGATTCTCTTCGACGCCGGCATCGGCGACCTGTTCGTCGTGCGCGTGGCGGGCAACATCGTGAGCGCTGCCAACTACGGCATCATGGGCAGCATCGAGTTCGGGCACGCGGTGCTGGGCTCGAACCTGATCGTGGTCCTGGGCCATTCGGCTTGCGGCGCCGTGCGGGGAGCGCTGGATACCATCGCCAACGACAAGGAGCTACCGGGCTCGATCGAGGGCGTGGTGGACGCGATCCGCCCGGCCGCGCGCCGCAGCAAGGGCCTGCCCGGCGACCCGTTGGTCAACGCGACGCGCGTGAACGTGGAGGAGGGCGTCAAGCGCCTGCCGCTCTACAGCGAGATCCTCCAGGGTGCGGTGGCCGCCGGTAAGCTCAAGATCGTGGGCGGCGTCTACGACCTGAAGTCGGGCGCGGTGGACTGGGTCTAGTAGGAGAGGCCACCGCCTTCGGCCGCGTCAGGGCCTGGCGCGGCCGAAGCGCCCGGAGGATAGGGGTGCGAATCGGTCGTCGTGGTCGTCACGGAGCCGCCCTGCATCTTGGCGACGGCCTCCTCGAGCGCCTTCGGATCGGCCGGGCCCTGCCAGACCTTACGGTGGTCCTGGTCGAGCAGGATGTAGCAGGTCGCGTCGCTGCCGCCCAGCAGGTTGACGCCGATCTGGCCGCCCTCGTCCACCAGCACCGCGTCGGCGGAGGGCGCGAACTGACTCACGAAGTTGGCTCCCGAGGGCTGGTCGGCGTAGACCAGCAGGTTCCAGGTCGTCAGACCACGCTGTTTGGCCAGGGCCATGGCATCGCGGTCGGTCTGCCTGGTCCGCTCCTGGCAGTCGGGACAGCCGACGGCGGACAGGAACACGAAGACCGGTCCTTTCACGTCAGCGAGGTGCTTCGGCCCTCCGCCCACCGCGCTGAGGGTAAAATCGACCGCGCCCGCCACCGGAGCGGTCGCCGGCGCGGGCGCCGCGGAATACACGTGGTAGAGCCATCCGGCCAGGGCCACCGCGGCCAGGACGAAGAGAAAGTCGTAGTGGCTCCTGCGCATGTCTATTACCCTCCTCTGGTTGGCTCGGGCGCCGCCTCCGGCGTCGGGGGAGGCGTGGGATCGACCTCGGGCTCGAGCTTGTCCGGATCCATCGTGATGATGCGCACCCCCCACCGCCAGGTGAGATAGGCCCAGGCCCAGCGGACGAAGACCTGCACCCGGTTCTGGAAATCCACGATGTACATCAGGTGGATGAACAACCACGCGCACCAGGCCAGAAAGCCCTTCATCGTGATCCCGTGGGTCTCCGCGATGGCAGCCGTGCGGCCGATGGTCGCCATGCTGCCCTTGTCGAAATACTTGAACTTCTCCAACGGTTTGCCGGCGATCAAGCGCAACAGGTTCTTGCCGGCCAGACGACCCTGCTGCATGGCTACCGGCGCCATTCCGGGCAAAATCTTCCCGTTCTCCTCGAGGTGGGCCATGTCGCCCAGGCAGAAAACGTTGTCATGTCCCTTCAGGCGCAGGTCGGGCTCGATCATCACGCGCCCGGCCCGATCGCGGTCGGGAGACACCTGCTCGGCCAGGTCCGAGCCGCCCACGCCGGCAGCCCAGAGCACGTTGGCCGCCTCGATGACCCCTTTGTCGGTGGTCACCTTCCCCGCCTCGATGTTCTGGACGCGCTCGCTGAAACGCACCTCCACGCCCATCTTCTGCAGGCGTTTGAGCGCGTAGGCCGACAGGTGCGCCGGGTAGGCGCCCAGCAACCGATCGCTGCCCTCGATCAGGATCACCCGGGCCATCTCGGGGTGGATGTTCTTGAAGTCCCAGCGCAGCACGTAGCGGCGCAACTCGGCGAAGGCACCGGCCAGTTCGACCCCGGTGGGTCCGCCGCCCACCACCACGATCGTCATCAACTTCTCGATGCGCGCCGGATCGGTGGAGCGCTCGGCCTGCTCGAAGCTGTAGAGCACCCGGTTGCGAATGGTGAGCGCATCTTGCAGGCTCTTCAACCCCGGTGCGTGCTTCGCCCAGTCGTCGTGGCCAAAGTAGGAGGTGCGTCCCCCCATCGCCAGGATGAGGTAGTCGAAGGGCAGCTCCAGCCTGCCCTGATCGAGGATGACGCGCTGTCCGGGATAGTCGATCGTGGTGACCTCACCCATCAGCACCTGGAGGTTCTTCTGATTCCAGGTCACCGCGCGCACCGCGCTGGAGATCTCCGAGGGGTTGAGGCCGGCCGTGGCCACCTGGTAGAGCAGGGGCTGGAACAGATGGTGGTTCTGCCGGTCCACCATCGTGATGCTCAGATCTTTGGCACCCTTGAGGGCTCTGGCCGCGGACAGCCCGCCGAAGCCGGCTCCCACGATCACGACGCGTTTGCTCATAACAGTGAGTGTGTTAGCCACACACTCAGGGAAATCCCCTTCAGGCGACCCGGTTGCTGAGCACCTCGCCGGAGGCGAAATCGAACGCGATCTCCTGGGCGTTGCTGCGGAACTCGGTGCGCAGGATCAGAACGTTGGCCTGGCGGTCGAGCTGGAGCTGCTGGCCGACCTGGCCCGGGTGCCCCAGCACGTAGCGGCGGGGAGCGTCGCTGTCGGTGGAGCAATCCTCCGACAGGCGCCAGCCGTCTCGCAGCAGCTGCTTGGGCTGGCTGAGGTAGCGGCGCAGCCGCAGCGAGCGGACGTCCGGCAGCGCGGCGACCAGGCCGGCGCGGCGGAGCTGGTTCAACAGTTCGGGGCTGACTTGCGACTTCATCATTTGGGCGGGCCTCCTGTCAACGACTTCTTGCTCTCAGGATAGCGAGCCGACTTTCAGATTTTCTTTGTACGAGTCGCAAACATGTTACAGAGTCGTTAAGATCTTGTGAACAAGGAGATCCCCCGGGCGCGCCAGAACCCCCCGGGCCTATGCGCAAATTGCTTCTCTGCTGGATTTTCACGCTCGCCCTGGCCCAGGCCCAGGAGCAGCCCATCAAGCTCACCCTGCTGCAGCTCAACGACGTCTACACCATTGCCCCGGTGGACAAGGGGGGCGTGAACGGCGGCTTTGATCGCGTGGAGACACTTCGGCAGCGCGTCGCGCGCGAAAACCCCAATACGATCTTCGTGATGGGAGGTGATACGCTCTCGCCGAGCGTGGCCTCCAACCTTTTCAAAGGCGCCCAGATGGTGGAGGGATGGAACGCCGTCCACCTGGACGTTTCGGTGCTCGGCAACCACGAGTTCGACTTCGGGGACGAGGTGCTGATCGAGCGCATGAAAGAGTCCAAGTTCGTCTGGCTCGGCTCCAACGTCCGCTCCAAGAAGACGGGCGGAACCTTCAACGGGATGCCGGAGACCCTGGTCAAGACTGTCGGCGGAGTCAAGCTCGGCTTCTTCGGCCTGCTCACCCCGGAGACGCTGCAATCCTCGCGCGCCAGCGCCGACGTCGCCATCGCCGATCCGGTCGAGACCGCGCGCGAGATGGTCAAAGCACTGCGCGGTCAGGGTTGCACCGTGGTGGTGGCCCTGACCCACCTGAGCCTGCCCGAGGATATCGCCGTGGCCAGCCAGGTGGACGGCATCGACGTCATCTGCGGCGGCCACGAGCACACCCTGTTGGGGGGGATGGCCGGCCGGACCCCCATCTTCAAGTGGGGCTCCGATGCGCGCATCTTCGGGCGCATCGACCTGACCGTGCAGGGCGGCATGGTGAGGAATATCGAGTGGTTCGGGCTCCCCATCAACAAGGACGTGCCCGGTGACCCCACCGTGGCGGCGCTCATCAAGACTTACGAGGACAAGCTCAACCAGGCGCTGGGCCAGCCCATCGGGCGGACCGAGGTGGATCTGAACGCTCTCCAGATCGACAACCGCAACGTAGAAACGAACCTGGGCGATTTCATCGCCGATTGCTACCGTAAGGCGCTGGGAGCCGACGTGGCCTTCCTCAACGGCGGCTCCATCCGCTCCAACCAGACCATCTCAGCGGGACAGCTGACGCGGCGGGACATCATGGCTGTGCTTCCCTTCGAGAACCCGGTGGTGAAGGTGGAGATCCCCGGCAAAGTGCTTCGCCAGGCGATGGAGCACGGATTCGAGTTGGCGGGAAGCGCCCCCGAGGCGGGCCAGTTTCCGCAGGTCTCGGGCGTGGTCATCAAGTACGACGCGCGGAAGGCCCCCGGGTCGCGCATCGTCGAGTTCCTGGTGGGCGGCCAGCCCCTGCAGGACGACCAGACCTACACCCTGGCCACCAACACCTTCGTGCTGGCCGGGGGAGACGGCTACACCATGCTGAACGGACTCAAGGAGCTGATCAGCGCGGAGGCTGGCCCCGTGGAGCCGGCCACGGTCATCAAGGCCATCGAGACAGCCAAGACGATCGCCCCGCGCGTGGAAGGCCGCATTCTGCGGCTGGACGGAGGGAGGTGATCCACCCATGGAAACGGTCCGACTGACGTCGCTCAGTACCTGCGCGGGTTGAGCCTCCAAGATCCGCCCTGAGGATCTGGAGCAGGTTCTGCCCCACCTGGACTGGGAGCCCGACCCCCGCATTCTGGTCGGGAGAGATTTCTCCGACGACGCCGTCGTGGTGCGCGCCGGCAGCGACACGTTGCTGGTGCAGACGCTCGATTTTTTCACCCCCGTGGTGGACGAGCCTTACGACTACGGGCAGATCGCCGCCGCCAACTCCCTGTCGGACGTCTACGCGATGGGGGGTCGGCCGCTGACTGCCATGAACATCGTCTGCTTTCCGACCCGCACGCTCGGAACCGCGGTCTTGCGTGAGATCCTGCGCGGCGGCCTGGACAAGGTCAAGGAATCCGGCGCCGTGCTGGCCGGCGGCCACACGGTGGAGGACGCGGAGCCCAAGTTCGGGCTGTCCGTCACCGGGCTCGTGCAAGAGGAGGAGCTGGCCACCAAGGCGGGCCTGAAGCCGGGCGAGGTGCTGATCCTGACCAAGCCGCTGGGCGTGGGCATCCTGACCACCGCCCAGAAGCGCGGCCTGCTGCCGCCCGATTTGCTGGCGCTGGCGGTCAGGTCGATGGCGCGTCTGAATGCAGCTGCCCGCGACGCGATGGTGGCGGCCGGGGCTCGCGGGGGCACCGACATCACCGGTTACGCCCTGCTCGGCCACGCCATGGAGATGGTGAAGGCGGCCGGGGTCGGGCTCGAGGTCTGGTCCGGCAAGCTGCCGCTGCTGCCCGGCGTGGCCGAGATGCGCGCCCAGGGCTGCTGGCCGGGAGGCTCGGCGGCCAATCGGGCCTGGCTCGAGGGCTCCGGGCTCCTGGAGTGGGGCCCCGAGGTGCCCGAGCTGCTCAAAGACGTGACCTGCGATGCGCAGACCAGCGGCGGGCTCTTCTTCGGCGTGGCCGAGGACCGCGTGGACAGCGTCTTGCGCGCCTTGCCCGAGGCGGCGGCCGTGGGCAGGGTCCGGCCCGGGCCGCAGCCAACTCTGACGGTACTGTGAGGTCCATTCCGAGCATCGACAAGCTTCTGGCCTCGGCGGGGCCCGAGTTGATGTCCCATCCGCGGGCGTTGCTGACCGACGCCCTCCGGCTGGCAGCCGCCGAGCGGCGCGCCCAGGCGAGCGAGAGCGGGGACAGCGGGCAATGGATTCTGGCGCGCGCCAGCCAGGTTCTGCACGACTGGGTGGGCAAGACGCTGACGCCGGTCCTCAACGCCACCGGCGTGGTGCTGCACACCAACCTGGGCCGCTCTCCCCTGGCTGCGCCAGCGCTCGAGCGCGTCCTGCGGGCCGCCCGCGGCTACTCCAACCTGGAGTTCGACCTCGAAAGCGGCGAGCGGGGCAGCCGTTACAGCCACCTGGTCGGCCTGATCACGCGCCTGACCGGGGCCGAGTCGGCCATGGTGGTCAACAACTGCGCCGCCGCCATGCTGCTGATCGTGGACGAGCTGGCGCGGGGGCGCGAGGCCGTGTGCTCGCGCGGCGAGCTGGTCGAGATCGGGGGCTCCTTCCGCATCCCCGATGTGCTCGAGAGAGGTGGGGCCCGGCTGGTGGAGGTCGGCACCACCAACAAGACCTACCTGCGCGACTTCGAGAGCGCCCTGACGTCCGAGACCGGCATGCTCTTGTCCACGCACCTCTCCAATTTCTCGATGCTGGGCTTCACCCACGCCCCCCAGGCGCAAGAATTGACGGCGCTGGGCCAGCGCCGGGGCATTCCCACCGTGCTCGACCTCGGCAGCGGCTGCCTGGACGAAGAGCTGGCCGCCCTGCTGGGCGAGCCGAGCGTGCGCGCGATGGTGCAGGCCGGTTTCGACCTGGTGGCCTTCTCGGGGGACAAGATGCTGGGCGGCCCGCAGTGCGGCCTGATCGTGGGCCGCGCGGCCTGGCTGAAGAGGCTGCAGGCCAATCCGCTCACCCGCGCGTTGCGCGTGGACAAGCTCACGGTGGCGGCGCTGGAGGGAACTCTCCGCCTCTACCTGGAAGCTCCGGGCGAAATTCCGGTGCTCCGCATGCTGCGGGCCACCGGGCTGGAGCCGCGGGCGCGCAACCTGGCGGCGCAGCTGACCGAGTTCGGCGCCGAGTGCCGGGCGGGCAGCTCGATGGTGGGGGGAGGCAGCCTGCCCGGGAAGGATCTTCCCACCACCCTGGTGCGTCTTTCTCCCCTCGATGGCGACGAGGAGGGTTGGGCCCGCCGGTTGCGTCTGGGCAACCCGCCGGTAGTGGTCAGGCGGTCCGAAGGGGCTCTCTGGCTGGATCCGCGCACAGTATTCGAGGAGGACGAGGCCGCTCTGATCGCGGCCCTGAAAGCATCATGCTGAATTTCATCATCTTCGGCACCAAGGGCGTGACCAGCACGGCCGGCAAGGGCGAGTTCCACTGTCCGCAGTGCGGCCCCAAGCCTTACCTGCACAAGAAAGTCAAGAAGTGGTTCACGCTCTATTTCATCCCCTGCATTCCGATGGAGACCCTGGGGGAGTACATCGAGTGCCAGAACTGCAAGGGCACCTACAAGATGGAAGTGCTGAACTACGACCCGCGCGCCGAGCAAATGCAGCTGAACGCCCACTACGAGGACGTGGTGCGGCGCGTGATGATCGAGATGATGCTGGCCGATGACGTGCTCGAGGAGAGCGAGATCACCAGCATGCAGGAGATCTACGCCCAGATCGCCGGTCGCCAGCTTTCGCGCGACGAAATCCTGGCCGAGGCCGAGCAGGCCCGGCGCAGCGGCGGCGACGTCCTGCGCTACCTCGAGCAGATGAACCGCATGCTCAACAACAACGGGCGCGAGAGCATCTTGAAGGCGGCCGCCCACGTGGCCATGGCGGACGGCAAGTTCGAGCCTTCGGAGCGGCAGTTCCTGAATAAAGCCGCCGAGGCGCTGGGAATCACCCAGGCCCATCTGAACGGCATCCTGGCCGAGGTGCAGAAGGCCTAGCTGCGCCGGATGCGCAGAACGGTGACCCACCAGCGACAGCGGGCCTGCTCGGGAGCTGCGAGCACCAGTGGGCGCAGGCGCTCGGCCAGCTCGTTGGGCAGAGCGGCCTGTCCCAGCGAGGCTTCCACGAACGCCACCACC
This sequence comes from Vulcanimicrobiota bacterium, assembly GCA_039809865.1. Taxonomy (GTDB): domain Bacteria; phylum Vulcanimicrobiota; class Xenobia; order Xenobiales; family QWHO01; genus QWHO01. The sequence continues at coordinate 58,359 of JBDHVW010000042.1, forward strand.
TGGTCGGCGTAGGTTTCCAGGTCGCCGGTCTGCTGCAGCTGGTCCCAGAAGGGGTCCGGCATCTCGGGCTCCTCGGCTTCCAGCAGCTCCAGGGTCTGGCCCAGTGGGGCCTTCCATTCGTCCATCCGCCGGTGGTAGGTGGGCACGTTGAGCTCGGGGGCGCAGGCCGCCACCATCTCCAACAGCGGCTCGGCCAGAATGCGCCCGTGCTTGTCGGCGCCGCTGCCCACCAGCACGATCTGGCCGCCCGGGGCCAGCTCGACGGCGCGGCAAACAAGCCACCGCTCCCAGTCCTGGCGCGCTTGCTCCACCCAGATGCGTCGGGACGTCGAGCTGCGGGGACTGGGCGGCGGGCCGGGCGTGCGACTGAGCCAGTGAGTGGCGGTGCTGCTCCAGACCAGCTTGAGGTGACCCGGAGGGAACAGCGGATCGTAGAACGAGCCGGCGAGGGCGGCCCGGTAGACGTCGGGGGCCGCGTAACCGTTGGCATTCTTCAGTACGCTGGCGAAGTCGTTGTGGGGCAGGTCGGCGTGCAGCACCTCGATGGGGTTGGAGGTGCGCTCGCGCAGGGCCGCGATGGCGGTCTTCACGGGCTCGACCGAGTTGCCCCCGGTGCCGCAGCCCAGGTCGGCCAGCCGGACGGGGCCCGCGTCCAGGGGCACCTCCCGCGCCGCTCGGGCGAGCATCGGTAGGCCCAGGCGGGCCGCCTCGAGCTGAGGCCGGGAGCCCGCGTCGTAGCTCACAGCCGGGCCATCCGGGCCTGAATGTCCTCGCGGGCCGAGAGCGGCAGGTCCATCGTCAGGAGCCTCCGGAAATACTCGCGCGCTTGCTCGGGGGCGGCGCAGCGCTCGGCGCAGCGGGCCCCGATGGACAGGAGGTCTACGTCCAGGGCGTTCGCCGGCAGATACGCCTCCAGCGCCTCCAGGGCCGGCCGGTACTGCCGCTCTTCGAACTGCGAGCCGACCAGGTCGAGCAAGGCGCTCAAATTGCCCGGGTCCAGCTCCACGGCGCGGCGCAGGTGCAGCCAGGCCTCGTCCCAGCGCTGCAGGCTGCAGAGCAGACGGCCCAGCAGCACCTGACCCGGTCCGGTCGGATGCTCGCTCTCGACGCCGGCCAGCCGGGCGGCGCGCGCGGTCCGGCCCCGGTAGAAGCGGCGCTCGCGGGCGATTTTCACCTGGCATTTGACGGTCAGCAAGCGGGTGGCCCGCGACCTCAGCTCGGCGTAGTTGCGCAATAAGGCGGCGGCCGGCTCGGCGGGCGCAAAGCCCATTTCGACCTGAGCGGGCGGGGCGACGCCCAGGTCTTGCAGGCGCTGGCGCAGCTCGGGGTGAGTGCTCATCCAGTTCGTTTCTTCCTCGAGCGCCTGGCGGTAGGCGTCGGCGATGCGGTCAGCGGGCATGGCATCGAGCTCGTCGGCCGCCCGGCGCACCGGGTCGAACGGAGTGCCCTCGGGCTCGAGAGCCGCCCGGTTGAGACTCTCGTGCAGCGCGGCCGGTAACAGCTGGCACAGGATCTCGATGCGCACCAGCTGGCGCGCCTGGGCCTCGGCCGGCACGACCTCGGTGGAAGCCGCGTCGGCGGCCCGCTCCTGCTGGCGCGAGAGCACCTGCGAGTAGAGCCAGAACAGCGGCAGATACCAGCGTGCGAACGTGCTGTAAAGTCCCTTTCCGAGTCGGTCCACCACGTTGACCCACATCCAGGCGGTGCGGTTGACCCACAGGGTGCGCGTGTCCTTGTGCCGGAGGTGGCCCAGCTCGTGGGCCATCACGGCGGACAGCTCCTCGCGGTCGAGGAGCTCGAGCAGGGGCACGCCGACGCCCACCATTCGCACCCATTTGCCCTTCTGGCGGCGTTCCGTGGCGAAGGCGTTGATCTGGTTGTCGACGGCCACGAAGTCGACACGGGGCGCGCCGACCCTGGAAGCCAGGCCGTCCAGCCAACCGAAGAGCTCGGGCTGGTCCTGGCGCTCGAGCATGATATCGGGCAGCTGCTCGCTGACTTTCGGGGGCCAGAGACCTTTCGCCAGGGCCCCCAGGCCCACGGCGGCCGCGGCCGCGAGCTTTCCGCCGCCGGCCGCCAGGCCTTTGGAGACCAGGATGAGGGGGCCCACGTGGCCCGTGACGGCGGACCAGGCGAAGAGCCCGAGCAGCGCGACGACGAGGATGGCCAGCAGGCCCGCCGCGCCGAACAGGGCTACCTGTCCCAGGGCCACCAGGAAGAGGACGCGCAGCCAGTAGGAGCCGGGGCTCTTCTGGAACAGCTCCTCGAGGCGTCGTCCTTTGGCCAGTTGCGCGCTGGGGCTGAGGTTCTCGAGACCCAGAGGGGAAAGGTCGAGCTCCTTTTCGGGCTCGAGCTCGGTCGTCTCCACGCGCCCGAGCTCCTCGCCGCACTGGTCGAGCATCGTGAGGCAGGCGGGGCAGAGGCGCACGGTGCTGCGTTTGTGGCGGGTCAGCCCGCACTCGAGCTCGCCGCAGCCCCAGCAGTAGTGGTCGCGCATCGGTGCGGCGCGGGTCAGGACCTGGGCGAGGGTGGTGATCAGCTCCCCGGTGGCCTTCGCCTTGGGGGGCTTGCCGGTGGTCGGGCGCCAGTACCAGTTGAGCTGCTCGGGCATGAAGAAGGCCGTCTGGCCGTTGAGCTGGAGGCTTGCCTGCTGGACTCTCCGGCTCAGCTCGTCGTCGCTCGTGAGCCGGTCGCGCACCGTCTCGGGGTTCTCTCCCTCCGAGAACTCGAGCTGCACGACCTGAACCCCGACCGCATTGCCGAGGGCCGTGAACTCGCAGTTGGGCAGGTCGCCAAAGAGGAGGGTGACTTCCCCCTCTTCCTCCGCGATGGTGCCGCCGAGTTGCGCCTGGAGCTCCTGCCAGAACTCGCTCATCCGGGGGTGATTCGCCGAAGGGGCGGATTCTCCGGCGCTGGGCTTCGGGGGGAAGCTGGCGTGGGCGGGGGAATACCTTCGGCGTGCTCGGGCAAGATCCAGTCTATAGAGCGATGCGCGCTTCCGTGTTGTTCCTCTCGATCTGCGTCATCGCAAAGCTCTGGCTCTGGTGGCGCGGGGGCGCCCTGAGTTTCCTCTGGCTTCTTCTGGTTGTACTCGCGTTCCAGGTCGTGCAGGTCTTGAGGCTCGAAAAAAGAGCGTCTGGCCTCGACGACCCCAGCTAGCTCTGGCCTGGGGCCGCCTGGTCTTCCTGAGTGTGGGCGGCCTCCCCGACGCCGTGTAGTCCGGGCCACGCTCCGATGTCCGCGCGCTGGGGTGGACTTGTCCGGGCCAGGGCTGGGACGCTCCGATGTCCGCGCGCTGGGGTGGACTTGTCCAGGCCAGGGCCGGGACGGCTCCCGTGCCGCGCGCTGGGGTGGACATGTCCAGGCCAGGGCTGGGACGCCCCCTGGGTCGGGGGGATCCGCGCCCCGGAACGGATCCCGATCCGCTCGCGGGAGTGGATCCACGCGGCCCGGGGGGGATCCGCGCCCCGGAACGGATCCGGATCCGCTCGAGCCGTCCGTAAACACCAGGGTCCCTGGCCCGGCTGGCTGAACAATCTGTTTGCCGCGATCCGGGAATGCTCGTTGAAGACGTTGCGAACCGCGTGGCCCCACGCCGACCTACCGGATCGCGGACGACCACCGCCAGCCCTGGTCGCGGTCCGCCCGCCGCCAGGCCTTGCAGCGTTTTTTCAGTCTCCCCCGCTTTCATGGGAGCATGCAGATCTCTGCGCTGAACGCTGCTGCCCTTCAGGGTGTGCCACGGCACCGCCCGCGGGCCGCCGCGTCCGAGGCCGCGGCTGACACCGTAAGCCTCTCGCCCGAGCCCAACGCGCGACCGGCCAACCCGGCGGCGCGCAGCGGCCTGGGCGCCCTCGGGCCCGTTGTCGAGGGAGAGCTGGCGCAGCTCCACCTGAAGTTCGCCGAGAAGAAGTGGCTCCGTCTCTGGGGTCCGGACACGAAACCCCTCTCCGCCGAGCAAGCGGCCGGCCGACTGGAAAGCGGCAAAGCGAGCCGCCTCCTGGTCGAGATCGGCGGAAAACAGCTGCCCTTACAAGACAAGACCGACCTGGCCGCGCTCGAGCACCTCTCCGGCCAGAGCCTGCGCGAGGCACCGGCCACGGCGCAAGCCCTGAAGAACCTGGCCGACGGAGGCCATACCTTCGAAGGCCTGGGCAACTACGAGGCCTATCTGGTCAGCAAGGCCGGGCAAAGCCTGGTGGTCCTGCAGAGCGAAACCCCCTGCTTGCGCGTCACGCCGCAAGAGCTGGTCGAGCCTTCCCTGCCAGCCCGGGTGGCCTCCTGCGAGCGCGTTTGGAGCGACGCCGCGCAACGCCTCGAGACCGACCCCGCGGGCGCCACGGCCGCCGCGGTGCGCCACCTGGCTCAGGTCTATCCGGGCCAGGCGGACAGGATCGCGGCCCAGATCCCCGCCGGTCCCATGCGCGCGCTGACCAGCCACATGCTCAAGGAGCTCGCGCCCGACGCGGTGGCCGACCGGCTGGAGCTGGCCGCGCCTCCCCTGCCGGGGAGCACGCCCCTCGAGCGCGCCGAGGCGCTGCAGAAGTTCGGCTGGGCCAGCGAGCTCACGGGCCTGCAGGCGGCCGATAAGGCACTGAGATTCCAGACCCGGGAGGTCGGCTGGAATCAGGCCCGCGAGCGAATGGAGCAGGTCGCCGCCCTGAAACGTCCCGAGCTGGTCGCGCAATTCGCCACGTCCACGCCCGACCCGGGCGTGCTGGCCAGAGCCATCGAGGACCGGCTCCCCCACAGCGAGCCCCAGGCGGCCTTGAAGGCGCGCAGCTCGCCGCACCAGGCCTTTCTCGAAGTCAGCCGGCTGGCGGACACGTTGACCGAATCCAAACAGAGCTGGTACGGCCATTCCCAGCCCCTCTTGCGCGCTTACGCCAGGCACAAGCCCGATGCCGAAGCGCTGGAGTTCCTCCACGAGGCCGCCCGCAAAGGCATCGTGGGCGACGAGGCCGCCCAGGCCCTGCAGGCCGTGCTGACTCCCGTGGGCAACCTCTCGCAGACCGACCGCATCCGCTTCTTCCGAGAGCTGACGATGCAGGACCACAAAGCGATGGCCCAGACCACCGTGCGCCTCTCGGTCTACACTGCCTGGGCCGAGGAGGTGAAGGCCGGGGCCACTCCCGAGGCGGCCGCCAAGCACGTGACCGAGATCGGCGACCAGCTCGTAAAGCAAAATCAGACCTGGTATGGCTATGCCGGACCTTCCTTCCAGGCCCTGGGACGCTACGCCGCGGCCGACGACGACAAGCGCGCTTTCCTGCTGGAGCTGATCGAGCACGGAGTCAGTGGCGATCAGGCCAACGCCTGCCTGGCGCTGGTTGTGAAGCCCGTCGCCCAGACCACGCTGAAGGAGCGGGCGCAGGGATTCCGTGACGTCTGCCTGGCCAAGACTCCCCTGGCCGACGCCGGCGCGCGCGAGGCGGCCGTCCGAGCCTGGCGCGCCGACGTGGCCGCCGGGACCACCCCGGCCGAGGCGACCGCCCGCCTGCAGGCTCTCGGGGAGGACCTGACCAAACGGGGCGTCACCTGGTACGGCTACGTCCAGGGAGCACTGAGCAGCTACGAGACCTACCTGGCCGGCAGCGACGCCGAGCGGACGCAACGGCAGGGCTTCATGGCCTCCCTGATGGAGCGCCAGATCCTGGGCGACGAGCTGCGCGGCGCCTGCGACCAGGTCTTCCCGCCCGTCGGCAACACCACCGTCAACGAGCGCGTCGCCGCTTTCGACCGGTTGGCCGGCACGAAACCCTTCAGCACCGGCAATTGCCGCGTGCCCGCGATGGCCGCCTGGCGGGCCGAGGTGGCGGCGGGAACTCCCTCGGATCGTGCCCTGACGCGGCTCACACAGGTGGCCGGCGCGCTGGAGAAGGCCAAAGTCGAGTGGTACGGCTACGTCACCCCCGTCCTGGAGGGCTACGCCGACCACCTGGCCGGCGGGGACGAGCTGGATCCGGGGCGCGCCTTCCTGGGCCGCCTGATCGGGAACGGGGTTTACGGGGACGAGGCCTGCTCGGTGCTGGGCACTCTGCTGGAGCCGACCTCCGGCGCCACGCTGGACGAGAAATCGCAGGCGTTCGAGCAGCTGGCCTACGGGAAGGATACGCTTTACGCGGGCGGCCTTCGGGGCTCCCTGGCCGAGGCGCTGCAAAGCCAGGTGGCCTGCGGAGTTCCGGTGGAGGAGGCGCGTCAAAGCCTGGAGAGCCTGGCGACGGCCGCCAAAGCCGCCAAGTACACCTGGTCTGGCTATGTGAGCGGGATGCTCACCGGCTGCGCCGACAACCTCCAGTCCCCGCTGGCCCAGCGGACCGGCTATGCGATGCTCACGGCCGAGCTGGGCCACGGCAAGCCGCAGAACACCCGTCTCGACAAGATTCCCCTGAGGCTGGGCGAGGTGATGGAGGAGCTGTCCGAGCTGGGCCTGACCGACGCCGAGCTCGGCACGCTGCTCCAGGGCGCCACGCTGGAGTCGCTGGACTCGGTGGTGGAAACCGCGCGGCAAGCGTCCGCCCTGGCGCGCCGGCCCGAGAATGCAGCCGCCGTGGGCGAGGGAGAGGGACACGTGGTCTTTCAGGGCGTGCGAGTCGCCAAGCGCGGCGCGCACGTGGAGAGCGACGGGCCCGAGCTGACCGAAGGGGAGGCCAGCGCGCCCGTGCCCGAGACCGTCGAGCTGGCGCCGGTGCCGGTCCCAAAATCGACCCGTCCCGCGGACGATCTCGAGTTTGCCTACCAGTCGGCGCGGCTGGGCCAGATGTTCGATCAGAATAACAGCACTTCGTCGCGGGCTGTGTTCTCGGCGGTGCTGGCGGTGGCCGGGGACGAGGAAAAAGCCCGCGAGGCCTACCAGCTCGGGGGGCGCTTCGACCAGAACAACTCGCGCTCGTCCCGCGCGGCGTATTCGGTGGCGGCAGCCGCGGCGGGCGACCCGGACCGGGCGCGCCAGGCCTATCGCCTGGGGACCGAGTTCGACCAGGGCAATTCGCACGCGTCGCGCTCCCTCTACACCCTGGCGGCGGCCCTGGCTGGCGACCGCAAGCGGGCGCGTCAGGCCTACGCTGACGGAACGGCGCTGGACAACGGCAACTCGCACCGCACGCGGGCCTTCTTCACGGTCGCGGCCGCCATCGCGGGGCCCAACATCGGCGTGGCCGCCGCCCTGGGCTCGCAGTTCGACCGCAACAACTCCACGCGCTCGCGCAGCCTCTTCACGGTGGCGTGCGCCATCGCGGGCGATACGGCCTCGGCCGAGGCTGCCCACGACCTGGCCACCGAGTTCGATCGCAACAACAGCACGGCGTCGCGCGCCATGTTCACCATCGCCTGCGCCATCGCGGGCACCGAGGAGCGGGCCCGCAAAGCCCACGAGCTGGCCGGCGAGCTCGACCGCAACAACAGCACCAAGTCGCGGGCCATGTACACCATCGCCTGCGCGGCCGCGCTCAATCCGGAGCGGGCGCGGCTCGCCATTCCCATCAACTATGACTACATCTGGGACGATGACTGAGCGAATCCGCCTGATCAGCTACAACGTGGCACGCCTGGGGGCCACCTCCAAAGACCCCACGCCCACCGAGGAGGCTCTGCAAGCCACCTCCGCCACGCTGCGCGAGCTCGACGGCAAGTCGGTGGCGCTGCAGGAGGTGCCCTCGGAGGATGCTCTGCGTGAGCTGGCGCGGCGCAGCGGCTACGCCCACGCGGTTTTCGTGAAGAGCAACGATCCGACGCACCACCACCTGGGCTTTTTGAGCACCCGTCCTCTGGAAGCCACCGAATCTCACGCGGAGCGCCTCTTCGACGGGCAGAAGTTCTCGCGGGACGTGGCCGTGGTGAGCATGGAGCTGACGCCGGCCCGGCGGGCTCGCTTCCTGAACGGTCACCTGAAAGCCGACCCGTTCTATCTCAAGCCGACGACTCCCGAGAAAAAAGCCGAAGCCGTGCGCTTGCGCGGACGAGAGGCCCTGGAGCTGGGCCAGATCGTGGTCGAGAACCAGGCGCGCTACCCGCGCGAGGCTTACGTGGTGGGTCTGGACCAGAACGCCCCGGCCGGAGCGCCCGAGTTGCGGGGCTTGCCGGGGGTCGACCCGCTGCCGGACGTGGCCAGCCATCCCGCGCGGGGGCAGCGGATCGACGCGCTGCGCGTGTCGGCCGAGCTGGCCGGCTGCGTGGCGGCGGCCTTCGTGCACGACAGCGAGTCGGCGCGGCGCGCCTCCGATCACCTACCGGTGGTTCTTGACCTGACCTTTCCCGGTGAGGCGCTGGACGGCCCTACGGCGAATCGTGAGATACATACTGACCAGGTAGGCCGTGGACCCGACCACGAGGGCGGTTTTGAGCGCCAGCCACTGGCGCAGCTCGAGGCTACTCACCGGAACCCTTTGTAATTCGGGCGTGTACCACCCCAGCACGGCGCCGAGGGCCGTACCGACGAGCAGAGCGATAAGATGACGCTTCATGTCTTGATTTGTTCTCGTTCGCCGGAACGGCATTCCTCCCGAATTTATGACCTTTCGGGCAGAAGGCGCGACGCGAAAGCCTCTCGAAAGTAACCGCGTGGACTGGCGAAAGCTGCGCGACAAGCTTCGGGCCGAGGAAAAAGAGGCTCCCGAGGAAAGCGCCCCAGAAGAATCAGCCGAAAGCTCCGCGCAGGATGGTCCTCCCCCTGCCGCTGCGCCGTTGGCCGAGCCCGAAGGCTCGGGCAAGACAGCTGCGCGCGCCGTTGTGCCTCCCGAGACCGAGGGCTCGAAGGCCGAGCTGGATCCCCCGCCGGCCGGTGGGCTGAGCTGGGACGCGCTGAAATCCGACGACGAGGACGACGAGCAGTCCCAGCGCGCCGCCGAGGAGTTGCGGGCCGAGGAAGCCCGCTGGGCCGAGGCCGAGCGCATCGCCGACGACCGTCGTGCGCGCGAAGCCCGCGAGGAGTCCGAGCGCGAAGCCCAGGCGGCGCTGGCCGCCGTGCTCGAGGAAGAAGCCGAGCAAGAGCGCCAGGCCGAGGAAGTCCGTAAGGCTGAAGCCGAGCGCCTCGCCGAGGAAGAGCGGAAGGCCGAGGAAGCCCGCAAGGCTGAAGAGGAGCGCCTCGCCGAGGAAGAGCGGAAGGCCGAGGAAGCCCGCAAGGCTGAAGAGGAGCGCCTCGCCG
>JBDHVW010000043.1:0-63876 GCA_039809865.1 Vulcanimicrobiota bacterium
ACTTGGTGGCCTCCTGAAAGGGCTTTGCCCTTGGTTTAAGCACAGGAGGCTTCTAACTTTCTTCAATAAACCTTGCTCAGGACTGGACCAATCGCGCATCTTTTCGGGCATGCGCCCGTCGGAAGTTTGTCGTTCCAGCCCGCATCCCGGGCAATGCATGGGAGATGGGCAGGTAACTTGTCGCAGGGGGCCTGGGAGCTCCCACGCTCTACGACTCGCCCGGTCACCGGTTCGCGTCGCCGAGGACCTCAACGAAGATGGGCACATCGACCTGGCCACTGTGGACATCGGTGACTCAATCGTGTCGGTCTTGCTCGGCGATGGAGCCGGGGTCTTCGGGGCGGCTCAGACCTTCCCGGCACGTTCCGGCTCGGCCCTGGCAGCGCTGGACCAGAATGGCGCTGGGCACGTCGATTTGCTGACCAGTGGTTCGCGCCTCATCGGTCACAGAATTGGTACCTCTGCAGCCCCGGTCTTCCTCGAGCTGAACAGCCCCGTAGACCTGGCCGCCGGCGACCTGAAACGGGGACGGCACGGCCGACCTCGTCCACCGCGGCTCTGCACGGGAGTCAGGTCGCGACCCTCCTCGGGACAGGGGATGGCACCTACCAGTCAGCCCAACTCGAGGACACGGGCAGCAACTCGGCGCGCTCGGTCGTGATGGCGGCCAGCCTTGCAATTCAGGCGATTTGCCCGGAGAGCCATTCGAGCCAGGCCAGGCTCTCGTCCGGGGTCAAGAAGCGATGAGCCTGTTCAAGCAAGAGGCGGCACTGCTCTCCGTTCCCGCAGGCCAGCAACTCGAAGAGCTGGTGGCGAAAGTCCTCCGCCAGGTCAGGATAGGCGTCCAGCTGAACGCGCAGAGCCGCCAGACCCTCGTCGTCGTCCTGGTCACCGAAGGAACCCTCCAGGAAAGAGCTGAGCTGAGAAAAGTCCATCATTTCGTCTCCGGGAGGCGGAGGTCTCCTCCGACTCCAAAAGGGGGTTTGCGGCCGGACTTCTCGATCTAGAGAGAGTCCTCAGGCAGCGGGAGTTCACTCCGTGATGAGTGGCTTTATGCGCTCTTGAAGCTCCGCGCGAGCAAGCCATTCTTGGTAGCGGGGCTGGCCCCAGTAGCCGAGCAAACCTTTGGCCGCATCGTGAATCAGCATACAGGTGCGAGGGTCCGGATCGGGCTCTGCTACTTGAGTCTCGATGGCTCGGGCGACTTCCTCCGGGTCAAACTCCTGACGCCTATAAATCAAGTCCCAGAGGTCCATGACGCAGTCATTCTCGCTTCAGCCGACTCGCTCCCCTGAAAGTGTGCCCACGGGCACGCGTTGAAGTGCTCGACCCCAACACCCTGGAGACCCGCATTGCCTGGAGAACGGGGCTGCCGGCCTGAGCATCGACCCGAGGTCCACAGGCCGGCCCGGCGATGGCAGCCCGAAAGCGCTCGAGAACACGAGTCTCGCCCTCGAGCAGCGGGGAGCAGGATGAACATTGACTTTCCCTAACTACGCTCAATGAACCTGTACTGCGTGAAAATCGACCTTCTCTCCACCGAGTGCGACCTGCCGCTGGAATTGAAGGTGAAGGCTCGCGACAGCGCCGACGCCGAGAGCAAAGGCCGCTTGATCGCGACCGAACTGGCCAAAGAGCAAGAGGCTCGGGGAGCGACCACGAGAATCAAGGTGGTCTCGGTCACCCTGCTGGAGGAGTCGAAGTCCAGCTACTCCAGCGTCCTGGGCTGTGGTCTGGTTCTCATCGCCCTGATCTTGAGCCCGGCGGTGTTTCTGGTTCTCAAAGACGCCTTTTACCATCCCAAAGTCGTGCCCGTAGCGCCCTCGAAGGTCGACATGGGCAACGAGTCTCTGGCCCGGGCTCAGGAGTCCCTCAAGGCCGGGAGGTTCACGCAAGCGACCGCCGAGGCCGACGGCGCCCTCAGCATGTACGTCAGCGCGAACTCTCCGCGCGCTTCCGAAGCCCGGCTGGTGCTGGCCAGGGCCTACGAGGGCCTGAAAAAGAACGAGGAAGCCCTCAAGCATTACCGCATCCTTCTCGAACTCCAGCCTGACGACGCCGAGCTGAAGAAGAAAGTCGCCGAGCTGAGCCACTGACGACCCGGGGCTTTCAGAGACCAGAATTCGACAGTCGTCAACATCCTGGTAACCTGATGTTTACAATTTTGGAGTCTTCTGCAGTAGTTCGACTGACCGCCCGGCTAGGATGGACACAAGACAGCTGGCGGAAGGAGACTCGACATGGATGCAATTGGTGGCGGTGGAGGAATTTCAAGCGTAAGGGAACCGGCGGAGGCCCCGCCCGAAGAGGCACCCGCCGAAGAAGCGGCGGAGCCCGAAGCCCCTCCTACCAACGAGACCGACTCGGTGGACCTGGGTGAGGAAGCGTCGGGCGCTGACGAAACCGACGATGGAGCAGCGTCCGAAGATGTCGGAGCCTCGGAAGAGACTGGGGACGAGGCTGGCAGTGAGAATGCGAGCGAGGAAGGCAGCCCGCTCGTGCGAGGACTGACTGAGAATTACTCCGGGGCGGGCGAAGCCGACCCGTCCCTCGCCGGAGCCGAAGCGGCCCAGCCTCCGAGCGAGCCCAGACCCCCTCTGGCCAGTCCGGCGGCCGCTCCCGAGCCTGCCCCGGCCAGTCCCGCGGCCGCCCAGCCTCCGACAGAGCCTGGCCCCGCCCCGGCCAGTCCCGCGGCCGCCCAACCTCCGGCCGCTCCCGAGCCTGCCCCGGCCAGTCCGGCGGCCGCCCAGCCTCCGGCCGCTCCCGGGCCAGCCCCGGCCAGTCCCGCGGCCGCCCAGCCTCCGACAGAGCCTGGCCCGGCCCCGGCCAACCCCGCGGCGGCCCAGAAGCCTCTCCAGCTCAAGCCAGGCGAGACGCTGGAGCGGGGTGCGGAGGGAGCCAAGGTTCGTCAGCTTCAGCAGATGCTCAACCGCAATGGCGCCAGGCTCCAGACCGACGGACAGCTCGGCCCCAAGACCGAGGCGGCCATCCGAGAGTTCCAGCGCAAGAACGGGCTGGCCACCGACGGGGTCGTCGGCCCCCAGACCCAGGGGGCACTGAACAAGCAAACCCCGGCCGCGGCCAGGCCTCCCCAGGGCCCGACCCCTGGCACGACGGGCCCCCAGACAACCCGGAGCGGAAATCCCGCCGCGGACGCGGCCCGGGCGTGGGTCAACCGCAACTTCAAACCCGGCCAGACCAAGCGCTGTGCTGACTTCGTCTCGACCGTCCTCAAGCAATCCGGCACCGCGCCGCCCGGATTCCAGCATCAGAATACCGTGGCGGGCCTGGCGCGCTATGGAACGCCGGTGTCGCGCCAGAACCTAAGGCCGGGAGACGTGATGTTGTTCAACAACACCTATCGACCGGGTCCAAACACCCACACCGGGATCTACATTGGCAACGGGCAGTTCGTCCATCGTCCGACTCACAATGCACCCGTGCGCATCGACAGCCTCGATGGACGCTATGGGAGCCAGAGACACTACGGCGGCGCTCGCAGAATGACCGGCTGATGCCCGACTGAGCCTGGCCTCAATAGCCAATCGAGTGCCAGGCTCCGTCGAGGGTGGGCCATGATTCCGATGTTCAGAGAGCGTTCACATCGTGCCCGTCGGCTCAACGCTCTGTCGACGCTGCGGTGTCCCGGCGGAGCTAAGATGCTCTCGTGCTCTCCTCTATCAACTTTCGACCCCCCACTCGCCCGCGGGCTGCAGCCTCCACCGGGCTGGCCCGCGAGCTCTTCCGGCCCCTCCCCCCCGAGCCCCCGGGTCCGGAGCCGGTTCGCCCGGTCAGCAAGGAAGCGACCCGAATTCAGGCCGGAGTTCTGGCCGGGGCAGCGGTCCTGGGAGCCACCGGCGGTCTTGGCGCCCTCATGGCCACCGGCACACTGGGAGCGATGATCGCAGTCGGCCTGGCAACGGTTCCCGTCGGGCTCGCCACGGCTACGGCCGGTCTCGTGACCGAACGCGCCTCCGGTCGCACCCAGTTCCTGGCCATCGGCGCAACACTCCTGGGTGGAGTGGTGGCCGCAGGATTCATGGGAGCCTTCGGGGGGTGGGTGCTCACCGAGGCTGTCTGCGGCTGCGCGACCGGGGCCCTGGCCGGGGCCCTGGCCGGGGCGATGGTCGACGACAGGCTCCGCGAGAAGGAGCTGGCTCGCTATCAAGTGGAGCAGAAAAGACACCTGGCCGAGGTCGACAAGTTCCAGCAGCGACTGGCCGCCTATCAGCTGGAGCTGCGCGATTACGAAAGTCGCCAGCCTCCCGACGGTGGCAACTCGATCCACGAGAGCAGCGGATCCATCACTCTCAACGGTGTGACGCTCAAGAAGAGCGGTCGTGTCCAAATGGCCTGAACCTGGCCAGGCCGTCAGGCACTCCAACCCCGGGCATCGATTTCCTACCGCCTGAGACGTTCATGGCTTTTTAAGCCGGTTGGGATTCTATTGAGTCATGCTCGTCTCAGCCATCGGCAAGACAGATCCGGAGTGGACCCGCGACCGGCTCCTCAAAGTGCCCGTTTGGGCGCTGCAGGACGAGGAGCCCGAGGAGCGCCGCCGCCGCTCGCGCCGTCAGCCCGGCGACAGCGTGGAGATGAGCCTCGAGCTTCGCATGCTGCTGGTCGAGGAAGTGCTCGACTCGATCTGGACCGAGCTCTCCTGGCAGCCGGTGACCCGCATCCGTCACGACTGGGGACGCACCGCCCTCGGCGCCCTGCTGGGCAAAGTCCTGGCCGCCGAGCTGCTGCGCCGCGCCTACGTTCCCAAGACTTTCGGCGACTTCCAAAGCCTCGCCCGAGCCTACTCGCTGCGCAACTGACAAAACCACCGGGGATTGCTCGTGCTTTCCAACCTCGTCGCCGGCTGAGGGCCACTCGGACCTGTTCGCGCTCCGGCAACACACATGTTGGCAACACGCCGTTAACACGACGTTTACAAGTTCTCAAGCGTATTTCCGCCAACGGGCCCTAGGCTGGGCGCATCCCACCTGGAGGTTACGCACACGATGGATGCTATCGGATCGGTTCCCGCCAGCGCCAACAAGCCCGAGCCTGCACCTGCCGCCCCGGTCGCTCAGCCGGATCCGCCGGTCGCTCCGACCCCCACAGGGGACCAGGTCGAGCTCTCCCCGGAGGCTCGGGCGTATCTCGAGGCTCCGCAGGAAGACCCAGACCCGGTGGGCTCGCTCACTCCCCTGGACGAGCCCGAGCCCGACCCCGACCCGGTGGGCTCGCTCACTCCCCTGGACGAGCCCGAGCCCGACCCCGACCCGGTGGGCTCGCTCACTCCCCTGAACGAGCCCGAGCCCGACCCCGTGCTCACTCCCCTGAACCAGCCCGAGCCCGACCCCGTGCTCACTCCCCTGAACCAGCCCGAGCCTGCAAGCGCGAGCCCCATTCCTCTTCCCTCGAGTCCCTGGGCCGGCGTACGCAGCCCGTGGGACGTGGCCCGCTCTGCCATGAGCCTGGCGGGAGGCGTCAACAAGGCGCTGGGGGAGACCGTTCAGGGTGCGGGACAAGCTCTCAACGGCGCGGCGGGCTGGTTGGAGGAGCAGGGCAAGAAGACCCCTCTGGATACTGCATCGGCCATCAAAGTCGGTGTGGCCGTCGGCGCCCTGGGCTTCGCGGGCGACTTCGTGGAGGGTCTCGGCGCGGCCGAAAAATTCTCCGGCGAGCTCTTACAGGGCGACCCGCAGGCGCTGGCGGTCGTTGGTGGAGTCGTTCGCGGGGCGGCTGATGGAGTGGCGCTGGTGGGCGGCGCGTCCCTCACCAATGTCGGTGTTGCCACCACGCTGGCTGGACAGGCCCTGGGTAACGACGTTCTAAGTGCAACCGGACGCGGCCTCGAGGACGCCGGGGAAGCGGTGACCGGCCTTGCCAGCCCGCAATCGCGGGCAGCGTTGACCGAGGTCGGGCTGGCCGGAGTGCACTATGCAGGTCGCTTCGACGAGTGGGCCGGGGATCGCCTGACCGAGACGGGACGGTCGGTGGGCAACGACAGCCTGATCGGCGCAGGGCAGGCTCTGTCACTGGGCGGGAAGCTCCTCCAGGAGGCCGCCCCTGCCAACGACCTGGTCAAGGGGGTGGACGGGTTCGTGGACGACCGGTTGCAGGAATACAGACAGGACGGCCCTCTGGCCGTCTCCCGTGATGTCACGCGCATCGGCCTGGAGGTAGGCTCCCTGTTCGTGGGACCGGAGCTGCTGCTGGGAAAGGCCGGAGGCAAAGCCGTAACCACGGGCGTTCGACTCGCCGACGAGCTGAACGACGGCCGCCGGGCACTGGGTCTGGTGGATGATCTGCCCACCATTCCCAACCTGGAAACCCGGCCGGTCGGTCCCCGCCCCATGCCGCGACGTTCCGTCGATCCGGCCCTCACCCCCGACCTGAGCACGAATCCGGCTCTTCCGAGGATTCCAGACGGCCCGGGCCAGGACGTGCCGACCTTGCCGCGTCAGCGTCCGGACTTGACCCGAACGGACCTCCCTCCCGGAGACTTCCTGACCGACCCGCACTTGCCGCGCGTCGACCCGGGCGACCTCGGGGTGCCGCGCGTGCCCCTGGCCGAAGACCTCTCGACCGGTCGCGTCCTCAAGGCTTACGTGGAGGACGGACATCCGGTCCTGGTCCGAGAGCTCTCCGACGGCGGCACGGCCGAGATTCGCGTCCTTCCCGGGGGCCAGCGACAGGTACGCATCGCCCATTACACGAATGATGAAGGCAAGAGCGGGATCAGCCTCTCCCGAGTGCTCATGGGGGAGAATGGCCGCGAGACGCTCGCCATCGCGGGCTCTCTCACCGACCGGACCATCGATGGGATCGGGGGCGCTGGAGGCCCCGCCACTGGCAAGCTCCATCGGCTCGAGGCCTGGATCGACAGCCAGCATCTGGCCTGGGCTCAGAGTCGACAGTATGGGCAGGGCGGCCTGGCCCTGATTGCGGATCCGCGCTCGAGCGACGTGGTCGCACCTCTCTTTGACTCTCGCTGGAGAGCGGCGGTGGGCGGGGAGCCGCGCGCCTTCATTGCCGACTACTACACGCAGTTTCTCGGCCCGCGAGGGATACCCGAGCCTTGACCATGGCAACGACGGGCACCAGGGCGGGCCGAAGAATTTTCACGTCAGAGATGCACGGCTCACTTTCAGGGGCGTTTCAGCCGCCCCGGATACGCTGCCGGGGTGAATGCCTTGCCTCTCACCCTGGGTCAGAGAGTCGCCTGGGCGCGTGAAGAGCTGCTCCGCAGGGGAGACTTCGAGCAACTGGACCGGCTGGACGGACTCGAGATGCATTCCCGCGGAATGGAGGGTGAGCCCGAGATGGACGGCCTGGCCTCTCCGGCCAGCCTCCCCTCGATGTCGGGCTTCTTCGGCCTGTCCGGAACGGTCGGGCTGGCCCTGCCCGCACTCATGCAATTGTGCGGGGCGTCCGTCGAGACCGGGGTCATGGCCGGCATCGCCGGAGGTCTGCTCACGATGGTGGGCCTGGTGGTTGCCGGCCCCAAGGTGCGCGAGATGGGCCTTCGTCGGGACGTAGAGAAGATGACGGACGAAGTGCTCGGCCTGCGCGTGACCCCTTCGCCCGACCGTGGCCTGCGCGACCGTCTTCCTGACGAACAGAACCGCATGGTGCGCAACGAGATGAGTCGCGCAACCCGCGGCTCCCTGGCGAGCGGCGCCCTGGGCGGCGCGCTGGCCGCCTGGCACCTGGCGCCCTACGGAATCTTTGGCGGTCCCTTCGCATTCCTTACGATCCCGGGCGTGGCCTTGATGGGCGCCTCCCAGGGCGGGGATTACGGTGCGCGCCAGGGCTCGAGAAGCCTGCGAGGCTGCGCGGTGGGCACCGTGCTCGGAGCGCTGACCTTCGCAGCCGCAGCCGCTCCCTGGGGACAGCCAGTCGCCGTCGGAGCAGCAGCAGTCGGCAGTTGGGTCGGGGGAATGATTGGCTATGCGGTCGACCCCGGACGTTACAGCCGCTCCGAGATCTTGCGAAACCAGTTGGCCAGGACGCTCGGGGAGCCCGTCCTGGCGTCGCACCGGGAGCGACCCGCCCTTCTGAGCTGGCTGGCCGAGCAGAACCTGGACAATCTGCCCAAGCAAGTGCTTTCGAACCGCTCGAGGTTGGTCGAGGCCCTCACCGAACGGGCTGAACGCGGCGAGGTTACGCGCGAAAGCTTCCCGGCCGTCTGGGGCCGGCTCCCCGGTACGGTGCTCGAGTCCGAAGTTCTGACGGGCCGCGTCGATGCCAACCTGGCCGTCGAGAAGGCCATCGGCCCGAAAGCAACTTCAAGACTTCTCGAGGAGACACCCGAGCGCATCCGCCTGGGCAGTATCAGCCTCAAGCGGCGCAAGCCGTGAGCTCGGCCGCCTTGCGTGTCAGCTGAGCTTCGCCCCGCAGTGATAGCAGAAGAGCGCGCCCGGTTTGCAGGGAGTCGAGCATTTCGAGCAGCTCGCGGCCGTGGCACGGCCGCACCGAGGGCAAAAATGGGCGTCGAGCGCGAGGGGGACCGAGCAATGCGAGCACCGCTGGGCGAGCCCGGGGATCGGCGGAGCCGGGCCGGCAGGACCCCTTTCGGGCGGAGGCGGGTCGTTGCGTTGCGCCGGCGGAGGTGAGGCCGCCACCCGAGCCAGCAGATCCATCGCCGGGGGCAGCGCTTCCCCGACCACGACCGACCAGCGAGGCGGTGGCGTGGCCGTGGTGGCCCGCGTGATCAGCGCGTCCACCTGTTGGACGGCCGAGACGACCTCGCGCGCGGTGTCGGCGGCGTGGCGCAGTCGGTCGGGCTCGCTCTGAGCTGCGCCGCAGCGCGGACAGAACTTGAGGGCTCCGTCCAGGGGAGCCTGGCAGCCGGGACAGGCGTGCACACTCATAAGGACCTCCTCATCGCGACGTGGTCGAGAAGCGCAGATATTTCCCGTATTTCTCAGCGACCTGGCGGACCACGCTCTCCTTGCCTCGCAGGATCGTCTCGCGCAGCTCGGCCTTGAGGTTATCGATCTCGCCTGGCGGTTTGCCCTCGAGCTGCGCGAGCTCGAGCTTGAGCCGCAGCTCCGTGAGACGCGCTTTCAACACCTGCAAAAGCTCTCGATGGAGCCCGGCGATCCTGTTGGCCAGGTCATAGCGCTTCGTATCGCCCGGGTGGTCGCGGTCGATCGCCTCGTTATCAATCTCGACCGTATACGTCTTGTCTTCGCCTACCACGTGCGTCGCCTTCTGCCCATCCTTGACCGCGTTGGCCAGGTCGGTGCCGGAATGGGCCCCACCCGGCTCGCCGTTGGACGGATGAGTGTGCATCGTCTCGGCGCCCTTGCGATCCTTCTGGGTGCACGTTTTGCCCGACTCGCCCTGGCCCCACTCGAGCTCCTGGCCGCTCTGGCCGACCTGCTCGTGGACGACCTTGCCGTCGCGGACGACGACGCCGACTTCGACGCCTGGCGCCTTCTGTTGCAGCGCGCCGACGGCGTTTGTGGCGGCGGCGGGCGGACCGGCGGTCCGACCACCCGGGGCGCGTTCGCCAGTCTTTGGGCCCGGGGCGGTCGGAGCGGGCTCCTTCATCTTCTTGAGCAGATCGCGGAGCTTTTTGTCGCCGTGCGCGTTGACGAACTGCTGGAAGAAGTGGAGCCCGGTCAGGAACGTGACTTCCTCGCAGGCCGCCCAGAAGGCGTGACCGAGCCCGGCCGGCTGGCCGCGCTCGTCCACGTCGCGAACCCAATGCACGACGAATTTCCAGACCCACAGCCAGGCCAGCAGCTTGAGGCTGGCCGGATTCTTGACCGGGTCAAAACCGTGCAGCAGGAAGATGTCGACGCCGGTGACGCCGAGGTCGACAAGGAAGCGCACGTAGCTCTCGTTGACGAACTCGATGGCGATCGTCTCGAGGTCCCGCCCGCCGCCGCGCTCGACTTTGTAAGCGTAGAACTCGAGCGCCGCATCCTTGAAGATCGGCAGGAGCTGAGAGGCGGCGAACGCGGCCGTCGGCCCGAGGCCGCGCGCATAATAGCCGACCACGACCATGAAGGCCACGTCGCCGGCGGTTCGGGCATAGCCGCAAGCGCTGATCAGGGTGCCGCCCCAGCCGTGGTCCCAGAAGAGGAAATCGCGCTGGTCCTGCTGCCAGATCTCCTGGGCCCGACTCCAGATCACCTGGCGGTAGGTCTGGTAATCGACCGCCCCCTTGTGGGGAAGCCAGTCCAGGTCTTCGACCAGCGCGGCCCGGTGGTCCGGCGGCAGGCAGTCGTGGATGAGCTTCAGGCAGCGTTCCTTCTCGACCTCGACGCTCTCGAGCTTCGTCTCGGGACGCGCCGTCACCAGGTCGATCGGCACGTCCAGCTTGCCGCAGGCCGCCGAAGCCTCGAGGGAGACGGGATAGGCTTCGCCGCTGGCCGGAAAGAGGCGGTCGATCCCCATCGACCAGGTGCCGTTGAGGTAGCTGTAGGGGTCGGCGTCCTCGGCACGATTGAGCTCGAGCTGGAGGGTCGACAGGGAGAGCACGGTCTTGCTGCGCGGATCATCGCTCTGGGGCGATCCGAAACTCACGTCCAGGACGCTTTCCTCCGCCTCGAGCCGCTCCCCGTTCCACTTCTGACCAAGGAAGCGAACTTTGGTCACGCGCTGGGGATGAGCGAGGGGCAGGTCGACGCGCACCGGGACGCGCCGCAGGGCCGGGTCATACTTGTACTCGCCGCGCGACGAGAGGGTGTAGATGTGGTCGATGAAAAGGCCTTCGCGCCCGACCGAGACCCGCACCGGCCGTCCCGCCAGGGTCCGTCCGCCCACGGTGGCGCTCGGGGTCAGGAGCCCGCTCTGTTGCCAGGCCTCGCTTCCGACCGGTTCTTTGGGCCAGGCGATCGGGTCGAGGCTTTCGACCGTGCAGAGCGCTCGCTCCTGGCGCTGCTCGATCGAGCTCAGGCGGACGAGCTTGCGGGCGGCGGCGTCGGGCTCGACGTGGAAGGTGCCGGTCAGGCCCGGCAGACTGAAGGTCAGCTCGAGGGTCCGGCTGGTCTTCCCGGGGACGAGAAGGCTCAGCTCCGCCGGGTGGGCCTCGATTTCCGGCGGGGGCATCAACTGGAGCTCGACCGTCCGAGAAAGACCGCCGCCGCGCACGGTAACGCTGGCCATGCCGGGCGGGCAGTCGGCGTCACGGGCCCGCAGCTCGAGGGCGATCCAGCCGTCGGCTTCGGGCAGCGGCGGGCCGCTGGCGAGCAGCGGCCCGAGCTCGAAATCGAGCGCCTCGTCGGGCAGGCGGGCGCGCAGGCGTACGACGTCCTCGGGCACCGAGGGGCAGAGCCAGGTCTTGTCGAGCTCCACCTCCAGGTTCTTGCGGGCCGCTTCGAGGAGCAGGCGGACGGGGCTCGAGAACAGGCTCTTGCCCACCGAGGCCTCGATCACGAGGCTGGCTTCCGCCTCCGCGCTGAGGCGAACCTGGTGGAGCGAGGTCTCGAGCCGGCCCTGCGCGGAGCGCGGCGACGCGTCCACCACCGCCGTGTCGAGACGCAGGCTCAGACGTGAGTCGGCGACCTCCTGCCCGTCTTCGGTGACCCAGGCCTGAAGCTTTGCGCCGTGCTCGAGGTCGAGCTGGAGCGAGCCCGCCGAGAGGTGGAGCTGGTAGTCCGGTGGCGGTGCGAGGGTAACGAGCAGCCGGAGTTGCAGCTCCTGGCCCGCCAGGCTGGCCCGCAAAAGGACCGGATAGGTGCCGCCCTCGAGCGTAGCGCGTGTCAGGTCGGTGACCGGCCGCAGCAGGGCCTGCCGGTAATCCTCATGGGACTCCACCGAGGTGATGGCGAGCGCGCTCGTCTCGAGCTCGAAGCGGAGCGAGTCCCGGGCGGCCGCCGCTTCGGCCGGCGTGAGCTTGAGGCAGCGCAGCGGCCGCACGCGAGCGAGGACGAGCACACCCGGTTGCGGGCAGCTCTCGGCATCGACCTCCGCCTCGATCTGTCCCGGCAGCGTAGGCGGCAGGTCGACGGTCGCCTCGCTGGCAACCGGAGCCGAGTTGGCCGGATGGAGCCGCAGCCTCACCGCCACCGGCCTGCGCGGCGCGACCAGCCGGCGATAGTCGTCGACCGTCAGGGTGGCGCCGACGTCGACCTGGACTTCGGCCCCGCGCCGGTCGGCCAGGAGTCGCGCCCCGGAAACGTCGATCTTCCCCTGCCAGAGCGGATCGCTCACCTCGACTTCGACCGGCTCTCGCAAGAGCAGCGGCTCCCCTTGCGCCATGCGCAGGCGTGCTCGCACGGTGGCCGGTGTGAGGCGCTGGGAGTCGCGGTCGTAGCCGAGCTCGTAGCGCATCAGAAGAACTCCATCGTGACCTGGCCGGCCAGATGCAGCCGGACCTGCGCCTCGTGCAGGCTCCCGCCGGCCCGGGCCTGCACCGTCAGGTTGGCCGACTCGAGGTCGGTCGGCCCGGCCAGCACCAGCTCGCAGGTCAGCGTCCCCGGCGAGGGATGGGTTGCAACCTGCACTTCCTGCGGGGCGATGACCTCCAGGACCGCGTCGGGGACGGGCCGGTACGTGCCCGTGGCGGGCTCGACCTGCCACACGCGCGCTACCAGGGAAGCCGGCGGGCTCACCGGCACCTCGAGGCGGTCGGCATTGAGCTGCAGCACGTAGACGGGCGACGGGTCTTGACGCTTCGGGGATTTTTCCTTCTCTGGCTCGGGCCGGGACGGTCTGGCGGGCGGCTTCTTGCGAGCTGCGGCGGCGAGCGCGGCGGCCACCACCACGGCGACTCCGCCCCCCACCACGGTCGCCCAGGGGATCTCCGGGAGCTCTTCGCTGCCCGGCGGGCTGCCGTCGAGGACGAACTCGAGCGACTGCAAGATTGCGTCTTCTTCCGAGCGGAGCTGGCTCACCTGCGCCTCGGCATCGACGGGGATGAACTTTCGCTCGTAGACCATCGGAACCGTGTCGGGCGGGATCTCCGAGCCGTCCTGCATCACCGCCCGCGTCAGCGAGCACGAGCGATCCAGCGTGACGTGCGCCCAGACTCGTTCGCTCAGCGCCACGTACACTTCGTCGCGCTCGATCAGGATGTCGGAGCTCTCGCGCACGTGGTAGGTGTAGGTCGCGTAGTTGTGCAGGCGCCCGGTTTCCCAGCTCGTCTCGGCCGAGTCGGAGTGCGGAGACTGGTTCGCCTTCAGTTGCTCGAGCGTGGAAGGGGTCTGCGTCAGCACGTCGACCTGGCCCCACAGGGAAGGGTTGTCCTCCCGGCGGTGGGCCTCGAAACGCCGACTGGCGCCGCGCTCGGGCCCACCGGTCCAGGTGGAGGGCAAAGCGCCGCCTCGAACCTCGAAGTCGCCGTCTTGTGCCGCAACCGCCAGCGTGAGCAGGAGGATGACGGCGAGGATGCGTCGCCAGGGCTTCATCGCCTCTGGAGCATAGTTCGTCGGAGTGGAGCCGGTCTATGAGCGGGATCAGGAGTGGCGGCTCCGGCGTGGCGCGCGGAGCTACGGCCCCCCTGCGAGCAGCTTTTCGAGCACCCCCAGCGAGCGGGCGATGAAGAGCTCGCGGCTCATCAGCCAGTTGCGCAGCGCCACCAGCAGGGGATTCTCCAGCTGCATGAGCTGACCGAAGCGCCAGGAGGTGCGGGTGATGGAGGCGGTGCGGGGGCGGCGGTGGGCCTCGAAGCGGCGCAGCGACTCCACCAGCGGGCCACCGCGGGCCAGCTCCAGGGCCAGGGCGACCGCGCTCTCGAGGGCCTGGCAGGCGCCCTGGCCCAGGTTGGGGGTGGTGGCGTGGATGGAGTCGCCCAGCATGGTCACGCGGCCACGACCCCACGAAGGGACGGGCGGGCGATCATACACGTCGTTGCGCAGGATGGCCTCGTCGGGCGTGCGCCGCAGCACGTCCAGCCAGACGTCCGTCCAGCCCCGGAAGAACTCCCGGGGCGAGGGAACGCGAGCGCCCGGGACCGGGATGTTCGTGGTGGCGAACCAGTACGTCCGCGTGGCCGTGCAGGGGAAGATGCCCACCTGCGAGCCGCGCCCCAACACGAGCGTGCGGCGCTCCCAGGGCATGTCCACCAGGGCCCGCCAGGTGGTGTAGCCCGCGAAGCGCGGCCTGGAGACTCCCAGCAAGATCTCGCGCACGCGCGAGTGGATGCCGTCCGCACCCACCAGGAAGTCGCCCCGCTCCTCGCGCCCGTTCTCGAAGTGCGCCGTCACGCCCTGGGCATCGTGCTCCCAGAACTTCAGGCGGGCGCCCGTCACCACGGAAGCCTTCGAGGCCAGCAGATCCACCAGCGCGGGACGCTCCATGCACACGCTGGCGAATCCCAGCCGCTGGTGGATCGCCCGAAGGGACTCGCGCTGCAGCACGCGGCCACGCTGGTCGTAGGTGATGCCCTCCTCGATGGGCCGCGCGCCCGAGGGGGGCAGCTCCAGCCAGTGCAGCATGCGCACGGCGTTGCTCCACAGACTGAGCCCCGCGCCCACCTCGCGCACGGAGTCCGCCTGCTCGAACACGGTCGCCTCGATGCCCACCTTGCGCAGAGCGACGCCGGTCGCCAGGCCCGCGATGCCGCCTCCGATCACGATCGCTCTCACGCCGGTGTCCGCCTTGAGGAGCGGCAGCGGGAAACGGGCGGCCAGCAGGTTGAACCGGATCGATAACCTCTCATCCCGAGGGTGCTTCGCGTTCGCTCGCCGAAGCCCCCCGGATGCACGAGGGCTTCATCGAGACGCTGCAGCTCCGGGGGGAGCTCTTGCTGACGGCCTGCCGGGGGCAGCGCGAGACGATCTTCCGCCTCTTTCGCGGACGCGAGCTGTGCGCCGAGCCCTGGCGCATGCAGCACCACGACACGCCCTGCTATGCCTGCGACGGCACCCGGGTGCTGGCCTGCGGCTCGCAGACCGTCGCCCTGCACGACCTCGCCAGCGGGGAGACCCGGGCCGACCTCAAGCTGGCCCACCACAGCCGCCACGTCAGCGCGATGGCTCTGTGCGGCTCGCTGCTGGCCTATCACGCCCGGGATCAGCTGGTGCTGTGGGACCTGGATACCTGGGCGCCCCTGGGGACCCTGCCCGTGGCGCGGGGTCAGGCCCTGCTGCGCTTCGCGCCGGACGGCGCGCGCCTGCTGGTCAGCCTGTCGGGCAGCACCACCTTGCTGGCCCACGGAGCCCCTCTCTGGCGCCAGGATTACGGACTGCTGTTGGCGGCCTGGCAGCCGGACGGCGCGCTGGTCGCCGCGGGGGGCGGCCGGCTGATGCGGCTCGATCCTGGCAGCGGAGCGGTTCTGGCAGCTACGGCGCATAACCCCTGCGATCTGGCGGTGCACGAGGGCCGGATGGCCACCTGCGACGGACACTCCCTGCGCCTGTGGGACGTGCAGAGCTGGGAAGTTCCTGCCACCCGGGTGGCCCTGGGCTCCGAGCTGATCTGGTCCAGCGGAGCCGGCCTGCATTTCGGTCCCGAGCCCGAGCCTTTGCGGGGGCACGAGGGCCGCATCACGGCCGTGGCCTTCGCGGGCCAGCGCGCGCTGACCGGTGGCGCGGACGGGCGGGTGCTGCTGTGGAGTCCCGCCCCGATCGAGCTGGCGCGCTATCCTTACGGCGAGCTGGTGACCGACCTCCAGTGCGACGGGCGCCATGCGGTGGTGGTCGGCTTTCGGGGCGGCGCCGGCAGCCTGGACGTGCTCGATCTGGAGGGGGACATCCCCGCCACTCTGGGAGCTTCCACCCGTCGGGGCGGCGTGCGCACCGCGCGCCCCTGCCAGCTCCTCCCCCACGGCCTGGTCGCCGTGCTGGGCCGCTCCACGGTGTGCGAGTTGTCCTTCGACGCGATGCTGCGCTCGTTCGAGCTGACCTCGGAGGCCCCCCGGGCGCTGCCCTACCACGATCACGTGCGCTCGCTGCTCTCGACCACGGGCTGGATGGTCATCGACAACGAGCTTTGGAGCTGGAGCGAGCAGCGCTACCTGCGCCAACTGCTCGATGTGCTGGACCTGTGGGAGGATTACGCGCTGCTGGACAACCCGCTGCGCGTCGTGCGGCTGCCCTCCCTGGAACCGGTCGCGCAGGCTCCCCCGGGCCCGGCCCGGGTCTTCGGCAGAGGCCTCGTGGCGGTCGGCGATGCGCTGCTGCAAATGCCGACCCTGGAATGCGTGGCTCGGATCCCGAAAGACGCCTCGGCGCTCGCCTTCCAGGGCGGCCGACTGGTCGTGGGCACCGAGACCGGGTTTCTGGAGGGCTCCCGTCCGGGGACACCAGGCTGAGCCTCTCCGGATCGGCCCCGAGGCCGCTGCAGTCGGAGCTGGGGGTGCGTTAACGGAAGGCCAGTAGCCGCAGGCCGTTCAGGACGACCAGCAGGCTGGAGCCCTCGTGAGCCAGCACGCCGTGTGCCAGGCTGATGTGGCCCAGAGCGACCCCCGCCGCCAGCACGATCATGACCAGGCTGGCAAACACCAGATTGAAAGCCGTCACCCGCGTCACCGCCTGGGAGAGCCGACGCAGGAAGGCCAGCGTTCGCAGGTCGGCCGAAAGCACCATGATGTCGGCGGTCTCCACCGCAGCCCCCGCCGCCTGGCGACCCAGGGAAACCCCTACCCAGGCTTTCGCCAGGGCGGGTGAATCGTTGGCGCCATCGCCCACCATCAAGCAGCCGTTCGACATTCCCTCGAGCCGGGCAGCCTTCTGTTGCGGTAACAGCTCCCCGTGAAACTCCTCGATACCCAGCTGATTCGCAACACGCGCCACCACGGTCTGGTTGTCTCCGCTCAGGATCAGCTGATGCTCGAGCCCCAGATCGCGCAACGCGGTCAAAGATTGGGCCGCCTCCGGCCGGATCTGGTCGGCCAGGCGCAAGAACCCGGCCGCGCGACCCCCTCCCAGAAAGACCACGGACTCCCCTCGCTCGGAGCAGAGTCTGGCTTTCTCCAGCAGTTCCGCGGGGACCTCGGCCACCTCGGCTACGTAGTCCGCCCGGCCAAGCCGCCACAACTGTCCTTCCAGTGTGGCCTCGACGCCCCGGCCCCAGACCGTGCGGGAAGGACGGGTCTCGGGCTCCACCAGCCCCCGTTGTTCGGCTTCGCGCCAGATGGCTCGGCTCAGGGGATGCAGGCTCTGGCCCGACAGCCGGGCGGCGATGCGCAGCCACTCATCCTGGGGCACCGGGCCGACGCCGCCCAGTACGCGAAACTCGCCTGTGGTCAGGGTTCCGGTCTTGTCCAGCGCCAGGGCTCGGGCCTGCGCCACGCGGGCAATGTGCTGCCCCCCTTTGACGAGGATGCCACGCCGGGCGCCCCGCGCCAGTCCGCTCAACAGAGCCGCCGGCTGCGCCAGGACCAGCGCACAGGGGGAGG
Source organism: Vulcanimicrobiota bacterium (assembly GCA_039809865.1). Classification (GTDB taxonomy): domain Bacteria; phylum Vulcanimicrobiota; class Xenobia; order Xenobiales; family QWHO01; genus QWHO01. Next base: position 17,291 of record JBDHVW010000043.1, read on the forward strand.
CCACCACCATCAGGATGAGGCCGCGGTAGGCCGACTCTCCCCAGCTCAGGCCCAACCCGAATCGACCCAGCAGAGTCCAGGCGGCTGCGGTCAGCAGGACCCCCCAGGCGTAGACTCCCCCATAGCGCTCCAGGAAGGTTTGGGCACCGGTCTTCTGGCTCTGGGCCTCGGTGACCAGGGAGACCAGGCGGTCGACCAGGAAGCTTCCCGGCCGCTCGGTCAGCTCGATCGTCAGCGGGGCCTCGCAATTCGTGCTGGTGGCCAGCACCGCGTCCCCCGGCTTGCGGTAGAGCGGGAGGGACTCGCCCGAGAGACTGGCCTGATCGACGTTCGAGCAACCCTGCACGATGATGCCGTCCACGGGGATCATCTCCCCGGGCAGCACCTGGATGCGGTCGCCCGGGCGCAGGTCGCTGATGGCTACCTGTTGCCCGTCGACTCGGGCCGTGACCGGCCGCAGCGCGAGCAGGGAGCGGACGGTGCGCCGGGTGCGCTCCAGGGCCCTCTCCTCGAGTTTCCCGGCCGCCCAGAACAGACTCATCAGCAACGCTCCCTCGCCCCAGTGGCCGAGCGCAACCGCTCCCAGCGAGGCCAGCAGCATCAGGCTCGAGATGCCGAGGCGGCCGGAGCGCAGCTCGGGCCAGAGGCCGCGCAGCAGATGGCCGGAGCCCGCCAGGACCGAGACGGCGTAGGCGACGGTCGAGCCGAGGAGCCAGCCGCACACGAGACCGCCGAGCAGCAAACCGACCAGGATCTGGCCCAGGCGTCCACGGTCGTCGCCGTGAACGTGGCCGCAGGCGCCGGCACAGGCGCACTCGCGTTGTTGTTTCAGGGAAATGGCCGGGGCCTCGTCGAGCACGACGCTGGCCACGCGGAATTCAGCCGCAAGCATGAAACGGAATATCCTCCCACGAGCTTTGTTCTGAGCGAAGGTCAGGACAAAGCAGGCGGGCCGCGGCTGCAAGCGGGCTGGACCCACGCGTGGCCGGCCTGGACTTGCGGGGACAGGAACTCGAAGGGCTCGGAGAGAGCCACGAACTGGGGCAGCGCCAGGTCGGGCGGGCCGTCGGCGACGGACTGGCTCATGACCGAGCAGCTGAAGCAGGGCTGATGAACTCCCTGATCGCAATCGTGGTGCATCAGGAGCAAGAAGTGCAGCGAGAGAAGGGCTCCTACGAGGAGCAATCCGAGGGCGCGTTTGGACGGGTGACTCGCCACGATCACTGTCATCTTAGCAGGAAAGTTCCTCAACTTCCACCTTGAGACGCCGGGGAGCTTCAGAAAGTTCCGCCGGATTGATCCAGTGGGCTCGGAACAGGCCCGGCACGGAAAACAGGGTCTCGAGCCCCGTAGCCCGAGAAACCCTTGACTTTTTGATAACAAGTTATTAACATGGGGTTGGCGACAAAACGATCCTGTGGACGTCACTCTTCAAAAGCCGGCTCACGTGCCGGCTCTTTTTTTCTAACGCACCTGCAACGTGAGGGCGGCAATCACCACGCGAGTCAATTGGCGCGCCTTGTGGGAGCCCACGCCCGAATGGGTGGCCCCGAGCTGGCTCCAGGCTCTCCCTCAGCTCGAAACTCCGAAAGAATGCGCTCGCACAGAGCTTCGCGTCACGCGACTCCCCAGTCCTGTGCCAGCGATTCGCAGAGGCCCCCGGAGCCTCCCTGGGGTTACCCGTCGCCCACCATGTCGCACGGCGACGGCAGTTGAGAACTGGTTGATCGCCTTGCCCTAGATTGGACTCGAGCAGCCCGAAGTTCGGCCTTCCCGCGAGGTTGGCCGATTGAGCAACGAAGGAGGGTACGACAATGTCTGACACGGTTGGCTGGCCCCAAATCTGTGCGTCGAGAAGCCAGGGCAAGAAGTTGGGCGGGCAGCTCGAACTTGGCCGACCAGCGACCACTCATGAAATCCACGAGAGAGCCCGAGCCATCAGGGAAGAAGCCGAGTGCCAGCAGAACCCTGACCGAGTCACCCTCAGCGAAAACGCGCGCAAACTCGGTTCTGAGCCGACGCAGATGCCCCGGCATGGCCTTCTTGACCGCCTCAAAGATAGAGCCCGTGAGTGGGGACTGATCCATAAAGGGCTTTCAGAGGAAGAGATCGAGACGATCAATGGAGCCGAGCAAGCTCGAAAGACAATCGAGGCCTGGGAGGCGAGACGCCGCCCCAATCCCGCAGGCCCTTAGAAGGCAGTTGATAGCCTTGCCACTGAGCCCGGGTCGGGCTCGCAACGATGCTGGTGCGCGGGCTTCCGGGCCTCACGGAGGGACGGGCAGGTTCGCAGGCAGCCGAAGGGGAAGCGGCGGTCCGTGAGCGAGACGCGGCCACGTATCCTCATCCTGGAGGACGACGATTCCTTTCGGACCCAGCTCGCCAGCGTACTGCAGAGAAAAGGCTACCAGGTCCAGGCTGTGGGTCGGGCGGCCGAAGCCGTGGAGCTGGCGCGTTCCACCGCCTTCGACCTCGTGGTGGCCGACATCCGCATGCCCGGGGTCTCGGGCCTGGACGCCCTGGATCAGGTCAAGCAGCACCAGCCCGAGGTGAGCAGCATCGTGGTGACGGGCTACTCCACCGAGGCGGACTCGATTCGAGCCGTGCGACTGGGCGTGGGAGACTACCTCAAGAAGCCGTTCCCCCTGCAGACCTTCCTGGAATCGGTGCAGCGCCTCCTGGCCCAGGGCCAGCAGCAGCGGGCCGAGCGCGAGCGCCGCTCCGGCGTCAGGCGCACGGCGCTATGGGCCATGGAGATGTTCGCCGGATCGCTGGAGTTGGCCGGGCAGGGCGTCGCCTTGCTCGACCCGGCCCGGCGGGTCGTCCAGCTCTGCGACGAGTTGGGCGTCCCCGACGAGCGGTCCGAGGAGCTGCGGCTCGCCTCCCTGATTCGCCAGACAGCGAGCGCTGGCACGGAGTGCCCCGAATTCTTGTTGAGCGCCCTGCCGGCCGCGGTGCAGCAGCTGATCCAGACTCCCTCGGGACTCGAGGAGCAGATCTTGCGGGCCGCTTGCGAAGGCGTATCGGAAGACCCTCGCGTCCGGGAAGCCCTGCGCAAAGTGGAGAGCGGGGCCGCGCGAGGGCGCCGGGAACGTCCCCGCAACGAGACTCGCAGCCTGGTCTCACTGGCCCGGGCCCTGGTCCAGGCAGGCCAGACCGACGAAGCGGAGCGGGCCTATCGGCACGTTCTCGAGCTGGAAAGCGAGCCTTCTCGAGAGACGCTCGAAACCTGCCTGGGCCTGGCCCACCTGGCCCGCGGGAGGGTCCAGAGCAACGAGCTCCGACAGTACGCGACGAGAGCCGTGGAGATCGCGCGGCACCTCGGCCCCACGACCACCGGCTGGGCGTGCCTGCGAGCCTCCCAGCTAACGGAGGATACAGCCTGGTGCGATGAGGCTCTGCGCACGTTCCAGGAGGTGCAGCTCGAGAGCGGGATCGCCATGGCGCAGCTGGCAGGCACGCAGGGCCGACTCGACCCGGCCTCGCTCGAGGTCCTGCTGCAGGAGGAGAACGCCAGCCTGCTGGTCGACGCGGCCGACTGGATGCTGCCCAGGCTGCTCGCGGAGGAGCCGGGACCAGCAGTTGAGCGCGCGCTCCGGCTTCTGAGCCACAACGCTCCCGGCGAGTTGCTGCGACTGGTCCTGTCCGGCCGGCTCAAGCCTCGGGGGCGCCAGGAGGCGGCACGCTGGCTGGGATTGTGCGACCATCCCGGGGCTCGGCCTGCCCTGGAGCAACTGGCGGCAGACCCGGACACGGAGGTCAGGCAGGCCGCTCGGGCCGCGCTGGAGCCTGGGCAGGCGCAGGTCCAGATGCTTCCGCTGCTGAGGCTGTTCTCACTGGGAGCATTCGAGGCTTATCGTGGGGAGGACCGCATTCCCGACTCGGCCTTCAAGAGCCAGAAAGTGCGCTACCTGCTGGCTTGTCTCGGGCTTTCGGACCGCCCCGTCTCAGAGGACCTGCTCCTCGAGACGTTCTGGCCCGATGACCTGGACCGGGGCAAGAACAATCTCTACACGGCCACCTTCTACCTGCGCGGCGCCCTCCGGGGCAAGGGGGTCAAGGACGGCCCCGACTTCGTGCTGCGCAGCCCCGCCGGCCTGCAGCTCAACCCTGACATTCCTTGTTGGCACGACGTCAAAGAGCTGGAGCGAGCCCTGGATCGCGGGGACCAGCTGCGCTCCTCGGGCCAGTTGGACGCCGCGCTCGATCACTACCGCCGGGCCAGCCAGCTTTACCGGGGAGCCTACCTGGAGGGCTGCTACCTGGAGTGGGCGTTGCTGCGCCGCGGTCAACTGGAGCTTCGGGTTTCCGAGGCCCTGCTCTGCCTGGCCTCGGGTCGTCATCAGCAGGGGCGTTGGCAGGAATGCCTCGAGGTGGCCCAGCGCCTGGTTCAGATCGACCCTTGCTCGCAGGGGGCCTACCGCATGATGATGGCGGCTTATCTGTCCTTGAATCGTGCGGCCGACGCGGTTCGCTGTTATCAGAGCGCTCGAGCCACTCTCGAGCGCGAGCTCGGGATGGAGCCCGACCCCGAGCTCAAAGAGCTCCTCGGGCGCGCCGAGTCAGCCCTCGAGCCGGGGCCGCGTCGGTAGACGCTCTACTCGCTCAGCTGCGTGGTCCGCGGGGCCTCTGGAGCAACTCGGCGCACTTCCATCCCGATCGGAAAGGAAGAAAACCGAGAGATTGTATGTGCTGGAACCGGTCAAGAGCAAGGCGATCAAGCGGTTCTCAACTCGGGGCGCTCAATGGCAGGCACATCTGGAAGGTGGTCCGGCTTCCGGCCAGGTGCTCCAGGCTGCCCCCGTGCCGGACCGCGATCTGCTGGCTGATGGACAGCCCGAGCCCGGTTCCCTCGCCAATCGGCTTGGTCGTGAAGAACGGCTCGAAAATACGGTTCCTGACCCCCTCCGGGACCCCGACCCCGTTGTCGCTTACCTCCAGCACCACAAGGCCCCTGTCCTTTTGGCCGTTGATCAGAATCCGGGGCTCGGGCAGGCCATGCACCGCGTCGCGGGCGTTCAGGAGCAGATTCAGCAAGACCTGCTGCAGCTCATTGGCATTCCCGATCAGGCGCAGCTCCGGTTCCAGCCGCAGGTCGACCAGCACTCCCGCCTTGCGCAGCTCCGCGCCGACGATCTCCAGCACGTCCCGGCAGACCTGACCCAACTCGACCTCCTGATCGCCGGCAAGCGCGTCGCGCGAGTAGTAGAGAACTTTCTCGATAATGGTCTGGGCTCGCAGGGCTTCGCGGGCAGCCCGCTCGAGGTCCACCCGCGACTCGGGGTCGGCCGTCACCATGGCCGACTCCACCGCCATCAGGATGGTGGCCAGCGGCGTGTTCAGCTCGTGGGCCATACCGGCCGCCAGCTGGCCTACCGCTGCCATCTTGCTCGACTCGATCAGCTGTGTCTCCGACTCCTGCAGACGACGCAGCGCATCCACCGTCGTCGCGTGCAGACGGCAGTTGTTCAGACCGATGCCCACCTGGAAGCCCAGGATGCCCACCAGGTGCTGCTGGTCGCGGGTGAACCCTTCCTTGTCCACGCCGGCCAGCAAGACCGCCCCCTCGAACCCGGACTCACCGAGCAGCGGGAACGCCAGCAGGCTCTGCAGTCCCGGGGCCAGGGCCGAGAAAGCCGAACCGGTCAGGTCCTCGATGAGAAGCGGCGCCTGACGCGTGGCCAACAGGCTGAGCAATTGCTCCTTGGTCCCCGCGTCCGGCTCCGACCCGAGGCCACGGGATCCCTCGCGTGTCTGCACCAGGCGCCAAGAGTGGGGCACCATGCGGGTCAGCCACTGCTCGAGCCCGGCCAGCATCTGGGCTGGCTCGAGCGTGCTCGAGAGTGCCTGCGACGCCTGCAGGACCTCCTCGAGCAGGGCCAGCCACCGCTGCATGCGGCTCGAGAGCTGACTCTCGGCCTGGAGCGCCTTCTCCACGGCCTCCTGACGGTTGACCGCCTGGAGCGCCGCCTCGGCCTGATGGGCAAGGATGCCCAGCAGATGAAGCTGGCGCTCAGACAGAGGCTGCGGGTCCTCCCGGCCCACGTACAGCAGGCCTGTGTCGCCGATAGGGACGACTGCACCCGACAGCTCGGCCGAAAAGAGCTGACTGGCCTGGGCGTGGCGCTTCTGTACGAGAACCGTCCTTCGCTCCCTCCAGGCTTCCTCGATGGCGCTCTCGTGAGGCTGGATAAGCCTCCACGACCGCAGTTGCTCGTCTGAGGCGCTCTGGTAGAAGGCCGGAACGGGATGCCCGTCCTCGCTCAAGAACAGCACGACGCTGCGACAGGCCACCAAACGCCAGACCGTGTTGGCGATCAGCTCCAGCGCTCTGTGAACCGAAACGGACCCGGGCAGGGTTCGACTCAAGCTCTCCAGCAGGGCAAAGGCATCCGAGCGCTCCAAGAGGTCGCTGCGCGTGGACCACAGCTCCTGGCGCACCTCGGCCAGCCGATGCTCGACCCGACCGATCCGCTGCTGCGCCACCGTTTCCATCTCGGGAGCCTCCAACCGCGCGCTGCGCTGGAAAAGGACCAGCAGTGGGAAAGCCCACAGTGCCGACAGCGGCGAGACTTGCATCAGGAGGGCCAGAACGACTCCCAGGCCGGCCGAGGCCACTCGCAGCAGTAGCGAGCCCGAGCGGGCGCCACGTTCGAAGGAGATCGGGAGCAGCTTGACCAGGGGGAGGTAAATCTCCGCCGCGATCAGGACGCGCACCCCGAGCGGCAGCGGCGCTCCCCTCCAAAAGTAGAGCGGCTGGGTGGTCAGAGCATGCAGAACGCACAACGAGGCCAGGATGGGGAAAGCGTCCAGGACGGTCTCACGCCAGGCCCGGGGCGCATTGCCGGCGAGAAGCGACCGGAAGGCCAGCGCCAGCAGCATGAGCAGCGCCGTCCAACTGAGACCCACCGTCAAGGTTGCGGCCAGATAGATCGAGTACCCGGCAGACAGGCGTACCGACCGCCCCAGCGGCACGGACAGCCATTCCGCCCACAGCGCCCCGGGAAGAAGGACGAAGAGCGCCAGATCGGGCGCCGGGCGCGGGAGGCTCAGACAGTAGACAAGCATCCAGAGGATGACCCCGGTGAGAAGAATCGGCATCAACGCTCCCGGATTCGGCGCGTGATCGTCAATGCTTCCGAACCTTCGAAGGCGCGCAGAGCCATCCGGCGGACAAAGAGACTCAGCAGCCCCACCAGAGCAGCGAGAACCAGCCAGTTCGGGCCTGTAGAACGGGAGGGCGGGGGGGTCGGAGCCGGAGCCGCGGGGGAAGCAACCGGGGCCGCACGGGCAACGGTCAGCACCACGCGGCGCCCGGCCACGGGGGTGCCGGGCGCAGGGACCTGCCGCTCCACCCGTCCCGCTCGCTCGGGGCAGTGCACGAAAACGACCTGCGGCTCCGCGCCCCCGGCCGCGCGCACCGCTTCTACCGCTCGCTCGTACGTTATCCCCTCCACCTGTGGCATGACCTGGACGGGCGCAGGGGAGGGCGTCGGCGGCTGGGCGCCCGCCAGGCCGGACAGCAACAAGAGTGCCAGCCAGAGCCGCTTCACAGGCGTCCAATCATGTGCGCGATCGGGAGCATGAAGGCGATCACCATGGCGCCCACCAGGATGCCCATGACGAGGAGAATGGCCGGCTCGAGCAAGGCCATCCCGGTGTCCAGGTAGTGGTCCATCTCCTCGCCGTAAATTCGCTGCGCGTGACGCATCAGGATCTCCAGCCGGCTGGATTCCTCTCCCACGTCCACCAGGGTCAGAAACAGGGGCGGCAACGGGCTGTCCGGCCCCGCCAGGGCCTCGGCCAGGGTGAGCCCCTCGGCCACGCGCTCGCGCGCCTCCAGCAACCACCGCCCTACGAACCGGTTGCCAAGAGAGTCGGCGATCAGGCCGAGGCTGGACGTCAGAGGCATTCCGCAGCGCAGAACCAGCTCCAGGGCGAAGCTCAAGCGAGTGAGGATCAGGGCCAGGAAGACGCGGCGCAGGACAGGCAGGCGCAGGACCGTCCGGTCCAACCAGTCTCTTCCCTCCCGGGTTCGCAGCCACAGGAAGGCGCCCAGAGCCAGCTCCAAGCTCGCCACCACGAGGCCGATGGACACGGTGGGGTTACCCAGGAGGGATCCCAGGGTCAGCAGGATCCGCAGCGAGAGGGGCTGCTCCCCGCCCAGGCTGCGGAGCACTTCGGCCATCCGGGGAAGGAAGACCAGCAACATCGCCGCCAGCATCACGAGCGACGCCAGCACCAGGAAGCAGGGATAGATCAGGGTGGCTCGCACGCGGCTCGAGCGCTCGGAGTCCCGTTCGAGGAGGGTGGCACAGCGGTCGAGCACTTCGTCGAATCCCCCGGTCGACTCGCCCACCGCGATCAACCCGCAAACGAACGGCGAGAAAATCCGCGGGTGCTTGCGCAGAGCGTCGGAGATCAAGCTTCCCTCGCTCACCCGGCGCAGGCTCTCGCCCAGGGCCAGCTTCAGCCGTGGCTCGGAGCCAGACTCCTGCAGTACCGCCAGACCTCGGCCCGGGTCGATTCCGGAGACGAACAGCAGGTGGAACTGGCGAAAGAACTGGGCCACCTCCCTGGCGGGGGGTGGCCGGAGCAGGTCCACCCAGTGGCTCAGGGTCGCCGCCGCGTCCCAGCGGAGGCTGCGGAGCTCGAGACGGGGATCGAATCTTAGGATCTGTCGCCGCGCCTGGCTGGCTCCGGCCGCCCGGACCTCACCCTCCAGTTGGCCGTCCCCCGACCAGGCTTTGAATCGGTAGATCATCATGGGGCGTTGGGCAACACCAGATCAAAGCCCGACTGCCACGAGCCGCCCGAGAAGCGTCCTGTCGTGGCGGTCACCTGGACGGTCAGGATGGGCCGCGTGAGTGAGAAACTGAGGGAGGCGGCCCCGGGCCCGAGATTCCACAACGAGCGTCCCCCGGAGGTGCCCACCTCCCGGTCGACAACAAAGAGGCCGTCCGGCCGGGGTTCACCGGTGATCTCGAAGGTCCGCGTTTCGTCATAGGCGACCATCTCGTCCGGGCCGATCTGGATCAGATTCCCGTGGGGGGTCGCGACACGGGCGGGCGCCTGAAACTCGACCCGGTCAGGAAGCACCCTCAGGATGTGGGAGGGGCGCAGTCGCAGGCCCAGGTGGTGCCGCAGGACTACGATGCGCTGCAGGTTCTCCTCCTTTTCGTCGAGCTTCACCGAGCGGCCCAGCATCGGCACAAGCATGGAGAAGACCACGGCCGAGACGAGCAAGAGAAGCGCCGAGGCGATCAGCGTCTCGGTCAGGCTGAGCCCGGCCCGGTTACTTGACGACATGAAAGAGGGTCTCCAGAGTCCGGGGGATCTCCTGGCCGTGGGCGTCTTTGTCCTTGTAGTCCAGTCGCAAGCGAAGCCGCTTCATCTGGAGGAACCCTCCCGGATTGGTGGGGTCAGCCACCCGCCCGTAGTCGTCCACGTGGTAGATGTAGCCGTTGAAGGTTCCGTCCGGGTAGGCCACGGGAGCGTCCGGAGGCGGAGTGGCCGGCCAGTTGTCTCGGGCGCGCAGCTCCCAGTAGTCGCGCAACGAGTCCAGACTGGCGACGGCGCGTTGATTGGTGTCTGATTTCCTTGCTCCCGCGAGCAAGCCCGAGTAGCTCAAGAGAAGGGCCGTCGTCAGCAGGGCCAGCAAAAGGAAGCTGACCAGCACTTCGATCAAGGTCAAGCCGCGCACGGTGCTAGAGGCGTTCCCAGGAGATCGGGACGGCGCTGACCGGCAACTTCATCTCGTCGCGCAACTGCGTCTCGGTGACATCCCGCCAGTTGTAGTCATACTCTGCATCCCCCTTGACGTCGGCGGCTGTAACGAGACTGTGGAGACAGCCTCGTAGCCTGCCCCCTCCCCCGAAGGCGTAGACTCGGGCCCTTCTCAGCCCCTGCAGGCAGTAGGCAGGCTCACCCGGGGCCCGACCCGGTGGAGGAGTGACTCCGATGGATCCGTAGGTGGGAGTATCCGTGGGATACTGCGTCGTGGGTCGGGCCGCCACCTGCCCCAGGCTGGTCACGCGGGCCCCGTCCGAGGCATAGCTCGCGCAGGCTCCCATCCCGTAGAGGTCCACCCTGGGATCGTCGCTCCAGTAGCCGAAATTGGCGGTCCCAATGCAGAAATCGGGGTTGTTAGAACTTCCGGTGTAGAAACGGCTGTAGGCCTGGTCGAGGCCGAGTAAGACCGCCTGGTAGTCGTAGGGAAGGCCGGCCGTGTCGTGCATTCTCTTGCGGTGCGCCGCCGGGTCTCCTCCCGTGCTCAGGGAGCCCCGGCAGAGCAGCACGATCTGATCGTCGGTCGCGGTTGGTTGGTCCGGGTTGGCCTTGATGGTGCGATCGGCGTAGATCAGGCCCCCTACCACGCCCGGCGGGCCCGGCGCGGCCAGCTTCAGTCCCGGAGAATCGGACGGATCCTCGTGCTCCCCCAGGACGATCATGTGAAGCCGGTCGGCGCTCGGATCCAGCGTATCGTCGGTCACGTCGTATGCCAGCACGCACTTTCCGTCCACCATGCCCCGGACGAAGACCGGGGGACCCTGGAGAGAGCCGTCCGCGGAGAGATAGTCGGTGCGACTGGTGGTCAGGTACACCGGACTGAAGGTGGTATTCGAGAGAGCCAGGGTCTGTAGGGCCGGGCCGCGCTCGATCCGACGGACCTCCGTGTAGTCCCCGGAGCCGGGTCCGAGATCGGCGGGATAGGTGTCATTGGGAAAGTCCGGATCGTCGATGGCGACCTCGGCGTCGATGAGCGATTGAGCGCTCGCGACGGGGATCTGATAGAAGTGGCCGATGCACCGCAGCAGCTCGCTTTGCTCCTCGAGCGCCAGGGCGCGGTCGTAGACGCGCCCGACCAGGCGGGTCCGGGCCTGGCTGATGGTGACCTGCCCGTCGTGAAACTCGACCAGGACTCCCTCTGGATAGGGGCTGATATCCAGCGGGGCCGGACCGCCGACCCTGTAGCTCTTGAGCAGCTGGTTCAGCGAGGGCACTGCGGTGCTGAACTTGGCGTTAGGCTCGATGGAAACGTCCCCCGCCATGGTGATCTTTCCCTCGAATGCCGGGTTGAAGGCGTCCAGCACCTGGAAATCCTGGTGCTGCAGAAAGTCGGGGGGCCGGTACTTGCCGCTCATCTGGAGCGGCGCCGCGGTATAGAGACCGTGCCTCGCATCGTTATGGATGTAGACCTGGCCGCTGGCGCGAACCTGCGTGGCCAGAAGCATCTCCCTGCCGGTCCGGATCCAGCGGTGATAGATTCCGTTCAACACTTCCTCTTCGTGGACAAAGCGCAGGTCTCCGGGCTGGCCCGACGCCGGATCGGCATTCACAGTGATCGGCCCCCGGATGACGCGGCGCCCCCGAGCGCTGCTGAGCGTCAGGTCGGCCGAAGCCAGAATCAGGTTGTTCATCAGCGGGTTCGTGCGCTTGACCACCAGTGAGGTTCGTGCCACATAGCTGCCCACGCGCCCCGTGCTCAAAAGGATATAGAAGGTGCCATGGTCGGGATAGAGGCCGAGGCTCGAGTAATTGGTTCGGTCCACCTGGACCTCGAACGTGCCGCCCAGGACGTCGGGAGCGAAGTCCGGCCCCAGGTCCTGGGAACGCAGGGGGCCCTGGGTTTCGTAGAAGCGCGAGTCGTTGTCGCGCATCAGGCAGAAGGCCACCTGGGCTCCGGTGTCGGCCAGGGCCGTGGCCTTCACCGAGGCCCCGCTCTGCGCGGACAAACGCAGGGTCTGAGTCGAGCGAGCGAACAGGGCGGCCGCAAACAGGAAGACCACGAAGGCGACCAAAAGGGTGTAAGCGAGTGCGAATCCCCGCTTGATACGCATGACGAAAATTATAGCATGCATTGCCGTCCCCGGTCTGCTCGACATGGGTCAAGAACGGCCAAGAGCAACCTCAGCCGACGTCCTGGGAACGAATTCGAGTCGGTCTGCCGTTCGGGGACTTTGCTGTCGTGCTCAGGCACCTGGCTCAGTTCGTCCAGTTGGAGCCCACCGTCTCATGGCAAGCCGGGGCGGCCCCCAGAGCGGCAGAAAACTCCGCGAAATGGCGGTCGCTCATCTCCCGAATTTCGGAGGGAAGAGACGCGCCCAGGCTCAGCTCGAGGTCGATCAGGCCGTCGACCTCGGCCATCACCTGACGACGAGCTTCTAGGCAGATCGCAGCGCTCTGGAAGACCTGCATGGCTACCTCCCCGCCGGGGCGTCGTACGCTTTTACGTAATTGGCGCCGGCGTCGAACAGGCCCGTGAGGCGGCTGTCCTTGCCTTCGGGGTCTTTGTGCATGGCGTAGCTCATGGCCTCGCCCGCAAAGAGTCTCGACCGATTCACCTGGCGGCCCGCGCTCTCTTGCTCCTGGGCGTAAGCCTCCACACGCTTGTGAAGCTCGCCCAACGCCTTCTTGTCCTCCGGGCCGAGCCCCTGGAGCGCCTGCCCAAAGCCCTCACTGGCGGCCTCGATCCGGCTCTCGGGGCTGATCACGGCGCTGTCGGAAGCCCCCTTGGGAGCGCGTGCGCCATCCTGGAGCAAGCCACGGATGTTCTGGTTGATATTGTCCTTCAGGGCCTGCAGTCCGCCCTCGCGACCGGGCGATCTGCGGAAGAGACCCGGATGGGGGCGCTGGTAGGTTTCCGTTCTAGCCGTGATCACCTGTGCCGCATCAGCCATTTCCTGATTCCACCTTTCCTTTGTTGGGACGCACCCAGCTTACCGGGAGGAGATCAACCGGTACTCAACCAGCCGGCGCTACCGTGTGCGTCAAGAGAGCGAGGACTCGCGCCAGGTTCCCGTCCCAACTTCAAACGCAGAGACTCACTCCGGCTCCCGGCGGGGTGGCTGTCCAGCAAGACCTGCTTGATCTGCTCGCATCGTGCCCGAAAATTTCCTGTCCCAGGGGGCCTGCGACGTTCGGGCCAGGCAGGGACAAACTCTCCCAGGAAAAACATCCCCCGATGAATCTTCGCAAGCTCGTAGTCCTGTTGTTTTTCGTCATGACCTGCCTGGGAGGCTGCTCCTCCTCGGTCGAATCTACAATCCCGGACGCTTCGGTGCCCGCTCCCACGCCTGGCGTGGTGCTAAGAGGTCTGGTGCAGACCGGCGCCAGCGGGACCGAGCTGCCGTTCGCGGGGGCCGAGGTGTCGCTCTTCGAAGCGGGCGCGGGCGGGGCCACCCTGCTCGGGTCGACGACCACGGACAATGCCGGCCAGTTCAGCCTGAGCGGCGTCCCTGGCGAGACCCCGGGCACTTTCTACGCGACGGCTCGACTGCGGCCTGGCGTAACCCTCTTGAGCGTGGCCGGGCCCCGGATGCCCGAGACCCTGACGGTGAACGAGTTGACCACGGTAGCCGGCGCCTACTCGATGGCGCAGTTCTTTCGTGACGGCTCCATCAGCGGTCCCCCTCTGAGCCTGCGCATCGCGGCCGGAATGAACGACAACCTGGTGAGTCCGGACGGCACCCCTTCACAGGTGCTGTTGACCTCGCCCAACGCGGACCAGACCAACGCTTTGCGCTCCACCCGCTCGTTGGCGAACTTGCTGGCTTCGAGCCTGAGCTCCCCGGCGGAGCTGCTCGAGCTCACCTCGTCCGCCGACACGGCTGACGGCCTGGCCAACCTGGCCCGCAAGCCGGCCCGCAATGTCAGCGCCCTCTTCGCGCTCTCGCAACAGGTGCAGCCTTTCCTGCCCGCGCTGGTCGAGGAGCCTGACGCCTGGACCCTGGCGGTCAAGGTGAACGATTCCGGCAGTCTGGACTTCCCCTTTGGGGGCGCCGGCAACACCTCTTTCGACGCCCAGGGACGCGCCTGGATCTGCAACAACGTCGTCCAGGGGACGACCCTCTCGACGCCCAGCGTGATTGTCCTCGAGCCCAACGGCAAGCCCGCCTCCTTCTCGCCGCTCACGACGGGCGGGGTTCTCGGGACGGGCTTCGGCGTCGAGGTCGACCCGCGAGGCAATGTGTGGTTCGGCAACTTTGGTTGGGGTGGCGTCAACCCGTCTCCCTCGGGCACCGGCAGCGTCTCGCTCTTCGCTCCCGACGGCACGGCCCTGTCCGGGCCCGGCGGTTTTCAGGGGGGGACCAACCGGGTTCAGGGCGTGGCTTCCGACGCGCTGAACAACCTCTGGTTCGCCAGCTTCGAGAACGACAGTCTGGTGATCTTTCCCAACGGCGATCCCGCCCGCTCGGTGGTCTTCCAGGAGCCGGCCCGCAGCCGGCCTTTCGATGTGGCCATCGCTCCGGACCAGACCGCCTGGGTGACCAACGGGGGTGGCTTGGACGGCCAGTTCGGCAGCAGCCTGGCCCACTACGCGTTCAACAACGGGGTCATCCAGCTTCTCTTCTCGACCCCCATCGGCAACACGCTCAAGGGGGTGGCCGTCGACTCGCTGGGCAACGCCTGGATCTCCTCTCAGGGCGACAGCACTGTGATCGCCGTGGGCCCCAATGGTACGCCGCTGGGCGCCTTCTCCGGTGGCGGCGTCAACGGCCCCTGGGGCATCTGCGTGGATGGCGATGATAACATCTGGGTGGGCGATTTCGGCGAGCTGAAGCCCAATCTGGGTGACTTCACGGGCCGGCTCTCCCAGTTGGCCGGCGCCAACCCGGCCACGCGCCCGGCTGGCGTAGCCATCGGAGCTCCCCTCACGCCCGCCACCGGCTACACACTGCCCTCGGCCGGGGAGCAGGTCCTGCTGGCCAACGGCGACCCTCTCTACGGTCCCGGCCAACCACCCAGTTTCATCCCGTTCATGCGTTGCACGGGCGTTCAGATCGACCGGGCCGGCAACGTCTGGGCCTGCAATAACTGGAAGCCCTCGCTGGGAGTGGATGCCACCAGCAACCCTGGCGGTGACGGCATCGTGATCTTCATCGGCCTGGCCAAGCCGCCGCGATGACGCTCCAGCAGGCGGGGATCCTCGTCCTGGGCGAGCGAAGGTAGCAAAGGTCAAGGGCCGCTTCGGCCGACCCCGTAGACCCACACCCCGGTGCGGCTGAAGTTGTCCAGGTCTTTCTGATACTGGTTCAGCGCTTCGATCCCCGCACGCCAGTCGAGCGCGTCCGGAGTGCCGGTGACGCCTTCCTTCTTCGAGTAGAGAAAGGGAATCCCACCGCCAAAGATCGCCTTGGCGGCGGTGTAGCCGACGGTGGAGAAACGATAGAGCCCATCCAGGCTTCCGGTGGCGGGGCCCATCTTGAGCGCCTGGACCCACTCGGAGTCGCCAGGGTTGGGACGCAGGTTGGACATTCCGGCATAGTTGTTGAGGTAGTGGTCCATGTTACGCAGCTCGAAGGCAGTCAGATCGCGGCCATAGACTTTGTGCAGGGCCTTCTGGGCCGACTCGATCTGGGCCTTCGTGTAACCATCGCCGTCGTCTCCGCCGCGCGCCTGCTTTACGAGCTCCAGGGCGCCGCCCGGCCCGCTCCCCCGCATCAGGGCCAGGGAGCGGTCGATGTACTGTGGGTCCGCCTTGACATCCTTCTCCCACTGCTCGCGCATCGCGCTTCCCACCGGCTGGGTGTTGGCGAAAGGCTTCGCCGGGTCCTCGGGCGCATAGACCGCGTCAGCCCAGAACATGCCGGGATCGCCTTCAGCCTCCGCAGGCAGGGAGCTCGCAGGCCTGGCCCTGACCGTCGGGGCGCGCCGCGCGGCGGGGGAAGCGGTGGCGGCCGAGGGCTCGGCGCCCGCCTGGACCGCTGGAAGCTCGAGTTCGGTGGCCAGCCCGGGCAGGGCCAGCTCACCCGGCGCGAAGGCGCCCTGGAGCAAGGCCGTGCGCTCCGTGGCGAACTGCGTGGCCGCTTCGTAGTTCGCGCGGGCGGCGGCGATACGGTCGGCGTCGCCGCTGAAGAGTGCCGCGGCCAGATCGTCGTGGGCCTGACTCAAGCCTTCACGCGCCTCGTCGGCCAGGTCCTGGAATCCACCCGTGGCGCGGGGGTCACGGGCGACGGCCTGCAGATCGGCCATGGCCTGATCGCCCTGCTGCAGGCTGGGCGCGAGCGCCTGCAGATTCTTGTCGAACTGCCGCTCGAACTCGATCCGCTGCCCGATCCCCTGGCCCGTGGCCGCCAGCTGATCGCCCGCGAAGGACCGGTTGGTCTCGGCGAAGTTGCGCTGGTTCTGCGCACCCTTGAGAGACTTCTCGGCCTCGGCGATCGCCGCCGGGTCGCCCGAGTTTCGGGCCAGCTCGAGGGTGCGCTCGGCGTCGTCCACCGCCTTCTGGGCCCGGGACGTCGCCTGGCTCGCGAGGCGGAAGTTGTTGCTCTGGTCGGCCAGGGAGGCCGCGTCCTTGAGCTTCTGCGAGTCGGTGGCCCGGGCAACCCCGCCCGTGATGCCGACCACCGCGCTGATGAAGTCCTTGTTGCGGAGGTTGTTCCCGACGTCCAGGGTGCGCGAGGCGTAGGAGAACCCCTGCGAGAGGCCGCCCGAGGTGTGGGAAGCACCCACGTCCGCCACCACCGCCAGACCGCTGAACAGCGCCCCGGTCTTGAGCTTGTGCGCCTCGTCGAGCTGCTCCTGGGCCCGGGCGATCGCCTCCGGATCGCCCGTGGCGCGGGCCGCCTGGAGCTGCCTTTCCGCCTGGTCCACGGCCCCGGCTGCCGAGCGGAACCGCTGGGCGGTCTCGAGGCGGTTGGCCGCGGTGGAGACCTTCCCTGAAACGTCGGAAATCTTGTCCGCGCCGGAAAGGCCGCTCACTCCGGCCGCGGCGCCGGCGACTCCGGCCACCCCGCCGACCACGCCCAGCACGCCGCCCTGCTTGATGCTCTGCACCCCGCGCGCCCCGCCGCCCACAGAATTTGCGATGTTGACGACCTTGTCGGCCACGGCCGAGTTGCCCAGGCTGAAGCCGGCCGCCACGCCGCCCGCGGCGGCGCTCAGGACGCCCAGGAAGTTGTGATGGACCGCCGCGTCCACCCCCGAAATGGCCGCCGAGGCGATGCGGAGGCCGGCCGCCACGGCCGTCCCCACGCCCGGGATGAAGGCCGCCACCGTGGCCACGACGGGCACCGCGGTCTTGAGGATGCCGCCGATCTTGCTCAGTGCGCTGGGAGCGCTGGTCTTCGAGCTGGTGACCTCGCCGGCCGGGCTTACCTTCATCTCGAGCGTGTGGTCACCCACCTCGAACTTGTGAGCGCCGGATACGGCCACCGCCGAGGCCACGTCCTGGAACGTCTGGCTCAGACCCTGCTCGTCGAGCTTCTGCGTGGCGTGGCCGGGAACCCGGGCCGCTCCCCAGATCAGGTCGTTGGTCTCCTGGCGGCTCATCTTCGGCACGCCCAGGTTGCCCAGCACCTGGAAGTTGTTCAGCGTCTTGCGCAGGCGCTCGGCCTGCTCGTCCGGGTCCTTGCCTTCCTGGACGTAGCGAGTCGCCGCCTCCAGCTGGTTCGCATCGAGGCGGCCCAGATCCACGCCGGTTTCTCGAACCAGACCCGCGACGTCCTCAGCCTTGACTCCGCCGCCCGAGGTGACGTGCTCCCGGGCCAGCTGGGTATTGCGATCGATCTCCTCCTGGGTGATGCCGCCCTGCTCCTGGCCGCGCTGGTTCACGGTGTTGACCGCGTTCTCGTTCCAGAGCGTGGCCGGGATCGGCGTGTCCTTGGGCGCTGCTCGGGGAGGCGGCGGCGGCGGGCTGTCGTCCACGAGCCCCTGCAGTCCGGCCTCGAGCTGTTCGCGGGCTCGGGCTGACTCGCCGGCCACCTCGCGCTCCGAGGCGGGAGCGTCGGCCCGCTGGACTCCTTCCAGAGCCGTCTCGAGCTCCCGGCGCGCCTTCAGCTGAGTCGCTCCGGAGGCCGTGTCCGGGGCTGCGGCCGGCGGCGCCTCGGCCGGTGTCGCCTCAGCGGGAGCCGCTACGGCGCGTTGTTGCGCTGCTTCCTGCGCGCGAGCTCGGACTGCCCCTTCGTGCAACTCCATGAGAAAGTAAGATTCGTCCTGGTCCGTCTGAGAACCTCGCAGTCGGTCTAGCTCTCCCCGCTTGCAAAGGTTTGAAAAGCCCTTGAGCTACCTTGAATGCTCGACATAACGGACCAAATCCGCGACCGAGCGAATTCTCTCGGCATCTTCGTCGGCCATGCGAAGCTGGAATTGCTCCTCGGTGGCCAGCACCAGCTCGAACCGATCCAGCGAGTCCGCCCCCAGCTCCTCGAACGTGGACGAGGGCAGGACGCTGGAGGAGGGAACGTCGAGAGTCCGGCTCACCAGCTCGCGCACGTCCTGGGTGAGCTGAAGGTTGGGTGCCGCCGGACGCGGCAAAATCCCGGATTGCGTCAGGCCTGTCAGCATGTCTCCTCCAGGCGCCGCTTGAGGCGCACATTGCCGATCGTGACGTGCTCGGGCTCCTCCCCGATGGTGCCTGGAATCCTTTCGGTCAGCCGCTCTACCGAGCCCCGGTCGTGCTTTTGCCGCATCTCCCCCAGCTCGACCCGCAGGCCCTGACAGGTGCGGCTTGCCTCGCTCGCGGCCTGGATACAGGCGCGCGCTCCCGAAGACCGAGCCAGCGACCGCAGGCCCAGGGCCAGGGGGAGAGTCGAGGCCAGCGCGCCCAGCGCAAGGCCCACTGGCCCTCCCAGGGCGCCCAGGGCCAGCGTGCACCCGGCACCCACCAGCCAGAGCCTGGCCCGCTTGCTCTCACGGATGACGGTCGACTCCAACTCGGGGATCCTTCGCTCGTACCTGGCAAGATTGTCCTTGAGGTCGAGGTCGAGTCTGTCGAGCCGCTCGTCCATCGGCCGCATCAGGAGCGGGGGTGGATGGTAGGTGGCCGCAATCCGCATCGAAACGGGTCTCCTTTTCACGGGTTGGTTTCCCCATTCTGCCGGAGCGGGCTTGAATCGGACTGGGAGCGACCTTGAAGATCCCTTGACCGGGTGGATTCAAGGAACGGTCAAGGTTCTCCGGAGCGCGATTCAATGCCGGATCGGGGCGCTGGTAGGTTTCCGATCACCTGTGCCGCAAGCCGGCCCGCAATGTCAGCGCCCTCTTCGTGCTCTCGCAACAGGTGCAGCCTTCGTGCCCGCGCTGGTCGAGGAGCCTGACGCCTGGACCCTGGCGGTCAAGGTGAACGATTCCGGCAGTCTGGACTTCCCCTTTGGGGGCGCCGGCAACACCACTTTCGACTCCCGGGGACGCGCCTGGATCTGCAACAACGTCGTCCAGGGGACGACCCTCTCGACGGGGGAGGAAATGGTCGGGAGCAAGGAGCTTAAGGCCCGAGCAGGAGCGGCGCTTTGCGCTCGAGCACGGCCTGGCACCAGGCGGCCACCGCTCGGGCCACCTGCTCCTCGGACAGCGCGGAGGTGTCGATCACGGGCATGTTCCAGGTCGAGCAACGCTCGAGGCGTTCCCAGCTGCCGGCCTGGCCGTTGATGAGCACGACCTCCAGCCGATCGGTGGGATTCCTGGCGTGGCCTCGCATCCATTCGGCGAAGGCGAGGTGGCGGGGGATCATCTCTTCGGGCTCGCAGCGCGCGCGCAGCCTCTGGGCCTGTATTTCGGGCTCGACGTCGAGGAGGCAGGCGGCGATGGAGAGTCTGTCGGCCGAGGGAGCAGCCACGACCTCTGCGGCGGGAACCGGATCCCCGGCCAGGAGAAGGTGGCGGCCTTCCCTCTCCAGGGCCTGAGCCAGCTGCACGGCCACCTCCACCATCTTCTGGCGCCAGGCCACCGTCAATTCGACGAAATCGTCACAGAGGTCGCGCAACTCGACGCCGACAAAGCGATCGCCCAGGAGGGGCAGGGCCCCTCGGCGCGCGGTGGTCTTCCCGGCGCAGCTGGCGCCGGACACAAGGAAAAGCATCCCTAACGCGGGTCGCCGCGATGGCCGGACCGACTCCGAGGCAGGCCCACCAACAGTCCAAACCGACCCAAGCGCATGATCGCGGGCTTTCAGAGGGCGCGAGATTTCCCCTGCGTGTCAGCTGGAAGTCCCCCCTGACTTGGGATCACCTGGGCGAAGTCCTGTCCGACTGCGCGCTGGGCGACTTCGACCGCGACGGCGACCTCGACACGGCGGTCATGGGCTTCGGCAACGACGAGCTCACGCTGCTGACGGGCAACAACGATCACAAGCCCGACCCTGGTCATCAGGGCGGTGGATCTGGAGGTTAACCACGGCGAGATCGACGTGAACGTCCAGGACCGCCAGTTCGGCCGCTTTGGGTGCCTTGACGCCGGCCCGCGCCCGGACCTGGTGACGGTGGGCGACGGCGGCACGGGCAACCGCGTGCTCGTGGACTTCCAGTTGATTACGAACTCTTGAACGCCGCAAAGAGCTGGAAGTAGGCGATTCGAAACAGCGGCTCGAGGTCGCTCAGACCGGCCGCTCGAAACCACATCTCGAGGTCGCTCAGATCGGGCGCCCGAATGTGCGAGTAGCAGAACCGGGTGCGCTCGGCGGCCTCCTCGGGCGGGAGGCCCCAGTAGGTCTCCAGGGCCTTCGTGGCCGCCGCGTCGGCCCGCATCGGGCCGACGTGGGAGCCCAGCACAAGCAGGGCGCTCTTCTTGAGGCGCCGAGACGTCTCGGCCACGAGGCGCTCGCCGTCCTGGACGTGGTGCAGCACGCCCACCGAGAGCGCGGCGTCGAACTCGATAAGTTCTGGGAAGTCCTCCAGGATGCCCTCACGCAGGTCCACGCGGTCGCCCAGGCGCTCGCGGGCCTTCTTCAGCATGGGTCCGGAGGGGTCGACGCCGACCAGGCGCCAGCTCTGGGGGAGTTGCTCGGCCTCGTAGCCGGTGCCGATCCCGAGCAGCAAAACCTTTGCGTCGGCCTGAAGGTAGGCTTTCAGGGTGGCGCGGGCCATCTCGTGCAGGGCTTCGTAGCCCGGCATGACGGTGCGGGCGTTGGCGTCATACGAGTTGGCGCGGTCATCGAATGTGCTCACGGTACTCCTTCGGGGTGGTTCGATACTGACGCCGGAACAGGCGCCGGAAGTGGGCGAGATCGTTGAATCCGGCGCACGCGGCCGCCTGCGCCACCGTGCCCGTGGCGAGCTGCGCGGCCGCTTCGTCCAGCCGGGCCTGCAGAGACCACTGCATCAAAGAGCGCCCGGTCCAGCGGCGCACCTGCGTGGTCAGGTAAGCAGGGCTGAGGCCGACGCGGTCGGAAAGCTTCTCCAGGGTCCACGGGCGGGCCTGGAACACGAGCGCCATCAGGTCGTGCAGCCAGGCCGGTTGGTCCGCTCCAGCAGCGTAGCTCGCGAGCAGCGACTCGAGGCTCCCGTTCCCGGCGGGCCGGACCGGCGAGGCCCCGAGACGCACCGCGGTGACAGAGGCTCGCAGCGCCTCGGGCAGGTCTTCCTCGAGGAACGTGTGGACCGTCAGCTCGGCGCGGCCTTCCGTTCGGTGGGGCGCCCAGGCCGGGAGCAGCAACATGGAGCCGGTCTCGAGCCGCGCGCCGCGGATGCGGCAACTGCCTCGGTGGCAGAGGGCGAGGACCGTTTCGCGATGGCGTCGCACGGTTCTGATTGTAGCGGATCGATCTCGGCATGGGGAGAGAGATTTTTTCGCTCTTCGCGATGTCGACCGGGCATGCTCCGAGACGAGTTGGAGATCGCCCAGATCCGCGTGGGCGTGACGCCGGCCGCGAAGCTCAACACGTTCATTCAGCCCTGGGCTACGTGGTCCAGGGAGAGGGCGGCCTGACCAGTCAACCGGGAATTTCTCCCCGCGGCGCGGCCACCAGGACAGCGCCCGGATGGACGGATGCTGCCAACTCGGGCACGGGCTGCGCCAGGAGGTGCTCGGGGTCTATCCGGACCCCAACTCGGGATATCGCGCCGCCATTCGCGGCCATCGACTGCCGTGGACTCGCCTCGACGTCATCTGCCGGTTGGCTTCGAATCCCTTCTGGTCCACCCGTAAGCCTTCAGACACTTTCCGGTCACCCGCCAGGGCGATGGGAGCGCGACGTCGTCGACTCGTTTCCGGTCTACCGCGACCGGTTCGAGCTGCTCTAAAGCTTAAGTCTACTCGGGCGTATCCCAGGTTCCCCGATAGCTGGCTTCCCACTTGTAGCCCTGGATCTGCTGTTTCCAGTCCAGGCTGACCTTACCCCGTTTCTTGTGGTCGAAAGAAAACGACGAAATGTCTCTGGCCGTATCGCCGTTGATCGCAACCGGGGTGCCGTTCTTCATCACGTAGCCGAGAAAGCGGCCATATCCACCGAGCTTATAGTCTTTGTCGATGGTGATGTCGATGACCAGAACCGGCTCCTTCTTGGGATCGTATCGATTCCCCAGAGCCATCTTGCGTTGCTTGGTGGTCGGGAGGTAGGTGAAGAAGGCGATCTTCAGCTCCCGCTGGCCGAGATCCAGCTGCAGGTCACCGCTTTGAATTCCATCCGCTTGCCGTCCTCCTCCAGCCAGCCCAGATTCTGCGCCCGGGCGTCGAGGCAGAGCAGCAGCACCAGGAACAGGATCCTCTTTCGCATCGGTTCATCCTCCGGATCGGACTCTGCAGGGCGAAAGCACGCAGGCGGCGACGTTCGTCCCGACCAACCCTATTCTCCTTGTCCCGGAGGAAAATGCGTGATCCCTGACCGCGGAGACCTCGTCCTCGGCGGGTGACGCTTCCCGGTGTCCCACCAAGGATAAGCTCCCAGCGTCCGCGAGATCTCCCAAATCAGTATTCAGCGACTGACACCCGAGGATCCGCGGCCATGTAGGCGTCCGGCTGGTACAGGTTACAATGGCGCTACAAATAAGACGCAATCTCCGGCGGCGGATACTACGACTACCGGGGCGGATACAACGGCGGCGGCGGCATCGGCGTCGCGGGCCTGCTGGTCGTACTGGTCCTGGCCTGGATGTTCCTTGGCGGCGGCCTGAATACCCAGGTAGGTCCGCTCCAATGGGCCGACCAGCTCCATGTGGATCGGCAACTCGCCGGCTAAGCCGAAGAGGAGGCGCTGGCCCGGCAGCCCCGCTGGCACCTCGTCCAGCGCGATGCCGGGCTCTCGCCAGGCGGGCGTCTTTCGGGAAGCGAAGCCTGGCTGCCCGCAAGGAGATCCGGACCTGGTATCGCGAAGAACCCAGACATGAACGTGCGGCCCGAGTCTCGACTTCGTGCAGAAACATCGTCCCGGAGGCCCTACCCGGGAGGGAGTCCCGGCATCGAGCGTCTACCGGCTGAACTCGGACCGTACGGTCGATAGACTGACCGCTACAAAACAGACTCACACCGATCTCGTCACTCTTGGTCAGAGCACGGAGACTGCAGACCTGGCCAGGGCGGCCAGGAGCCTGCACAATCGGTCGAGGCCCGAACAATGGGTTCTCCGCTACCAGGCGAACGTGCTCTCCGGGGCGATAGGGGCCTTTGCTGCAGGCCCCGTATCCATGGCAGTTCAGGAAGTGGTCCAGGGTGAGTTCATGGCCGGCCCTCTGTTCCTCGTGGACGAAAGCAAGGACCGACCCGCGATCCGGGACACGGCTCCAGTTGGTTGGGGTTGCATCGATCTGAAGGCCAACCAGGCGGTGGGCCTGCCGAACGAGCCGCACACGAAGGAGATTTCCAACCCGGGGTCGGCAAGGGGTGGGTCGAAGAGCTCGAAGAGCGCTCGAAAGAACCGGTAGCAGCCCCTTTTCCGCAAGCACAACCCCGGTCTGGAACGTTTCGAAGCAGCTACGGAAACCGGCGTTAATCTAGCGCCGGGACCACCTCGCTCTCTTCCCGCGCGAGTATGAGTCTCGATTCGAGTTCGAGCCAGGACCTGTGCCGCGCGAGAGCAGAAGGTGCTGGCTATGCATCGTCCACCTGGCCGTTCCGTTCTGGTGCAACACGAGAATCTGCCCGAGCCGCGCTAACCGACAGGCGGAGAATGTGGCGGAGAAACTCGCCGAGCTTCTCCCGGTGGTGCCCTACCGCCATCTGGTCTTCACTCTGCCCAAGAAGATGGGTATCCGAGCCCCTTCCGCGGCACCGCGCCCGCCTGGCGACCGGGGCTCCTCACACGCTGGATGCGCGAACGACTTGCCATTCAGCAGGACCTCAAGCGCGCCCAGCCGGGGATTCTGCTGGCCCAACAGTCCAGGGGGCGGCGACCAGATAAAGATCCACCCGCATTTCTACGTCCTGACGACGGCCGGGCTATTCTTGCCTGACGGCTCCTTCTAATTTATACCGTCTCTGATTTCGACGAGAGCGAGTTGGCCGGCCGGATCCGGCGCTCGGTGCTAGTCCTCGCTGGTGCGCCGCAATCTGCTCCTCCCGAGAATGCAGTTAGATGAGGAGCTGGCCGCTCGAGCGTTCCGGCTTGAAAGACGGAGAGGCAGGCAGACGAGTCTGCCCCCAAAGCTCGGGGTCGCTGGGCGGCCCGGGTACTGCGCGTCTGGCAGGTGGACCCGGAACTCTGCCCGCGCTCCGGAAAGCTGATGCGCCGCAGCCGGGCGGTCTTTGAGCGGCTTGAGCTCGTTCGGCTACTGAAGGCGATCGGCCGATTCGGATATCCAGCCCGCCCACCTCCCATCCCGCCCGAGCCTCTCCAGCCCGAAATTCACCAAGATGACCCCTGGGGTGAAACGAACCAGCATCCGCTCGGCTGGTAGCCGGCTCCGAGACCTCATTGCTTCCCGGGCCAGCCATGGTGTCTGACGAGACCAGAATCTGGCAAACCTTCGACCCGGGGTCCGGCCTGACCGGCCCACCCTGTCACCAGCCCCTCAGATCCTCAGATCATAGGCTCCGCCCCCTCCGCCGCTCCCACCCCCTGATCGACGTCTCGCGGCGTCGACGGGCCGCCTCCACCCGCTGGGCAGACCATCGATTGCCCTTCGCCGTCGTGCGCCCGAGCTTGTTGACAATTTGCGAGCAGTTTGCCCTCAAATCCTTGCAGTGAAACGGCCCCTGATCGTCGAAATTCTAAGGAATGCTGGAGACTGACGAGCAGCGTGCCATACTCAGCCCTTGTAGTTGGGAAACCTATGAGCATATCCTGGCCGATCACGCCGACCGGAGCTCGCCCCGCTTTACCTACGCGCAAGGAAGCCTTGAGATGATGAGCCCTTCGCCCGAGCACGAGGAAATCAACCTCGCAATCATGTCCATCGTCCTGGCCGCCTGCGAAGAGCTGGACATCGAAGTGCGCCCGCTTGGCTCGGCGACGCAGCGTAGAGCGGAGTTGCAAAGGGGCGCGGAGCCGGACTCTTCGTTCTTTTTTGGGGACGTGGAGCGTGACCCCACGGCCAACTGCCCGGACCTCGTGGTTGAGGTGGAGATCAGCCGCTCCGCCCTGGATAAGCTGGCGATTTTTGCTCAATTGGGCGTCCCGGAGGTCTGGCGCTGTCGAGACGCGGTTGCTATCCTTAAACTCGAAGGCTCAGAATACGTGGCTGGCGCGCGCAGCGCCTTCCTGCCACTGGATTGTGCAGGTCTCTCGCACCAGATGAGCCTGCGCACGCAGTTGAAGAGGAGTGCCTGGTTGCGGGGGGTCCGCCAGTGGATCCGGACCTGCCGGTAGGGGCCGGCTACTGCCAGGCTATTGCATCATCCTGCGCTCAACGGATTTCGTGCTCTCAATCATCGTTCAGCACCTCCGCGAAAGGTGCAACACCTCCTGGGGCCCGAAAGTTGTTACGCCGATGTAAAGAGATTCGACCCGTCTCGTGAACACGTCGGAGGACTCGGCCGGGGCGCCTCGTCCGTAGGGGGAGTGCCCTGCCACTGGAATCGCGCTCAAACCCGAGAGGTCCCTGATGCAGCAGGGTCGACTTGTTGAGCTGACCTGATGTCACAGAGGATCAATAGCCCTTCAAGCGAGGCATCCAATGCTGATCCCTCAGGTGGGTCCAGGTTTTTCTGTATTCATGCACCGCCCCGATGCACCCGTTCCGTCCGGAGGCGATTCGCCGACTGATCGGCTCACGCCAGGTTTGAGCCGGGCCGACGGTCCGAAGGACCACCGTTGGGCAGGCCTCAATCTCACGCTCGGCGGCCTTCCCGCACTGCCCCCTTTGCTGGCCCCCCTGCAGAACCAGGGCGTCCTGATGGACAGCTCAACGCTCGGGCGTTCCCCCTTCGAGTACAAGCGACATGGGATTGCTAACTTGATCGCGTCGTTCGAGGTGCACCGTGGCAAGCGTCCAGGAGTCTGGCGGTGGGCCCCAACAGGCTGACGGCCCCGCACCACCAGACGCTCAGAGCACAGCTCCATCAGCTGATCGGCCTTCTTCGGAAGGAGTCGGTGCAGCGTTCGCTGCTGTCGGGATGGGTGTCGGGGTTCATGATGGTCGGCTCCTGGCAGAGCCGGCCGGCGCTATGAATCGGTAACAAGAATGTAATGATCCGTTTACAACTTTCCGGGGGGGTAGCTTGTTCTGACTTACACAAACGGAAGGAGGTCCCGAGCCATGACCAGTCCCATTGGAACGAGCAATTCCTTCTCGAGCCCCGTGCGCAGCGCCAGGCCCGCCCCGAGCTTCAAAGAGGAAGAGAGCGCCGGGAATCGGGTCCCCGACCGCTTTGACCCGAGCGAAACCAACACCGGATCCGACGCTCTCAAGGTGCTGCTTGCGACCGTGCCGATTCCGCCCGCCTCGCCCGGCGGCACACCGGGGGGGGCGGCCAGCCCTCGTTTCCGGAGCGTGCTGTCAGGTGGGCGTCTGCCCGTCCTGGCGGAGCCGGTCACCAATTCATTGCTTCGGCAGCGCTGACCCAGCCGGCCCGTCGAGGGCGCTGATTATCGGACACCCATCAGTCTGCTCAGGAGAGCGCGTGCTCTATAGGCCGGGTGGCTGAATTTCTGGCGCTCCAAGCCGGCGATCGTGTCCTCGAGCTCGGCCAGCGCCTCACGGGCCGCCTCGGTTGGCAAGGTGGAGGTGGCTACGTCCAGTCGGAGCGCGTAGGCGTCGTTGAGCGCCTCTTGCACCTTGTGAAAGCGAACCAGCGTGTTGATACGCCGGGCGCGCTCCTGGACCTCGACCAGGCTCATGGAGTCCATCAGCGGCGCGCCTTCAGCTGGGACGGCTACGAGAAGTCGCTCGAGGCGGGCGTGCGCACCCTCTTGGGGTCGGGCCTGCTGGGCGAGGAGGGCCGCCTTGCGTTGGCCCCCCCCGGAGGAACGACCCAACAACGCTGCGCCACGCGGGTGGACGCACTGGCGCACCTGGGCAAGTGGGCGGGCATCCGTCAGGAGGTGGAGCACTGGTCTCCAACCCGGTCTCGGGCGGCATCGAGGTCAAGGAAGAGAAAGTCCTGGTGGGCGGGGTGCGTCTGAAGGTCAGGCGGGCCGCGCCCCGGCCGAACCGACTCGGGCTCCCAAGATGGCACCACCGGCGACGGCGACCGGCAGACCGAGGCCACCCCCGACGGCCACCCGGCGAGCATACCCAGAGCATTGCTGTTCGGGTTATCGCCCAGGAGCGAGCCCAGGAATCCAAACGCAGCGCCCGGCACCGCCGCTCCGGCAGCCCTGCAGGCTTGACGTTTCTATTTCAGAATCAGCGGTGCGTCGACGTTCAGATCCCACTCGGCGTCGGAAGCCCCCGACTCTGGCAGGGAGCTCGGACTGGCGCCGAAGTGCTGGCCTTCGCCGAGGCTTACCCCCGACTGGCGTTTCACCCTGGTGGACCCCGCCTCCGCCGTGCATTCCGAAGGTCTTGACAAACCGGGACGATTCATGATTTCATCATTCCAGTGATTGATGAAGTGTTCAACTGTGACCACTCTACTGCCGCGTGGCCAGAGCAGATCGAGGACAGAGATCTCGAGCGGACCGCCGAGCTCTTCCGGGCTCTCGGCGATCCGGCCCGACTGCGGTTACTCGAGCGGCTTTACCGGGCCGAGCGTTGCGTGAGCGACCTGGCGCAGGAAATGGAGGAGGGGCTCTCCACCGTCTCCCAGCGCCTGAAGGTTCTGCGCGCCGAAGGTCTGGTGAATCGGCGACGAGACGGAAAGCATATCTTCTACTGTCTGGCGGACGACCACGTCATCAATCTCCTGGCGAACGCGCTGGCTCACGCAACTGAGCCCCATTGAACGAAGGAGAACGATACGATGTCTCACAACCACCATGATGATCATAATCACAAGCACGAGCCCGGCTGCGGCCACACGGCCATCCAGCACGGTGACCACGTGGACTACGTGCACGACGGCCACCTCCATCACAACTGCGAGCACGGTCAGATCGCCGAGCATGTGCTGGAAGTGAACGGGACCAATCCGGCCGACTGCACCAGGGGTCACGCCTGCAGCGCCCACCCCCCCGATCACGTGCACGGCCCGGGCTGCGGTCACGAAGCCATTCCCCACGGCGACCACGTGGACTACATCGTGGACGGCCACCTGCACCATCAGCACGACGGACACTGTGACAACCACGGTCCGGTGACGATCGTCAAGTAAGCGCTCCCAGCGCTCATCGGAGAGGGAGACGGAGCCGACCGTCTCCTTTTTTTCTCCATTGACAATAATGACTTTTTATTATCATTACAGAGAGACGGTGCTGTCCATCCTGGGGGCGTGCTGCCTGTTGCGAGCCCACTGGCTCAACCACAACTGTCGGTGCGGTTGCCCAAGCTGCGGTGACCTGCTCCCGACACCCGCGATGCTTGTCCGCTTCTGACCAACGAGGAGCTTCGCGGGTGGCCCCCATGAGGTCGCGGGTCCAGGAAGGCACGCACGTCGCGCACGACCGCCTCCCTGGTAGTCGGCTTTGACCACCCAGCAGGGCGGGGCCGCGATAGCTTCCGAGCGTTGACACTGCCGAGCGGGCCGCCTCGCGAAGACGCGTATCGTCGGGAGACGATTCGCATCATTGGGGTGGCACCGCCTGCTCGAGCTGTCCTACCACCAGATGACAAAAGCCCGGGCGGCCCAGCGCCCCGCCCAGCTCCCAATGATTGCCCAGGCGGCGCTGCAGGTCGACGGCTCGTCGGGCCTGAGGAATCGCGCGTGACAGGAGCGGAGTAAAGCAGAGGAAAGTATACCTCCCTTCAGGGTCGTTTCAGTCGCGGATCGACCGGGTGCCAGGTGTCCAGGGTCGCTCCATAGCTCCCAAGCCTCTCGCCGAGGACGGTCGACTGCGGGCAGCTCCTCACTGCCCAAACGCCCCCTTGACGTCCCTGACCCGCCCCTTTCGAACCCAGGCGCAGCAGGCCCGTGAAACGAAGGCCCTCACAGCAAGGAGGTAGGAATGAGAATTTCACAGTCAGTCCTGGCCGGACTGGTCGTCCTCTTGATGCTCTGCCGGGCTCACCCGGCAGCGGCGCAAAGCAACAAGTTTGCGGCCATCGCTTTCTCCCCATCCACAGGAAGCTACGCCTACGCGCACGGCTGGGGGTCGCGCAACTCGGCCGAGGCAGATGCGGTGAGCCGCTGCAATGGCCACGACGCTCGCTCCGTCGTGTGGGTAAAGAACGGGTGGGCCGCCCTGGCCCGAAACTCGAACGGCGCCTGGGCCACCGGCTGGAGCAACAACAGCCGCGACGAGGCCGAGGCGATCGCCCTGTCCCGCGTCCGGGGCGGGAGAATCCTTTGCTGGGTCTACTCCGGCAGCTGAAGGCTAGCAATTGGCGCCCAGGCCCGAGCTCCTGACCTCACGCGGTTCTATTCTTTTTTCGGGCGCCGCCGCTAGGATGGGGCCATGGAGGTCCGCAATCATATCGTAGGGACGGAGGCAAGCCCCGTCCGTCGCTTCCCATTCCGGTCGTTCATGTCGCGGTTGGGCCCGATGGCGATACTCTGGCGTTGACGCACCAGAACGACGTCTTCACCTGGAGCCCCGGCAGGGCCCCCCGCTCAATCACGCTCTGCATCTCGCCAGGCTGGCTCAGAGCGTCGCTTTCCATAACGATGGCACGCTGCAGGTGGACGGGCACAAGATAGACCTCAGGCTTGGTCTCGCCCGGTCGAGCGCAGCCGCTCCGAGCGCCGACCCGTTCTGGCCGCGTATACTGGCCTGGCCGCCGGCCTTCTGGCCGGAGTGGTTGCCAGTCTGGCCGGCGCGCCTGCTCTGGTGACGGCGCTGGCCGGCCCGGGGGTCGGACTGATTGTCGCCGGCGCAAGTCTCTTCACGTTCCGGCACACCTACCCCGAGATCACAGCGTTGAACCGCGACGCGCTGGTCGATACCACGAGAGGCAGAGCCGAATTTCGCACAACCGAGCTGCCCTTCGGGACGGTGCACCAGAGCGCAAACGTCTGGACGTCCCAACTCCACGCTCAGTTGTACGGTGGCCCTTACCCACAGCTCGTCCAAGCTCGAGCCGACCCAGATCACCGAGTTCAAGGCAGCCATGGAGAATGCGCTCAAGCAGCGTTCCGACCTCGAGTGGGAGACCAGCGAGATCCTCACGATCGGGGGTCGCAAATGGATGCACTTCGTCTTTACGTCCCAGGCCGTCGACCAGAAGATTCGCAATGAGATGCTGGGGACGTCGATGGAGGGGCGGGCGCTTCTGGTCAACCTCAACTGGCACAGTCAAAGACTACCCAAATACAAGGATGCCCTGGCCCGGCTGCGTGGCTCGCTCAAGCTCTGACCCATCGGGACGCCGCCACAGGTCGCCGAAGAGATGCACCGACACAGGCTTTTCGCGCCGATGATCGACTTTGCCAGTGCTCAACGATCAGGAGCTCAAGCCGTGCCCGCGTATCGCCCACACGCTGGCCGTCGGCCTCGACCGACAGCATCCAGTGAGCCGGGGTCGAGCCGAACCGCCAGCCGGTAGGCGGCGTGAGCCGCGCGTGCAATTCAGCTTTCAGCCCGATTTCAGATCCTGACCCTAGACTGAACGCGCACACTGCCACAGGAGGGTCCATGGCGTCCGAAGTCTCGAAGCTCCACATTTCGACCTCGATAGCCCCGAAGCGGGCGCGGAAGGCGCGCGAGCAGGCTCCCGTGGATCAGGTGCAATTGGGTGCCTCGGTCGAGAAAGTCAGCCTCAAGGCCCCGACCAGCCTACCAGCCCTGGCCGAGCCGGCTCTTTCTCCCGACGGCAAGGAGATCGCGTTTTCGTCCGGAGGCGACATCTGGACCGTGCCGACCGAGGGTGGGCAGGCCCAACTGCTTATCGCCCACCCGGGCTACGACTCGCGCCCCCTCTACTCGCCGGACGGCAAGAGCCTGGCCTTCGTGTCCGACCGCACGGGCAACGGCAATATCTACAAGCTCACGTTCGAGACGGGTGAGGTCAAGCGTCTGACCTTCAACGACGGCAAGGACCAGCTCGAGGGATTCTCGCGCGACGGGCAGTGGATCTACTTTTCCTCCACCCACCACGACGTGGGCAACACCAGCGACATCTACCGCGTGCGAGCCGACGGCGGGACGCCCATGCCCGTCAGCGCCGATCGCTTCATCAACGAGAGCAGCGCCGCTCCCTCGCCAGATGGGACCGCGCTGGCCATGACGGGACGCGGAACGGGCCAGTGGTGGCGCAACGGGCATTCCCACATCGACGAGAGCAATATCTGGCTGATGCAAGAGGGCGATCAGCCGAAGTATCGGCAGTTGACCGACGTCCCCGCCAAGAATACCTGGCCCATGTGGAGCCCCGACGGGAGCAAGCTCTACTTCGTTTCGGACCGCAGTGGGGCCGAGAACCTCTGGGTGCGCCCCATGAAGGGCGGCGGCAAGTCCCGTCAGGTCACGAATTTCACCGACGGCCGCCTGCTCTGGCCCAACCTCTCGCAAGATGGGAGCAGCCTCGTCTTCGAGCGCGACTTCAAGATCTGGAAGCTGGATACCACCTCCGGGGAGGCCGCCGAGGTGCCCATCGCACGGCGGGGCGCGCCCGTGGCGGCCGATCCTCAGCATGTGACGGCCGTCAGCGGCTTCAGCGACCTGGCGCTCTCTCCCGATGGCAAAAAGCTGGTCCTCGAGGTTCGCGGCAAACTCTTCGTCGCTTCCGCCAGTGACGGGGGTCCGGCGGCGCCCCTGACCGACTCGCAGGCGATCGAGTCCTCGCCCGTCTGGGCGCCCGACAGCAAGCGGGCGGTCTTCAGCTCGGATGGACAGCTGGTCATGCACGACTTTACCACCGGCCGGCAGAGCACTCTGACGCGCGGAGTCAGTCCAACCTTCTCGCCCGACGGCAAGCAACTGGCCTTCGTGCGCGATGGAAAGCAGCTCTGCACGCTGGACCTCGAGTCCGGGCAAGAGCGCGTCCTGGCCACAGCCCACGTCGGCAAGCCCCCGTTCAACCTGGCTCAGCCGATGGCCTGGTCGCCCGATGGTCAGTGGATCGCGTATCTGGCGGGCGGCGAGGACGCTTTCCACAACCTCAGCGTGTTGCCCAGCGCCGGCGGAGAGAGCAGGGCCGTGAGCTTCGTGGCCAACACCAACTCCTCGGCGCTGAGCTGGACCCCGGACGGTCGCCAGCTGCTGTTCGACACCTCCCAGCGCACCGAGCCGGGCCGTATCGCTCGGGTCGACCTCGCCCCCGCGCTGCCTGAGTTCCGCGAGGACAAACTCACCGGACTCTTCCAGGATGCGCCCGCCGAGACTGAAAAGAAGCCCGTCACGCTCGATTTCGAGAACGTACGCCAGCGCTTGAAGCTGCTGCCCATCGGCCTGGGGGTCGACAGCTTTGCGGTCAGTCCGGACGGCAAGTCGCTGCTAATCGCCGCCAGCGTGCAGGGACAACAGAATCTGTATGCTTTCCCGCTGGGCGAGGGCGAGAATCCGGTGGCCCGGCAGATCACCTCGACGCCCGCTCCCAAAGGCGCCGTGCAGTTCTCTCCCGACGGCAAGCAGGTCTTCTACCTCGAGGGCGGTCAGGCGCACGTGGTTCCTTTCGAGGGCGGTCCGAGCCGTGCTCTGCCGCTCTCGGTCGAGCTGACAGTCGACTTCCAGCGGGAGAAGCACCAGGTCTTCGCTCAGGCCTGGAGCTACATGCGCGACCACTTCTACGACCCCACCATGAACGGGGTCGACTGGAACGGTGTGCGCGAGCGCTGGGCTCCCCGGGTCGAGGCCGCCAGCACTCCTGCCGAGCTGCGCAGACTCATCTCGCTGATGGTCGGGGAGTTGAACGCCTCCCACCTGGGTATCGCGGGCCCGACCAACGCCCGGACGGTCGGCCGCCTCGGCCTGGACTTCGACCGCCAGGAATACGAGAGCAGCGGGAGTTTGCGCGTGACGAACGTGCTGCCCCAGGGGCCCGCGGCGCTCACCCGGCAGGTCGAGGTGGGCGACTACCTGACCGCGGTCAACGGGAAACCTGTCGACGCCAGCACCAACCTGGATCAGATGCTCGATTACCAGATCGGTAAGCGCGTGGAGCTGACCCTGGCCTCCAGCCCGACGGGCGAGGGGGCGCGTCAGGTCGCCGTGCAGCCTGTGGGCTCCGGCGAGGAGGAGCGGCTGATGTACCGCCAGTGGGTCGAGGAACGCCGGGCCTACGTCGACCAGGTCAGCCAGGGACGGCTGGGCTACGTTCACATGGCCGATATGTCCGAGGAATCGTTGGAACAGCTGACGTTCGACCTCGATTCGGAGAACCAGGGCAAGGAGGGGGTCGTCGTCGACATCCGCAACAACGGAGGGGGCTTCGTGAACGCCTACGCGCTGGACATCCTGGCGCGGCGCGATTACCTCGACATGACCCCCCGCGACATGCCGACCGCTCCCGGCCGGCGCGTGCTGGGCCAGCGTACGCTGGGCAAGCCCACGGTGCTGCTCACGAACAAGGACGCTCTGTCGGACGCGGAGGACTTCACCGAGGGTTACCGCGCGCTCGGGCTCGGCAAGGTGGTCGGGGAGCCCACCGCCGGCTGGATCGTGTTCACCAGCAACGTCCCCCTGCTGGACGGCTCCCGGCTGCGCATTCCCTTCGTCAAAGTGACCGACAAGCAAGGCCAGGACCTCGAGATGAACCCGCGCCCCGTGGATGTCTTGGTGAAGCGCTCTTTGGGCGAGAGCTATCGAGGCCGGGATGCCCAGTTGGAAGCTGCCGTCGGCACTTTGCTCGAGCAGCTCGACGCCAAGGCCTGATTATCCGACGCCCATCAGTCTGCGCAGGAGAGCGCGAGCTTTGTGGACGGGCCGGCTGAACTTCTGGCGCTCCAACTCGGCGATCGTGACCTCGAGCTCGGCCAGCGCCTCACGGGCCGCCTCGGTTTGCAGGGTGGAGGTGGCTACGTCCAGACGGAGCGCGTAGGCGTCGTTCAGCGCCTCTTGCACCTTGTGAAAGCGAACCAGCGTGTTGATACGCCGGGCGCGCTCCTGGACCTCGATCAGGCTCATGGAGTCCATCAGCGGCGTGCCTTCAAGACGGTAACCGCCTC
The DNA here is from genome assembly GCA_039809865.1 of Vulcanimicrobiota bacterium. Taxonomy (GTDB): domain Bacteria; phylum Vulcanimicrobiota; class Xenobia; order Xenobiales; family QWHO01; genus QWHO01. Next base: position 51,521 of record JBDHVW010000043.1, read on the forward strand.
GCGGTGTCCCAGCCGTTGAGCCAGCTCGAGCGGGGTCAGACTCTGGCTCTTCTCCTTCAGGCTGGGATCGGCGCCCCCGTCGAGCAGTGCGATGAGCAGCTTGACGTTGCCCTTGCCGGCCGCCATGTGCAGGGGCGTCTGGCCGTTCTGATCGGCCACGTTCAGTGGCACTCCCTGCTGGATCAAGGCGATCGCCGTGTCCAGGTGGCCCAGCATGGCCGCGATGTGGAGCGCGGTCCGTCCTTTGGCGTCCTTGCGGTTGTAGTCCACTCCCGCCCCGATCAGCTTTTCGATCGTCAGCTCGTGATTGCGTCGCGCCGCCCAGTGGATCGGGGTCATCCCGTCCACCCCTGGCAGGTTGAAGTCGGCTCCAGCTTCCAGCAGCTTCTTCATCACGTAGTAGTGATTGTAGCTGACCGCCACGTCCATCGCCGTCATGGTTCGACCGTGCCCCGCCCGCCAGCTGGCCCCCAGATCGAGCATCAGTCGGACCAGCTCGGGGTCGCCCGTAAAGGCCGCCCACTGAAGTCCAGTCCAGCCCGACAGGTCTTGCCACCTTGCCAGATCCGGATGCAAAGCGTGGAACTGGCGCAGCCGATTGCGGTCGCGCTGCAAGCAGATCTCCATCAGCCGGATGGCCCGGATGGACTCGGGAACCTCAGCCCCGGCGCTTTCGGCCCAGTTCAGAAGCTGGCTCAGAGCGGGTAGGGCGGCCGTCAGCACCCCCCTCTCCTCACCGATCTCCGTCTGGATCAGGCGGAGCATCTCCGCATACTCGTCCTCGGCCTCGGCCAGCTTGCCCTGGCCGGCCAGCGCCTGCCCGTGGCGCAGTCGCAATTGAGCTACGTGGACCGGGTCGAGCGTGCTGGAGTATTCGAGCACCTGCTCATAGAGGGCCGCCGCTTCTTCCCCTTGCCCCAGCGCGAGCTTGGCGTCGGCCAGGGTCTCCAGGGCTCCCGGCCCGGCCTCCTGGGCGCCGCTGGCCAGCTCCAGGGCCTCCTGGCCCTGGCCCTCCAGCAGCAGCAAGGCGGCGACCAGGCTTTGCGATTCGGCTGCCTCCGGGCTGCTGGCCCCGAACCTCTGGATGCGGATGTTGGCGGCCCGGCGCGCCGCCGGCAGGCCGCGCTGGGAGTCCTTCTGAGCCGCGTGGCAGCTCGCCAGGTCGTGCAGCACCGTAGCCAGCGTGGGGTGGTCGGGCCCCAGGTCGCGCTCGTAGGCGGGCACAACCTGGGACAGCAGCGTGGCCGCCCGAGCGAACTCGCGCTGGTCGCGAAACGAGGCCGCCAGCCGACGGGTGAGAGCCAGCGCCAGAGGGTTGCTCGAGCCCGCGCGACGGTGCAGCCCCTCGATCGCCTCACGCAGTCGCTTCTGGTAGGACTCGACCTCGTCGCGCCGGCGCGCCTCCCCGGCCTGGTGCGAGAGCTTGCGGGCTTTCTGCTCGGCGCTGAGGTCCAGCAAATCCTGGTAGGCCTTGGACAGGATCCAGAACAGGCAAAGGGAGAGTCCAATGGCCGCGCCGGTGAGCTGGCCATGCTGGCGACTCAATTGCCCACCCACGGCCGCCCCCAGCAGCGCGAAAGGAGCGGCCAGAACCAGACAGGTCGCCAGCGCTCGCGGCCCCCACTCTGAGGACCGGGACGGCACACCTCGCAGAAGTTCGTCGCTCTCCACCCGAGCCGCAAGAATTCGACGTCCGGGATTTTCGACCCTTGAAACCGGCTCCTTGGCGACCCACGGCTGCGAAAGTCCGCTTTGCCCTGGGTGTTCTGGGGAGGTTCGTGCGCCTGCCCTGGTCTGCTTTCGGCTGATAAGCAGCCTGGGCGGAGGGAGGCTCTGCTTGACCCCATCCCGGCGACGCGACAAGTTCGATCGCATCCTGATCGAGACGACCGGCATGGCCGACCCGGGTCCGGTCGCGCAGACCTTCTTCGTCGATGACGAGGATCACCGACCATCCAGACCCGGTCAGAGCCGAGTGTTTGGAGAAAATCCGTTTTTTGGTGCGGGAGAAGCTGACCAACCGCGACATCCAGATTCGCGTGAGCAGCCGCCCTCTCGACGAGAGCCGGATGAGCGCCACTGAGCAGAACCTGTCGAATCATTCCCAGTGTCCGCAGCTCGCGCAGACTCTCGACGGCCTCCGGGCGAAGCTCGTCCACCAGGCGAAAGAAACCCGCCGTTTCGTCGTTTCCCAGAAAGACGAGCGTTTCACCCCTGACCAAACTTTCCCGCGATAGCTCCTCGAGCCAGCATGCCGATATCAACAACAAACCCAAAGCATAGACCGAGCCCCAACGCTCCAGGAAGGACTGGTAGGGAGATTGGTCTTCCTGAGCCCCCGCGACGAGCGCGACGATGCGGTCGACCAGGAAGGTGCCCGGGGAAGTAGTACAGCGGATGCGCAAGGTCGATTCCCGGTTGACGGAAGCTGCCAGCACGGCGTCCCCCGCCTGCCTGAAGACCGACAGGCTCTCGCCAGTGAGCAAAGCCTGCTCCACGTTGGAGGCACCCAGCACGACCACCCCGTCGACGGGGATCGTTTCGCCAGCCAGCACCTCGACCAGGTCATCCTCCTGAATCTGCCTGACGGGCACTTGCTCGATTGCATTCCCTCGCACCCGGCGCGCCAGGGGCGGCACCTTTTGCACAATTCCTGGTGGAGGAAGAAACCGTTGAGTCTGTTGCACTTGGCGGGAGATGGGGCTGCGGTGCTGCTGGCGGTGAGCCTGGCATGTACTCCGTTGCGACGATGGACCGGCCGGCCCAAAGTCATGAGATGGCGCCGGGGGTTGGGATTGGCGGCCTTCTCACTGGCCACGGTCCACGGAGCCCTGGTCTTCTTGCAAGCTGATGCCTGGCAAGATTTGCTGGAGAATCCTTATCGATGGGCAGGAACCGTTGCCTGGCTCATCCTGCTGAGTCTGGCTTTGACCTCGACGCGAGCCTCGCAAAAGAGGTTGGGGAAATATTGGAGGAAGCTGCACCGACTGGTCTATGCGGCCGCTCTCCTGGTTGCGGTTCACCTGCTGCTCTCCGGAGAGGACGAATTGGCTGTCTACATTTTGCCCCCGTTGCTCGGGCTCGTGCTCCTGACGAGGTTACCTTCCCTTCGCTAGTGGGGGAATTCTGGCGGATGAAAGCCCGAGAGCCCCAGGTCTGGTAGCCGGTGCAGTGGGCAGCCTCGATCCGAGGACCGGGCGCCATCACGAACGGTGCGTCCTGGGCGTCGGAGCGGTCGCGGCCCAGCACCCCCACCTCGGTCTGCTTCATTGCGCTGTCCTGAGACCGCCTTCTGCCGGGCGAGAATGAAAAGGTGTCCAACTCCCCGATGCAGGCGGTCGTACGAAGTCAAATTGCTACTGCACGCCCGCGTCGGGCGGGGACCCTATCTGGCCCGTTTTACGCGCCCTCCGTGTCACGGACACGCACCCGACGCTGCCCGCGGCTCCGTCAGCTCAGTCTCTTGGCCAGAACGACACCGCCCAGAGAAATTGCTGACGGGGTCTCGAGCAGGCCGCCCGAAGAACCGGGTCGAGCCAGCTTGCCGACCTCCGCCCTGGCCAGGTCGTCGGCGAGCTTTTCGAAAGATTGCTGGACATATCTCAAGTCCATTCTGGCATCCAGGTCGGGGCCGTCAGCGCTCTCGCACTCGGCTGCAAACCTCTTGGCGACCGCGCGGGCTCCCTCGGAGCTCAATTCGGGCAACGGAAGAATCGCCTTGCCGACCCGGCCTCTCAGATAGGAAGGCTCGCCCTGCGTGATCGAGCCGATCCAATCGGCCCGCCGACGAGCCTCTTCAGGCGAGTAGTCTCCCATCGAGGCCCCCAGTCGAGCAGCCCAACTCACGTCACCTCCCAGACCCAGCAGCAACTGCTCGAGGAGCGCCGGGTTGCAGGTTGGGAACTCGTCCTGACCGACCGTCAGACGCGCGTGAGGCGAGCTCCATTCGACCGGATTGCCGGCCCCATCGAGGTAACGCAGCCCCATCTTCTCGAGCCGAAAGATCGGAGTTTGCGCCTGTCGGCCCAGATCGGGAACTGAATCCTCGCGCAGCAGCAACGTGTCGTGAGGGTGCTCGGCCCAGATGGCCTCGCCCTGGCGCATCTGGCAGTAGGCCTCCGCAGCTCCAACTTGCCTGCCGTCGGCGTCGTTGAAAAGCCAGCCCGCCTCGCTCATCTGGCCCAGGCCCGTGGCCAGCTCGGGACGCGGCAGCGCGGTGGCAGGAAGCTTCTTCTCGAACACCGCCGCAGCGGTCAGAGACTCCAGATCCTTCAAAGTCACTCCGAAGCCTGAAGGCAGCAGGCACAAGATGGCTCGGGTCCCGAGAGTCTCGAAAACCTGGTCGGCCGTCAGCTTCTTCTTCCAGGGCATGGGAAGTCCACCGAGCCGGGCCGGCTCGCGGAACTCGACTCCGTCGTGGATCATCTCCTCGATCAGCTCGCGACCAGGTTTTGTCAGGGAAGCCGAGCGCATCGGGGCGGTGCTCAGGCATGATAGGCTGCCAGCTTGCATGGGTTGAGGGTAGCAGAGCGCGGTAGCCTGAGGCTAAACTGGCCCCCCGGAAAGTGTCCTGATTGTTAACAAAAACGCCTCATGGCTCGGCGAGGACTGGAGAGTCCCCTGACGCGAAGCTCTGTGCGTGGAGGAGCTCGAGCGCATTCTTTCGGAGTTTCGAGCTGAGGGAGAGCTCGATTCGAGAGGACAGTTCACGATTGACGTCGCGGCTGCCCTCCACAAGCTGCGGTGTTACCAGTTGCCCGACCGCTGCTGGTATGTGCTCAAACTGGTCCAGTCGGCTGTAGCAGCAGGAGCAAGCCTCTGCCAGGTATCCTGCTCCATGAGCGGGCTGAGTCTCAGCCACGACGGGGCACCCATGCCCGATGAGCGGGTTCACGATCTGCTTGGCTGCCTGCTTTCGTCTGACAGGGTAGAGCCGTTTTGCTCCGAGCTGGCGATCGGCATCAATGCGGCCCTCGGCTTCCCCGGAGCGGTGGTGCTGCTCGAGTCCGGCACAGCCTGGATCCAGCTCGGGGCCACCCATTCGGGCGTGGGCTCCCAGAAGGCGCGCCAATTGACTCGCGTAACCGTGCGCCGTCCGCTGGGCTGGGCAGGCTGGCTGCGCCGTCGCACTCCCGAAGAGCTTCTCTTGCGTGAGTATGCGCGATTCGCCCCGCTCGACCTGAATTTCAACGGCGAGCGCATCCAGCCAACGTTCGGGCGTAAGGCCCGACTGGGCCAGTGGGCTATCCCCTGGCCGGGGAAATACCTCGGGGTCATGGTGACGGACTCGGGCCAGGAGGGCCTTCTCGACAGGCGCGCGCTGGCCTGGGAGACGAGAGTCTCCGACTGCCCCGGCGGGGGCCATTTCCAGCTGGGTCCGCCTCTGTCCGGTCGGCAAGCGGGCAGCTCCCCGCGGGAGTGTCGGGCCGTGGTGGCCCTTTACGTTGACCCGACCCTGCCGTCGCTCCTGCGCTGGCTGCGCCACGGGGTGGTCATTCAGACCGAGCAAGATTGGCCGCTCGACTCCTCGTGCGAGGTGATGCTGGCCGCCGAGGACTTGCCCACCGATCTCAGCGGGCTCAGCTTTCAAGAGGGCAAAGCTCTCGAGAAGAGGCGTCAATGGCTCGAGCGCTTGATCATGAACGCCCAGTCCAGGTTTCGGCGCGAGAGCACCAGCGAGCGCCTCGAGGACGCTCTGGTCCAGGCCGCGCTCTGCAACGGGCTGGCCCAGCGTCTCTGAGGGCCCACGCCAGTTCGAGCCGAGTTGCATTGCAGATGGCGAGCCGACCTGCGGGGACCCGATTTCCTGGTGGCCAATCCGATCTGCCGCGGCGGACGCACGAGGGCTTCGTGCCGATTGAACCAGGGCCTGATCGCCCTGGACTCGAAGGCGACGTGACCGCCCTTCGACCAGGAGATCACATGAATCACTCTCGCCCAATCTTGACCTGGATTGCGGCAGCCTTTCTCGTTCTGGGCCTGCTCGTGCCGCCACCCTGCCACGCCGTTCCAGCGACCGAGGAAGGTCGGCCCCTGGTGGGCTACCCCGGCCAGAACCTGAAATTGATGGAGGGAGCAGACACGGTCTGGTCGCGCTGGAGAGTGGGCGACAAGGAGTATTTTGCCCAGCCCAACGACTGGACCTGCAGCGCCTCCTGCTTCGTGATGATGTATCGCACCCTGGTCGGGGCCGACATCCCTTTGAGCGAGGCTGTTCGGCACTGCGGCGCGGTCGAGGGCGTTGGGGCAGCGAATTCGCAGGTCGTCAAAGCCTTTGACTTGCTCGGATCTGGCTTCGAGATCATCTCCGGATGCTCGTCTGAAAGCAACGAAAGCCTGCCCGCCGACGCACCCGAACTGCGCGCCGAGAAGCAGGCGAATCTGGTCAGGCTCAGGACGCTGCTTGAAGACGGCTACCTGGTCATGCTGAACTTCCGCGAGCCGGAAGAGAACATCGGGCATTACGGCATTTTGCAAGGACTCAACGACCGGGCCCTGGAGCTGGCCGACCCCTACTATGGACGTCGTTCCGTATTGACGCGCGAAAAATTCGACTATCGCTCGGGATTCAGTAAGCCCGTGCTCCACGGATGGTATCTGGCAGTCCGACCGCGTCCGACGGTCCCGAGTCCCTGAGCCCTCGCTGTTGCCCCGCAACCTGATGCAAAGGGGGTAGGACGTCGAGTCTGTTGCACTTAGCCCGGGCGACATTTTGCCCCCGGTGCTCGGGCTCGTGCTCCTGACAAGGTTACCTTCACTCGGCAGTGGGGGAATTCTGGCGGCCGGAGGCACCCTGCCCCCGGCCGCCCGGGTGGAAGCCCCTGGCTTAGTGGCCCGTGCAGTGGGGAGCCTCGATCCGAGGATCGGGCGCCATCACGAACGGTGCGTCCTGGGCGTCGGAGCGGTCGCGACCCAGCACCCCCACCTCGGCCTGCTCGGGCAGCTCCTCGTAGCAGATGTCCGAGAAGAGCGCGTTGAACTCTTCCAGCGTCAGCGAGATGTCCTTGCCGTAACTGTAGGCGTCGCTGCCCCAGGGGTTGCGCAGCAAGATGACGTCGCGGGCCGGATCGTAGCCGACCACCGTGTAGGCGTGGGCGTCCGGGACGGTATTCCAGCCCAGCTTATTGGCCAGCCAGGTGGTGCCCAGGCCGCCGATCCCGGCGGTGACAAGCGCGTGGTGCGCCAGCGCATCCTGCAGTTTGCGCCGCGTGGTGGAGAGCGAGGTCAGCATCATCTCGTCCGTGTCGGTGCTGTGTCCCGTCAGGAGCTCGATGCCCTTGCCGGTGGCGCCGCCGTCGAACCAGACACTCTGACGGTAGGCCTGCTCGAGGATCGAGGCCCAGGGACCGTCGGCTCCCGACTGCGCGCCCACCGTGATGGGGCTGACGTCCAGGGGCTTGTGGCCGGGGAAGGTCACTGTGTAACTCCCGTCCCCGTTGTCGTGCACCATCTGCACGAGATCGTTGGGGCGCTGCTGAGCCATCGAGACGACGGCGGCCAGGAATGGGCAGGTGCCGAAGTTGCCCTGCTGCAGCGCGTTGGGGTCAGGGGTGCCGCTGGGGAAGGCGCCGTTTAGGGGGGGCGCTGTCGTAACTTTCGGTTGGGTCACGGGGGCCACGGGGGCGACGGGGGCTACCGGGGCGATCGCGATCACCGGGGTGACCGCTGTCTTGGGGGCGGGCACGGCCGCCAGAGCGCTCTTGGCCGCGGCGGCGCGGCGGGCGCTGTCACGAGCCATCGCCTCGTATTCCGAGAGGTAGCGTTCCAGGGTGGCCTGGGCCTCGGGTCCGATCTCTTTGCTCTTCACGCCATTGTCCAGGGCCTTGCGAGCATCCGCCAACTTTTGCAGCGCTTCCTGCGAGTTGGCGATGGCGGAGTCCGCCTCCGAGGCGGCGTCAGGCTCGTTGTAGCGCGCGTCCACTTCGGCGTCGCGGCTGGCGCTATCGGCCGACTGGGCCGAGGAGCGTCCCTCGCGTAGGGCCGAGGTGGCCTGCGTCCAGGCGTCTCCCGGCATCTGCGCGAAGACGGTGTTGACGCTGAGGATAACTCCCAGACAGAACATCGAGAACCGGCGATTCATCTTGTTTGCTACCTCCTAGAATGGATTCAGGGTAGCAGCTGCCGGCCTTTGGTTCTGTAGCCCCGGCTACAAACGGATTGTGTTCCAGCTCACCTCAGCGATTGGACCTCGAGGTGTACCGTGACGGTATTGGTCGAATGGGATTTCAGCCTTCTTTGAGGGCTTCGCGATAGCCTCCGAGACGATGGGCTGGAATGTGATCGGCTGGTTCAAGGACCGTTTCAGCGGCGGCCCCCCCGCGCCCGCGCCCATGCCCCCCGTACAGCCCATCAGCGAGCAGCCGGTGCCCTGCGACGCGGTGAACCTGGGCTCGGTCGGGCAGGCGGCTCAGTCGGCCTGCCGGACCCAGAAGGACCGCGACCAGATCGCGCTGGCGTTCCAGGGAGTGCCCAGCGGAGCGCTCGGACCGGCGGTCGCGGCGGCCTTCCAAAAAGCGCATCAGTCCGGCATGACTTACCAGGGCTACGCGGCAGCGGTGCAGGCAGGTCTGGGGCAGACCCCCGGGCTGGTGGCCGCCGCCGGCGCCGCCGCGCTGTCGCAATGCCGGGGCTCGGACAAGGACCGCTATGAAGTCGCGCACGCTTTCGCGCAGGAGCTGGCGCGCAACAAGCCTCCGCTGGACGGCGTCGCAGCCGCCTTCGCCGCGGCCTCTAACGCGGGCATGGCCTGGGCCAGCTACGCGGGCGCCCTGGACGGAGCGTTCCGGCGCCTCGAGCAGCAGGAGGGCGTGGCCGAGTTCGCTCGCCTGAGCCGCAGCGCTATGGACGGCGCGGGTGGGGATCAAGGCAAGGTCGGACGCCAGGCGATGCGCGAGCTGTCGTCAGGGGGCACGCTGGGCCAGCGGGCGGCACGGACGTTGATCGCGAGCGCGAGGGAGGGGCTCGATTGGGGCAACTTCCGGGGTGCCTCGCTGGCGATGTTCCGCGAGCTGGAAGCGCTACCCGGCGCCCCGCAGGACGAGCGTGACCTGGCCACGGTGGCCCGCACCTGCCTGGAGGCCTGCAAGAACGGCCAGGACGGCGGCAAGGTGGCCTGGAGCTTTTTGGAGGAGCTCCAGAGCGGCCGGGCCGACCCCGCCGCGCGCCGGCTGGCGCGCATCCTGCTGAGCGCCTCGGATCGAAGCATGAATTGGAGCAGCTACGCGGCCGTGATCCGCGCGGGCCTGAACGTGCTGGAGGCGAACGGCACCGAGGCGGTGCTGCTCGAGGCCGGCCGGCGCGGCATGGACGCCTGCAAGAGCGACGAGGATCGCGGCAAGGTGGGGCGCGCGCTGATGCGCCAGCTGCGCAGCCCTCTCACCGGCTCGCCCGAAGTGGCGCTGGGCCAGCTGATCGTGGCCGCCTCCGACGAGGGCATGACCTGGGGCAGCTTCGCGCACGCCTCCCAGCGCGCCCTGGAGGCCCTGAGCGAGACGAAGCTCTCCCCCGAGCGCCAGCTCTACGTGCAAGCGGCCCTGGCCGGCCAGCGCGCCGGGCGCTCCGACGAGGAGCGCGGCAAGCTCGGGCGCGCCTTCCTGCGTGAGATGACCGACCAGGACGAGACCGGCGGCGCCCTGAGCCGCGCCTACCGGCGCGCCGCCAACGACGGTCTCAGTTGGGACGGCTACGAGAAGTCGCTCGAGGCGGGCGTGCGCACCCTCTTGGGGTCGGGCATGCTGGGCGAGGAGGGCCGCCGTGCGTTGGGCACGACCCCCGGAGGAACGACCCAACAACGCTGCGCCACGCGGGTGGACGCGCTGGCGCACCTGGGCAAGCTGGCGGGCATCCGTCAGGAGGTGGAGCAACTGGTCTCCAACCCGGTCTCGGGCGGCATCGAGGTCAAAGAAGAGAAAGTCCTGGTGGGCGGGGTGCGTCTGAAGGTCAGGCGCGACGCAGGCGAGGCGGGTTAGGCAGTCACGTCGCTACGCATCTTACAGAACAGTGTGAATGTCGGGCCGAGAGGGGTGGACGAGAATCCAGATGGGCGAGCCGACCTGCGGGGGCCTGTCTGGATTGGCCCAGAAGATCTCGTGAATCGTTTCATTCCCATCAGGGGTGGTAAATTCGTAAGAAGCCTCGCAGTGGCGTCCGTCTGAATCCTCTGAAAAACTGACCCGCGTCACTTTCCCGCTCACGGTTCGGCCACGATAGGCCAGCAAGCTTCCGTCCCAGAAGAACTTCAGCACGAGCAGCAACAGGACCGACACGGACAGCGTGCATGCGCCTGCCAGGCCAACCCGCAGCCAGCTTTCACGACCGGCCAGAAAGACGAGCCCCAGAGCCAACCAGGGGTAAAAGGCGAACTTGAGGTAGCGTTCCGAGTCGGGGACCAGCAGCCCCGTATCCAGGTTGTGGGCCCATCGGAGCCTGCCAGCGATATAGGCCTCATTGCGGCTGTCGTGAAAGTAGTACTCCACGCCAGGAAATTTCGTCCGAGCAACTCAGGCATCCTGGTGGCCCCACCAGCGCAGGTCCAGCCTGCGGCTCGCGAGAATCTCCCCCCTGTGTGGATCGCTTTCGGGGGGAATGACGGACGGGCCATGAGCTTCGTCTTCGGATTCTTTCTGGCGGGCGCGCTGGTGGCCCTGATGCTGGTCTGGGGCACAACGATTCTGACCGCCCTGATCTGCCTGCCGCGCGGACGACGCTTGTTGCCGACCAGCCTGGGCCTCCTTCTCGGCACCGCCGCCTTCGGGCTCCTGGGTTGGCTCTTTCTGACCTCCCACCACCCGCCCGGCGTGACGACAGTGACGCTCCTCTCCGCCGCAGCCGGCGTCCTTCCGGTTGGCTTGTTCTGGCATCGGTCGCGAGCGCGACTGTAGAAGACGCAGGAACGTGGGGAAAACACGGTGGGACGACCGGGTGGACCGCGGCATCATCCTTCTCTGCAGCGCCTTTTCCGCTCTCTTGCTGCTTGGCTTGCTGCCGGTGGCTATCGGTCGCTACGGGTCCACCCCCGACAACGCTCGCTTCTTCATGGGATTCTTCCTGATCTTTGGCTGGCTGGTGATTTTCGGCGGATTGATGTGGGCCTACCAGCATCCCCTGATGGCCTTCATGCGCCAGTATGCGAGCAGGCCAAAAACCGGCTTTGTCGCCTTCTCCATTTTGCTCGCCTGTCTCGAGGAAGCGCTGGCCTGCCTCGCAACCAACCTCCACGGACCCTTTGGAGACCCGACGGGTCGGGTCTATATCACGGCCTCCTCCAACTACCTGGACTTGATCTTCTTTCACAGCGTCATCGTGATCGTGCCGCTCCTGGTCGTCTGGTCCTGGACCCTGGCGCGCTATCGATTTACCGGGACTCGCCTGTTGCTTCTCTTCGGAGCTCAGGGGGCTCTGGCCGAAGTCGTCTTCGCAGGCATGCAGCCAGCCCTCTTTCCGACCTGGCTGTTGGTGTACGGCCTGATGGTCTGGCTGCCCTACCAGGCCTTTCAGCCGGCCCTGGACCGGGCACGGGCCCGCAAGACTCCGGGCTTGCTCGCCCATCTGCTCTTCCCGCTGCTTGCGCAATTGGGCGGGGTCCTGTTCACGCTGGTCTTCTTACTCATCAGCCACGGCCTGATCAAGCACCCGCTCTCCCATTTCCCACCCTCCCACGGATAGCCCGGGGGGCGCGAGCCGCTCGAGGATGACCGACGGCGCCCTCGAGGTGCACCCGCAACAGGGCGCCGGTGTGGCGTCAGACCCAATCCATCAGGGCGGCCCCGTTCGCGTCAACGCTTGGGGAGTCTTCTCCCTTCCTTGAGCCCGGCCTGGGTCTTTTCCACGTTGACCGTGCCGTCCAGGTTGATCGCCTGGGTAAAGTTGCCGTTCTTGTTATAGACCTCGAGATGGTTCTTGTGGAGAGTGTCCAGGTGATACTGGTCGCCCACTTTCAGCCTGGCCCCGCCGGCCAGCTCCATTCTCTGGCTGGTCTGGTAAACCTGGGCTCCCTTGTAGGTCTGGCCGGTCTTGGCTGAAGCCGCCTCCAGAGCGGTTCCGACCGGGTGGCCTTTGAGCCACGGCTTGAGGTCGTTGCTGGCCATCTTGAGGAGGTTCTCGCCGGCCGCTTCGGTGACTTGTTTGCCGGCCTTCGTGGCCAGGCGCGTGCCGGTAGCGGCCGAGCCGATCCCCGGAATCATTGCGGCGGCGGAGATGGCGGCATTGGGGTAATCGCCTTTGGCGGTATAGAGAGCCGCATTGGCGCCGTCAGCGATCTCGCCGACTCCCGGCACCAGTCCGGCCAGGTCCAGGGCGGTGTGCACCCAGTCGGGGACCTTCTTAGCGATGCGCTCCTGCAGGCTGGGCCTCGCGGG
>JBDHVW010000044.1:0-62367 GCA_039809865.1 Vulcanimicrobiota bacterium
CAGATCAAGTCGTGAAACTTGAGCAATGAGAATCTTACCCATTGATTATGTTGCGTCTAGCTTGCGCTAAACGCGACGAAATCGCTTTCGTTTCTACTATCCTCTTCAGTTTTCAAAGAACGGCGTCGCGAGGACGCAAAAGGGAAGATACCAAACCGGGCCCCCTGTGTCAACCCCTTTTTTCGAAGGACCCCACCTCGGCCCGGCCGAAGGGTGGCGTTGCCGTGCTGAACTTCCTGAAGAAGAAAGATGAGGATGGGCCCGCCGTCCAGGTGCTGGCCTACCAGAACCAGGTCGTGCGCGTGCTGTCTCCGGGCCGACTCTCGATGAGCGGCGAGCTGGTCGTGAAGTTGATGCTGCCTGACGGCACGGCGATGCGGGCTCAGGTGGTGCTGCTGACCGAAGAGGCTCAGCCGGGCAAGGGCATCGTCTATCAAGCCGAGCTACAGGGTGGTCCCGAGGTGGGCGATGCCCTGTTGAATCGGCTCCAGCAGGCCCCTCCGGCCCCGGTCCAGAGCACCGCCGCCGGCGAGCGCAGGCGTTGGCCGCGCGTTCACAACCAGATTCAGGTCCTCTCCAAAGAGCTTCCCGGGTTCGTGGCCATGGCCACCGACCTGTCCGAAGGCGGCATGCGGCTCCAGTGCAGCAAGCCTCTCAATAACGGTCACGCTCTGGTCGTCGCGTTCGACGTCGATGACATCGCGCCCAAGCCAATCCAGGTCCACGCCGAAACGGTCTACTGCGTGGACAATCGCGACGGCACCTACACCGTCGGGGTGCGCTTCGTGGGCCTGCTGCCGGGCCAGGAGAATGCCGTGGACAAGCTCAACCGGGCCCTCCAGCAGATGCGCAAGAAGCCGGGGAGCAAGGCTTTTTCGATCGAATGAGTCGGGGCAGCCGCCTCTCGCTGGTCTTCTTCTTCCTGTCCGGCATCACCGGCCTCGTCTACGAGGTCCTCTGGACGCGCCGGCTCACGCTCACCTTCGGCCATACCACGCTGGCCGTCAGCACCGTGCTCACAGCCTACATGACCGGTCTGGCGATGGGAAGCCTGCTGGGCGGTCGTTTCGCCGATAGAAAGTCGGCCGACCCCGGCTTCCCGCCGGGGCGTTTCCTCAGCCTCTATGGCGCCCTGGAGTTTTTCGTGGGCATCTGGGCGCTGCTCAGCCTGCCGCTGCTGGGGCTGGTCGAGCAAGGCTACCTGAGCCTCAGCCACCAGGGCTGGAGCGGCCTGCAACTGCACCTCGCCTGTTTCGTCGGCAGCGTGCTGGTCTTGCTGCCCCCCACCATCGCGATGGGCGCCACGCTGCCAATCATGAGCCGCTTGCTGGTGCGCCAGAGCGAAGAGCTGGGGCGGCTGCTCAGCCGCATTTACGGCATCAATACCCTGGGCGCGTTCCTGGGGGCCGGGCTGGCGGGCTTCATCCTGCTCCCGACCCTGGGTCTGCTCCGCTCGCTTTTGCTGGCCGCCGCCATCAACCTGGCCATCGGCGCCGGAGCCTGGTTCGCCGGCAAGACCGAGCAGGCGACGCGGGAGGCCCCGGCCGCCGAGGCGGCGCCCGAGGGCGGGCGGCTCGGCTGGTTGCTGCCGCTCTCGTTCGGCCTGGCCGGGCTGACCAGCATGACCTATCAAATCGGCTGGACGCGCGGCCTGTCGCTGTCGTTGGGCTCGTCGGTGTACGCTTTCAGCGCCATTCTCACCACCTTCCTGGCGGGCCTGGGACTGGGCAGCCTGCTGTATCCCTTCATCATCGGCAAACGCCACCCGCGCATCGAGCACCTGGGCTGGCTGGAGACCGCCGTCGGGCTGCTGGGCGCGGCGACCATCCCGATTCTGGGTCAGATGCCGCGCATTTTCTTCCAGGTCTTCCCCAACATCCACGGCGAGTTCGCGAAGGTTCTGGGCACCGAGGTGGTGCTTTCCGGGCTGGTGCTGGCCGGGCCGACGTTCTTGATGGGCCTGGCCTTCCCGCTCACCACGCATCTCTACAGCCAGGACATGCGCCTGCTGGGGCGCTCCATCGGCGAGGTTTACGGGGCCAACACGCTGGGCTGTATCCTCGGCTCGTTCCTGGCCGGCTTCGTGCTGTTGCCCACCCTGGGCACGCAGAACGCGCTCAAGCTGGCCGCCATTCTCAACCTGCTGGTGGGCATCTTGCTGCTGGCCTACTCGCAGAAGCGCTCGGGCATTTTGCTGGCCATCCTCGGGGTTGTCGGCGTCGTTTTGTTGCCGCGCTGGGATCCGGGCGTGATGGCCAGCGGCGTGGTGGTGCAGGCCGAGCGCCACAAAGGCTACGATGAGGCCAAGCTGCGCCGCACGATGTTCCGTCCCCCGGCCTTCTACAAAGACGGGCTCTCCTGTCTGGTGAGCGCCAATGCCTTCTCGGATGGCTGGCGCAGCTGGTTGGACATCCGGGTCAACGGCAAGGTGGACGCCTCGCTCGAGCAACTCGACAAGCAGACGATGTACCTGACGGGTTACATCCCGGGCGTGCTGCACAAGCATCCCGAAGATGTGGTGGTGATCGGGCTGGGGGGCGGGATGACCCTGGAGGCGCTGGCCCATATCCCAGGTGTCAAAACCCTCGACTGCGCCGAGCTCGAGAAGGTCGTGATCGAGTGCGGTGAGCTGTGGAAGGACCACAACGACCACGTGCTCGAGGACCCGCGCGTCAAGATGCTGGTGACCGACGGCCGCACCTACGTGCTGGGGTCGCCGCGGAAGTTCGACATCATCGCCAGCGAGCCGTCCAACGTCTGGATCGCCGGCATCGCCAACCTGTTCACCCACGAGTTCTATCGCAGCTGCCGCGCCCACCTCAAGGACGACGGCATCATGTGCCAGTGGCTGCACGTTTACGGCCTCTCCCCCGAGTGCGTGGGCTACGTGCTGCACAGCTTCTTCGACGTCTTCCCCGAGGGGATGGTCTGGCAGAGCAACTTCGGCGATTTCGTGCTGATCGGCTCCAATCACCCGGTGCAGCTGGACATGGAGCATCTGCGGAAGGTCTATGCAGAGAGTCCCGGGATGCAGCGCAATTTCTTCCAGCTCGATCTCTTCCGGCCCGAGGAGCTGATCGGCCACTACGTGATGACGCGCGACCAGGCGCTGAAGATCTGGGGGAACGCGCCTTTCAACACCGACGACCTCCCGCTGCTCGAGTTCCGCGCCCCCGTTAGCCTGTATGATCGCGGCAGCGACCTGGCCAACTTCAAGCTGATGCGCGAGACCAACAACGGGGCGCTGCCGCCCGGCGTGCCGGTGACGCCCGAGAACGAGCTGTTCGCCGCCCACGCCTGGCTCAATCTGGGCGATACGGCGCGGGTCAAGAGCTACCTCGACGCTCATCCGAACGCGCTGCTCCGAGCTCGCTGGCTGATGGCCACCCAGGCCCCGCCGGCCGAGGTCGAAAAGGGACTGCAAGAAGCTCAGGGCTCCACCGAATTGGGACTCACCGTGCCGGCCTGGCTTAACGGGCGCTGGCTGGTGGGCCAGCGCAGCTTCCAGCAGGCGGCCGAGTATCTGGCCAGGGCCGCCGCACAACCCCCCGAGGGAGGGCGCACCGACGTGCTTTACTGGCTGGGGGTTTGCCTGATGACGGAGAACCAGACCGAGCAGGCCGCCAAAGTGTTTGCCGACGCCACCGAGCCGCTCACCGACAGCCGTGCTCTGACGGGCCTGGGACGGGCCCTGTTCAAGCTGCATCAGCCGGAGGCGGCCCTGGCTCCGCTGCAGCAGGCCTCTCAGCGCAACCCGGCCGATATCGAGGCGTTCCTGGCCCTGGGCGAGTGCCTGATCACGCTGCAGCGCTATGACGAGGCCGGCTTGGCCCTGGACAAAGCCTATGCGCTGATGCCGGACAACCCCTACATCCTGGGTCAGCTGGGCATTCTGGCCCTGCATCGCGATGATCAGAAGGGCGCAGTGCGGTTTTTCCAGCAAGCTCTGGCCCTGGACCCTCAGAACCCGCTGGCGTTGAAGGCATTGGAGCAGCTCGGGCACTGAGATGGACGCCCTCCGGCAGCAGCTCGAGACCGCCTCCCCCGAGGAGCGGCCGGTGCTGGCCCGGCAGCTGGCCGAGCTGTGCTACGAGCAAGGTGATCTGGGCGAGTGCCGGCGCTGGCTCAACGTGTGCCTCGAGGGCTTCGGCTGCCGCGTGCCGCACCGGCGCTCCGAGCTCTGGCGCAGCCCGCACGCCTGGCAATTCTGGCTGCTGCAGCTGCCCCTGAAGCTACCCTCGCGCCTGGGCTCCTGGCTGGCGCGCTGGCTGGACGAGAACGCCGTTCGCTCGCTGACCCGGCCCACCGAAAAGCTGCGCGCGCTGCCCCCCGCCGCGCCGTCGCGCCAGATGGAGATGGTGCTGGCCTGGGATCGCCTGACCATGCTCGAGGCCTTCGAGGGCGAGTTGGACCTCGCGTTCCACGCGGGCGGCGAGATGGGCGCCGGAGCGACGCGGCTGGGCGCGCCGTCCGGGGTGCTGGCGCGCTCCTACGCCATGACCGCGGCTGGCTGCACGACGACGATCCCGCTCCCGCGCCTGGCCGACTTCTACCGCAAGCACAGCCTGGAGATGGCGCGCGAGCTGGGGGACCCGGCCGTGATGAGCCAGGTGCTCTATTGCCACGGAGCGATCGAGATGGGACGCACGCACTGGGCCGAGGCCGAGCTGCTGCTGCGCGAGGCGGCCGGGCTGGCCGGGGAGGATCTCCGGTTGCAGGCCGAGTGCGAGGTGGTCCTGGCCGACGTCTACCTCTGCCAGGGCAAGCTCGGGCGCGCCTTCGAGCTGATCGACGGGCTGGACCGGCCCGATCCCCAGATGCGACTCTACGCGGGCGTCCTGCGCGGTCTCTTGCTGGCCCTGACGGGGCGCTCCCCGGAGGCCATCGAGGTGCTGGCCGAAGTGGCGCCCCTGGTCAACGTGCACGACCGCATCGCCGTGACGAACTGGCGTGGAGCCAACGCCATGGCTCACCGCGACGCGGGTCTGGCTTTGCCGCTGCTCCGCCGGCTGGGCGAGCTACCCGCGCCGCACTGGTGCCGTCTGGGGGTGTTCTGGGCCACCTACACGGCCCTCGGCCGTCCCGAGGCCCGCGCGGGGGTCAACTGGCTGGTGCGCAGGGCGCCCTTTTTTCCCCTGTGCGCCCCGGGCGCGTGGCTCTGCCGGGGCGTGGCTGCGGGCGATACGCGCGCCCTCGAGCGCGCCCTGCAACTGGCGGAAGAGTCGGCCATGCCGCTCGAGGCGGGCCTGGCTCTGCGGCACCTGGGCCGAGAGGAGCAGGCGCAGGCTCGCTGGGAGCCCCACGGTCTTATTCGTAGCCCAGGCTCCTGAGCCAGTCAGGACGGTCGCGCCAGTCGGCTTTGACCTTGACCCAGAGCTCCAGGAAGAGCTTCCTGCCCAGCAGCAGCTCGAGCTCCTCGCGGGCCAGCTGTCCGATTTTCTTGAGCACGGAGCCGCCTTTGCCGATCAGAATGCGCTTTTGCCCCTCGCGCTCCACGTAGAGGTTGACGGCGGCGTAGCCCTCCCGCATTTCCTCGACCTGCACGGCCACGGCGTGGGGCACTTCCTGGCGCGTGTTGAGCAGCACCTTCTCGCGCACGACCTCCTCGATGAGCAGTCGGTCGTTCTGGTCGCTGACCTGGTCGGGAGGATAATAGGGCGGACCCTCCTGGAGACGGTCGGTGATGGCTTTGAGCAGCGCCGGGAGATTCGTGCCCTTGAGCGCGCTGATGGGGATGACCTCGTCGAAGCTGCGCAGCTCTTTGTAGAGCTCCAGGGCTTCCTCGGGGCGTTTGGCCTTGTCCAGCTTGCTGCCTACCAGGAAGACCGGCGCCTGCACCTTGCCCAGCATCTCGATGGCGGCGCGGTCCTGGTCCGTGGGCGGATGGGTGATCTCGCCCAGGAACAGCACCACGTCCGCATCCCGACTCTCCGATTGGGCGGCGCCCACCATGCGCTTGCCCAGCTCGGTGTGGGGAGCGGAGAGCCCGGGCGTGTCCACCAGCACGATCTGGAAATCCTTGCGGTGGACGACCCCGAGCATGCGCCGGCGGGTGGTCTGGGGCTGGGGGCTCGTGATGGCCACCTTGCTGCCCACCAGGGCGTTGAGGAGAGTGGATTTGCCCACGTTGGGCTTGCCCACCAGCGCCACGAAGCCTGATTTGAAGGTCATGGGGTTGGGAGGGGGGTCGACAGTCGACAGTCGACAGTCGACAGTAGAAGCCGAATCAATTGACCGAAGAGGCGAAGCGGAGGTCGCCGTGGGTGTGTTGGGTCGCCTCTTCCCGAGTGACTCCCGGGGCGAGCTCGATACACAAAAAGTGGTCGCCTTTGCAGTCGAAGACGCCCAGCTCGGTGATGACGCGGTTGACGCATTTGAGCGCCGTGGGGGGGAGGCTCAGCTTCTGCATCAGCTTGCTCTCGCCGTGCTTGCTGACGTGCGTCTGCAGCACCAGCGTCTTCTTGGCGCCGTTGGCGAGGTCCATGGCGCCGCCCATGCCGGTCACCATCTTGCCGGGGATCATCCAGTTGGCCAGGTCGCCGTTCTGGGCCACCTCGAGGCCGCCCAGGATGGCCACGTCGACATGTCCGCCGCGGATCATCGCAAAGCTCAGCGAGCTGTCGAACATCGAGGCGCCGTCCACGTAAGTCACGGTCTGCTTGCCGGCGTTGATGATCTGGGGATCCAGCTCGGCTTCGGTGGGAAAGGGACCCATCCCCAGTAGCCCGTTCTCGGAGTGGAACATCACGCTGATCCCCTCGGGGATGTAGTTGGCCACCTCCGTCGGCAGCCCGATCCCCAGGTTGACGATGTCTCCGTCCTTCAGCTCCGCGCCCGCGCGGCGCGCCTGCTCAGCTTTACTCCAGCTCATTTTTCTATGCCTCCCGCACCGTGCGGTGCTCGATCGGATTCTCGTGCTCGGCCTGGAAGATGCGGTTCACGAACAGGCCGGGGAGATGGATGTCGTCCGGATCCAATTCGCCCACCTCGACCAGCTTGTCCACCTCGGCCACGGTCACTCTGGCGGCCATCGCCATGATGGGGTTGAAGTTGCGGCTGGTGCGGTAGAAGCGCAGGTTGCCGAACTTGTCGCCCACGGCGGCCCGCACCATCGCGAAGTCGGCCTTGAGCGGTTTCTCGAAGATGTAGGTGCGCCCGTCGATCTCGCGCGACTCCTTGCCCTCGGCCACGGGAGTGCCCACTCCGGTGGGGGTGAAGAAGCCGCCCAGCCCGGCGCCCCCGGCGCGGATGCGTTCGGCCAGCGTGCCCTGCGGGTTCAGCTCCACCTCGATCTCGCCCGCCAGGTACTGCTGCGCGAGATCGGGATTGCCCCCGATGAACGAGCAGATCACCTTGCGCACCTGCCGGTTCTGGAGCAGCGAGGCCAGGCCCTTGCCGGCGTTGCCGCAGTTGTTGCTGATGACCGTCAGGTCCTTGATGTCGCTCTCGGCCAGGGCTTTGATGCAGGCTTCGGGGTTGCCGCACAGGCCGAACCCGCCCGACATCACGCTCATGCCGCTCTCCAGGCCCTCCAGGGCCTTCTTGGCGTCCGGATAGACTTTCATGCTTCCTCCAGGGATTCTTCCAGCAACCCGACGACCTCGTCGAGCTGCTCCCGGCTGATCACCAGAGGTGGTGCCAGGTAAATGTTGTTGTCCCGCTTGTGGGTGTAGACGCGGCGCTTCTTCAGCGCCTGGTAGACCGGGGTGGCGTCTTGATGCAGCTCGACGGCCCAGAGCAGGCCGATGCCGCGCACATTGGCCACGTTCTTCAGCTTGTGGAGCCGCTCGCCCAGGTGAACGCCCAGCGACGTGGCTTTCTCCAGCAGGTTCTCGTCGCGATAAGTCTCGATGGCTGCTCGGATCGCCGTGCAGGTCAGCGGATGGCCGTAGGATGTGAGCCCGCACAGCAGTGTGTGGTCGTCGAAGTGGTGCGCCACGCGCTCGTGCACCAGCACCGCGCCGCCCGGCGCATAGCCCCCCGTGAGACCTTTGGCGCAGGTGATCATGTCGGGGATGACCGGCTCGTGATCCACCGCGAACCACTTGCCGGTGCGCCCGAACCCGCTCAGCACCTCGTCGGCGATCAGGATGATGCCGTAGCGGTCGCAGATCTCTCGCAGGCGCGTAAAGTAGCCCCGTGGTGCGGGAAAGACGCCGTTGGCGCCGGTGACGCCCTCCACGATGACGGCCGCCACGGTGGACGGGTCGTTCTCGAGCACGGTGCTCTCCAGGTCGGTGGCGCACTCGCGCTCGCAGACGTCCGGCGTCAGGCCTTTGAAGCACCGGTAGCAGTAGGGGTCGGTGAAGCGGAGCACGCCCGGGAGACCGGGCTCGAAGGGCTCTCTGCGGGGATCACCGCTGAGGCTGAGCATGGCCAGCGTGGCCCCGTGGTAGCTGCGGGTGCGCGCCACCACCTTCTGGCGGCCCGTGACGAGCCGCGCCATCTTGATGGCGTTCTCGTTGGCCTCGGCGCCGCTCAAACAGAGAAAGCTTTTCGAGAGGCCCTGGGGAGCGATCTCGGCCAGCAGCTCGCCGGCCCGCACCTTGTCCGGGAAAACCGCGGTGGGGCCCGCGATGAGCCCGGCCGCGTCGGCCAGGGCTTTCTTCATGGCCGGATGGCCGTGGCCCAGGTTGGCGTTCCAGGTGGTGCTGCCCAGGTCCCACCACCACTGACCGTCGCCGGTCTGGAAGCGGGCGCCCTCCCCCCCCAGGATCTCCATGGGAGCGGCCTGTTTCTGGGCCGTCCAGGTGAAGAAGACGTGGTCCCGCTGCCGGGTGACCAGGTCGCTCAGCCTGCCACCTCGCGGCACACGGCACTGAAGACATCGATGGCGGTCTGGGCCTGCTCCTGGGTGAGCACCAGCGGGGGCGACAGGCGAATGGTGCTGGCGCCGCACTCGAGCACCAGCAAGCCCTTCTCGTAGCACCGGTTCGCGACCCGGTCGCAATGGTCGTAGGTATCGAACTCCACCCCGATCATGAGCCCCAGTCCGCGCACGTCCTTGACGATGGGATTGCCTTTCAGCGCGTCCATCAGGCCCTGCTTGAGGAAGGCGCCCACCTCCTGGGTGTTCTTGAGCAGGCTCTGCTCCATCAGGTCGAGCGTGGCCATCGCCGCCGCAATACAGACGGGATTCCCACCGCAGGTCGAGCCGTGCGAGCCCGGCGGCCAGGTCATGAACTCCTTGCGGGCCATCATCGCGCCCAGCGGGAAGCCGCTGGAGATGCCCTTGGCCAGCAAAATCACGTCCGGCGTCACTCCAAAGTGCTCGCAGGCGAAGAACTTGCCGGTGCGGCCCATGCCGGACTGCACCTCGTCGAATATCAGCAAGATGTCGTGCTCGTCGCACGTGGCGCGCAGGGCCTGGAGGAAGGCTTTGTCAGGGATCTTGTAGCCGCCTTCGCCCAGAACCGGCTCGCAGATGATGGCGGCCACCTCGGTGGGGGGCAGCGTGGAGCGGAACAGGCCGTTCTCGATGGCATCGAAATCGCCGTATTCCACGTGGTGGATGCCCGGGATCAGCGGCCCGAAGCCTTTGCGGTACTTGGTCTTGCTGGCCGTCAGGCTGAGCGAGCCCATGGAGCGCCCGTGGAAGCCGCCCCGGAAGGCGATCAGGTGGTGGCGACCGGTGTGGTAGCGGGTCAGCTTGATGGC
Source organism: Vulcanimicrobiota bacterium (assembly GCA_039809865.1). Lineage (GTDB taxonomy): Bacteria > Vulcanimicrobiota > Xenobia > Xenobiales > QWHO01 > QWHO01. The sequence continues at coordinate 9,658 of JBDHVW010000044.1, forward strand.
TGCCTCCACCGCCTCGGTGCCCGAGTTGGACAGGAAGACCTGCCACCCGTTCTCGGTCTTGGGCGCCAGCCTGCCCAGGCGCTCGCATAGCGCGCCGTAGCCGGGATAGTAGAAGTCGGTGCCGCAGATGTGGATCAGCGTGTCCACCTGCTCCTTGACGGCCGCCGCCACCGCCGGGTGGCAGTGGCCCGTGGAGGCCGTCGCCACCCCCGCCTGGCAGTCGAGCAGAATGTTCCCGTCGAGGTCCTCCACCATACACCCGCTGGCCTTCTTCACGAAGAGCGGATAACAGTGGATGAGCGACGGCGACATATACTGCTTGTCCCGCGCGATGGCCGCCTGGGCCAGCGGCCCGGGCATGGGTGTCTTGAGGCTGATCTTGGCTTTGCTGAGCTCGATGACTTCCGACATCGTGTTTTCTCCTTGCGGTTGAGAGTTCAGAGTCCCGTTGCCGGGCTCTCCCTCACGAAGTTTGTCTTATCGCGAGACAAGAGTATCGCTGCGAGACTCTCGACTCTCAACCCTCGACTCTGAACCGGATAGACCCTAGTTGGTGATGGTGCGGCTTTGTTCGCGCATGTAGCACTGAACGGTGTAAAGCCCGCCGATATTCTTGCCGGTCGAACCCGACCCCTTCCAGCCTCCAAAGGGCTGAACGCCAGGCCAGGCGCCGGTCGTGGCGCCGGTGGGGCGGTTGACGTAGACCACGCCGGCCTCGATGCGGTCGAGGAACTGATCCACCTCGTCCTGACGCTGGCTGAAGAAGCCGGCCGTGAGGCCGAGGTCGGTGTCGTTGGCCAGGCGGATGGCCTCGTCCAGGTCGCTGAACCTGTGCACGACCACGATCGGGAGGAACATCTCGGTCTTCACCAGCTCGTGATCGAGCGGCAGATCGGTCACGACGGTGGGCTTCACGAAGTAGCCGGAGGTCATGTCGTCCACCAGCGCGCCGCCGGTGACCACGGTGCCGTCCTTGTGGGCCAGCTTGGCGAACTTCTGGTAGTCGTCGTAGCCCGATTTGAGGCCCACCGGGCCCAGGTATGTGTTCTTGTCGCTGGGGTCGCCCACGACCGTCTTCTCGGCCATCTCCTTGAGCCCGGCCAGGAACTTGTCGGCTACCGACTCGTGCACGAACACGCGCGAGCAGGCGCTGCACTTCTGGCCGCCCATCCCGAAGGCGGAGCGGTAGATGCCCTGCACGGCGCGGTCGATATCGGCATACTGGCTGACGATGGCCGGGTTCTTGCCGCCCATCTCGGCGATGCACGGCTTGGGATACTTCGTGCTGAAGCTCTTGTAGAGCTGGTTGAAGCCGACCTCGTAGGAGCCGGTGAAGGTGACGCCGTCCACATCCGGGTGCTCCACCAGGGTCTTGCCCACCTCGCGGCCGCTGCCGGCCACCAGGTTGACGGTTCCGGCAGGGAAGCCCGCCTGGTGGAAGATCTCGGCGATCAGGGCGCCGCTGATGGGCGTCTCGCTCGAGGGCTTGCCCACCACCGTGTTGCCCGCCACCAGCGCGGCCGCCATGGGTGCGCCCAGCAGGGCGTAGGGGAAGTTGAACGGGGCCACCACGGCCCACACGCCGTAGGGGCGAAGCACGCTGGTGTTGGTGTCGGCGGGGGAGAGCTTGTTCATCTCGTTGACAAAGCCCTTATTGGCGCGCATCTGCTGGGCGTAGTAGTCGTAGAGGTCGGCGGTCTCCTCGATCTCGCCCAGCGCCTCGACGCGGTTCTTGCCGTTCTCGAGCACCAGCCAGGCGGTCAGCTCGTGGGAGCGCTCGCGGATGATGGCAGCGGCGCGCTCGAGCAGGCGGCAGCGCTCCTCCCAGGGGGTGGCGCGCCAGCTCGGGTAGGCGTGACGGGCGGCGGCCACGGCGTCTTTGACGTCGGCGGCGGTGGCCGCGCTGACCGTTCCCAGCAAGAACTTTGTGTCGGCCGGGCTGTAGGACTTGATCTTGTTGCTGTGGACCCGGTTCTGGCCGTTGATCAGCAGCGGAAAGTCCTGCCCGGCGCGGCTGCGCACGAGGCGGAAACCCTCGTCGAGCTGGGCGTGCAGCTCGTTGTTGTCGGCGGAAAGGGTGGCGTAGGTGACTTTGAACTTCTGATCGGGCATTGCGGTCGGCTCCACTATCTAAACTAGCGCTGCGCGCTTCGCTTGCATATTCGGGGCCGGCGTTTTCTTGTCAGGCCAAGGCGCTTCCTTCCAAGGCCGCTTTGGCGATACGTGCGAGCGCCAGATCGACCTCCCACGGATGGCCGCCGTTGCGGGTGAGGAGCGCGAGGAGAATCCGTCCGTCGATCAGCCCGGCATCGTGGCGCACTCCTGCGAGCTCGCCGGTCTTATGGGCCACCGGGGTGCCCTCGGGCAGCATCAGGGGTATCTTCTCGCGATACTGTTGCTTGAGCAAGATCTCCAGCGCCAGGGGGTTCTGGGCCGCCAGCTCGATGCACCGAGCTGCGTCGCGGGCAGTCATCCAGTTGTCTTTCTCGGGCGTGGCCGGCTCCATGAACTTGCGCCCGATGGAGCCCTGCATTCCGTGCTCCTGCATGAAGGCGTTGACTCTGGCGGGGGTGGCCAGCTCCAGCAGCGCGTTGGAGGCCACGTTGTCGCTGATGATGATCATCAGCCGCACCAGGTCCAGCAGGGTCACGCTGGCGCCGCTGTCGAGCTCGTGCAGCACCCCGGCGCCGCCGTAGCGATGGCGGTCCTCCAGGGTAAAGCGCTGCTTCAAGTCGTGGCCCTGACGAAAGACTTCCAGCATGATCGGCACCTTGATCACGCTGGCGGCGGGGAACAGGACATCCTCCTGATGCCCCCACTGCGCGCCTGTGGTCAGGTCATGGCAAAAGACCGCGGTATCGGCCGGAACCGCCTCGACGAGCGCGTTCAGTCGGTGGCTTCGCGCAGCAGGTCGATGACGTAGTCGCCCAGCAGGCGCACCTGCGCCGGGGAGACCGAGCCGAAGCGGATGCTGGTGAGGTAGCCCTCTCCCTCGTCCTGCTTGCGGGTGGAGATGATGATGCCCTCGAGGTCGATGGGCTTGAAGCGCTTGTAGGGGCCCACCTTCAACCGGCAGGTCGTGCCGGGACCGTAGGCGTTGGACGACTGGAACAACGCCCCTCCGACCCCGAGGTTGAGGACCGTGCCGGGGATGGTGGATTTGTCGTCGCGCATCTCGCCCTGGATGGACGACGGGGCGCGAATGGCTTTGCGGCGCGTGTAGATGGCACGCTCGTCGAAGCCGAGCTCCTTGAGCAAGAACTTCACCCAGGAGCGGCGCATGTTGCCCGGAGTGTCGGCATACTGCACCCCGACCTCGAGGTTGGGGCTCTTGGGCTTGCGGCGGCACCAGCGCACCTCGCACAGCACGTGCTCGTTGTCGAAGCGGTGCGAGGGCTTGGGATGGTGCACATAGAGCGAGGAGCCGCTGCGCAGGCGGTCGCGCATCTCGAGGCGCATCCCGTAGAGGCCTACGTCGATGACGCGGGCCGGCATGGTGCGGTCGCCCACGATGGCAGTGACGTCATAGTTGCATTTGAGCCGGATGAGCCGGCGGCGCTCTTCGGGCGTTCGTCCGCCGCGGCCCTGGAACAGGGCCATCAGTCCACCGATCAGATCTTGGAGCGCACTCAGCATGTTGCCACCTTGGTCCGGGGAATTCGGTGCTCCCCGGGCGTCTATCCTGCTAAATTATTTCAAGAAACCTCGGGCAGGTCGGCCGCTCGCACGCCCGAGACCACCTCGAAATAGAGACGCGCCCGCTCCTGTCCCTCCAGGAGCCCGATCACCGCGTAGCGGCCCGGGGTCTCCAGGCGCAGGTCGAAGTCGCCCGAGAACTGCCAGCGTTGCTCGCGTCCGGGGGCCAGTCCGGGGGGACGTCCCACCTCGAACTCGGCGCCCAGCGATTCGAGCACCAGGCCCTCTTCGTTCAAGAATTCGATCGCGAAGTCGTGCGGGGTCTCGGTCTCGTGCCAGGGGACACGCACCGAAGCAGCCACCGCGCAGTGCTGCTCCAGGGGGAAGCCGGCGTGGACCGTGAGTCGGTCCCAACCTCCACCCAGAACGTAAAGCTTGTTTCCGACCACCTCGGCGGCGTCGGCCAGGATGAGCCATTCAATTTCCATACGGGTCTGCGGGCGCTTCGGCAGCCTTTTCAGGATCCCCTGGCAACTGAAGGGTGGGAACATGGCGGCTCGAAAATACGCAGGGGATAGACACTCCCACGGGTGTTGCAAGGAGAGGTGCTTTGAGAAAGCTTCTGGTGGTTTTGGCCCTGGTTCTGGCGCTGCTGGGGGTCGGTGCGGCCGATACCCAGGAGATCCAGCCCGGAATCTTCGTCTCCGGGGTCCCGACCGAGGAGTTCGTGTACTTTGCCGCCCCCGACTCGGGCGGGCGGCAGCGGCAATCCAACTGGTGCTGGGCGGCCTGTATCCAGATGGTGCTCAACTACCACGGGCTCTACATCACCCAGGACCAGATCGTGAGCCGCGTCTACGGCCACCTGGTCGACCGTCCCGCCGTGCCGGCCCAGATCATGAGCGCCCTCTCCGGCTGGGCTCCCGACGTGCGCGGCCGCTATTCCGCCATCTACGCCGATTCGACCAACATCAGCGAGGCCACCGTCATCGACGACCTGCACCGCCGCTGGCCCCTCATCGTCGGACTCGGCAGCCTGCACCCCAACGAGCAAGGGCACGCGTTCGTGCTGACCGGCGTGATCTACCAGTTCGACGCCTACAACCAGCCGGTGCTGCTCGAGGTCATTCTGCGCGACCCCTATCCTGGCAACCAGAGCCGCGTCGAGATGGGGGCCGAGGAGTTCTTTGCGCGGCTGCAGTTTGCGGCGCGGATCTATGTGGAGCGTCTTTAGGGTATGGGGTCGACAGTCGACAGTAGAAGATAATTCAAGAGTGCGTCGAACAACTTCTTATGGATTACGATTCGCCGGTTGCATCGGCCCTGGATGTTTTAAAGCGCAACTACTTTTGTGACGGCCACGCGGATACGCTGGCGCACGTCGCGCTGAAGGGGCGCGACTTCGTGGACGGGCCTGGTCATCTCAACTTGCGGAAGCTGGAGTCGATTCAGCAGAACCTGCAGTTTCTGGCCATTTACGTGGCGCCTACGGAAAAGGGTCGCAAGGGTTTCGTGGAGGCGCTCACGGTGGCCAGCGCGGCGCACCGGCTGAAGCTGCCACTGGTGCGCACGCGCGCGGATCTGGAGCGCTCGCGCAAAGGCGCTCCTCACTTCCTCCTCTCGCTGGAGGGCGCTTCGCCGCTGGGGGGTGAGCTGGAGCGGCTCGAGATCCTCTTTCACATGGGCTTGCGGGCCCTGGGGCTGACGCACAATCACGACAACCAGGCGGCGGCCGGCTGCGGGAACTGGCGCGAGGCTTCCCCCAAAGGCTTTCGGGGCCTGCGGCCCTTCGGCAAGCGGCTCGTCGCCCGGATGGAGGAGCTGGGAATGGTTCTGGACGTCGCCCATCTCTCGCGCCGCGCCTTCCACCAGGTTTGCGACGTGGCCACCCGGCCGATCATCAACAGCCACACGGGCTGCGCCCACTTCGTCGATATCGAGCGCAACTTCGACGACGAGCAGCTGCGCAAACTGGCCCAGAGCGGCGGACTGGCGGCCGTGACCTACGTTCCCCGCTTCTTGAAAGCTGACGGAGAGGTCACCAGCCAGGAAGTTTTCCGCCATCTGGAGCATATGGTGGAGGTGATGGGGATCGAGCACGTGGCCCTGGGGAGCGACTTCGACGGCGTGACAGCGCTGCCGACCGATCTCAACCACCCCGGAGAAGTGGTCCACCTGGTCGAGCGCATGCAGCGCGCCGGCTGGCGCGAGCCCGACGTGGCTCGCGTGCTGGGCGGAAACTGGCTGCGCGTTCTGCGCCAGACCCTGCCGGAGTAGCATGGACCCCTCTTCAGCCACGCACATCCTCTACCACGCGCACTGCGACGACGGCTTCGGCGCCGCCTGGGCCGCCTGGCGCGTGCTGGGCGACCGAGCCACGTATATCCCGGTCACCCACGGGCATCCGGCTCCCGAGTTGCCGGGCGACGCCCGCGTAGTGATGGTGGACTTCTCCTACCCCCGCCAGCAACTGCTGGAAATGCGGGCCCACTGCACCTCTCTCTTCGTGGTGGACCACCACAAGACGGCTCAGGAGGAGCTGGCCGGGCTGGAGGATACGATCTTCGACATGGACCGGTCCGGCGCGCACCTTTCCTGGCGCTTCTTCCACCCGGGCCAGCCGCTTCCCGAGCTGTTGGCCTACGTCGAGGACAAGGACCTGTGGCGCTTTGCGCTGCCCCAGAGCAAGGAGGTATCGGTCGCCCTCCACACCTATCCCTTCGATTTCCAGGTCTGGACCGACCTCGATGTGGCCGAGCTCAAGCGCGAGGGAGCCACTTTGCTGCGCCTTCAGAACCAGCTGGTGCAGGGGGCCTGCGAACGGGCTCGCTGGGAGGATGTGGGCGGCTTTCGCGTGCCGGTGGTGAACGCCACCGACTTCCGGTCCGAGGTCGCCAACAAGCTGTGCGCCCTGCATCCCGAGGCGCCCTTCGCGGCCGCCTACTATGACGACGAGCACGGCCACAAGACGTGGTCGCTCCGCTCGGTGGGCGATTTCGACGTAGCCGAGCTGGCCCGCAAGCTAGGCGGCGGCGGCCACAAACACAGCGCCGGCTACCAGGAATAGGAAGTCGGAAGACGGTCCCCCGTCTCCCGACTCCCATCTCCCATCTCAGATCTACCGTCTACCTCACCGCGGCACATACACGTACTGCGCACCAATGCCGCCCGTGTTGCCCATCTCCGTGTAGTTGGCCTTCAGCGCATCCATGACGCGGGGCGTCAGGTGGGGGCTGTTGACGGGCCAGGTGAGCAGGATCAGCTTGAAACGCTGCTGCTCGAGCTCGCGCACGAAGATATCCTCGTTCCACAGGCCGTGGCGACTGAGGGCGCAGTAGGTGGACGGGTCACAGAACCAGCTCAGGCGCCCGAGGGCCACCGGCATCCCGGAATACTCGGCAAACGTATCCCCGGGATTGAGCTCCAGGACCTGCTGCAGCACCTCCCGCTGCTCCAGCTTGTCGGCGACGCGCGGGGGTACCTCGCCGCGCAGCATCGGCAGGATCTCGCCGTTGATCCGCTCCTGGGCGGGCTCGAGGTAGGTTCCGTTCAGGTCGCTGGTCAATCCCTGATGGAAGAGCTGGCTCGCCAACAACAGAGCGATCGCCAGGGCGGGAAGGCGCTGGTCGCGGAATTGGAGCACCGCCATCGCCGCCAGCACGCAGAGGGCCAGGTGTACCTCGAGAAAATAGTTGTACCAACTGAACATGCGCCCGCTGCCCAGGACCATCCCCAGGCTGGTCAGGGCGTAGAGCACCCAGACGCGATGCTCCTTCCAGGCGCGCACCGCCCCCAGCAGGGCCAGCGCCAGGAGCGGGGCGGCCGAGGCCTCATAGCCGAGCAGATAGCCGAGCATCTGCTGGGCGTTGTAGGGGAGCGCGTTGTAGCCCACCAGCAGGTTGAACAGCTGGCCGTGGGAGCCGGCGTTGAGCCACAGTAACGGGATTCCCGTGATCAAGACACAGAAGCCGAACAGCCGGAGGGATCGTTTCGGGGTCGGCAGCCACAGAAAGAAGAGGGCCGCCGGGGCCGCGATGAAGGTCTGCTTGGTCAGCACCGCCAGCGAGAAGCAGAACGCAGCGCCCCCTTCCTGGGCCAGGGGGGGGAGTCTTTCGTCCGCTCCCACCAGGAGCCCCAGCGCCGAGAAGAGCATCGCCAGCGTATCCACGCGACAGTAGAAACTCCAGTTCAGGATCAGCGCGTGAGCGAAGAAGAGCGCGTAAAAGGTGAGCGCGATCAGCCAGCCGTGCTTTCGGCGCAGGCGAACGCCCACGGCCATTGCCGTGCAGAGCGTGGCCAGGCCACTCAGGGCGCGGGCCGGCGGCAGATGGGGGCCTCCGCCCTGGGTCAGGCTGAGCAGCCCGATGTAGAGCGGCGTGTAGAGACAGGCCTGGTAGGGGGGCTCGTCCAGCGAGCGGTAGAGAGGTTGGCCCTCGTGCGTCTGGTAGGCCAGCTGCAGCACCGGCCCCTCGCCGAAGTCGATCTCGACCGGCGTAGCCACCATCCAGCCCCCATGAACGAAGAAGACTGCCCCGTGAAGGAGCAGTCCGAGAATCACGAGGCCGAAGAGAAGAGCTCTAGAACTCGTAAATCTTGCCATCGTCCGGGGGAGGGGCGGGCTTGGGAGTGGCCGCCTGGATGGGGAACCCGAGAGCGTCGTAGCCCGGGGCGGGTTTGGAGGACGGATCGATGTTGGACCCACCCTGAGAAGAGCCCGCTCCGGTGCCTCCGCCCGTGACGGTCCCGGAGGTGCCCCCGCCGGTGGTTTCGGGCCCGCCTGCGCCAGTCGTCGTGCCCTCGCCCGACGTGGAGCCGGTTCCGCCGGCCGTGCCGCCTCCGACCGTCGTTCCCGAAGTGCCGCTCCCGTAGGAGGGCGCCGCGATCTTGATCGGTCCCGCCGTGGTGCGCTGCGTTCCTTCCGTGCTCGAAATCGACATCAACGCGATGGTAACGATCGAGCCCAGGCACAGAATGAGCACGCCCAACACGGTGAGCACGCGCCCTCGCTTGACGAGGTCGGCGTCGGAGGCGATTTGCCAGCGTTCTTCTTTAGCCATTCATTTCCCCACGATGAAGCACCGGGTCGAGTAGGAGGACGTATAGGAGTTGGCTCCCGTCCCCTCACGAGCCGTCGTATCGACTTGAATCATGTTCGAGCCGAGGAAGGTCAGGTTCAGGGTGACCGAACCCCCTTGCCCGGCCGACGCGATGATCTCCTGTGTGTTGGGTGAGCCGTCGAAGGGGCGATTCTCGCGAATGACATCTTGCCCCTGCACGCGGTAGATCACATCCCGATAATTGTTCGCGTTACTCTGGTTCCACGAAGTTTGCATCGGACGCCAGAAGGCCGGGTTGGGCTCGGTGAACTCGAGCTGAGCGGACGTCTTGGCGTTGTTATTGGGAATGAGCACCCCGGTCGGGGGGACGGCCGGAGTGATCTTCATGTAACCCCGGGTCGGGTCGGCGAAGGGAATCGCCATGCGGAGCTCATTGGCGATCGTGCTGGTGATGAAACGGGCGTTTTGCGCCGAGTTCACCTTCTGGGCGACCTTTCCCCACTGGCGCATGGCCATCTGAAGACTGCCCACCGCCACCAGGCCGAACATTCCGATGAGAAACAGGCTGACCAGGATCTCCGCCAGGGTCAGGCCGCGTTGCTTGCGTTTCACTTGATTTTCCTACTTTCTATCGGTAAACCAGGCTGGCAGCTTCCACACGCCGCGAGCGGCCGGCCTCGAGCCAGGTCACCTCGACGTGGATAATCTGCGTGTTTCCGGTTGCGTCGGCCGTGTTGGGAGTCGTAAAAATTCGGTAGGAAGCCCCGGTGGCCAGCTGGGGAAGCGGGCCCGAGTCGGTGGCTCCAAAGGTGTTCGCGGCAAGTTGACTGTCCAGCTGGCTCTGCGCGATGTAGAGCGCCTGACTCTGCTTGCTGGTGGCCGAGCCCGTCTTGGAGGCGGCCGGCATCAGGCCCAGCAGGGCCAGGATGGCTACGGTCAGCACCATGAACGAGATCAGCACCTCGATGATGGAGAATCCTCTTTGTCTTCTGGTCTTCACTTGAGCTCCTTACTGCGAGGTGCGCACACCGCCGGTCATCTTGCCGACGTTGATGGTCGTGGTGCGATTGGTGGCAAAGCTGCCGACGGTGATGACGTAGTCGTTGGGGAGCCCACCGTTGGCCTGGAAGACCAGGTTCAGGTCGGGAGCGGACGTGATCCTGACGCTGCGCTGGATCGGCTCCTTCTTCTCGGTGCGGAGCGAGGCCGGCGGACCGGACAGGATCTCATACGAGCCGTCCGCCGTGCCGGTCGGGCTCACCAACCGGAGGGTTGCCCCTCCGCGGTTGGTGGCCATCTGGCGGGTGAGGTTGATGGCGGACTCGACATCCTTGGCGGCCTTATCCTGCTCGCGGTTGACCATGGCCCGGCGCCCGTTGAAGATGAGGAGCCCCAGGACCAGGGCCAGCAAGAAGATGGCCACCATCAGCTCCACCATCGTGAAGCCCCTGCGTCGGTGAAGCGCGCTCACTGGGAACCCGCCGCACCCTGGTCGGTGATGTTCACGACGTACACCTCACCGGTGTTGGGGAAATTGAGCGGCGGGACCGTGATGAGCTTGTCGTCATACACATAGTCCTTGAGGTAGCCGGTCGAGACCTGCGTGGCCGAGCCGGTTCCCACCGCGCCGCGGCGATTCTGGATGATGCCGCCCAGGATGTGCAGGACCCCGCGGTCACTGCCAGTGTTATACTTGTCCACGTAGAAGGAGCCGTTGAGCGCCATCATCGTGGCCTGAATGGTGCGGTCGACCTTGGTGTCGTTGCGGCTCTCGACGACGATGTCCTCGTTGGCCACGATGCCCAGTACGTCTTGCGTCTTGTCGGCGTAGACCAGGTTGTTGGAGATGTGCACGTCATACTGACCGCCAACGGTGACGCGACCTTTGACGGTGCCTTCCATCACGCACAGACCGTCGACGAAGAGAGTGTCCGAGGTGGTATCCACCACGTTGGTGGAGGCGGTGAACGTCTTGGAAACCGGGTCCCAGTTCTTGAACGTGCTGGTGGCGTTGTCCCACCGCGTCAGCACGGCACCCGCCGGGTTGGGAGTCGAGCGGAACTGGAGCTTGAAGACCGGCGGAGCGTCGCTGGCCGCGATGGCCGTGCCATTCTTGGTAAAGCCGGTGACCTTACCGGTGTTCTCGTCAAATTCCATGTCGTAGTCGGCACTGGCGTTGCTCGGGTTCTTGTAGTGGTTGGGGGGCAAAGCGCCGCCCGGAGTCGGAAGGTTCAGGTTGGTGGTGTCGGGGGCGTTGGCCTGAGCCAGGGTCTTGATCTTGTTGTTGTCGACCGGCAGCGGAATGACCGACTGGCCGCCCGCGAACGAGAAGTTGGCGCTGTTGTTCAAAGCGACCGGACCGTTCGTGCTCCAGGCCGAGGCGCCCGAGCCGGACTCGGGATGGTAGAACTGCTTCGGGTCCGTGGTGGTGAAGCTCAGGTAGTTGTAGCGCGGGCCAGTGCCCGGGGTCGTGAGGGCCGACTCGTTACTGTAGGTGCGCGTCGTGGAGTTGTACACCTGGTTGGCCGAGCGCACGCTGTCGGAGAACTTGGGGTGGCCGGCGTAGGTGAAGAAGCCGTTGGTCCGCACCGGGCCCGTAATGGCGTCCTTGTCGACGAAACGGATCACGCTGTCGTTCACGCCAATGTCCTGGTTGGTGAAATAGGCATACTTGGAGAACGGCTCCTGCTGCACGAAGGCGACGATGGTGCGCTGCGCCTGGCGGGGCGGCGTGCCGAAGAAGCCGGTCGACTCGATCTGCCAGGCGAGCTGGGAGCTGCGGGTGGTCGAATTGTCCGGGTGCGGGGTAACGCGCACCTGGAACGACGTCACGCCGGGCTCGAGAGCGAGCGTCACGTTGGCGCCGGTCTGGACCCACGACGTGTCGCGCAGCTGGGTGAGCTTGGACATCGCGTAGTTCAAGCCGGCGCGCGAGGCGTACATGGCGCGCGTTCCGGCGTAGTCCTGCATGGCGGTGCGCGACTCCAGGGTGGAGACGTTGACGGCCATGAATGTGACCAGGGTGATCAGGGCGATGATGATGAGCGTCATGGCCAGTACGAAGCCACTTCGTCTCGGGACTGCCCTCCGATGCCTGTTCATTGGTTTTCTGACTCTCCTTTTGGGTCGTCCTTGACCAGGGTCGACCGACTTCAGCCTAGCATTCCCGTCACCCCACGAATGTGGGACAACTCACATTGGTTTTAGGTCCCCGGGGGGTGACTCGACCATACGGCATAGGAGGGAAAGATGTCCTCCTCCCATGGGTAGAGAAGGCCTGAAAACCCTTACTGGGTCAGCAAATCGTGCTGGGTGGCGTAGAGGATGAGCTGCACCCGGTCCTTGAGGTTGAGCTTTCGCAGGAGGTTGTTGACGTGCGTCTTGACGGTGCCCTCGGAAATGACCAGCAATTCCGCGATCTCCTTATTGCTCAATCCCTGCGTGATCGAGCGGAAGATCTCTTGCTCGCGGCTCGTCAGCTCGCCATAGGCGCTGGGTGCCTCGCGTCTTTGCTTACTGGCGTGCAGTCTCAAGCCCTGGGCCGCCTTCGAGCTCAACACCGTGGCCCCGCTCTGCACTTTGAGGAGAGCCGCGCGCAGCTCTCCAGCCGAGCTGTCCTTGTCCAGCAGCGCGGTCGCCTGTAACTCGACGAATCGCTCGATGCGCTCGGCCGGATCCTCGGCCAGGGCGAGGATCAGGCCGCGGGGGGGCTGCTCGGGAGGATGGTCCAGGTCCAGGATATGGACCTCGAGCCCCTCCGTCTCCGGCCCGCAAACCTCGAAGTCCTTGCGCAGGCTGCGGTGCAGCCAGCCGGCCAGGGTTGGATCCTCGATCCAGCATCCGACCCGCACCCGGGGACGCTCCGGGGCCGCCTGGTCGGGCTCCACCGCCGTCACGGTGGGCAATTGCTGGACATCGCGCAGGGGCAGCTCGATGCGCAGGCGTTCGCCAGGCTCGTTCTCCAGGTAGCCCTCGTGGCACTTGAGGATCTGGCGCAACACGCCGCTCCCATCCCCTTCCTGAGCGCCGGGGCGATTGATCCACTGGCGTAGCTCGCTGACCAGGCTCGATTCCTGGGCGGAGAGCTCGAGCCAGACCGAGCCCTGGTGCGTGCGCGCTGTCAGGCTGACCTTGCCGCCCGTGGCCGTGCCCTCGATCAGGCGGCGCAGCAGCGTGCTCAAGAGCAGTCCGAGCTGATCGGGGTCGGCGGCCAGGCGCACTTCCTCGACCTGGAGCTTCAGCTCGACCTCACGCTCGCGCGCCAGGCCGGACAACGACTGCACCACCTCTTCCAGAAGAGCGTCCAGCTCGACGGCCAGGGTGCGCGTCGTCCAGCGACCGTGGCGCAGGGCCTCGCTCAGTCCGAGGTTGTGCACCAGCCCGCGCAGGTAGCGCGCCTGGCTGGCGACCTCGCCATAGCCTTCCGACAGCTCCACCAGGCGGCGCGACGGCCCTCGCAGCTCCTGCAGCACCATGCTGACGGCCTCCTGGCGCAGGCTCTCGAGTCGCTCCTCGGCCTCGAGGTCGCGCAGGTGCAGCAGGGCGCGCTCGCCTTCGAGGTCGACCCGCTTGGCGCGCAGGCCCACCTTGCGGCCATCGGGGCGCGTCAGGACCCAGCGGTCCTCGTGGCTGGTCTCCAGGGGCAAGTCCTGGAGCTTCCGACCGGTCCAGTCCTCGCCGGCCAGCTCGCGGGCGGCCGGATTGGCCAGGCGCACGCTGCCATCGGGGTCGAGCCCCAGCCAGGCGTCCGGGATCGAGCCCACGAGGGCCTCCCAGTCGCCGCGTTGGCGGTCGAGCTCTTGCAGGCGCTGCTCCAGAGTCTCCAGCATGTCGTTGAGAGCAAGTCCCAGCTCGTTCAGCTCGGGTTGAGTGAAGGGCGCGGCCCGCCATGAAAGCTCTCCCTCCCGCACGCGCCGGGCCAGGCCCGCAAGATCCTCGATCGGCTTGAGCAGCACTCCGAAGAGCCAGTAGAGCAGGCCGATCAGCCCCAGCAGGGTGCCGAAGATGAGTACCCCGGCGGCGATCACCTGGATGCGGAGCTGGCGAGCCCTCTGCTCCTCGGCATCCAGCATCGCGCGGAGCGCCGACTGCTCGTAGCCATCGAGCGCGCGCGCCTGCTCCTCGCGGTTCTGTCCGGACAGAGCCTTCTCCAGCGCGTCGCGCCCCTCCAGCTCGGGCAACTCCACGTCGCGCTGGCCGGCGCGCAGTTGCTCCAGGCTGAGCAGCGCCTGCATGGCGTCCTGCGTGCTCTGCGAGATGCGCTGCATGCGCGCCAGGCCCAGCAGGCTGGTCGCCAGCATCACCATGCAGGCCAGCAGGATGAGCAGGAAGATGCCCAGCACCGTGTTGCGCAGGGGGTCGGGACCGGAATGCAGCAGCAGTCCGGACAGCGGGCTCCGACGTCGAGGTTCCTGGCTCACACCGGCTCAGGTTCGCCTGAGGCCGACCACCGCTCCTGTGCGGGAAACCCCCCGGAGCGGGTCGAAAGGCCGCGGGCTATGTCCGATTACCTGCAACAGAACCGTTCCGCGTTCGAAAAAGACCTTTTCGAGCTTCTCTCTATCCCGAGCGTGTCCACCGATGCCGCGCGGGCCGACCAAGTGCGCAAATGCGCCCAGGAAGTGGCGCGCCAGATGCGCCAGGCGGGGCTGACGAAGGTCGAGGTCATGGACACCCCCGGCCATCCGGTCGTCTATGGCGAGCGGTTGAACGCGCCGGGCAAACCCACCGTGCTGATCTACGGGCACTACGACGTGCAGCCCGAGGACCCGGTCGAACTGTGGACCTCGCCCCCCTTCGAGCCGACGGTGCGCGATGGCAAGGTCTTCGCGCGCGGCGCCACCGACGACAAGGGACAGTTCCTGGTGCACATCAAGGCCGTCCAGGCGCTGCTGGCGGGCGGGGGAGAGCTGCCCTGCAACGTCAAGTTCGTCATCGAAGGTGAAGAGGAGATCGGCAGCGAGCACCTCGCTCCTTTCCTCGAGCAGCACAAGGCGATGCTGGCCGCGGACATGCTGGTCATCTCCGACAGCGCGATGTTCGCGCCGGGCATCCCCTCGGTTCTGTACGGCCTGCGCGGCCTGGCCTATTTCCAGATCGACCTGACGGGGGCTTACGGCGACCTGCACTCGGGCGTTTTCGGAGGGGCGGTGCCCAATCCGGCCTTCGAGCTCTGCCGCATCGTGGCGGCGCTCAAGGACGCCAATGGCAAGATCCAGATCCCCGGTTTCTATGACCGGGTGCGGGCCCTGAGCGCCGAGGAGCGCGCGGGCTATGCGGCGCTGCCCTTCTCGGAAGAGGAGTTCCGGTCCGGTCTCAAACTGCCGGCGCTCCACGGCGAGGAGGGATTTACCACGCTCGAGCGCCGCTGGGCCCGCCCCACTCTGGAAGTCAACGGCATGCTGTCCGGCTTTACCGGCGAAGGCGCTAAGACGGTGCTGCCCAACAAGGCGATGGTCAAGATCTCGTGCCGCCTGGTGCCCGACCAGGACCCGGAGGAGATCGCCCGGCTGGTGAAGGCGCATATCGAGTCGCTGATCCCCCCGACCATCACGGCCAGCGTGCGCTATCTGCACGGCGGCAAGCCCTGGATCACCCCGCCGGATCACCCGGCTCTGAAGGCGGCCGAGCGCGCCCTGGAGCGCGAGTTCGGGCGCCAGCCCGTGCTGGTGCGCGAGGGGGGCTCCATCCCCATCGTGGTCGATTTCGAGCGCATCCTGGGCGTGCCGGGCATCCTGGTCGGCTTCGGCCTCAATGACGAGAATCTGCACGCTCCCGACGAGCACATGGACCTGGGCAACTTCCACCGGGGCATCGCCTGCTCGATGTATCTCCTGGAGGAGCTGGCGGGCGTTCAGTCCGCCGTTCGCTAGCGCCAGCGCTTAGTCGGGGACCCAGAAGTCGCGGACGGTGCCGTCGTTAAACAACATGCCGGACATTTTGCCCAGTTGTATCAGGGCCTGCTTCATTTCCAGGTCTTCGAAGTAGTCAGCGGCACCCTTCATGGGTTTGAGCTTGTAATGGTCGAGGACGAAGGGCTCCATCGGCACGTCCGTGCGCAGCGTGGCCAGGTCCAGGTCGCGCAGGAGCCGCTCTCTGTGCTCCGTCAGCGCGTCGGCGAACTTGCCCGCCACCGAGACGTCTTCCAGCAGCTTTCCGAGCGAGCCGGCCTTCTTCAGGAGGTTCTCGGCCGTCTTGGGCCCGATGCCCGGCACGCCCAGTAGATTGTCCACGGTGTCGCCGCGCAGGGCCAGGAAGTCGGGGATGAGGTGCGGCGGGACGCCGAAGACCTTTTCCACCTCGTCGCGCCCCACGCGCTCCACTTTGGCCGTCTTGCCGGTTCCGCTCAGGCGCAGCAAATCCATGTCGCCCGGGTGCATCAAAACCTGGGCCAGGTCTTTGTCGCTGGTTACCAGCGTCACCGCGTGGCCCGCCTCGGTGGCCTCGCGGGCCAGCGTGCCGATGACGTCGTCGGCCTCGTAGCCGTCCACGCTGGTATGCGGGATGCCCAGCACCTCGAGGCCCTGCAGGACCAGCGGTATCTGGGCTTTCAGCGCGTTGGGAGCGGGAGGGCGATTGGCCTTGTAGTCCTCGGCGATCTCCGAACGGAACACTTTCGTGCGCGATTCGAAGACCGCGACCGCATACTCGGGCCGGAAGGTCTTCCAGAGCACCCGCAGGATGCCGAGGCAACCGTGCACGGCGTTGGTCGGCCGGCCGTCCTGTGTGCCCAGATGCTGCGGCAGCGCATGAAAGGCCCGGAAGATGTGGTACATGATGTCGATGACGTAGAGTCGCTGCATAAAAAAAAGTGACGGAAGCTCGAATTCGGGTCGCGGGCTTTACTCCCGTGTCCCGTCTCCCATCTCCCGTCTCTCGTGGTGCCCAGGGCCGGGATCGAACCGGCACTCCCTCACAGGAACAGGTTTTTGAGACCTGCGCGTCTGCCAATTCCGCCACCTGGGCAAGCCGGGCCATCATAGCACCCACGGGGATCTTAGGCAAGAGTTGACGAGCATTCAACCGTGGAGTATAAGTTCCAGAAGGGAAATTGTTCTGGTTACGCGAACCAGTCGGCTTCAAACTAGAACTTTTTTCTGTTCTTGCAAAGGAGGAGAGGATCAGTGAGATTCCCTCTCGATTTCGCCCTCACCCAGGCGAAGCATATGGTTCAGCAGCGCGCCAAGGGCCGCAAGCGTTTCCCCACGGTTTGCATGCTCGAGCCGCTCTATACGTGTAACCTGGCCTGTATCGGCTGCTCCACCGAGCGCCACACCGGCAAGCTGAAGGATCGTATGACGGTCGAGCAGTGCCTCAAGGCGGTGGAAGATTCCGAAGTGCCCACCGTGGCCGTGTGCGGCGGCGAGCCGATGCTCTACCCCGAGCTCCCCGAGCTTCTCAACGAGCTGATGCGCCGTGGCAAGTACATCATTCTCTGCACCAACGCACTGCTGCTCGACACCAAGCTGTTCGACATCGTCCCCCCCTCCAAGCAGCTCTTCGTCAACGTCCACCTCGACGGCATGCGCGACACCCACGACATGGTGTGCGCCCGCAACGGCGTGTTCGACAAAGCGATCGAGATGATCAAGGAGAGCAAGCGCCGCGGTTACCTCACGCTGACCAATACGACCGTCTACAAAGAGACCAACATGGACGAGGTGGAGCAGCTGTGCGACCTCCTCACCAGCTTCAACGTGGACGGCATCTTGATCTCGCCCGGTTACCACTACGAGACGGTCGAGCGCGACATGTTCCTCACCCGCGAGCAGATCCACGAGAAGTTCAAGCGCGTGCGCGAGCTCTCCAAGCGTTACAAGCTGACGGCCACCCCGGCTTTCCTGGACTTCGCCGCCGGCCTCAAGGAGCTGCTGTGCTCGCCCTACAGCACGGTCAACTTCACGCCCAAAGGCTGGAAGGGCCCGTGCTACCTCATCGGCGACAAGTTCTACGCCGACTTCAACGAGTTCTGGAACGATGTCGACTGGAACTACTGGACCCAGCGCAAAGACCCGCGCTGCGCCAACTGCAAGATGCACTCTGGCTTCGAGCAGAGCGCCGTGCAAGAGGCCTCCAAGAGCGTCGGCGGAATGCTGCGCCTGGCTGCCTGGCACGTTTCCGGGTAGTTCGTAGGGTCGACAGTCGACAGTTGACAGTCGACAGTGAGAAACCAGTTCGAGATACTCTTTTTGGGGCCGCGGGAATGGCGGCCCCTTTTTCATGTGCGCAAGCTGGGGCAAGTCGAGGCGCTGTTTTGGGCGCATTATCTCGGGCGCTTTGCGCCTTTGGACATCTGGCTGCAGACGCGCGGCGTCCAGCGCTCCAAGGATGACTTTCGCTTTGGAGAGACGCCCTGGTCGACTGGGCTCGAACTGTTGCAGGACGTCGGCCCCCAGGATGTTCTGTACGACCTGGGAGCGGGGCGCGGCAAGTTGGTCTTTTTGGCGGCACTGGCCACCGGCTGCCGGGCGGTGGGGATCGAACTGCTGGGGGGCTACAACTACGTCTCCCGGCGCATCGCACGCTGGCTCAAAATCGACAATGCCGAGTTTCGCGACGAGGACTTCCTGCGCACCGACTTGAGCCAGGCCACGGTCGTTTACCTGGCGGGCACCACCTGGTCGCAGGATACGCGGGACAAGCTGTCTCTAAGATTAGACACCCTCTCCGAGGGGTGCCGCGTGATCTCCATTCACCATGAATGGCAGCGCCCCCACCTGGAGCCGCTCGGGGTGAGCGAGCATCTGTTCAGCTGGGGGCGCCAGAAGGTGTATCGCTACCGGGTCAGTTCGAGCTGGTCGCACCCGCCAGCATGATCAGCATGAAGAGGCCAAAGAACAGCGCGATGCTGCCGACGGTTACGACGAGGCCGCCGATCATCCACTTGCGCTGGACCTCCTGGAACTCTTCGTAGCTGCTGAAGGGGCGGGCCTTCCAGGCCTCCTTGTTGCCGATCAGGCCGGCCACGATGTTGACCACGGGCCAGCAGAAGCCGCCGAAGAAGAAGCTGATCACCGCGATCAGCCACAGCCGGTGGAAAGCGGCCCAGAGCGGCGTCAGCAGGAAGGCGCCCCAGTTCCACTGGGGGAGACGGTCGAGCAGGGCGGGATCGTTGCCGGACGGCAGCGGCATCAGGTTGCTGTTGACGCTGATGGTGGTCTGGGGGGTGAGGCCCACCTGCGGCTGGGCCGTGCTGCCCACGGCTCCGTACTCGGGCCCCCCGGCCGTGGTCAGAGGCTCGCTGGACCAGCTCGAGCCGCCCGCGGCGGCCGTCAATGGAGCGGTCTGCCGCGCCGCGTCGGGCACGCTGGAACCGCAGTTGATGCAGAACTGAGCGTCGCTGGGAACGGTCTTACCGCAATTTACGCAAAACACGTTGTGGTGTGCACCTCTTTCAGTTGACAGTAGGCGTACAGTCGCCCGCACCCAGATATTCTTCTCTAGGCCGGAATTTCCTTATGCTCACTGCCAACTGCCAACTGCGAGCTGCCAACCAATCTCATCGTGCCGCCCTTTCCGAGCACGAACGTCTTGCCCCCCCAGCGCACCGTGTGGCCCAGCCAGCTGGCGGCCCACAGGCCGAAGTAGCACAGGTCCTTGAACGGGGTGATGAAGGCCCAGCGGGCTGCCGAGCCGCTGCCGAGCAGCGTCCAGTTGTAGTGGGTGGTCAGCCAGCGCACCAGCAGCCAGGCGCCCAGGCCCTTCAGCGAGGCGGCCGAGGCGCCGCTCAGGAGAATCCAGAGCAGGCTCCAGACCAGGCCTTGCGTGATGATGAACGCGGCGTGGCCTTTGGGACGGCAGACGCGGTAGGTGCGCATCCAGCGCAACTGGTGCTCCCAATACTCGCTGAAGGACCGCTCGCCCAGGACGTCCTCCACGATGCACGGCGCCAGGGCCACTTTCCAGCCGGCCTTGAAGGTGCGATTTCCTAGCTGGAAATCGTCGGCCAGGTGGTGGCGGACCACGCCGAAGCCTCCCACCTGCTGCAGCACCTCGCGCCGGAACGCCAGCACGGCCCCCAGCATGAAGCTCATGCCCTCCACCTTGCGGGCCACCAGCACGGAAGACCCGAAATCGGTGACCGACAGGCCTTCCAGGGCCTGACCAAAATTGTCCACCTGCTTCACGCCGTAGAGGCAGGTCGAGGCGCCCACGGCCGGATCGCGGAACGGGCTGAAGACGCGGGTCAGGAAGTCTTTCGGGGCGCGCATGTCGGCGTCCCAGCAAACGACCCAGTCGTTCTTGAGATAGGGCTCGCCGGCCATCATGCTGCGCACCTTGGGGTTGGTGAAGTCGGTGACGCCGCCCCCCACCACCTGGACCGGGGCTCGAGAGGGTAGCGAGCGCGCCAGATCGAGCGCCGTATCGTCCTCGTCGCCGGCCGAGAAGACCACGTCCCAGTCGGCCGGGTACTCCTGGTTCAGGGCCGTGACCAGGCAGCTCTCCAGGCGTGGCGACTGCCCGTGCACGGGCTTGAGCTGGGAGGCGCTCCTGGGCTCGGGGATCGTGAGATCGGCGTTGGGGATCTCTTCCTTCACGAACTTGCGCACCACGTGGCAGGTGTAGAACTGATAGAGACACGAGAAGACGAGACAGGCGATACAGAGGGTGATCAAAGCTGGGCATCCATTCGGCTGAGAACTTGCTCCACGGTACGGCCCAGCGAGAGGGCCGCCTGGGAGGTGCGGCGCCCCAGGCGCATCAGGCCCCAGAGCGTGCGGGGGCGGACGATGGCGTGGAGCACGATGCGCGGCTTGTGGGGCAGACCGCGCTTGGTGGTGAAGGGCTCGAAGTCCATGGGAAGGTCCTCGGTAGCTCCGTCGGTGACACTGCGCACGACCAGCCAGGGAATGCCCGCCTCCTCGGCCTCGCGCACCACCGAGCCGCTTTCCATGTCGACCGCGTGGGCTCCGGTGCGCAGGGCGAGCTCGCGCTTCTCGTGACTGTAGCGAACGACGTGGTCAGGGGAGGCCAGGACCCCGGTTCGATGGCCCTCCAGCTTCAGGCGCACGGGCCAGCGCCGGTGGCTCTGACCTTCAACCAGCACGACTTCGCTGGCCACCAGCGACTGTCCGGGCTTAAGCTCGTGGCTAAGGCCGCCAGCAAACCCCGCTGCCATCAGCAGCACGGGACTCTCGGTCTGGACCAGCTGGCGGGCGCAGGCGCCGGCGTGGCCGTGGCCCATACCGGACTGGACCAGGATGACCTCGCGCCCACCCAGGATGCCGCGCCAGGCGGGATAGTCGGCCAGGGGCCAACCTTTCACCCGCCGCATCACGCTTTTCAGCGCCGCCGTCTCTTCCGGGAGGGCCACGATCAGCCCGACGGGTCCACTCACGCCGCATTCCTCCAGCCCGGGGGCTCCGGGGCGTAACGGTTCTCGACAAACCAGCGACAGGCGCGCTCCAGCGCCGCCCGCACGGGGGTCTGCTCCCAGCCCAGCTCGCGCACGGCGCGCGAGCTCGAGAACCACATCTTCTTGAGAGACATTTTGACGGCCTCGTAGGGCACGCGCGGGGGGCGCTGCAGCAGGCGTCCGGACACGAAGCTGTCGATCGCTCCGATCCCCAGGGCCACGGCGTGGGGCATCCGGAAGCCCGGGGAGGGCAATCCGGTGATTCCGCCGAGGAGGTCCAGGATCTGCTTGAGCGTCAGGTTCTCGTTGCCGAGAATGTAGTTGCGCCCGCTCTGGCCGCCCTCGGCCGCCAGCAGATGGCCGCGGGCCACGTCCTCCACCGCAACCAGGTTGAGTCCGGTGTCGACGTAGGCCGGCATACGGCGGTTCAAGAAGTCGTTGATCATCGCGCCGGTGGCCGTGGGTTTGAGGTCGCTCGGCCCGACCGGCGTGGAAGGGCTGACCAGCACCACGTCCAGGCCGCGCTCGGCGTAGCGGAAGGCCACTTCCTGGGCCAGGAACTTGGAGCGCTTGTAGTCGCCCACCATGTCGGCCAGCTTCACGGGCGTCTCCTCATCGCCCGGCGTGCCGTCCTTGGGGATGCCGATCGCGGCCACGCTGGAGGTGTAGACCACCTTGCCCACGTCACCCTCGACGCAGGCGCGCAGAATGTTCTCGGTGCCCTGCACGTTGTGGGCGTAGAGCTCGGAGGGGTCTTTGGCCCAGAGACGGTAATCGGCCGCGCAGTGGTAGACCTGGTCGCAGCCCTCCACGCTCTGGCGCAGGGCCTTCAGGTCCATCAGGTCGCCGTAGCAGCACTGCACGTCCAGCCCCAGCAGGTTGCGCAGGGGGGAGCGCTCGCGCACGAGCACGCGCACCTCGTCGCCCCGCCCCAGGAGCTGGCGCACGATGTGGCTGCCGACGAAGCCCGCTCCCCCGGTGACGAGCGCCCTCACTTCTTACGCCGCGAGCCCAGCGAGACGACCTCGCTGGTTTCGCCCGATTTGACCGCCCGCATGTACATCCCCATCGCAAAGAGCGGGAAGTAGTGCCGGTAGTAGTGATACCGCAGGTAGTAGACCTTGGGAAAACCGGTGCCCGTGAACCACTGCTCGTCCCAGGTGCCGTTCTCTTTTTGGGTGCTGAGGAGGTAGTGGAAGCCGCGCTCCACTTCGGGACTGCTCTCCTCGGCCGCGGCGATGAGCCCCATCAGGGCCCACGCGGTCTGGGAGGCGGTCGAGGGGCCTTTCCCCTTCAGGGCGATATCGTCGTAAGAGCCGCAGGTCTCGCCCCAGCCGCCGTCCTCGTTCTGGATGGACTTCAGCCAGCGCATACCTTTCTGCATCACCTCGGAGCGAGGATCCACGCCGATGCAGCGCAGGCCTTTGAGCACCTGCCAGGTGCCGTAGATGAAGTTGGTGCCCCAGCGCCCGAACCACGAGCCGTCCGGCGCCTGGTCTTTGTAAATGAAGTCCAGGGCCCGCCGAACCTTCTGATCGGCCTGGTCGTAGCCGTAGGCGGCCATCGTCTCGAGGATGCGGGCGGTGATATCGGCCGTGCCGGGATCGATCATCGCGTTGTGGTCGGCGAAGGGCATCGCCTCCAGACACGCCTTGTTGTTGTCCTTGTCGAACGCGCCCCAGGAGCCGTCCGAGTTCTGCATGCTCCAGAGCCAGTCCATGGCGCGCTTCACGGCGCCGCGCATCCGTCCCGGCTCGGGATGCTGCAGGCGCGCGAAGGCCAGCAGCGCGTAGGTGGTGTCATCGTTGTCCGGGTAAGGCTCGTTGGCATACTCGAAGTAGAATCCGCCCGGCTTGCCGGCCTTGTTGACGTGGCCCCAGTCACCCACCGTGCGCACCTCGCGGTCGAGCACCCAGTCGGCGGCCTTGATGAGCTGCGGGTGCGCCGGATCGAGCCCGGCCTCGAGCAGCGCGATGCTGGAGATGATGGTGTCCCACACGGGCGATTTGCAGGGCTGCATGCGGAGGAAGTCGTCCTCCCAGATCTCCAGCAGCTCGAGCTGGCGCATCGCCTCGCGCACGTGGGGATCGTCCATCGGGCGTCCCATGCAGCGCAGCGCGATGACGGTGTTGACGATCGGGGGGAAGATAGCGCCCAGGCCGTCGGAATTGACGGTGCGGTCCAGGGTCCACTGCAGCGAGTGCTCCAGCGCCTTCTGGCGGAAGGGCTTGAACGGCATCTTCTCGTGCAGCCAGAAGACCTTGTTCATCATGAGCCAGAAGTTCTTCCAGCTCACCAGCTTCTTGCTCCAGGGCAGCGGCTGCGGCTTGCCCTTCACGCACAGGTCGGCCACGCTGACCGCCTCGGGCAGCCGCACCACGGGTTTGTGGGCGAAGATGATCGAGAGCGGCACCACGATGGTGCGGCTCCAGCTCGACATCGAGTAGATGTTGAGATAGAACCAGTCGGGCACCAGGGAGAGCTCGGCGGGGACGCAGGGACAGCAGTCCCAGGGGAACTGGCCCAGCATGGCCAGGTACATCTTGGTGAAACTGTTGCAGTTGTCCAGCCCGCCCAGGCGCAGAATCGTGGCGCGCAACGCCTTCATCTCGGGCTCCTGCTCGGTGTGGCCGGCGATCTTGAGGCTCAGGAAGCCCTTGACGCAGTTGTTGATCTCGGACGGGCCGCCCTCATAGATGGGCCAGCCCCCGTCGTTATTGCGCTTGCGCACCAGGTAGCGGGCCAGCGCCTGGATCTTCGGGTGTTGCCCCGGATAGCCCAGGTAGGTCAGCAGCATGATGTACTCGGTGGCCGTCAGGACGTCGCCCTCGAGCTCAGCGCACCAGAAACCGTCGGGTTTCTGCTCGGCCAGCAGCCACTGGGTGGCCGACGCGGCGGCCTCGCGGACGCGCTCGGACAGATTGCTGGGAGCCGATTTGCCGTTCTTTTTCATGACTGTACCTACTTGAAGGAAATTCAGGTCTAACGAACCCGGCTCGGTTTCTTCGCGCCAGCTTCATGTCCTGCAGTCCGAGCAAGTCATGGTGCCGATCTGAGCGAACCGAAAAATATTTTTTTGGAAAGTGTTGGCTTTCATGCATTTTTCAGTCGGGTGGTTCATATTCACAGCAGAAACCCGGTGCACGACACCGATGGAGGTCGACGGCTGTGAACAAGCTTCAAGAAAAAGAAGCATCCTCGAAGGTGAGCTCGGAGCTCACGAACAAGCTCAAAGGAGCGGGTTTGTTCGAAGCTCTGACGGAGGTGCATAGCCCCCGCTTTCGCAAGTATATGAAGCAGCCCAAGCACATTCTCCGGCACGGCTGGCTGCTGGCCCCGGACATCGAGATGGATGAGACGGGACTTCGGGCCTACGTCCTGGGCGAGCAGCCCGGCTCGGACGGCCAGACCCGCGGCATCGGACAGCGGCTCATCATCGACCGCAACCGCCGCGTCGCCATCCTCTTCACCTACGGCAACGGCGAGATTCAGGAGATTCGGGTCGATATCGACTCCTCCAAAGTCGTCGACAACCGGATGATCGCCTGAGGCGAGTTCAGGGTTGAGAGTCGAGAGTTGAGAGTCTCCTTGCGAGACTCTTTCTTGTTTTTGAGTAATTTCGTTGCAGAAAAAGCCTGTCTAGAGGACTCTCAACTCTGAACTCTAAACTCTCGACTTGAACGATGGCTTTATCTGTTAAAGAATCTTACAAGCACTGTAAGAAAGTCACCCGCGAGCAGGCCAAGAACTTTTACTACGGCATTCGCCTGCTGCCCGCCGATCGGCGCGACGCGCTGTGCGCCATCTACGCCTTTTTTCGCTACTGCGACGACATCTCCGACGACGATCAGAAGGGCGATCCCCGCCGCATGCTGGCGGCCTGGCGCCAGGCCCTGGTCTCGGACGACGTCGAGTCCTCGCCCATCCTGCCGGCCTTTCGCGATGCCGTGGCCCGCTACCAGGTGCCCCTGCGCTACTTCGAGGAGCTGATCGAGGGGGCCGAGATGGATTTTTCGGTGACCCGCTACCAGACCTGGCAAGACCTCTACGGCTATTGCTACCGGGTTGCTTCCACGGTAGGATTGGTTTGCGTGCACGTCTTCGGCTTCGACCACAGTCCCGAAGCCCTGTTGATGGCCGAGGAGCGTGGCATCGCCTTCCAGTTGACCAATATCCTGCGCGATGTCGCCGAGGACGCAGGCCGGGGACGGATCTACCTTCCCCAGGAGGACCTGGCCGCCTACGGGGTCACCTCCGAGGCGCTGCTGGCCGGCAAGCCCGAGCCACGCTTCGCCGAGCTGGTGCGTTTCGAGGCCGAGCGGGCCCGCCAGTACTACGACCGGTCCGCCCCCCTGGTGGAGCGCGTGGATAAGGTCTCGCGCCCGGCGTTAGTGGCCATGACCAACATCTACCGCGGGTTGCTCGAGAAAGTCGATAAGCTCGGGGCCGAGGTCATGGTGCGCCGCGCCAAGCTCTCGCTGGTCGAGAAGCTGGCGGCTGCAGGAAAAAGCCTGGTTACCCGCTGATCGCGTCGAGAAACCGGCGAAACTTCGTCTTCGTCTGCGGCGTCAGCGGCACGCCCAGGCTTTCCAGGTGCCGCTCCACCTCGGCCGGATTCTCGGTCTCGACCTCCAGCTCGAAGTCGACGCGTCCGTTGGGAAAGGTCGTGCGGTCGAGCTCGGCGGTGTCTCCCGTCGGCAGAGGGTAGCAGATCCGAAGGTTGCGGGCTTCGCCCAGGGTGACCACCCCGTTCACGTGGGGGAAATCGTGCTTGAGCCGGTCGATCGGCTCCAACTCGCCTTCGGGCAGTTTCCCGCCCGCCAGGAGGCTCCACTGCTCGGGGGTCGCTTCGACCTCGAACTCGTGGAGCTCGAAGAAGCTGCCCTCCTGCGCCTTCCCGCGCTTGTAGGTGAGGAAACGTTTGTCCCCCTCGCGACGCAGGCGCAGCGCGCCGTGAGCGTCGCACAACTCCCGCCCGGGCGTGTCCAGGTAAAGATTGACCTGCTCCTTGGTGCGCTCGGGCGTGCCCAGGGCGGTTTTGAGGCGCTCGTAGCGAGCCTCGTCCAGGTGATACTTCAGCTCGCGCTCGATGGCCATGTCAGCCCCTCCAGGTGGTCCCAAATTTTGGCAGCCAGACTGCCCTTGTCACTTCTTTCGAGGTGCTTCTCCCCGGTTCGGGAGACCAGCCAGACCTCGTTGTCGGAGGTCTCGAAGCCCAGGCCCCCGTGGCCGACCAGGTTGGCCACGATCACATCGGCGTGCTCGAGCCGCTGGCGGGCCGCGGGCAGCAGCTTGTCTGGCTGCGATTCGGCTTTGAAGCCCACCACCAGCATCGTGCGCGGAACCGTGTCCAGGATCTTGGGCGTGGGCACCAGCTCCAGCGTGAGGTTGCCCTCGGCGGTGGGGCGCTTGCCGTCGTAGACCTGGGCAGGCGTGTAGTCGGCCACGGCGGCCACGCCCAGAAAGGCGTCGTAGGGACCGTTCTCCAGCTCCTCGCGGACGGCGTCCGCCATCTCGCGGGCGGTCATCACGGGCACCACGTTCACGGGCGGGGGCGCGGCCGTGCCCGGACCGTAGACCAGCGTCACGTCGGCTCCGCGGCGCTGGGCCTCGCGGGCCAGCTCCACGCCCATTCGGCCGCTGGAAGGGTTGGTGAGCACGCGCACGTCGTCGAGCGGCTCGCGGGTGGGACCGGCGGTCATCAGCACGCGCTTCCCCAGGAGCGTCTGGGGCTGGAGGGCCCGCACCACAGCCTCCAAAATCAGCTCGTGCGAAGCCATCTTGGCCTTGCCCTCGGCCACCAGCGGGGCCACGATCTTCACGCCCCCGCTCGCGAGCCGTTTGAGGTTGAACTGCACGAAGGGATTGTCCAGCATCGGCTCGTGCATCCCGGGGGCGACCAGGACGGGCAGTTTGGAGCCCAGGGCGACGGTGGCCAGTGTGGTCACGGGCGTGTCATCCAGCCCCAGGGCGATCTTGCCGGCGGTATTGGCCGTGCACGGCGCGACCAGCAGCAGGTCGCAGCTCCCGCCCACGCCGCAGAGCTCGATGTGCTCGGCCCGTCCGCTGAAGCGCGTCAGCACCGGGTTGCCGGTGGCCCATTCCAGGGCGACCGGGCTCACCAGCTCGGCGGCAGCCTGGGACAGGACGGCATGCACTTCGGCCCCATGGCGCATCAACAGCCGCGCCAGTTCGGGCACGGTGATGGCGGCGATGGAGCCGGAGACGGCCAGAGCGATGCGCCGGCCGCTCAGCCGGTCGCTCAGGCTTGCCTGAATGTCGATGTTAGCCCTCGTCTTCGGGCATCTTCTCGTTGGCGAGCGTGCGCTCGACCTGGCCGTGGAGCCAGTACTCGGGGTACAGGCTGCAGGCCGTGAAGCCCGGGCAGTTCAGGCAACGCTTGGTGCGCATGTGGATCTCGCGAATGCGACGATCGTTGCACTGCGGGTCGAAAAAGACGAAATCGTCAAAGTAGGTTTCCAGATAAGCTTCTTTATAGGTAGGCATTGGCGCCGCTCCTCACTTCGTGGCAAAAAACGAGTCCGTGTGTTCTGTGACTTTACCGCGAACTCCTTCTCGGTGCAAGCGGGATGAAAAATTGCCGCTCCTGGGCCCGAGGAGAGGAAAATTTTCCACCGACGCGAAGCGAGTCCGCGCCCCGCAGCGACAGGGCTTTTCCGTCCTCCCTAGGAGGGCAGTTACAGGAGGACCACTCTATGTTCGGGTTTGGGAAAAAGAAGCCCACCCTGAAGCTTCTCCCCAAACAAGAGGTGGAAGTCGAGTTCGAAAACTCCGATGGGGAGTATGAGAGCCATTTTGTCAACGTGCTCGACGTCCAGAAGAAGCGCATTTGCGTCTCCTCGCCTGGGTCCGATCGCCGCCCCGTGCGGCTCGTGCCCGGTCAGCAGGTGACTATTTCCGCTCTGGTTGGGGACCGGCTGTTTTCTTACAGCGCTTCGGTGCTCGATTCGCGCGATCGCGATTTCGACGTACAGCCGCCGCGTGAGGTGACCGAGGTCGAGGTACCGCCCACCAACGACAATTTCCGCATCGAGGTGCCCATCCCGGTGGAGTATCGCGCGATGCGCACCGCTCACACCCAGGTGGCCCAGACGCACGCCATCACCGTGAATGGCCTGTTCTTGCAGACCAACCTGCCGATCCCGCCCAACACGCAGCTCCATATGGAGCTCGAGATTCCCAACGCCCCCGACATCACGGCCAAGGGCCGGGCGGTGACGAGCCAGGCGGCCCGCGACAACAGCCGCAAGCACATCACCGAGGTGGAGTACGAGGATATTCCGGAAGACAACCGGACGGCTATCATTCGCTACGCCATCTACTACCGGCAGCGCCAGAAGCGCAAAGAAGGCCGCGACAACGGCAAGTAGCCTTTACTTGCGGCGGTAGAGAATCGAATCGGGCGTCTCGAAGACCTTCTCGTACTCCTGCGCCAGCAGGTCGCGCGCCCAGTTCTGCTCGCGCTCGAAGTCCTCGGGCTTCACCCCCGGATAATCGCCGTTCAGGTGGGGATCCAGGGGCGTGTAGAGGATGTAGGGCACCTTGAGCGCCGTCAGCTCGCGGGCAACCTCCTCGAAGTCCTCGCGCGCGTACAGCACCGGAATCGTCTCGGGGAACCGCGTCGGATTCGGGTGCGCCTCCAGCCAGGGGAGCACGTTCTGCTGGGGATAGGCGAACAGGGGCGCCTGGGGCGGCACACTGGACTCGAGCAACGCGTGGACCTGCTGCAGATGGCCCGCCAGGCGGGCATCCCCAAAATAGAGCCGTCCGCGCGGGAAATCCACGGGATACTTGTATTCGCCCCACGATAGAATGGCCGCCAGGCCCTGGGCCACGAACGGAACCAGGATGAGGACGGTGAGGGTCCGGGCCGTCTTGCGGGCGTGACCGCTCAGCGTGTAGAGCAGATAGGCCAGCACGGCGTCCCAGAGAGGGGCCTGGAAATGCAGGCGGTAGCGGTTGGGTCGGCCGAAATCGAACAGCGAGGCCAGCAGCAGCACCAGGATCAGGCCCACGAAGGCCGTCACCTGGGGCGACCAGGGTTTCCTGCGCGCCTGGATCCCGGCCAGCACGGCCCCCCCCAGTAGGACGGGATAATAGCCGCCGAACTTCAGGAAGTCGACTGCGGCAAAGGAGCTGGCCTTCCAGAACCAGTCCGCCCAGGCGTCCCAGGTGGGCTGGCCCAGGTTTTGCACGCCCTGGGCGACGATGGCCAGATCCTGACCGAGCGGACTGAAGTCCAGAGGGGCGCGGTGCAGCACCAGGTAGCGGCTCGCATTGAATCCGACGGCGCGAAAGAAGAACGCCTCGGTCAGGCCGTTCAGGGCCAGCCAGAGCACGAAGAGGATTCCCGGGGCGGCGGCTCCGGCGATCAGGAGCCCCAGGTGCCTCAAGCGCGCTCGGAACGGGATGGGCTCGAGCAGCAGCATCAGGCCGCCGCCCAGACAGGTCGCCAGGCCTTTGGTCTGCAGGAAGAGCACCGTGATGCCGCAGAGCACACCGGCCCCCAGGAGACGCTTCGGAGTGCGCGCGGGAGCCAGCGTGGCCAGGGCCAGCAGCGAGAAGATGGTCGCGTCCCAGTGGAAGCTCAGCATCGGCCAGGCCTGGATGCCGACACAGAGGAAGAGCGCGGTGGGCAGCTCGGACCAGCCGCGGGGGAGGAGCTTCATCGAGAACCACTGCAGCGAGGCGGCCAGAAATCCGGCCATCAGGATGAAGTAGAGTCGCACGGCCACGAGATTCTCGCCAAAGGTCCGGAAGAACCCGTTCAGCACCCAGTTGGCGCCGGGCATGAAACGGGTGACGTAGTCGCGGTAGGGATACTCGCCCCGCATCATCCGAGAGCTGCACTCCACCACGAACATCTCGTCCTGGATGAGGCCGACCTGGCTCTGAAAGGCGCCCAGCAGCGTCACGACCTGGAGGAAAAAGGCCAGGAATACCAGGAGGAGCGCGCGGCGCACGCCGCTAGCGCTCGGGGCTCGGGCTGGGGGAGGCGCCTCGGAGCTCTTCGGTCACTTCCTCGGGAGATTTGCCGCGGTAGAACTTGATGTCCTGCTGCTCGAAGAAGCGGTAGCGGGCCCCCTTGAGCTCCAGCAGGTAATCCTGGACGAGCAGGCAGTTGGAGAACACGTTGCGGGTCGACTGCAGATCGATCAGGGCCTGGCCGCGCATCGTGCCCTGTCCCGTCACCCGGAGCTCGCCCTTGAGCGGCCTGGGGTCGATGTAGCCGCTGAAGTCGAGCAGGGCGTAATCCCGTCCGTTCAGGTGCTTGAAGCCGTTCAGCTTGTAGTCCAGGCGGTGGGTAAGGTCCATCTCCTCGCCGAGGATGACAGTTTTGCAGGTGAAGGCGCCGCTCCAGCCCGGGGTCGAGTCGGTGAGGCGCCCGGCGGGCAGAAGGGGCCACATCGCCAGGCCGATCTGGAACAGGTTGGAGTTCTGCAGGATCTCGTCTTTGGCCATTCCCGTGCGCTGCAGCTCGGTGACGCCGCCTCGCGCCGGCACGCGCATCGTAAAGGGCTCGGTGCCCAGCTTGCCCTTCATGCCCTCGCCCGTCTTGTCGCGGCGCATCTCGCGCACCTCATAGTCGATGGTGGCCTCGCGGCCCGGCTTCTGCACCTTTTCGTAAAGCCGGATGCTCACCTGGAGCTGGTCGGCCGGGATCTGGCTCGACGGGTGCACGCCCTCGCCGATGATCTCGCCTCCCCGCGTCAGGTCGAGCGTGAGGGCCAGATCGCTCTCGTCGCCTGCCTTCAGCCGGTGGTGGAGGTCATAGCCAAAGACCTGCGCGCTCAGGTCGGGAAAGAGCGCGAACACGATCCCGAGGATGATCAGCAGGATCAGGCCCGTGATCAGCACGGCCTGCAGGATCCGGATCGGTGTCAGCGCTTTTTTTCGCTTCATGGCGCTTTGAATTTTCTTCATTGGCCCGGGCCGTCCTGCAGGGGATCGGCCTTCGGTCCAGGAAAAACGGGGCCGTGTATCGCGACCTTCCGGTCCTGGTGACCGGCGCGGGGGGTTTTTTGGGAGTCCACCTGTGCCGCGCGCTCTCCGAGCAGGGGGCCAGGGTCACCGGGTTGGTGCGCCCCGGCCGCGACTATCCCGCTCTGGGCGATCTCGTGCCCCTCGAGCGAGCCGACGTCACCAACGCCTCGGCCGTCCAATCCGCGGTGCGCCGCGTGCGCCCCCAGGTTGTCTTTCACCTGGCCGCCTCCCTGGACCGCTCCCGCTCGCTTTCGGCCGTCGAGAAGCTGACCCAGGCCAACGTGAACGGGACACTCAACGTGCTGCGCTCCGCCGCGGCGGCCGGCTGCGAGGTGGTGGTCAACACCGGGTCGTACGAGGAGTATGGCCGCGTCACCCCGCCCTTCAGCGAGGCCCAGAACTGCGAGCCCCTGACGCCTTACGCCGCCTCCAAAGCCAGCGCTACCCTCTGGTGCCGGGCGCTGCACCAGGCCATCGGGCTGAACGCCATCTCGGCGCGGCTCTACATGGTGTATGGCCCCGGTCAGCCCGCTTTCAACTTCATCCCCCAGCTCGTGCAGGCCGTGCGCAGTGGGGAGCGGCTCAAGATGACCCCCGGCGAGCAGACCCGCGATTTCACCTGGATCGGCGACACGGTGGAAGCGCTGCTGCGCCTGGGGCGCCGTCCCGACCTGGGCGGTCAGGTCTTCAACGTGTGCTCGGGCCACGAGACCTCGCTGCACGACGTGCTGGTGCTGCTCTCGTCGATTCTCGGCCAGGAGATCCCCGTCGAGATGGGCGCGCTGCCCTATCGCGAGAGCGAGCTGTTTCGGGTGTGGGGCAGCCCCCACACGCTGCTGGGCGCCATCGGCTACCGTCCGCGCACGGACATTCGCGATGGGCTGGAGATGCTGGCCCGGGCCGAGGGCTTGATCTAGAACGGAGGGAAGCGCCAGCGGCCGTTTTCGTCGCGCAGCATGCGGCGGCAGTCGACCACCGAATTCAAGGCGAACCAGCCGTGGATGTGGCCGCTCAGGGTCGTTCTTCCCCCCGCTTTGACCGCTTCCGGCTGGAACTTGGCCAGGTCCAGCACCAGCACGGCCAGCGCCGGGTCGCGCAGGTGGGCGAAGAGGCGGTTGGCCATCATCTCCACCGCGTCCGGCTCCATGGCGCACTGGATGAACTCCTGCGAGCCCTCCAGGTTCTGCCAGTGCTCGGGGTTGTCGAGGTCGGGCCAGTACTCCACCCGCATGACGTAGTAACAGAAACCTGCCTCGTCGGGGAACTCGGCGCGGCGGTATCCCCGCACCTTGGCGGCGTGGTGGTCGTAGTGCTTCCAGGAGATCTCCTGGGCCAGCGCCACCATGTCGGGCTCCTCGAGCACCTCGGGGTTGGAGAAAGCGGTCAGAAACTCGCGATGGATGTTGGTCAGCCCCCGCCACGCCTGCTGCAGCGTCATGTGCTGCTTCTCGGCCCAGAGCTTGGCGTTGGTCGCGTCGCCGTCCTTCTCCCAATCCAGGTCGAAGATGCGGGGGCGGCGTCCCGAGAGATACTCCTCGATGGCGCCGATGTAGAGCCGCTCCCACGAGGCCGTGTGGCCCATGATGTCCTTGACAGACCAGAGGCCGATCGTCTTCTCGGCGGTCATGAAGTCGTCCGGAAGGCCCGCCAGCGCCTGCAGATAGAGATGCCAGGACTGGTGGATCTTCTGGAAAACGGCTTGGGACATCTGGGCCGGATTCGTAATCATCGCGGGGCTAGCCTTCTTTGTTGAACAGGCTGTCGGGCAGGTTCTGATTGAAGTGGAAGTTGCCGTAGGTGGCCCGCGCGGTGCCCTCGATCGAGGCCGACGGGAAACGGATGATGGCGCGCATCGTCTTGAGCACGGTGTAGCCGTCTACCTTCTGGAACTCGGAGTCGACCGTCAGCAAGCCTTCCTTGGCGTAGGTCGTCTGGTGCCGGGGGACGGTGAAGTCGGCCACGTTGATCCACACGTCCAGGCGCCGCACGTCGCTCTTCATCACCTTGGGGATCAGCTCCACGTGGTGGCAATCCAGCCCGTTCAGCTTCTCCTGGCCCACCACGCGGGAGTTGTACTTCTCCAGCACCGGAAGGTGGAATCCGTAGATGCCCGGGTAGCGCTTGAGGAAGCTGGGCGCCTTCTCGAGCTTGACCTTGCTCTTGTCCGGCTTCTTGAAGTAGTAGGTGCCGTTCAAGTTGGGCTTGTAGGGCACGAACGCCACCTTGGCGTCGAGAATCAAATTCATGTCGGCCGAGTAGTCCTGCAGCTCCGGATTCAGGGCCTTGGCCTTGGCAAACAGCTCGTCCACCTGCTGGTCGGCGCGGGCCGGCGCCAGGAGGCAGAAGGCGAGGAACAGGAACAACATTTTCCGCATTCGGATGAATTATGCTCATCCGGGGGGGATCCTCCCGCGGGCGGCGTAGTCGCTTTTACCTATGCGCTACTTGATGATTCTTCTCTGTCTGTTTTCGTTCGCCATGGCCGAAGGGGCCGGACCTTTCTCCGGCAAAACCAAAGTTTACGAGGATAAGGCCAACGCCTGGTCCTTCACGCTGCCCGAGGAGTTCGCCCAGCAGGGCGAGGGGCAGCACGTCTTCTGGACCGGCCCGGTCATCGAGGGCGGGGGCGCGTCGGTGCACATGAACATCACCGACTTCCCCGGCGTGGGCTGGGAGCAGCTCTACAATATCAACGTCCAGACGCTGCAAGGCAAGAAGACCGAGTTCACCGACCTGCGCCCGCTCAAGCTTCCCAAGTGGAAGGGCGTGTTCTACAAAGAAGTCGGCGCCAAGAAGGCCCCCGGCGACATCCACCGCTGGTATGCCGAGATCTACGCCGGGAACGGCCCGGGCGGTCAGGCGCGCATCTACTCGGTGGTGCTGGGCGGGAGCTACGCCGCCTTCACGAACGGCACGCTGCCGCCGGTTTACGACGCGCTGATCAAGTCGTTGAGCGTGAAGTAAGCCAGGCCAGCCCGTCCTCCACCACCCGCTGAAAAGGGCCGCCGCGCCGCTGGCAGTTGGGCAACGATTGCAGGAACTTCGGCCCATACTGCCTGGTGGTGACGCGGGAGTCCAGCAGGTAGACCAGCCCGCGGTCGGTGCTGGTGCGGATGAGCCGGCCGAAGCCCTGGCGCAGCTTGAGGATGGCCAGCGGCAGTTGGAGGAACTCGAAGGCGCTGTAACCCTCCAACTCGAGCATGCGGCTGCGCGCCTCCACGACCGGGTCGGTGGGCACGCGGAACGGCAGTCGCGCCAGCACGACGCAACGGAGCGCGTCCCCGGGCACGTCCACGCCCTCCCAGAACGAGTCGGTGCCTACCAGCACGGCATTTCCCTGGGTGCGGAAGCGGTGCACCAGTTGGGCCGGCGGGGCGTCGCCCTGGGCCAGAAGCTCCAACCCGAGCTCCTGGAGCGGGCGTTTGAGGGCGCGTGAAAACTGCTGGAGCTGCTGCCAGCTCGTGACCAGCAGGAACATCCGGCCGTCCAGGGCCTCGGCCAGGCGCATCAGGCCGGGCACCGCGCGGTGCACGAAAGCCTCGCCGGTGGGCTCGCCCAGGTCGGTGGCCAGGCCCAGAAACGCCTGGCGGGGATATTCGAAGGGGCTGTCCAGCATCAGCCGGGCCACCCGATCGCTCTGCTCGAGCCCGACGCGGTGCTCGAAGAACTCGGTTCCCTGGCCCACGGCCAGCGTGGCGCTGGTCATCACCACGGTGCGGAGCTTGGGGTAGAGCTCGTCGGCCAGGATGCGGCTCACGTCCAGCGGCGCGGCCACCAGTCCGGCGTCGCGCTTGGAGAACTCGGCCCAGTAGATCCACTGATCCGAATCGGGGAACAGGCAGAACTCGAGCGCGTGGACCATGTCCTCCAGGCGCGAGATGGCCCCGGCCAGCTCGGAGCTGACGGGATCCTGCGCGATCCAGGCTTCCTGGACGAGCATGGTGTCCTGCACGTGGTGCAGGATGGTGCACCAGTGACGCAGCTCCTGGGCCAGGCCCAGGCCGGCCTCGTGCAGGGCCGTCTCGCGGGGCGTGCCGGGGAAGCTGCGGTTCAGGCGATAGCGCCCCTCGGGGCCCTGGCCGGCGTTGCGCACCGCCTGGTCGAGGCGCTCGCCGTGCTCGCGCAGGTCGATGACCCGGGCCAGCAACTGGTAGTCGATCTGGCGGAGCAGCTCGCGGGCGGTGTCCGCTTCCAGGTTGGAGCGGGCCACGCGGTTGCGCACGCTGGCCAGGATGCCCGTCTCCTCGCTGCGCGCCTTGGGGCGGTAGAGGCGCTGCATGAGCTGCTCCAGCGCGTGTTTGGTGATCGAATGGCCCAGGTGGTCGGTGGCCACTTCCTCGAGGTGGTGGGCCTCGTCGAGCACCAGGTAGTTGTACTCGGGCAGCACGCCCTGGGCGCCGCCCAGCCTCAGGCTGAGGTCGGCCAGCAGCAGCGAGTGGTTGGTGACGATCAGGTCGGCCGCCTCCAACTCGCGCCGGGCTTTGAAGAAGTGGCAGTCCTTGAAGTGCGGGCAGGCCTGGCGGTTGCAGGCCATGGGATCGGCCACAACGTGGCGCCAGAGCTCGTCGGGGAGGCTCAACTGCTGGCGCTCTCCCTGGGACCGGTCCACGGCCTGCAGGGCGATGCGCTCGTGGGGCTCGAGCTCGTCGAGCTGGTCGAAGCGCCGCAGACAGGCGTAGTTGGACCAGCCTTTGGCCAGGACCACCTTGAAGTCTTTGTTGAGGTGCCCCTGTAAGCGGGGGAGGTCGTGCTCGAGCAGTTGCTGTTGGAGGTTGATGGTGCGGGTGGAGACGACCACCGGCCCGTCCACGTTCTCCAGAAAGAGAAAGGCCGGCACCAGGTAGCCGAGCGACTTGCCGGTGCCCGTGCCGGCCTCGACCACGAGCACCTCGTGATCGAGCAAGGCCTGAGCGACCCCGTCGGCCATGGCGAGCTGCGCCTCGCGCACCTCGTATCCGCCGTTCTGCGCGAGCGTCCGGGTGAAAAACTCTCGCACGCGCTGTTGAAGGGGATTCATCTCTGGTTCAGCGATTCGCCTCGCCGAGCCGATCTCCCGGCGAAACAACACCCGAAAACCTGTCCTTCGACCCGAAGGGGCACTCGATGATCTGGCCAGAAGGGTCAAACGATGCTCCCTTCCCTCTGGCCCGAAGAGGTAAGCGAAGCTTTCATCCCTCTGGCCCGAGGGGTCAATAAATAGTTTTTCGCCAACCTGCGAACCACGCGGAGTGAGGCTCTCCCCGATGTCCTCATCTGACCCGAAGGTCAGCTTCTCCCGACCGGGCGCCGCCGCAGGCCATGAAAAAAGCCCGGGGCTTTTCAGGCCCCGGGCTCTCTCCATCGCGGACTAGTCTCCGCGCGGGCGACGCCGACGCGGTGCGCGGCGTCCGCCGCCCGCGTCGTTGGACGAGCCGTTCTGGTCGCCATCATAGTCCGGACGAGCCGGGGGCCGATCGAAGTCCTCGCGGGGACCACGGCCGCCACCGCGCGGGGCGGGGCCACGGTCGTCGCGCACCGGACGATGATCCTCGCGCGAGCCACGGAAGTCGTCGCGGGCCGGCGGGCGGTCGCGATACTCCTCGCGGGGCGGGCGGGGCCGATCGTAGTCCTCACGCGAGCGCGGGGGCGGACCCTCGCGGCGCGGACCACGGTCGCGATCGAAGTCGTCCCGCGGCGGACGGGGACGGTCGAAGTCCTCACGGGAAGGACGCGGACGGTCATAGTCCTCACGCGACGGGCGCGGGCGGTCGAAGTCGCGGTCGCGGTTCGCGGGCGGACGCTCGTAGTCCTCGCGCGACGGGCGCGGACGCTCGGCGCTGCGGGGCGGACGGTCGTCGCGGAAGCGCTCCTCGGAGCGCGGCGGACGCTCTTCGCGGCCACCACGGTCGTCGCGGCGGGGCCCACGATCCTCACGCGGACCGCGATCTTCACGCGGACCACGGTCCTCACGGGGGGCACGCTCCTCGCGCAGCGGACGCTCACTGCGCTCTTCACGCGGCGCACGCTCTTCCCGCGGGGGACGTTCCTCGCGGAGCGGACGCTCGCTGCGCTCTTCACGCGGCGGACGCTCCTCCCGCGGCGGACGATCCTCGCGCGGACCTCGGTCGCGATCGCCGCGGCCACGGCCGCCCCGATCGCCACGGTCACCGCGATCTCCACGGTCACCGCGATCTCCACGGTCGCCACGGTCACGCGGACCGCGCTCGGGACGGTCGCCCTCCTCGCGGGGGGCTTTCTTGACGCCCGGGCGGCTCAGGTTGATGCGGCCCATCGAGTCGATCTCGTCCACGACGATCTCGATCGTGTCGCCCAGCGAGACGACGTCCTCCACCTTCTCCACGCGGCCCTCGGCCAGCTTGGAGATGTGCAGCAGTCCCTCTTTACCGGGCAGCAATTCGACGAAGGCGCCGAAGCTCATGATGCGCATCACCTTACCGGTGAACACCTCGCCCACCTGAACCTCGCGGGTCAGGTCCTCGATCATCTTGGCGGCGCGGTCGCCCGCAACGCGGTCCACCGAGGCCACGAAGATGCGGCCGTCGTTCTCGATGTCGATCTTGGCGCCCGTCTCGGCGATGATCTTGTTGATCACGCGGCCACCCGGGCCGATGATCTCCTTGATCTTGTCCGGGTCGATGGTGATCGTGAAGATGCGCGGGGCCAGCGAGTTCAGCTCGGCGCGCGGGGCGGCGATACAGGCCTCGATAACGTCCAGGATCTGGTAACGGGCCGTCTTGGCCTGCTCCAGCGCGGTGCGCAGGATCTCCATCGTGATGCCCTTGAGCTTGATGTCCATCTGCAGCGCCGTCACGCCATCGCGGGTGCCGGCCACCTTGAAGTCCATCTCGCCCAGCGCGTCCTCGAGGCCCTGGATGTCCGTCAGCACGGTGAACTCGTCACCCTTGGCCACCAGGCCCATGGCGATGCCGCCCACGGGCGCTTTGATCGGCACACCCGCATCCATCAGCGCCAGCGTGCTGCCGCAGGTGGAGGCCATCGAGGTGGAGCCGTTGGACTCCAGCGTCTCGCTGACGATCCGGATGGTGTAGGGGAAGTCGTTCTCGTCTGGGATGACCGGCAAGAGCGCGCGCTCGGCCAGAGCGCCGTGGCCGATCTCGCGACGGCCGGGACCGCGCATGAAGCGGGCCTCGCCGACGGAGTAGGGCGGGAAGTTGTAGTGGTGCATGTAGCGCCGCGAGGTCTCGCCGATGATGTTGTCGATCATCTGCTCCTCGCTCAGCGTGCCGAGCGTCAGCAGCGACAGCACCTGGGTCTGTCCGCGGGTGAAGAGGCCGGTGCCGTGGATGCGGTTGAGCACCCCGACCTGGGCCTTCAGGGGGCGGATCTCGTCGGCCTTACGACCGTCGGGACGACGCCCTTCCTTCACAATCATGGTGACCAGCTCGTCTTCCTGGCACTTCTTGTAGATCGTGTCGAAGTCGCGCCCGAAGTTCTCGCTCGCGAGACGCTCCTTCCACTCGGCCGAGAGCTTGGACTCGCCCAGCGTCTCGGTCACGAAGTCGGTCTTATTGATGGCCGCCAGGGCCGCCTTGCGCTCCAGCTTGTCGACGATGCGCATGGCCTTGCCGATCTTGCTCTGGATGCGGTCGCGCACGAACTTCTCCACCTCGGGGGTGGGCTTGAACAGCTTGAACTCGGATTTCTCCTTGCCCTTCTTGCTGACCAGCTCGTCGATCATCTCGATGATCAGGCGGATGTTGCGGTGGGCTTCCTCGAACGCGTCCAGCAGAAGCTCCTCGGAGACCTCGTCGCAGCCGCACTCGACCATCATCAGGTTGTCGCGGGTTCCGGCCACCACCAGCGACAGGCTGCTCTGCGCCTGCTGCTCGATGGTCGGGTTCACCACGAACTCGCCGTCGATGTATCCCATGCGCACGCCGGCCACGGGGCCGTCGAACGGGATGTCCGAGACCGACAGAGCGGCGCCCGCGCCGCAAACGGCGAGAACGTCGGGATCATTCTGATCGTCCACCTGCAGGCACAGGCCTACGATATGGCAGTCGTTGCGGAATCCGTCCGGGAAGAGCGGGCGAATGGGGCGGTCGATCAGGCGGGAGATCAGGATGCAGCGCTCGGGCATACGGCCCTCGCGCTTGAAGAATCCGCCCGGGATGCGACCGGCGGAGTACATCTTCTCTTCGTAGTCGACCGTCAGGGGGAAGAAGTCGATGCCCTCGCGGGCTTTGTCGTTCGCGGTGGCGGCCACCAGCACGACGGTCTCTCCATAGGTCACGATGACGGCTCCGCCGGCCTGCTTGGCCAACTCACCGGTTTCCATGCGCATGGTGCGTCCGCCGATCTCTCGCTCGGCGACCACCTTCTCTGCGTCTTTCACTTGTGTTGCCATATTCTCTTATTCACCTCGAGTTTGTTACGTGAGGAAATGCAGACCGAAGCTTGCCCTTCGGAAAGCACGAAAACACCAGCAGAGCTTTGCCCTGTGGTGTTGCGATGGGACAGCCGTTACCGTTTCGGCTGGGGGAAGTGCATCTAGCGGCGCAGACCGAGCTTTTGGATCAGGGTCCGGTAGCGCTTGATGTAGTTCTTCTGCAGGTAGTTGAGCAGCCGGCGCCGCTTACCTACCATCATGAGCAGTCCCCGCCGAGAGTGATGGTCCTTCTTATGTACCTTCAGGTGCTCGGTGAGATGATTGATACGGTCGCTCAACAGTGCCACTTGCACTTCTGCCGATCCCGTATCACCCTCGTGGGTGCGATGCTGCTCGATAACTTCGGACTTGGTTGCCACTTGGATCTAGAACCTCCATAGAGTTATGCCTTCAAAGCCAGGATCAGGGTGGGAGGACACCACGGAACCTCGCCTTCAACTGGGCGATGATACGACAGGCTGTTCGTTTTCGTCAACATGTGAACGGATGTTAACGAGCATGTTCACATTCTGTTTACACAGTTAACATGGTGTTCACAACATGGCCTGTCATGAGGGGTTCCCCGGGTTCTATCATACAACCACGGGAGACACCCGTGAAGAGAGTATAGGAAGTGAACCCCAATGGCTAAGGACCCCTTTGAAATCGGAAAAGTCGACGGAGTCGGCGGCGCGGGTGGCGCGGGCCAGGTTGCCCCCAGCTACATACCGGGCGGCGCGGCCAATCGTCTCGGAGAAACCGGGGCGGCGGGCGCAGCGGGCGGAACCAGTCCCGTCGGCGGAGCCGGGGTTACCGATAAGGTAAACATCTCCACCGAGGCCGACGACGACAACACCGTCAAAGACCAGAATATGGCCTCCCTGCTGAGTGCCCTGAAGGCGCCCGAAGCGGCCCAGAGCACCCAGAAGGTCAACGAAGTCGCCAGTGCGGCGCCCGTGGGCGCGGCGGCCGGCGGCGCCAACTACGACCCCGGCATGCAAGCCGGCGCGGTCTACGGTCCCAACGGAGCCCAGGGCGTGCAACCCGGCATGACCGGTGGCGCAGTCCACTCCACGCGACCCTCAGCTGAATAAGAGTTGTTTGTAGCGCGCGTCCCCGCGCTCGGACCCTCCAGAACCCCTGGCCCGGTCTTCCCAGACCTGGGCATTCTTTTTTTGTGGAGAATTGAATCTGTCTCGGGCTGTTCCTCGGCGGAACAAAGGGTTCTGAAGCCCAGGGATTCGAGCGACCTGTTCAAAGCCCGCCTGAGATGAAAGACTATCCGTTCGTCTACCACCGTGGATGCATTTGCGCCATGATCAGCGAGGAAGACGCCGAACCGCTCTTTGCGTCGCTGCGCGAGCTGCTCTCCCTTGGGGTCTCTACCTGGGGAGATGGCGACCCACCCGTCTTTCGTGAGACTCGAATCGACCAGCTCCGCTGGGAGCTTCACCCCCCTCGGGGATAGCTTTCCCCCGGTCTTCTGTAAGCTACTTTTGTAAGTAGTTCAGCGTGTGCTCGGCGATGAGCCGGTTGTCCAGGTAGATCTGGAAAAAGTAGGTCCCCGCCTCGGTGAACACGATCTGGTTCACGTCCACCTGCACATGCACGGTCTGCGACTCATCTTCCAGCGTAAAGTACATCTCGGGCGACTGGTTCAGCATGACCGTGCGGGCCGGGTTGAACATCTTGACGACCTGGATGTGGAAGCCCGTTCCGCGGCTCCACGATGTCAGAATCGAGAAGCGGGGATGGGTGACGGGAAACTTCGTGGCCACCAGGTCGGAGAACACCCCGTAGCAGAGCAATTTGCCCTGATGGGACGGCACGACCGCGTCACAGAAAAGAAAGCTACGTAATACCGGTTCCAAGACTTGAGGGCCATTCCACGGTCCCCGGACTCAGCCCTTCTTGGTTTCCCCCGACTCGGCCATGGCGGCCTCGACCATGCGGGTCACCGTAGCGCCATCCAGGCCGTCGTTTACCATCACGCAACAGGCCAGCAGGTAGGGCGCCAATCGGGGGAACCGCTCGTTCAGACGAAAATTCTTCTCGACCAGCGGATCATCCAGGTTGACCACCAGGTCCTGGGGCGCTTTTCCGCCCCCGAACAACGTCGCCAGCAGGCCCTTCTTGAGCCCCTCCGGGCGGAACAGCGCTCCCGCTTTGTCCTGGAGTACGTAGGCCTTCCTCTCGAGATTGCCCCCCGCGTCGCGGAGGCTGCCGGGGAAAACGCTCTTGTACTTGAAGCCGGCCGTCTTCAGGATGCGCCCGGCCGATTCCAGCAACTCGGTCTGCTTGCGGGACAGACCGGTCACGATAGCCGGCTGTCCGTAGGTGTCGCGCGCCCTCAGCAGGACGTCCTTCCCCTTCTTCTGCGCCATGAACTTGAGCAGTCGCCAGAGCCCGGGCTCCTTCTCCTCGCCCGCGCACCGCAGCACCATCTTGCCGCTGGCTTTGAGCGACTCGGTGAGGGGCGACTCTCGGTCGTCCCAGAAGACCTCGCCCTGCTTGTCGACGATAACTTTAAGCTGCTTGTAAGTAAGGCGCAGGCCATCCACCGTGGGGAACAGGGGCTTGTTCTGCAAGTCGTCCGGCAGATTGGTCATGCGGGTGGAGAGGAAGCCGTAGACGCGGTCGTCGTTCTTCTCCACCGCGGTCTGGAAGAGTGACTTCCGGAAAGGCCCGTCCACAAAGTCTTTCAGGATCTTCATGGCCTTCTGGTAGTTCTCGTCCACCATGATGTTGTCGCGCGTCAGGGTGTGCTCGAGATAGCGCGACTTGATCTTGAAATGCACGCCCGGTGGGAACTCCGGCTTGGGCTCGGTGGCCCCCGACTCGGCCAGCGTCAGGCCACGGTTGTAGAAGCCGAAGAAGGTCTTGGGCGTCTCGGCGGGCGCCACCACAATCTCCGTGCCGGGGATCTGGTGCGTCATCGTGTAGGGGAACGGGAGCGTGAAGGCCTGGTTGATTTTCTTGCCCTCGACGAAGATGTCCACGTCGCAGTGCTTGCACCAGTACACGATGACATCCAGGCTGCGCTGGATCGCCTGCTCGTACTCGTGCTTGCTGACCATCTTGATCAGGGTGATCTGGGTGCCGTCGAACGGCGTCTCCATCACGATCCGGTCGAACCTCTTCTCTTTGCCTCCGTGGAAGAAGATGCGCCAGTTCTCGC
The DNA here is from genome assembly GCA_039809865.1 of Vulcanimicrobiota bacterium. Classification (GTDB taxonomy): domain Bacteria; phylum Vulcanimicrobiota; class Xenobia; order Xenobiales; family QWHO01; genus QWHO01. Next base: position 52,278 of record JBDHVW010000044.1, read on the forward strand.
CGTCGCGGCTGGTGTCCACCACCACCGCCTCGGGTTGCAGCGCGAAGACCGAAACAAAGCCGATGCCGAACTTCCCGATCTTGGTCAGGTCGTTCTCTTTGGAGCTCGAGAAAAGGCGCGTGAGCTGCGTGTCGATGATCTCGCGGTTCATCCCCTCGCCCGTGTCGTCGACGTGCAGCTTCATGGCGCCCATCGCGCCGCCCTCGAACTCGTCAAACTCGAACCAGACATCGACTCGCTTGGTACCGGCGTCGATTGCGTTCTGAATCAGCTCGCGCAGGAAGGTATACTGATCCGAGAACTGCTGGATCAGTTGATCGAGGGTATCGCCCGCCTCCGGGGCATAGTCGGGGTTCTGCTTCACCCTGGAGACCGCTCCTGTCGTCGCTGTTCTTCTGACCGCTCCTGTCGTCGCTGCTTCATGAGCCGTAGCTCTCCATCGCTGCCTTCTGAGCCGACAGGTTGAACACGATCTCGCGCACACGCTCGTCGAAACGCTGCCGCTCGGCCTTGGCCTCGGCTTCGGCCTCGAAGCGCCGGAAGCCGTCCATCACATCCACGATGCGCTGCACCGTCATCGGCTTGGAAAGCTCGCGCAGTATCCTGCGGCGCTCCTCGAAACTTGCCTTGTAGTATTCGTCCGGCGGCTCCACATCTTGCACCTCGCGGATCAACTTCTGGCAGATGTTGTCCACGTTGCGCCCGGACAGGTTGAAGTCGATGCACGCCTGCGCGACCTGACGCCACTGGTCCTCGTTCAAGGGGAAGAAGTCGGCGAACTCGTGCAGCTTCTTGTCGCGGTAGAGCGTGACAAAATCCTCCACCGTAACCGGTCCCTTGACGATATAGGGATCCTGGCTGATGCGGCTCAACGTAGCCTGGTCCATGTTGATGTAGTTGGCATCGCATAACATGAACCATTTGCCGTCCTTGGGAATCAGCGTGCCGTCGAAGATCCCGAAGCTGGCTCCGAGGATGTTCTTCTCCTCGCTGCGCAACCCCGGGTCGGAGCGTGCCGCGAAGGCGGTGTCGATATCGGCCCAGTAGCACCCAACCACGCCGTTGAAGCCGTATACGTCATCTTTGAAGATGCTGATCAGCTTGTTGGCCGAAGCGTTCTGGTAACTCGACGCCCAGTCGCTCCGCCGGATCACCAGGAACTTGGCGGGGATGTCGCGCTTGCGGCAGTACTCCAGGAAGTAGTTCCCCACGGCGTGGGCGGTCAGGGTCTTGCCGCAGCCTGGCGTGCCCTGGCAGAAGAGAACGGGGTTCACCTTCTTGGGGTTCTTGCGGGTTACGAAATCATAGCCGGCCACATCGCGGGCCAGCCGCATTCCCGCTTCGATGTATTCCTGGTTACCTACCACGTCCTCCGGCAAGACCGGCAGGAGATCGCTGCTCTGACCGGGTTCGGCGCTCTGGGTGGCTCGGAGGCCGAGGTAACCCTGTCCCAGAACCTCGACCCGCATCTGCTCGAGCACCTGGCGGTGACGTTCGTAGGCTCCATCACTGAGGAACTCGTTCAGCCCGTTGGCCAGCAGTTGGAAGAATGCTGCGGTTGTATCCGCCACCTTCTCGGGATCGGTGATGCGCCGTGCCGGGTCGGCGTGGTTGCGGTGGTGCTCGTAAAATGCCTTCAGCTCGCGGGTCAGCACCTGCAAGAGGTTATTGCCGGACAGGTTGCTCAGGTCTTGCACCCAGCGGTTTTTGAAGCCACCCTTCACGGCCACGGAGGTGCTGGTGTGCTTGGCGCACTCCCTGGTGGCCCAGTCGGCGGCCACATAGACGGCGTACCACGCGCAAAAGGCACGGTCCAGCGGTTGTAGCTCGACGATAAAGTCAAACCCCGCCATCTCGGCTTCCCCCCCGCGGTCGGAGGTGATCCGCTGGCGCAGCCGCGTCTCCACCTCGAGTACGACCGAGCCGGCCTTCTCGACCACATCCAGTACTGCGAGATGGATGGCCGTCAGCCCGTAGGGTCCGGGCGCCAGGCCGCCTAGCGCCTGCTGCAGTCCGCTGCCTAAAATCATGCCGCGGACGAGCGGGATCTCCTGGATCAGATCGTCCTCTTGGACGATGAGCGAGGGTTTGGTGAGCATTGGTCTGGAGTTTCGATCAGGGGGGCGCTACACCCTGTATATCACGCACTTGTGGCCGTGCCGGGCCAGAAGCTCCTTGAGGGGGGCCTCGATGCCGCGGGTGCAGCAGAACTTGCGCTCTTTGAACACATGATAGCCGAGCTTCTCGGCCCTGCTGTCCGCCAGACCGCGCACCTCGGGAGAGAGAGATTCCCGGTAGAAGCGCGCGAAGGGATCGCAATTCTTGTCCTCGCGCACGCTGGACGCGGCCTTCTCGGAGGGCGCGTTGACCCGCTCGCTGGGCAGGTTCAGGATGAAGTTGCCCGGATGCTTGCGGATCAGCGCCTCGATCTCGGGTGGCATCTGGACGCCGTCGAACCAGAGCGGCCCGACGCGTCCGCGCACGACCTCCTGCACTACGATGTTGGGCAGGTCGCTCAACAGGATGAACGCAAACTCCGCCTCGTCGCTCGAGTAGCGCGAGATCACGTTGCGGAATCCCTGGGTGTACTGCAGGTCGTCTCCCTGGAGCTCCACCTGGGCTTTGCTCCAACGAGCGTGCTGCTGGGCCAACTGGATGGTGTAGCGCACGAAGACCCCTTCGGTGGGGTCGAAGCGCTCGAAGATCGTGGTGAAGAAGGCGATCCGCTTGTTCTCGTCCACCTGGCGCAGCCACATCTCCAGGTGCGTCCGCTTCGGGATCTTCCCCTCGTTGAGGAACGTGAAGTAGCCGTGCTTCTCGATCATCCGGAGGGAGGCGGCATCGCCCCGCTTTTTCAAGTCTTCCACCGAGGCGGCTTTGAGGATGCGTGGCGCCAGCTCTTTGTCGGCGATGATCTTGCCGATGTCTTTCTCGCTGGGAAGGCCGGTTTTGAGGCTGACCAGCAGACTGGTCTCCTCGCCCGGGACCTCGCCCATGGCTTTGTAGAGGTTATCCAGCCCGTCGGGATCGGGGTAGAACTTGTTCAGCCTCGAGCCGCGCACGAGGTTGCGCAGAAACTCGAGGTAGATATGGGCGTTCTGCCCGGTGACCCGGGAGAACTGTTCCTGCGCGATCGGCTCGGCGCGCAGCGGGGTCAGCTCTGAGCTCAAATACTATTGTTTTTCGCGAGCCTGCTGCAGCAGCCCGTATTCTTTCTCGGCCAGGGCCAGCGTGTCGTCGATGCGCTTCTCCTGGATCTCGCGCTCGGCCTCGAGGTTGCTTTGCACCAGGGCCTCGGTCTGCTCGTCGTAGATGCGCATCTGACTGGTCAGGCGCTCCACGTTCTGAGTCAGGTAGAGGCTGGTGTTCGAAGCCAGCACCGCCACGCGGTTGACACTGTCCTTGAGCGACTGCATCGAATCCTGCATATCCATGGTGAGCTCGCTCGCCTCGGTGGCCGTGGCCAGCGAGGCCAGGTTGCCGCGTAGCTCGTCGAGGACCTCGAGGCCTGCCTCGTAGAGGTTCTGCATATTTCCGTGCAGGTTGGTGAGCATCTCCAGGAAGTGGTTGTTCATCTGGACGATGGCCGAGATGCGGTCCTCGGCGTTGGAGTAGAGACGCAGCCGGGCGCCGTGCTCCCAGATAAGCCGTTTCACTTCGTCGATCTCGGCTTTCTTGGAGCGGTGAGCCGCGGTAACCGTCTCGCCCAGCGCGGCCAGCTCTCCCTCGAGCTGGCTCTGGAGGTCCTTCAGCTTGAGGATGTAGTGAGCCGCTTTCTCCTCGTTCTCGGCCGCCACGACCATCTTCTTGTTGAGCCGCACGATGTCCTGACGGATCGACTCCATCTCGGACTCCATGCGATCAAGGAAGTGGCCGACCTCGCGGGTGCGGTTTTCGGCCACCTGAATCTTCTCTTGAAGCAACTCCGACAGAGGCCGGTCGGGCATCCGGTCTTTGAGGATCGGCACCTTTTCGAGCAGGCCTCGGAAATTGGACATTGCCGAATGGCGATCGAGCGTCATCATGCCGCGCAGATACTCCCAGGCGGACTTCTGCTCGGCCAGTTCCTGAGTGAGCTCGCGGGAGATGCTGTCGTGAGTCTTCTTGAGAGACTCGAGCTCCTGGATGCGGGCCGAATGCTGCGTCTGGTAATTGTTTACCATGTCCTGCAGCGATTCGCGGCTGTATTCCTCGCCGTCGTAAACGATCGATTGGGTCAGGACGGACTTTTCCTCGGCCACGGGCCTACCTCCGGGAATTCTTTGCGTGCAAGCGGTTTTCGGCTATCCGTTTGGAGGATCCTGCCGGAGGGCCGCGCAAGCCCTCTGGCGTGGAAACCGAGAAGCTCCAGAAGTGGCTGGCCCGCGCCGGCGCCGGATCTCGCCGCAGGTGCGAGGAGTTGATCGCGGCCGGGCGCGTGCGGGTCAACGGTGCGGTCGCCACTCTGGGCGACCGGGTTGGTTCTACTGACAAGATCGCCCTGGACGGACGGTTGTTGAGCGTGGCTGCCGAGCGGGAGGTCTGGGCTCTGCACAAGCCCGTGGGTTATCTCTCCACCGCCCGCGATGAGCGCGGGCGTCCGACCGTGCTCGACCTGGTCGAGTCCTCGCGCCGCCTTTACCCGGTGGGGCGTCTGGACCAGGATTCGGAGGGGCTCATCCTGCTCACCGACGATGGCGAGCTGGCCAACCTGCTCACCCATCCTCGCCATCACGTGGCCAAGAGCTACCAGGTGCAGACGGATCGCCGCTTGACCTCGGAGGAGGCTTTGCGCCTGGCCGAGGGGGTATCGCTGGAGGATGGTCCAACCGCCCCTTGCGAGGTACGTGTGCTGGACGGCCCCTGGGTCGAGCTGGTGCTCTTCGAGGGGCGCAACCGTCAGATCCGCCGCATGCTGGCCGTCCTGGGGATCGGGGTGCGCAGGCTCCTCAGGATAGGCATCGGTCCGATCGAGCTGGGCGAACTGGAGTGCGGAATTGCGCGTCGTCTGTCGCCCCAAGAAGTTGCCCTTCTTCGCAGGGCCGCCGGGGACGGGTCGAGAAAGCCCGTTTGAGAATGATTCGATTCATCGTCTGTTGGCTGCTCCTGAGCGCCCTCGCGCTGGCCGAGGGAGGGCTGCCCGTGTGGCTCGATGGTCGCAAGCTGGGAGCCGTCGAGGCCCGCCAGGTCAGTGGCGAGTATCAGCTCCCGCTGCTGGCTGTCGCGCAGATGCTCAATCTGCGCATAAGCCTCAACTCCCATGCTGGTACGGCCTCGGCCCAGGGGCGCGAGTTTCCGATTACGATGCTCAATGATGCCCCCTTCATCGCCCAGTCTCAGGTCTACCCACTGTTCGGCGTAGAAGTCCATCAGTATGCTGACCGCATCGAGCTTTACTCGCCCGGCTATCAACCCCCCGCCCAGGCGGAATGGCGTGGGACAGGCGAGTCGGTGCCGATGGAGGTCCGCCGTTTCGAGCCCTTTTTGGAGAACAATCGCCTGGTTGTAAAGGCTCGCGTGGCGCCCTCGCGCCGTTTCTCCAGTTCGTCCGGGCGCGTGCGGGTTTTGCTCCGCTCCGCCGATGGCACGCCTTACGCGAGTTTTGTCAGCAATTCCCAACGCCTCAACGAAGACGAGGAGGCCGATCTGATCGTCGCCACCTGGCTCTCCGAGGGTGTCAGCGTCAATCCCGATCGCAGCCTCAGCGTGAAAGACTACGAGTTCCGCGGAATTCCGCCCACGACTCGCCTGCTCACGGTGGAGGCCAGCGCGGAGCCTTGAGTGGGCCGGCGCATCCCCGACTCTACCCTCCAGGAAATCCTGCTCAAGAGCGACGTGGTGGGGATCTTTTCCCGCTACCTCAACCTGCGCAAGCAGGGCAAGAATTACATCGCCCTTTGTCCTTTCCACAACGAGCGTACGCCATCTTTTAGCATCAGTCCGGACAAGTTCGGTTTCCACTGTTTCGGTTGCCAGGAAGCGGGCTCGCTCTACCAGTTCGTGATGCGGATGGAGGGGCTGACTTTTCCTCAGGCCGTCCAGCGTCTGGGACAGGAGTGCGGCGTCGAGGTCGTGCTCGAGGAGGACAGCGAGGACCGTAGCGAGCGCGATCGGATGTTGGATTTGCTGCAGCGGGTGGTGGCTTTCTACGAAGAGCTTCTCCTCACCAGCCCGATCGGCGAGGAGGGGCGCCGCTATCTGCAGTCGCGGGGCATCTCCCGTGAGGCCTCCCAGCGTTTCCGCCTGGGCTGGGCGCCCTCGGGCGGCCAGGCCCTGGTGAGGGTCCTTCAAAGCGCCGGCTTCCAACCCGCCGAGGGCCTCGCGGTGGGAGTTCTGCGCGAGCGCGACGGGCGAGTCCTGGACATGCTCCGCGACCGCATCGTGTTCCCGATCTGCGATGCCCAGGACCGACCCATCGCCCTGGGAGGGCGCCTGATCGCGGAGGGGCAGCCCAAGTATCTCAACACCCCCGAGAGCCCGATCTACTCGAAGCGCCAGCACCTGTTCGGCCTCAACCTGGCGCGGGGCTCGGCCAAGCGAAAAGATCAGGCCATCGTCGCCGAGGGGAATATCGACGTCGTGATCATGCATCAGGCCGGCTTTGACAATACGGTGGCTTCTCTGGGCACCTCGCTCACGCCCGAGCAAGCGACGCTCCTGAGCCGCTATGTCAAAAACGTCAAGCTGGCCTACGATTCCGATCGGGCCGGGGAGAACGCCACGGTCAAGGCTATCGCGCTTTTCCAGCAAGCCAATCTGGACGTACAGATGGCCGTCCTACCCAAAGGACAGGATCCCGATTCCTACATCCGGCAGTTCGGGCCCGAGGCGATGGCCGCGCGACTGGGCGAGGCCCGTTCGGTGGTGGACTACTTCATGGAGATCGCCGAGGCCAAGCACGACATCTCTTCGCCTCAGGGGAAGGAAGCCTACTCCCGCGAGGTTCTCCCGGCCGTCGCCGCACTGGCTGATCCGGTGCTCAAAGACGGCTACTTCCGCAAGATCGCCTCCAAGCTGCAGATCACCGAGACGCGGTTGGCCTGGAAGATGCCCCGCACGGTTGCCCCGCCCCCCACGGCCCGTCCGAAAGCCCAGCAGTTCGATCCGGAGGAGCGCCTGTTGCGCATCCTGGCTCACAAACCCGATTTTATCGGGGTCGCCCGGCAGCATCTGCGTCCCGTCGACTTCACCCGAGAGGAATTACGCCCGGTGGTCGAAGCGCTGTTCGCCATGGAAGGTCGGAAGGAGCCCCTGCGCCTGACAGACCTTTCAGGGTTCCTGGAAGAAGAAGGAATGCTTAGAAAATGGACGGAACTACTGGTCCACGAGCCTCCAGAATCGACTGCAGAAGACGTATTGAAGTTGATCCTTCCGATCCGAGATCGCGTCAAGCAACTGCGGCTGGAGGAACTACGGCGGGAAGTCGTGCCGGCAATAGAAGCCGGACAGCTTAGCTCGGACGACGAGCGGTTCCGCGAATACCTCGAGTTGAATCGGTATTTCAGAAAGGTAGCCCAGTGAGAAAAAAGGCTGGCAGCACGGCCCAAGACCCCGAGATCCCAGCTTCGTTCCAGAAGCTCCTGGCCAAGGGGAAGGACAAGGGCTTTCTCACCTATGAGGAGATCAGCGACGTCCTGTACCAAGAGGACCTCAGCCCCGATCAGATGGATGACATGCTCGAGAAGATTACTCGAGAGGGCATCGAGATCACCGACGACGCCAAGGAAGAGGACGACGAGCCGGAAGATAACCAGGAAGAGGAATCCGGAACTCCCGTAAGGGCTACCAAGAAGGCCAAAGGGGCCGACGGCTGGGTCGAGGGAGTGGCCCTGGACGACCCGGTCCGGATGTACCTCAAGGAGATCGGTCGCGTCGACCTGCTCTCTCCGGCTGAGGAGATCAGCCTGGCCCAGCGCATCGAGAAGGGCGAAGAGGCTATGCGCGAGCTGCTGCAGATGGACGATCTGTGGTATGCCGTCCAGAAAGTGTTGAATACGCAGTCTGCGAAGGGTGAGGAGGCGCGTTCGCGTCTGACCTCATCGTTGGACGAACTGGACGAGCACCGCCTGCGTGAGGAGATCTACCAGGGCGAGCGTGCCGCCGAAGTGCTGGGTCGCTTTGAGCAGGCCCGTATCGGAGAGGACTCGATCAGCGAGACCAAGGACCTGCTCGAGAAGCACACCCATATCCAGAAGTTCTGGGACAAGGGTCGGGCGCTTTACAAAGAGCAGTTGACCAAGAAGGGGTCCAAGGACGACCTCAAGCTGGTGGAGCGCATCAAGGTCCTGGAGTGGGATGTGGCGGATGGCGCCGAAGCCAAACGTAAGCTGATCGAGGCCAACCTGCGCCTGGTAGTCAGTATCGCCAAGAAATACATCTCGCGCGGCATGCTCTTCCTGGACCTGATCCAAGAGGGTAACCTCGGTCTGATCCGCGCGGTCGAGAAGTTCAACTACCGTAAGGGCTACAAGTTCAGCACATACGCCACCTGGTGGATTCGTCAGGCGATCACGCGCGCGCTGGCGGACCAGGCACGCACGATTCGCATCCCGGTCCACATGGTTGAAACCATCAACCGCCTCATCCGCGTGTCGCGCCATCTGCTCCAGGAGTTGGGCCGCGATCCCTCGGTTGAGGAGATCACGCGCGAGATGTATCCGGTCGACCACGAAGAGGTCCGGGTGCAGGTCAGCAAGCAATATGGCCGGGATCTGGACATGGACGACGAGCTCGTTCAGGAAGAGATTCGCAAGAAGAAGAAGTTCGCGGAAGAGCGCGTGCGCGAGATCATGAAGATCGCGCAGGAGCCCATCTCCCTCGAGACGCCGATTGGCGAAGAGGAAGACTCCCATCTGGGCGACTTCATCGAAGACGCCGAAGCGGTCGCACCGGCCGAGGCGGCCTCCACTCAGCTCCTCAAAGAGAAGATGGAGGATGTGCTGGAAAACCTCACCCAGCGCGAGAAAAAGGTCTTGCAGCTCCGTTTCGGGCTGGAGGACGGCCGTCCGCGCACTCTGGAAGAGGTCGGCCAGGAGTTTGGCGTCACGCGCGAGCGCATTCGCCAGATCGAGGCCAAGGCGCTGCGCAAGCTGCGCCACCCTACCCGCAGTAAATGGCTGAAAGACTACTGGATGGGGCAGTGAGAAAGGCCCTTCTCTGCGCTCTGCTGGCCGGTCTCGTCCTGGGATTGCCCGGATGGGCCCAGCAGCCTCCCAAAGACAAAGACAAGCCCGCGGCACAGCCGGCCGACAAGATGCGCGAGGCCTGGGCCCGGATGTCCAAGATCCAGGCCATGCTCGAGTATTTTTACATGGAGCAGGGTCAGTACCCCAGCTCCCTGACCGAGTTGGATACTGCCTTCAAGTCGCTGAAGCCGAAGGACGGCGCCGACGTGGTCATCCCCAATGATCCGGGAACCAACAAGCCGTTCATTTACATCTGCCGTCCGCCCTACAAGAAATACGCGCTCTCCATTCCCGATGCAGCCGCTTACGGGGGTCAGAGCTTCACGCTACCCGAGGTCGACTGGGGCTTCATGGCCAACATCGCCGAGCAACGACGGCGGGAGCAGTTGGCTCTGCAGTGCGCCTACAACCTCAAGAACCTGGCCACCAAAGTCGAGCTCTACGCCAAAGACCATGGCAAAGAGTTCCCCAAGTCGATGGACGAGCTCTTTCCCAACTATATCAATCGCTATCCGCAGTGTCCCGCCAGCGGCAAAAACTACTCCTTCGTGCCGACGGCCACGGGCTACCAGCTGGTTTGCCCCAACCCGGGCGCGCACGGCCTCAAATCTTTCCGCTACGACTCCAAGCAGGGCATGGTCGTGGAGGACGCCTCGGCGGCCCCTAAACCGCCTGCAACGCCGTCTCCCAGCCCTTCTCCGGAGGAAAATCCCTAGTCCAAAAATTCCCTGTTGACAGGCGGGGCCGGGTACGGTAATCTCCCCTTTGTCCTCGCGAGCGAGGGCACCCGAGCCAGAGATGGCGATGGTCTTTGACAACTGGATAACGGTTTTTGTGAAGTGCACCTGTTGATTTAACAAGTTGCAACAACCACGAGGTCTTAGGACTTCGTGTTTACGAGCAGCATTTTATGTACTCAATTGAGA